>NZ_JBIALK010000002.1:0-762749 GCF_042873275.1 Kitasatospora sp. NPDC004745 | reverse complement strand
ACCCCGCCTGGGCCGACATCGACTTCCTCGACGACCCCCTCGCCGGCACCCTCCAGGCCGAAGCCGACCACGCCGTCACCGCCGGCCTCCTCAAGAAGCCGAACCTGAACGGCATCTACGACCTCACCCTGCTCAACAAGGTGCTCAAGGAGAAGGGCCAGAGCCCCGTGGCGGACGCCGGGCTCGGCGCCAAGTAGCGCCGGGCAGCACCGAGTCCCGCTCCCCGACTCCGCGGTCCGGACCCCCGCCCGCCCGGTCGATCCACGATCGATGCCCACCGGGACGGGCGGGGCCGGGCCCCGGCCCCGAACCCGCCAGACCACTCACGCAGGAGGTGCCCGGATGACCCCGGCACTGACCACCTCGGCGGACGCCGCCGGCACCGACGCCCCCGTCGACACGCCCGCCGTCCGGATCTCGCACGTGCACAAGTCCTTCGGCCGCCCCGGCGCGCAGACCCCCGTCCTGGACGACATCACCCTCGACGTCGCGCCCGGCGAGTTCGTCACCCTGCTCGGCGCCTCCGGCTGCGGCAAGTCCACCCTGCTCAACCTGGTGGCCGGCCTCGACCGGCCCACCGCGGGCAGCATCGAGGTGCCTGGCGGCCGCCCGGCCCTGATGTTCCAGGAGCACGCGCTGTTCCCCTGGCTCACCGCCGGACGCAACATCGAGCTCGCCCTCAAGCTCGCCGGCGTCCCGCGCGCCGAACGCCGCGCCGAGGCCGAGCGCCTGCTGGAACTCGTCCGCCTCAAGGGCTCCTACGGCAAGCGGGTGCACGAGCTGTCCGGCGGCATGCGCCAGCGCGTCGCGATGGCCCGCGCCCTCGCCCAGGGCAGCAAGGTGCTGCTGATGGACGAGCCCTTCGCCGCGCTCGACGCCATCACCCGCGACGTGCTGCACGACGAGATCACCCGGATCTGGGCCGAACGGCAGCTGTCCGTCCTGTTCGTCACCCACAACGTGCGCGAGGCGGTGCGGCTCGCCCAGCGCGTCGTGCTGCTCTCCTCCCGCCCGGGCCGGGTCGCCCGCGAGTGGCGGATCGACCTGCCGCAACCCCGCCGGATCGAGTCCGCGGGCGTCGCCGACCTGTCCATCGAGATCACCGAAGAACTGCGTGGGGAGATCCGTCGCCATGGCCAGCACTGACACCACTCCGGTCCTGGACAAGACCGACCGGACCCCGGCCGACCGGGCCGCCCCCACCGACACCGCGGACGTCGGCGCCGGCCTCGACGCCCTGGACGCCGTCTCCGCCCAGCGCGGCTCGCTCGGCGAGGCGTTGCGGGCCAAGGCACTGCCGCCGCTGATCGGCGTGCTGGTGGTGCTGGCGCTGTGGCAGGGCGCGTACAGCCTGCACCTCACCTCCGCCTACAAGCTGCCCAGTCCGGCCGACGTGTGGCACTCCGCCCAGGACCTCTGGTACCAGGGCACCCTGTTCTCCATCATCTGGACCAGCGTCTGGCGCGGCCTGTCCGGCTTCCTGCTGGCCGTCGTCATCGGCACCCCGATCGGGCTGGTCGTGGCCCGGGTGCGCCCGGTGCGCACCGCGATCGGGCCGGTGCTGCAGGGCCTGCAGTCGCTGCCCTCGGTCGCCTGGGTGCCGGCCGCGGTCATCTGGCTCGGCATCAACGACCGGATGATGTACGCGGTGATCCTGCTCGGCGCCGTCCCGTCGATCGCCAACGGCCTGGTGGCCGGCATCGACCAGGTGCCGCCGCTGTTCCTGCGGGCCGGCCGCACCATCGGCGCCACCGGCCTGACCGGCGCCCGGCACGTGCTCATCCCGGCCGCGCTGCCCGGCTACCTGGCCGGCCTCAAGCAGGGCTGGGCCTTCTCCTGGCGCTCGCTGATGGCCGCCGAGCTGGTGGCCTCCTCCCCCGACCTGGGCCTCGGCCTCGGCCGGTACCTGGAGAACCAGCGCGAGTTCTCCGACATGTCCGGGGTGCTGCTCGGCATCGTCCTGATCCTGTTCGTCGGCATCGCCATCGAACTGCTGGTGTTCACCCCGGTCGAGCGCCGGGTGCTGCGCAACCGCGGCCTGCTGGCCGCCGCCAAGTGAGGTGACGACCGATGACGCCCGCCCTGCTCCTGATCGCGCACGGTAGCCGCGACCCGCGGCACGCCGCGACCGTGGCCGCGCTCGTCGAGCGGGTGCGGGCGCGGCGGCCCGGCCTGGAGGTCGCCACCGCCTACCTGGACCACTGCGCCCCGCGGATCCCCCAGGTGGTCGGGCGGCTCGGGGCGGCGGTGGCGGTCCCGCTGCTGCTCAACCGGGCCTTCCACGCCAAGCACGACGTCCCGGGCGCGCTGCGGGCCGCCGGTTCCGGGCTGCCGGTGGCGGACGTGCTCGGGCCCTCCCCGCTGCTGCTCGCCGCCCTGGAGCGGCGGCTCGCCGAGGCGGGACTGGACGTGGGCTCCGCGGCCGTCCGGGCCCGGACCGGACTGGTGCTGGCGGCCGCGGGCTCCTCGGACCCGGCGGCCGACGCGGCGACCCGCGCGGTGGCCGACCGCTGGCGCCGCGCCCGGGGCTGGGCCGGCGTCGAGGTGGCGTACGCCTCGGCCTCCGGTCCGCGCGTACCCGCGGCGCTGGCGGCCCTGCGCGCGGCCGGGGCCGTGCGCACCGCCGTCTCGCCGTACCTGCTGGCACCGGGGCTGCTGCCCGACCGCATCGCGGCGGACGCGGCGGGTGCCGACCTGGTCGCCGGGGTGCTGGGAGCCGCCCCCGAGGTGGCGGAGCTGCTGCTGGAGCGCTACGACGGGGCGCGGGCGGCCGCGCGGGCGGCGGTCCCGGCGCCGGCGGCGCTGTCCGCCTGAACCCGCCCGGACGGCTGGCCGACCGGCTGGCCGACCGCTCGACCACCCGGCCACCCGGCCACCCGCTGGACCACCCGCCCGCGGCATCACCGGCCCGGGCGCGGATCAGGCCGCCGGGGCCCAGCCGGTGATCGCGAAGCGGCTGCCCTCGCGCCGGACCTCGGCCGCGCCGGCGCCGGCGAAGTGCGCGGGCACGACGAGTTCGCGGTCGTCGGCGGCGCGTTCGAGCACGCTGCGCCGGGTGGCGGCGGCCTGCTGCGGGGCCTCGCAGAAGCAGCTGCTGTGGCTGGGGTCGAGGATCTGCACGGGGCTGTGCATCAGGTCGCCGACGAACACGGCGCGGTCCGTCCCGGACCGCACCCGCAGGACGGCGGATCCGGGGGTGTGGCCGGGGGCGGCCTCGAGGGTGAGGGCGGCGTCGATGCGGTGGGTGCCCTCCCAGAGCACGGCCTGGCCGAGCACGGGGGCGATGCTGTCGGTGTAGACGAGCTCGTCGCCGGCCCGGGCGGCCCGCTCCTGCTCGTTCCGGGCGGCGGGGCGCCGGTGGGCGTTGCGGGGGTCGAAGTGGCGCTGGTCGGCGAGCGGGATCAGGTAGGTGGCGTTGGGGAACGTCGGCGTCCACGCGCCGTTCTCCAGCCGGGTGTTCCAGCCGACGTGGTCGTAGTGGACGTGGGTGTTGACGACGAAGTCCACGTCCTGAGGCCGGACGCCGGCGGCGGCGAGCCGGTCGAGGAAGTCGCCCTCGAGGCCGCTGAAGAGCGGGGCCTGGGGCCGGTCGCGGTCGTTGCCGACGCCGGTGTCGACGAGGACGACCTTGTCGGCGCAGTGCAGGATCCAGGTCTGGACCGCTCCGACGAGGTGGTCGTCCGCGGGGTTCCAGTGGTCGGGGGCCAGCCAGGCGGCGTTGTCCCGCCAGAGCTCGGGGGGCGAGCCCGGGACGACGGTGCGGGCGGGCGCGAACGGGCCCTGGAGTTCGACGATCTTGGTGACCTCGATCTCGCCGAGGTGGAAGGTCTGCATGACTCCACGTTAGGTCGGGCGGGCGAGCGTTCCGATGCCCGATCGGCTCGTATGATTGCGCGATCGTCTCGCCACCCGGCCCGTACGATGAGCCGGTGGACGTACTGAGCGACGCGATCGCGGCCATGCGCACCGGGCGGCCCTCCTCCGACCGGCTGCGGGTCCTCGGGCCGTGGTGCCAGCGGTTCGAGCCCTACGACGGGGCCGGGTTCCACGTCCTGCTGCGCGGCGCCGGCTGGCTGGTCCCCGAGCACGGCGAGCCGACCCGGCTGGAGGCGGGGGACGCGGTCCTGGTGCCGCACGGCGGCGCGCACGCGCTGTCCGACTCGCCGCGGGTCACGGGCCCGGCGCCGTTCGGCACGCTCGTCGACGGGGCGGACGCCCCGGACGGCGCCGCCGACTTCCTGTGCGGCAAGTACCGGCTGGACCGCACCCGCGCGCACCCGGTGCTGGCCGGCCTGCCGGAGGTGGTGCACGTCCCGGCCCGGCTCGGCCGCCACCCGGAGCTGCGCGCGGCGATCGAGCTGCTGGCCGCGGAGGCCTCCGGGGCCCGGCCGGGCCGGGACGCGGCGGTCTCGGGGCTGCTCGACCTGCTGCTGGTGTACCTGGTGCGGGCCTGGCTCGACGGGAACGTGCAGGAGGGGTGGCCGCTGGCACTGCGGGACCGCGAGGTGGCGGCCGCGTTGGAGGCGATCCACTCCGACCTGACCCGGCCCTGGCGGGTGGAGGACCTGGCGGCCCGGGTCGGGCTGTCGCGGGCGACGCTGGCCCGCAGGTTCACCGCGCTCACCGGGCAGCCGCCCATCGGCTATCTGACGTGGTGGCGGATGACCACGGCGGCGCGGCTGCTGCGCGAGACCGACCAGCCGCTGCCGACCGTGGCGCGGCAGGTCGGCTACGGCTCGCCGTTCGCGTTCTCGCACGCCTTCAAGCGGCACGCGGGGCTCACCCCGGGCCGCTACCGCGCGGCGGCGGAGCGCCCCTGAGGCGGTGCGGCCGACGGCTCCCCGGAGGGGCCGCAGGAGCGTCGGCCGCGCCGCCCCGCGCGGGGCGCCCGGATCAGACGGGCAGGTTCCACTTCTGGTTGGCGGCGCCGTTGCAGTCCCAGATGCCCAGCTGGTTGCCGTTGGTGGTGGAGAACCCGAGGTCGTCCAGGCAGCGGCCGGACTGCGGGTTGAGGAGCGAGCCGTCGGGGCGGGCCTGCCACTGCTGGGCGCCGGTGCCGTTGCAGTCGTAGAGCTGGGCGAGGGTGGCGTTGCCGGTGCCGCCGCCCTTGATGTCCAGGCACTTGCCGAGGGCGCGGACGGTGCCGTCGACGCCGATCCGCCACTTCTGGGCGACGCTGCCGTTGCAGTCGTAGATCTGCACGGGGGTGCCGTTGCCGGTGTTCGCGCCCTTCACGTCCACGCACTTGCTCGCGTAGCCGGTGATCTGGCCGGTCGGACCGGCGGGGGGCGTGGCGCCGAGGACGACGCGCGGGAACCAGACGGCGTCGCCGACCATGCAGCTCGCCGAGACGCTGCCGTCGCCCATCCCGAAGCCGCCGAAGGCCGGGCGGAAGAGCTGCATGGTGTGGTCGGCGTTCCAGTACTGACAGCTGGCCGTGACGGCCCAGGTCTGCATCGGGTCGAGGCCGGTGCAGGTGCCGACGGCGTTCCACGGGCTGGCGTAGACCGTGCAGGACGGGGCCGCCTGTGCGGCGGTGGCCGGAGCGAAGAGCGCGGCGGCGGCGGCGATCAGGGAGGAGGCGAGCAGGGCGGTGGTGCGGCGCATGGAACCGGTCCCCTTCGTGGATGACTGTTCGTCAGTCGGCTTGTTCGGCTTGGCCCGTGACAGTTCCGTGCGGAATATGCGGGGCTCGTGAAGCCTCGGGGAAGCGGTACCGGGCGTCAACCGGCAGCTCGCCGGAACTGCCGGTCGCACCGCTGCTGAGCGGCCGCGGTGCGGCGACCGGCGGTTTCCGGCGGGGGCGGCCCGGACGGGCGCCGGTCGGCGGGTCGTTCGTGGGCGCGGGCACCGCCGCCACCCGCGCGGGCACTGCCACCCGCACCGGCGCCGGCACCGGCACCCCGCGCGGGCACCGGCACCGCCCCGCCGGAACGCCACCGGCCCGGCACCCCCGTACTGCGGGGGGGGTGCCGGGCCGGTGTCCGTCCTTGGGCTGCGTCAGTCGAACTTGCGCCGCTGGCGGCCGGTGCCGTAGTTGGAGCCGCTCTTGGCGCCGCTGCCGGGCTTGGCGCGGCCGGAGGAGCGGCCGATGAACCCGGCGGCCTGCGGGCGGTCGCCCTGGGCTGCGGCGCCCATCCGCTGCTTGGGGCGGGGGCGGCGCGGGTTGCCGTTCATGTCGACGTCGGTGGGCAGCCCGGAGCGCTTGCCGGCGCGGCGGCGCGGGGCGCCGGTCCGGCCCTCGGCGGACTTGTCGGCCGCGGGGGCGGCGACGACCGGGACGGCGAGGGTGACCGCGACGCCGCTGGGGGTGCGGGCGCCGGTGATCTTGGCGAGGTCGGCGTCGCCGGGGCGGACCTTGGTGACGGTGGGGCGGATGCCCGCGACCGTCATCAGCCGGTTGACCTCGCGGCGCTGCTCGGGCAGCACGAGGGTGACGACGGTGCCGGACTCGCCGGCCCGGGCGGTGCGGCCGCCGCGGTGCAGGTAGTCCTTGTGGTCGACCGGCGGGTCGACGTTGACGACGAGGTCGAGGCCCTCGATGTGGATGCCTCGCGCGGCGACGTTGGTGGCGATCAGCGCGGTGACGTTGCCGTCGCGGAACTGGTCCAGGACCCGGTTGCGCTGCGGCTGGGACTTGCCGCCGTGCAGGGCCGCGGCCTTGACGCCGTTGGCGAGCAGCTGCTTCGCGAGCCGGTCGGCGCCGTGCTTGGTGTGCACGAACATGATCACGCGGCCGTCGCGGGAGGCGATGTGCGCGGTGGTGGACGCCTTGTCGGCCGGGTCCAGCTGGAGGACGTGGTGGTCCATGGTGGTGACCGCGCCGGCCGAGGGGTCGACCGAGTGGGTCACCGGGTCGGTGAGGAAGCGCTTGACCAGGCGGTCGACGTTGCGGTCCAGGGTCGCGGAGAACAGCATCCGCTGCCCGCCCTCGGCGACCTGCTCCAGCAGCTTGCTGACCTGCGGCAGGAAGCCCATGTCGGCCATCTGGTCGGCCTCGTCGAGGACGGTGACGGCGACGTCGGAGAGGTTGACGTCACCGCGGCCGATCAGGTCGTCCAGCCGGCCCGGGGTGGCGACCAGGACCTCGGTGCCGCGCCGCACCGCGTTGGACTGCCGCCCGATGGACATGCCGCCGACGACGGTGGTGATCCGCAGGTTGACGGCGGTGGCGTACGGGGTGAGCGCCTCGGTGACCTGCTGGGCCAGCTCGCGGGTGGGCACCAGGACGAGCGCCAGCGGGTAGCGGCCGACGGCGCGCTTGCCGGCGGTGCGGGCCAGCAGCGGCAGGCCGAAGGCGAGGGTCTTGCCGGAGCCGGTGCGGCCGCGGCCGAGCACGTCGCGGCCGGCGATCGAGTCGGGCAGCGTGGCGCCCTGGATCGGGAAGGGCTCGGTGACGCCTTCGCGGGTGAGCGCGGCGAGGATGCCCTTGGGCAGTTCGAGCTCGGCGAAGGTGGCCGCCGGGGGCCGGGCCGGGGTGCCCTCGACGACGGTGAAGTCGGCGGCCTCGGGCGTGGTGGTGCGGGGGGCGCCGGCGCGGCTGCGCGGCTTGCGCGAGCGGTCGGCGCCGGTGGCGCGCGGGTTGTCGCCGCGGCGGGCGCGGTCGGCGTTCTCGCCGCGGCGCGGGCGCTCGGTGCGGCGGGCCTGGTCGGCACCGCGGTCGGCGGTGCGGGCGGCGCGGTCGCGCGGGGGGTGGGCAGGGGTGGTCAAGGGGTCTCCGTCCGGAGGTCTACAGCCCCGGTGTCGGGGGCTGGTCGGCCGTCGGATTGGAGTTCGCCGCCCCGGCCGTACGGCGGCATGGGCGAGGGCCCGCACCGAGTGGTGCGGGCCCCCGCTTCGCGATATCGCGAGTCAGCGCGGAGGCTGACGTCAGCCGATGACGCGGATGTTCTCGGCCTGCGGGCCCTTCTGGCCCTGGGTCACGTCGAACTCGACCTGCTGGCCCTCGAGCAGCTCACGGAAGCCGTTCGCCTGGATGTTCGAGTAGTGGGCGAACACGTCCGGGCCACCCTCGGCCTGCTCGATGAAGCCGAAGCCCTTCTCGCTGTTGAACCACTTCACGGTGCCGGTAGCCATAACCGTCTCCTCTAAAACTGGGGCATCAGGGATCCACACCGTGTGGACCCCGGAGTAGCCGCGATCCCCATCCGGAGACTGAAACACCGGACAAAACAAATGCGCCTGTTGGTTGGAACCAGCAGGCGCACACATACGTTCATGGGAACCAAAACTGCAACTGAGTCGACTGTAGCACGGCGGCACCCCGATTGACCGGGGACTTTTCTGCCCGACAGATCACGTTTGGCGGCGCCGGGAAAGGGGCAGGCGACGCCCCGCCGAAGCGGGGCGCCGCCTGTTTCCGGACGAACCGGTCAGCGCCGGCCGGCCGGCTCCGGCACACCGTGCGAGCCCGCCACCGGAGCGGGGCGGCCGCCCTGGCCGTGGCCGTGGCCCGGGGTCGCGCCGTGACCGGGCCACCACGCGGCGTTGCCGATCAGCGCGGTGAGCGACGGGGTGAAGAACATCGCCATCACGAAGGCCGCCAGGATGATGCCGAAGGCCATCGCGAAGCCGAACTCCATCATGAAGGTGTTGCCCGCGAGCATGAACGTCCCGAACGAGGCCGCCAGGATGAACCCGGCCGCGGCGACGGTCGGACCACCGTGGCGCAGCGCCTCGCGGGCCGCCTCGCGCGGGCTGCGGCCCTCGCGGGCCTCCTCGCGCAGTCGGGCGATGATCAGGATGTTGTAGTCCGTCCCGATCGCCACCACGAAGAGGTAGATCAGGATCGGCATCATGAACATCAGGCCGGTCTCGTGGCCGATCTTCTGGAAGAGCAGCGTGGTGGCACCCAGCGTGGCGCTGAAGCCGAGGCCCACCGAGGCCATCAGGTACCAGGGGGCGACCACGCTGCGCAGCTGGAGCGCCAGGATGAGCAGGATCAGCAGCCCGGCGATCGGGAAGACCAGCTTGTAGTCGTGGGTCATCGCCAGGTTGATGTCCTTGTACACCGAGGTGAGGCCGGCGACCTTGGCCTCGGTGCCGGCCGGGGCCTGGCCGTGGGCGACCTCGCGCAGCGCGGTGACGGCGTCGATCGCCTCGTTGCTGGCGGGCGCGTCCTTGAGCATGACGGTGAACTGGGCGGTGGTGCCGTCGGCGCTGACGCTCTTGGCCTCGGCGCTCGGCACGTAGACCTTGGAGACCCCGGTGACGCCCTGGAGCTTGTCGGCGTAGGCCTGGAAGGAGGCCGGGTCGAGCTTCGCGCCCCCGGTGCTGCTCAGGTAGACCTGGCTCGGGTCGGCGGCGCCGGCGGAGAAGCCGGTGGCCATCTTGTCCTGGACGACCATCGACTCCTTGTCCTTGGGCATGGAGCTGCCGGCCATGTCGAACAGGCCGTTGTAGCTCAGCGCGCCGACGGACAGGGCGATCAGGACGGCGCCGGAGGAGGCGGCGACCAGCGCCGGACGCTTCTGGACGACGCGGCCGAGCGCGGTGAAGCGCGCGGTGCTCGGCTCGTTCATCCACTTCTTGCCGGGCCAGAAGACGGCGCGGGCGGGGATGACGGCGAGCAGCGCCGGGGCCAGGGTGAGCGCGGCCAGGGCGGTGACGACCACCGCGATGGCCAGCGCCGGGCCGAGGGCCTGGAACATGCCGAGGCTGGAGAGGATCAGCGCGGCGAAGGCGATGGTGACGGCGCCGGCGGCGGAGGCGATCGCCTCGCCGACCCGGCCGACCGCGTTGACCACGGCGTCCTTGCGGTCGTCGCCGGCCCGCAGCCGCTCGCGGTAGCGGAAGGCGAGGAACAGGAAGTAGTCGGTGCCGACGCCGAGCACGACGACGATCAGGATCGCCATCAGCACCGGTGTGCTCTTGAGGTCGAACGCCTTGGTGGCGTAGTTGATCATGCCCATGGAGGCGGGCAGCGCGACCACCAGCGAGACCAGGATCGGCAGCAGGCCGGCCAGGACGCTGCGGAAGATGATGCCGACGATCAGGATGACCAGCAGCAGGGTGGCCATGGTGATGATGCCCTCGGCCGAGCCGGAGGCGTCCTTCTGGTCGAGGGCCTGCGCGGCGGGGCCGCCGAGCTGGAACTTCAGCTCGGTGCTGCCGGCGAGCGACTTGCCCTCGTCGCGGATGGCCTTGGCCACGTCCGCGATCTGGTTCTGGTCCTGCTGCTTGGCCTTGTCGACCTCGATCATGGCCATCGCGTACTTGTGGTCCGGCGAGAAGCCGAACTGGTCGCTCGGCGGGACGATCTTCGCGACGCCGTCGATCTTCTTGGCGGTCATGTCGTCGACGAGCTTGCCCATCGCGGCCTTGTCGCCGTCGGTGAGCGCGCCACCGTCGTTGCGCTCGAACAGGGCGAGCGCGGACGGGGTGAAGGCGGACGGGAAGGCCCGCTCCTGCACCTGCATGGCCTGGATGGACTCGTAGTGCTTGGGGAGGAAGGCGGCCTCGTCGGTCTGGGAGCTGACCTTCGGCGCCGTGGCGACGACGGCGATCATCCCGACCACCCACGCGATGATCACCCACCACGCGCGGCGGACGACGAATTGTCCTAGTCGGTGGAACATGCTCGATGCCTCCTGGGCATGGTTCACCGCAGCCCTTGGGGGACGGGACGCCGGGCGACGGCAGGACCGGCGGGAGACGCTCGTCGACGCTCCCTAGCCGGTCGGCAGGTAAGTAGGTCTGGGCGTCATCCTACGAGCACGTGCTTGCCGACCGGCAAGGAGCCCCCGTGTTCCAACCCCCGTCGGGCCGCCCCGAACCGGCCCCGACCCAGTCTCTCCCGAACGGACCCCTCTTGACCTCGTGCTCCGGGTGGAGACAGCTCCCCCTCAGGGTGGATCCCACCCCCTACCCCCGGGGAGGAGACATCAGGGTAGGACGGTAGGGAAAACCCCACCCCGCCCCCGAGGAAGGCCCCCGGGCGGGCTCACCCGCCAGCCGGATACCTGGTCAACGGCCGTTTCCCTACTGTCTGTTGCGGCGCCGGACCGCACCGGCGCCCGCGATCCGGCGGCCACCACGGGCCGGTCCGGCACCACCGCGCCGGCGACGACCGCCGCACTCCCCGGGGGGACCCACCATGACGACCAGATCCGGCACGGCCGCCGCCATCGGCGCCTGGAGCGCCCGGCACAGGAAGACCGCCGTCTTCGGCTGGCTGCTCTTCGTCGTGCTCGCCGCCGTCCTCGGCGGACTGCACGGCAGCACGCAGGTCACCGAGTCCGAGGCCATGCTCGGCCAGGTCTCCCGCGCCGCCAGGCTCCTCGCCGAGGCCGGCCTCAAGAGCCCCGCCACCGAGAACGTCCTGGTCCAGAGCGCCACCCGCAAGGCCGACGACCCCGGCTTCCGGGCCGTCGTCGACCAGGTGACGAGCGCCGTCCGGGCCACCGGCAAGGTCACCGCGGTCCGCTCCCCCGCCGACACCGGGGCGGTCTCCGCGGACGGCCGTTCCGTCCTCGTCCAGCTCACGCTCGACGGCGACCACGACCGGGCGCTCGCCGACGTCCCCGCCGTCCTGGACGCCGTCGCGGCCGTGCAGCGGCAGCACCCCGACCTCACCGTCGTCGAGCTCGGCGACGCCAGCTCCGGCAAGTGGATCCAGGACCAGTTCGCCGACGACTTCGCGCGCGCCGAGTGGACGGCCGTGCCGCTCGCCCTCGGCATCCTGCTGGTCGCCTTCGGCGCCCTGGTCGCCGCCGTGCTGCCGGTGGTGCTCGCGCTCACCGCCTTCGTCGCGGCCGGCGGACTGGTCGCGCTGACCAGCGGCCTGCTGCACACCAGCAACGACGCCAGCTCGGTCATGCTGCTGGTCGGCCTCGCCGTAGGCGTCGACTACTGCCTGTTCTACCTGCGCCGCGAACGCGAGGAACGGGCCGCCGGCCGCGACCCGCACACCGCGCTGGCCGTCGCCGCCGCCACCAGCGGCCGGGCCGTGCTGGTCTCCGGTGTCACCGTGGTCGTCGCCATGGCCGGCATGTTCCTCACCGGGATCGCCGACTTCCGGGCCATGGCCTTCGCCACCATCGTGGTCGTCGTCACCGCCGTGCTCGGCTCGCTCACCGTGCTGCCCGCCCTGCTCTCCCTGCTCGGCGACCGGGTCGAGCGCGGCCGGGTGCCGCTGCTCGGCAGGCTCCGCCGCCGGGACACCGCGCACACCGGCGGCCGGTTCTGGAACGCCGTGCTGACCCCCGTGCTGCGCCGCCCGCTCGCCGCCACCCTGCTCTCCGGCGCCTTCCTGCTCGCGCTGGCCGCGCCGCTGCTCACCATGCACACCGCCAACCTGACCTTCCAGCAGCAACTGCCCCGCGGCAACGCCCTGGTGACCGCGGCGCAGCGGATCGAGGCCGCCTTCCCCGGCAGCCCCTCCCCCGCGACCGTCGTCGTCAAGGCCGCCGACATCACCTCCCCCGCGATGACCGCCGCCCTGGCCGACCTCAGGGCGCGGGCCCTGGCCAGCGGCCGGATGCACGGACCGGTGGACGTCACCGTGCACGCGGAGCACGGCATCGCCACCGTCGACGTCCCGCTCAACGGCACCGGCAACGACGCCACCAGCAACGAGGCGCTGCGGACCCTGCGCGAGGACCTGGTGCCGGCCACCGTCCTGCGGGTGCCCGGCACCGAGGCCCCGGTCACCGGGCAGACCGCCGGCTCGTACGACTTCAACGCCCGGATGACCGGCTCGATGCCGCTGGTGTTCGGCTTCGTGGTCGCCTTCGCCTTCCTGCTGATGCTCACCTCCTTCCGCTCGCTGGCCGTCGCCGCCACCGCCGTCGTGCTCAACCTGCTCTCGGTGGGCGCCGCGTACGGGGTGCTGACCCTGGTCTTCCAGCACGGCGTGGGCGCCTCGCTGCTGGGCACCGCCGGGGTCGGGGCGGTCGAGTCCTGGGTGCCGCTGTTCCTCTTCGTGATCCTCTTCGGCCTCTCGATGGACTACCACGTGTTCGTGGTCTCCCGGATCAAGGAGGGCCGCGACCGCGGCCTGCCCACCCGGGCCGCGATCGCCCACGGCATCCGCTCCACGGCCGGGGTGGTCACCAGCGCCGCGGTGATCATGGTGGCGGTGTTCGCGGTCTTCGGCACGCTCTCCATGCAGGCGATGAAGCAGATGGGCGTCGGCCTCGCCGTCGCCGTCCTGATCGACGCGACGGTGATCCGGGCCGTGCTGCTGCCCTCCGTGATGAGCCTGCTCGGCGAGCGCAACTGGTACCTGCCGCGCTGGCTGCACTGGCTGCCGGACCTCTCGCACGGCGAAGCGGCCCCGGCGGCCGGTGCCGGCGACACCCCGCGCGGCGGTTCCACCGCGCCGTTCGGGTCCGCCCCGCCGGTCGGTCCCGGCCCCGCGCCGGACGGCGGGCTGCCCGCCCCGGCCCCGCAGGGCGCGCGGCACCGCCGGATCGAGGTCTGAGCCCCGGCGCCCGTCCCGCCGCCGTACCACCCGTACCACCAGCGCCGGCCCGCCGGCCGCCACGCACCGGTGCCGGACCCCGCAGCCCGCGGGGCCCGGCACCGGTGCGTCATGATGATCACGACCCGGAGGCCTCCGGATGAACGCCGGCACAACGGAGCACCCCATGATCCCCTTCGACGAGGGCCGCGCCCGGCTGCTGCTCGCCCGGGCCTGCGCGTCCGCCGGCCTGCCCGGCCCCGACGACGCCCGGCTGCTCGCGCTCGGCGAGAACGCGGTCTTCGACCTCGGCGACCCGGCCGTCGTCGCCAAGGTCGGCCGCGGCCCCGAGCTGCAGGAGCGGGCGCGGCGCGAACTCGCCGTCGCCCACTGGCTCGCCGGGCAGGGCGTCCCGGTGGTGCGCCCCCACCGGGAGCTCCCGCCCGGGCCGCAGCTCGCCGACGGCCATCCGGTCACCTTCTGGTACCGGCTCGCCCCCGCCGTGCGACCCGCCCGGCCCGCGGACCTCGCCCCGCTGCTGCGCGCCCTGCACCGGCTCCCGGCGCCTCCGCTGCCGCTCGGCCGGCGCGACCTGCTGGCCCCGGTCGAGCGCTGGCTCGCCGGCGCCGAGGGCCACGTCGATCCGGCCGACGTCGACTTCCTGCGCCGCCGCCGGGACGCCTTCGCCGCCGCCCTCCCCGACCTCTCCCCGCACCTGCAGCCCGGGGTGATCCACGGCGACGCGCTGCCGCGCAACGTCCACGTCGGCCCGGACGGGCCCGTCCTGCTCGACCTGGAGACCGTCTCGCACGACCTGCGGGAGCACGACCTGGTGGTCCTCGCGCTCAGCCACGACCGGTACGGCGTGCCCGGGGAGGAGTACCGGGCGTTCACCGCGGCGTACGGCTGGGACGTGCGGGACTGGCCCGGCTTCGCGGTGCTGCGCGGGGCGCGGGAGACGGCCAGCGCCTCCTGGGTCGCCCAGCAGGCGCCCGGGAACCCGGCCGCGCTGGCGGAGTTCCGGCGCCGGGTCGAGTCGCTGCGGGAGGGGGCCACCGGGGTGCGCTGGTACCCCTTCTGACGCGGGGGCGGACGGGGCGCGAGGGGCGCCGGATAACCGCCGGACGGGTGGGGTGCCAACCCGGGCCGGTGTGAGAAGACTCCTACGGCGGTCCGGTCCGGCGCGCAACCGGGGCACGTACGATCGGCGTCCTATCGGACAGTCATCCTGACCGAGGGATCGGCCCCCGTCCATGCACCCCTCTGCGCCAACCGGAGCCGCCGCCATGCCCCAGCCCGCCCCCCGCGAAGCCACCCTCCCGACCCGCACGGCCCGCCGCCGGCGGCTGTTCGCGGGCTGCGTCGTGGTGGCCGCCGCCCTGGGCCTGGCCGCGTGCGGCACCGCGAACGGGGCGCTCCAGTCGCAGGCCGGCGGCAGCCCGGCCACCCGGCCGCCGATCACCATCACCCCGGACACCGGCGCGCCGACCGGGACCCCGGCCGGGACCATCGCGCCCACCCCCGGCTCCGACGCCGTGGCCGGCTCCCCCGCCGCCCCGCCGGCCACCCCGAAGCCGCGCACGTCCAAGCAGCCGGGCACCCCGGCCGGATCCCCGACGGGCTCCCCGACCGGATCGACGACGGGATCGACGACGGGGTCACCGGCAGGACCGGCGACCGGAGCGCCCAGCGCCGTCCCCGCCGTGCCGGCCGACTCCTCCCACCCGGCCACCCCCGCACCGCCGGCCCCCACCGCGTCCGCGCCCGGGGCCCCCGGCCACGCCAAGCCCGGCACCGTCCTGTCCTCCACCGCCTCCGGCGGCCGCACCGTGGCACTCACCTTCGACGACGGCCCCGGCCCCGCCACCGGGCAGATCCTCGACCTGCTCGCGCAGTACCACGCCAAGGCCACCTTCTGCGAGATCGGCCAGAACGCCGCCGCCAACCCGGCCCTGGTCAAGCGCGTCCTCGCGGCCGGCCACCGGCTCTGCGACCACAGCGTCCACCACCCGCAGCCGTTCGCGAAGCTCCCCCACGACAAGGCCGCCTACGAGATCTCCGCCGCCAAGGACATGATCGTCCAGGCCGGCGGCCCCGGCACCCAGGTGACCTGGTTCCGCGCCCCCGGCGGCGGGTTCAACGCCGACAACGAGCAGATCACCGCGGGCCTGGGGATGTCCTCGCTGGGCTGGTCGGTCGACCCGCGCGACTGGTCGCGCCCCGGCGTGCCCGCCATCGTCTCCACCGTGCAGAACCAGCTGAAGCCCGGCGGCGTGATCCTGATGCACGACGGCGGCGGCGACCGCAGCCAGACCATCGCCGCGCTCAAGCAGCTGCTGCCCTGGCTGGTGGCCCAGGGCTACACCTTCGACTTCCCGGCCGCCTAGCGGAGCCGACGGCCGCGCCGCGCCCGGCCACCGCGGCGCGGCACAACGCCGGAGCCCGGCCCGCACCCGGCGCGCCCTCCGGCGGCGGGCCCGGCCGCGGGGCACGGGGACCACGGACCGACCACTCGGCCATCGGCCACTCGGCCCGGAGGCCCGGACGGCACCACCGCCCGCGCGCTCCGGCGGCGGCGGTCATCTCATCGGCCACCGCGGATCCACCACGGCCTGCGGGTCCTTGCCGCGGCGCAGCCACTCCTGCAGGCCCTCGGCCCACTCCCGGTACCAGCCGATCTGCCGCTGGTGCAGCTCGGCCGCCGGGACGTCGCCGACCTCGGCGCGGTAGCGCTCGGCGAGCGCGACCGCGACCCGGACGGCGGCCAGCGCGTCGCTGCCGGCCTCGTGCGCGTCGGTCAGCTCCACGCCGTACACCTCGCAGACCCGCTGCAGGGTGCGCGAGCCCTTGCGGTACCTGTCCACGGCGCGGTCGACGACCAGGGCGTCCAGCACCGGGCCGACCGGCCCGCCGAGGCGCTCCGCGAGCGGCGTCAGCCCGTGCCGGCGCAGCTCGGCGTCGAGCAGCGACAGGTCGAAGGGGGCGTTGAAGGCGACCACCGGGTGCCCGGCGGCGAGCCGCTCGCAGAGCGCGGCGGCTATCTCCTCCACCGCCTCCGCGGCCGGCCGGCCCTTGCCGCGGGCCACGTCGTCGCCGATGCCGTGGATCGCCTCCGCCTCCGCCGGGATCGGGACCCCGGGATCGAGCAGCCAGTGCGCGGCCCCCACCCGGCGGGCCCCGACGGTGTCCACGAGCGCGGCCGTGACGATGCGGTCCACGGCCGGGTCGGTGCCCGTGGTCTCCAGGTCGAAGCCGACCAGTGGCTGCTGCCACCAGCTCATAGGGGTGTGTCCTTCCGTCCGGCCGCTCGAATCAGCCCCTATCATCACCCGCCCCACCGACAACCCGGCCGCTGGGTGGGGCCGCGGGCGGTCCGGCGGGGGCGGCGCACGAGCGGCCGCGGCCGGCCCCGGACCGCGTCCGGGAGCCCCAACGGCGGCGACGCACGGTGTGGTTGGGCACACGACCGCACGGGCGACCGCACGCCCCGGACCACGCACTCGCACACCGAGGCCGCGGCGGCCGACACCACCGCGGACGGGGCGGAGGCCGCGTGGGACCCCTGAGCGTGTGGACGGCCGCCGGGCCGGTTCCTCAGGGTCGGTGCACGTCCTCGAGACGCGGTGCGCCGCCGTCGTCCCCCGTGATCGACACGGGGGCTCCGCCCACCACGGCCCGCACCGCCCCGACCGGGCGCCACCCGGCGGGCGGCGCCCTCAGGAGACGGGCCGGGAGTCGCCCCAGACGCCCTCGAACTCCTCGCGGTAGACCTCCAGCAGCCCCGCCTCGGTGCCGCCGGGCTGCTGGCCGGCGCCGCCGCGCAGGACCAGGGCGGGGGACTCCATGCCGCGGGAGCGGCGCAGGTAGGGCTGGATGACGCCGAGGTCGCGGGTCTGGCGGCGGCCGCCGATCTGGCCGGCCGGGCGCGGGCCCTCGACCAGGTAGGCGGTGAAGCGCGGGGTCTCGTCGAAGACCCGGATCTCGAAGCCGCCCTGGTCGCGCAGCCGGGCCCGGACCCGGCGCACGTGCATGATGTTCATCTCGATGGACCGGGACAACTCGTTGCGCCCGAGGCCGAGTTCGCGTTCGCGCCGGCGGACGGCGCTGCTCGCCGGATTGAGGAAGAGCAGCCGGACCCGGCAGCCCTCGCCGGCCAGCCGGACGAGCCGTTTGCCGGTGTAGTTCTGGCAGAGCATGCCGAGGCCGATGCCGAGCGCGTCGAGCCGCCGGGCGCCGTCCAGGAGGTCCTCGACGGGCAGGTCGCGCTGGAGGCGGACCCGGTCGGCGTGGACGGCGACGACGTCGGCGTAGCGGCCGGCGACGAGGGACTCGACGACGTCGGCGGGCACCCCGCCGGCGCCGCCGTCGAGGACGGCGAGCAGGCGGGCGGCGGCGCGTTCGGTCTGGGCGAGGACGGTCGGGGTGAGCACCCGGTTGCGGGAGACCACGTGCCGGGCCACCTCCAGCTCGTCCAGGGCGAGTTCGATCTCGCGCCGGTCGGCCAGGTAGGGCTCGAAGCAGGGCCAGTGCTGGACCATCAGCTCGCGCAGCTGGGGCAGGGTGAGGAAGACCAGCGGGTCGTCGTCGGCCGGGTCGAGCAGGTAGCCCTTGCGGCGGCTGATCTCGCGGACGGCGCCGGCCCGGTGGGCCCACTCCTCGCCGGCGGGGCCGGCGGCCGCGGTGACCCAGTCCTCGCCGTGGGCGGGGGCGTAGATGGGGTGCAGGACCTCGTCGACGAGGGAGCGCAGCCGCTGTTCGACGAGGTTGAGCCAGACGTAGGCGCGGCCGGACAGCCGTACCCGCTGGTAGGCGTCCTCCCACTCGGCGACGGACCAGGCGAGGGCGGGGACCTCGACCGGGCCGCCCTGGGCGGGCACCAGGGCGCGGCCGGTGGAGGTGGGGCGCATGACGACCGTGGGCGCCTCGCTGCGGGCGCCGCCCCGGTCGGGGCCGCCGGGCTCCGAGCCGCGGCCGCCGGCGGGGAACACCATGCGCCACCTCATCTGGTCTGCTGCTGCCTTCTGGCCCCGATCGGCTGATGGACCGCCACCGGCCCGGGGCGGCCGGACGATCAAGGGTACTGCCCGCCGCGAGCGGTGCGCAGCCGGATGGCCCACCGGGCCCGGGGCCACCACCAGGCCCACTCTTCACAGGAATGGCCGCCGGACACCCGTTCGGGCGAACCGGGATCACATGTCCCGGCCGCCGGGGGAAGGCTCGGGGAGTATGCGCACTGTGCCGTGCGTCACGGCGCACGGGCGCCGCACATGCCCGGCCGCCCGGCCGGGAAGAGAGCGTCCGGGTCCGGGGCAGATTGTCGGACTACCTGTCAGTTTCAGTCATTGGCAAGGAAGTTGAGGACTCATGCAGGTCTGGCCGGGTAAGCCCTACCCCCTCGGTGCCACCTACGACGGGGCCGGCACCAACTTCGCGGTGTTCTCCGAGAGCGCCGACCGCATCGAGCTGTGCCTGATCGGCGAGGACGGCTCGGAGACCGCCGTCGAGCTGCGCGAGACGGACGCCTTCGTCCGGCACGCCTACCTCCCCGGCGTGCAGCCGGGCCAGCGCTACGGCTTCCGCGTCCACGGCCCCTACAACCCCGGCCTGGGCCTGCGGCACAACAGCGCCAAACTGCTGCTGGACCCGTACGCCAAGGCGATGAGCGGCACCATCGACTGGGACGAGGCCGTCTACGGCTACCACTTCGGCGCCCCCGAGCGCCGCAACGACCTCGACTCGGCCCCGCACACCATGCACTCGGTGGTCATCAACCCGTACTTCGACTGGGGCACCGACCACCCGCCGCGCACCGACTACCACCGCACCGTCATCTACGAGGCCCACGTCAAGGGCCTCACCCAGCTGCACCCGGGCATCCCCGAGGAGATCCGCGGCACCTACGCCGGCCTGGCCCACCCGGCGGTGATCGAGCACCTGGCCAAGCTCGGCGTCACCGCGATCGAGCTGATGCCGGTGCACCAGTTCGTCCGCGACCACCGGCTGCGCGACCTGGGCCTGTCCAACTACTGGGGCTACAACACCATCGGCTTCTTCGCCCCGCACTCCTCCTACTCCTCCAACGGCGACCGCGGCCAGCAGGTGCAGGAGTTCAAGTCGATGGTCAAGGCGCTGCACGCGGCCGGGATCGAGGTGATCCTGGACGTCGTCTACAACCACACCGCCGAGGGCAACCACCTCGGGCCGACGCTCTCGCTGCGCGGCCTGGACAACGTCTCCTACTACCGTCTCGCCCGGGACCAGCGCTTCTACGAGGACACCACCGGCACCGGCAACAGCCTGCTGATGCGCAGCCCGCACGTGCTCCAGCTGATCATGGACTCGCTGCGCTACTGGGTCACCGAGATGCACGTCGACGGCTTCCGCTTCGACCTCGCCGCCACCCTGGCACGGCAGTTCCACGAGGTCGACCGGCTCTCCTCCTTCTTCGACCTCGTCCAGCAGGACCCGGTGGTCTCCCAGGCCAAGCTGATCGCCGAGCCCTGGGACCTCGGCGAGGGCGGCTACCAGGTCGGCAACTTCCCGCCGCTGTGGACGGAGTGGAACGGCATGTACCGCGACACCGTGCGCGACCTGTGGCGCGGCGAGAACGCCACCCTCGCCGAGTTCGGCTCCCGGCTCACCGGCTCCTCCGACCTCTACCAGGACGACGGCCGCCGCCCCATCGCCTCCATCAACTTCGTCACCTGCCACGACGGCTTCACCCTGCGCGACCTGGTCTCCTACAACGACAAGCGCAACCAGGCCAACGGCGAGGACAACCGCGACGGCGAGTCCTTCAACCGCTCCTGGAACTGCGGCACCGAGGGCCCCAGCACCGACCCTGCCGTCGAGGACCTCAGAGCCCGCCAGCAGCGCAACTTCATCGCCACCCTGATGCTCTCCCAGGGCGTGCCGATGCTCTCCCACGGCGACGAGCTCGGCCGCACCCAGCAGGGCAACAACAACACCTACTGCCAGGACAACGAGATCTCCTGGGTGCACTGGCCGCAGGACGACGGCCCGCAGGCCCGGCTGCTGGAGTTCACCCAGGGCATGATCTGGCTGCGGCGCGACCACCCGGTGTTCCGCCGGCGGCGCTTCTTCCACGGGCGCCCCGTCTCCGGCCGGCCGGGCGCGGGGGCGCCCGCCACCACCGGCGGGCACGACGACCTCACCGACATCGCCTGGTTCACCCCCGGCGGGGAGGAGATGACCAAGCGCAACTGGGGCGCCAGCTACGCCAAGTCGCTGACCGTCTTCCTCAACGGCTACGCCATCTCCGAACCCGACCGGCGCGGCGGGCGGATCGTCGACGACTCCTTCCTGCTGATGTTCAACGCGCACTTCGAACCGCTGGAGTTCACCGTCCCCGCCGACCACGGGCAGGAGTGGCAGGTGGTGGTCGACACCGCGCAGCCCCGGCTGCCCGCCCCGGGCACCGGCGCCCGGGTCAAGGCCGGCGACACCCTGTGGCTCACCGACCGCTCGCTGATGGTGCTGCAGCGGCCCGCGTGACCGGGCCCGGTCACCTGTTCGGGTCAGCAACGGGTCTTGGCGGCGGGCTCCCCCGGGTACTCATGGACCTATGACCTCCGCCGCCGAGCCCGCGCAGCCCCGCCCGGCCGCCACCGTCCCGACGTCCACCTACCGGCTCCAGCTCCAGCCCGGCTTCACCCTGCACGACGCCACCGCCGCCGTCCCCTACCTCGCCGCCCTCGGCGTCTCCCACCTGCACCTGTCCCCGCTGCTGGAGGCCGCCCCCGGCTCCACCCACGGCTACGACACCGTCGACCACGGCCGGATCAGCGAACAGCTCGGCGGCGAGGGCGCACTGCGCGCGCTGGCCGCCGCCGCCCACCGGCACGGCCTGCGGCTGATCGCCGACGTCGTCCCCAACCACATGGCCGTGCCCGTCCCCGAACGGCTCAACCGGCCGCTCTGGGAGGTGCTGCGGGACGGCCCCGACTCCCCCTACGCGCCCTGGTTCGACATCGACTGGACCGCCCAGCCCGGCCCCGCCGACGCCCCCGGGCGCGGCCGGGTGCTGCTGCCGCTGCTCGGCGACCGGCTCGGCGCCGTCCTGGACCAGCTGGCCGTCGACGGCCCGGTGCTGCGCTACCACGACCACGAGCTGCCGCTGCGCCCCGGCACCGAGGGCCTGCCCCTGCCCGAGCTGCTCGCCCGCCAGTGGTACCGGCTCGCCTGGTGGCGGCTGGCCCGCACCGAGCTCAACTACCGCCGGTTCTTCACCGTCAACGAGCTGATCGCCGTCCGGGTCGAGGAGCCCGAGGTCTTCGCCGCCACCCACGCCGTCCTGCTGCGGCTGCACGCCGACGGCGTCCTGGACGGCTTCCGGATCGACCACCCCGACGGACTCGCCGACCCGCGCGGCTACCTGCGCCGCCTCGCCGAGGCCACCGGAGGGGCCTACACCGTGGTCGAGAAGATCCTCACCGGCGACGAACGGCTGCCCGCCGACTGGCCCTGCGCGGGCACCACCGGCTACGACGCGCTGCGCCGCATCGACGGCGTGCTCACCGACCACGCGGGCGCCTGCCGGCTGGCCGGGGCCTACCCCGCCTTCGTCAGCGGCGCCGCCGACACCACCGCCGCCGGCGAGCCCTGCGCCGACCCGCACCCGGCCGTCGCCGCCGCCCGGCGCGGCCGGGCCGACATGACCGGCCCGCGGGGCGAGCTGGCCGCCGAGGTCGACCGGCTGGTGCGCACCGCGCTGCGGATCGGCGCCGCCGACCCGGCGCACGCCGACCACGCACCCTGGCAGCTGCGCGACTCCGTGCGCCGGCTGCTCACCGGCTACCCCGGGTACCGGCCCTACGCGCGGCCCGGAGAGCCCGTCCCGGCGGCCGCCGAGGCCGGGCTGCGGGCCGCGCTGGACGGCTCGGCCGACCCGACCGACCGGCTGGTCGCCGCGCTGGCCCTCGGCGCGGCCGGCCGCGGGCCCGAGCACGACGAGTTCTGCGAGCGCTTCGCGCAGACCGCCGCCGCGGTGGCGGCCAAGGGCGTCGAGGACACCGCGTTCTACCGCTGGAACGCGTTGCCCGGCCTCAACGAGGTCGGCGGCGAACCCGCCCGGCCGGGGCTGCGCCCGGCCGACTTCCACGCCTGGTGCCGCGACCTGGAACAGCACTGGCCGGGCAGCATGACGGTGCTGTCCACCCACGACACCAAGCGCAGCGCCGACGCCCGCGCCCGCCTCGCCGTCCTCGCCGAGCAGCCCGGGGCCTGGGCGGCCGAGGCCGCCGCCTGGTCCACCGCCGCCGGGCCCGGCCCCGACCGGGACGGCGACTGGCTGCTCTGGCACACCCTCGTCGCGGCCTGGCCGATCGACCCCGACCGGCTGGTCGCCGCCCTGCTCAAGGCCGCCCGCGAGGCCAAGCTGCGCACCTCCTGGACCGCCCCCGACCCCCGCTACGAGCAGGACGTCGAGGCCCGCGCCCGCGCCGTGTACGCCAACGCCGGGCTGCTCCCCCGGATCGAGGGCAAGGTGCACGCCATCGCCCCGTACGCCCGCGCCAACACGCTCTCCGCCGCGCTGCTGCACCTCACCGTCCCCGGCGTGCCCGACCTCTACCAGGGCAGCGAGGAGCCGCTGTACACCCTCGTCGACCCGGACAACCGGCGCGCCGTCGACCTCGGCGCGCTCGCCGTCCGGCTCACCGACTCGGCCACCCCCCGCCCCGGCGACCTCGCCCGCGAGAAGCTGCACCTCACCACCACCGCCCTGCACCTGCGCCGCGCCCGCCCGCTCGGCCGCTACCGGCCGCTGGCCGCCACCGGGCCCGCCGCCGACCACCTGCTCGCCTTCGCCCGCGGCGAGGACGTGATCACCGCCGTCACCCGGCTCCCGTACGGGCTGGAGCGCTCCGGCGGGTGGCGCACCACCGCCCTGGAGCTGCCGGCGGGCGGTCCGTGGACGGACCGGCTGACCGGCCGGCCCCACCCGGCCGGGCCGGTCCCGGTCGCCGAGCTGCTGGCCGCCCACCCGGTGGCGCTGCTGACCCGGCCCGCCGCGCCCGGGGCGGCCTCCACCGCGACCACCGACCCGACGGAGAGCGCGTGAACCAGTACGAGGTCTGGGCCCCCTTCGCCACCGACCGCGTCGACGTCCGGGTCGACGGCACGGACCACCCGCTGGCGCCCGACGCGGACCGCGACGGCTGGTGGTCCGGCGAGGCGCCGGACGGCGACTACGCCTTCCGCCTCGACGGCGGTCCGCCGCGGCCCGACCCCCGCTCGCCCCGGCAGCCGCACGGCCCCGACGGCCCCAGCCGCCGGGTCGACCACGCCGCGTTCCACTGGTCCCGGACGGGCTGGCGCGGCCGCCCGCTGCCCGGAGCGGTGCTGTACGAGCTGCACATCGGCACCTTCACCGCCCGCGGCACCTTCGAGGCCGCCGCCGAACACCTCGACCACCTCGTCGGGCTGGGCGTCGACTTCGTCGAGCTGATGCCGGTCTGCCCGTTCCCCGGCCGGCACGGCTGGGGCTACGACGGGGTCGCGCCGTGGGCCGTGCACGAGCCCTACGGCGGGCCCGAGGGGCTGAAGCGCTTCGTCGACGCCGCCCACCGCAAGGGCCTCGGCGTGGTCCTGGACGTCGTCCACAACCACCTCGGCCCGTCCGGCAACCACCTGCCCGCCTACGGGCCGTACTTCACCGAGCGGCACCACACGCCCTGGGGGGCGGCGGTCAACCTGGACGCCCCCGGCTCCGACGAGGTGCGCCGCTACCTGATCGGCAGCGCCCTGGCCTGGCTGCGCGACTACCGGATCGACGGCCTGCGGCTGGACGCCGTGCACGCCCTCGCCGACGACCGCGCCGTCCACTTCCTCGAGGAACTCTCCCACGAGGTCGACAGGCTGGCCGTCGCCACCAACCGCCCGCTGTTCCTGATCGCCGAGTCCGACCTCAACAGCCCGCGCACCACCGCCGCCCGCGAACACGGCGGCCACGGCCTCACCGCCCAGTGGAGCGACGACCTCCACCACGCCCTGCACTGCGCGCTCACCGGCGAATCCCAGGGCTACTACGGCGACTTCGCCCGCCGGCCGCTCGCCGCCGTCGCCAAGACCCTCACCAGGGGCTACTTCCACGACGGCACCTGGTCGAGCTTCCGCGGCCGCCACCACGGCCGGCCCTTCCCGCCCGAGGGCGGGCACCGGCTGCTCGGCTACCTCCAGACCCACGACCAGATCGGCAACCGGGCGCTCGGCGACCGCCTCTCCAGCGCCCTCCCGCCCGGCCGGCTCGCCTGCGGCGCCGCCCTCGTGCTCACCTCGCCGTTCACCCCGATGCTGTTCATGGGCGAGGAGTGGGGCGCGGCCACCCCCTGGCAGTACTTCACCGACCACACCGACCCGCAGCTCGCCGAGGCCGTCCGGCAGGGCCGGCGGCGGGAGTTCGCCGAGCACGACTGGGCCGCCGAGGCCGTCCCGGACCCTCAGGAGCCCGCCACGGTACTGCGCTCCGTCCTCGACTGGACCGAACCCCGGCGCGCGCCGCACTCCGAACTCCTCGACTGGTACCGGACGTTGATCGCGCTGCGGCGCGACCGTCCGGAACTGTCCGACCCGGACCTCGGCGCCGTCCGGGTCACCCACGACGAGGCGGCGCGCTGGCTGGTGGTGCACCGTGGGCCGTACCGGATCGCGGTCAACCTCGGCACCGCCGAGGCCGCGGTGCCGCTGGGGGCGGCCGGGCGGGAGGTCGTCGCGGCCTTCGGACCGGCCCGGCTCGACGGCTCCGCGGTCCGGCTCGCGGCGGACTCCGTCGCCGTCGTGGCGGTCTGAGCGCCCCGGCGCCGCGGCGCGACCGCCCGGGTCACCCCCGGCCCGGCACCGCGCGCGACCGCCCGGGTCACCAGAGGAAGGTGCCGATCCGCTCCCGCAGCGAGGCCGCGTCCAGCCCGTAGGCCGCCAGGTGCTCCTCGATCGAGCCGTAGTGCCGGTGCTCCTCCCGCGGCACGCCCAGGCCCAGCACCCGGTGCGCCCGGTCGGCCAGCGCCGCGTGCGCCTCGTTCGACGAGGTGCCCGCCAGGTACGGCTCGACCAGCACCACGTCGGCCCGCTCCCCCACCGCCGCGCGCAGCCCGGCCGCGTCGAAGGGGCGCACCGTCGCCGCGTACAGGACCGTGACGTCCAGCCCCTCGGTGGCCGCCAGCACCCCGTCCAGCATCGGCCCGACCGCGAGCACCACCCCGCGCGAACCGCTCCGCACGGTGGTGAACCGCCCCGCCTCCACCGGCACGGCGGCCGCGTTGCGGTGCGCGGACAGCCGGACGTAGACGTTGCGGTCGCCGTCCGCGGCGGCGTGGCGCAGCAACTGCTCGGCCTCGTCCGGGTGGCCGGGCACGTGGACCGTCCAGTCCGGCAGGGTGTCCAGCAGGGCGACGTCGCCCGGCGACATGTGGGTGCGGCCGCCGGCCGGCCAGTCGTAGGAGCCGGCCGCGCTGACCAGCACGGCGCCGACGCCCTGGTGCACCAGGTCCAGCTTGACCTGCTCGAAGGGCCGCTCGATCAGGAAGCTCGCGAAGGTGTGGGCGATCGGGCGCATCCCGGTCAGCGCCAGGCCGCCGGCCGCGCCGATCAGCAGCTGCTCGCGGATGCCGACGTTGACCACCCGGTCGGGGTGCCGCTCCCGGGCCGGACCGAAGGAGGCGGCGGTGATGTCGGCGAGCACCAGGGCCAGTCGCGGGTCCTCGTCCAGCAGCCGGGAGGTGACGTCGATGAAGCGGTCGCGCATGGTTTCCATCAGGGTGGTGCCTTTCACGGTGTGCGTCCTGGTGTGCCGGTCGGTGCTCCGGCGCTCTGTGCTCCGGCGCTCGGTCTGTGCTCCGGCTGTCGGTGCTCCGGCGCTCGGTCTGTGCTCCGGCCCGGCGGTGCTCGGTGCCGGGGCCCGGCCGGGCTCAGGAGTCCTTGGGCTCGACCCGGGCGACCACCGCGTGCGGGCGGCCGGGGTGTTCGACGGTGAAGGCCTCGTACAGCGCCTCGTGGTCACGGCCGTCCACCGTCCGGGTGGACCAGCCCTCGGCCGCGAACCGGGCCGCGATCCCGCCCTGCCAGCCGTGCGTGGCCGAGGAGTTGTCGATCACCACCACGTGCAGCCGGTCCAGCCCGTACGCGCCGGCGAACGCCACCGCCTCGTGGTTGGAGCCCTCGTCGAACTCGGCGTCGCCGACCAGCACCCACACCGCCGGATCGGCCAGCCCCTGCGCCCGCAGGCCCAGCGCGGTGCCGACGCCCAGCGGCAGCCCGTGGCCCAGCGAGCCGGAGGCGATCTCCACCCCGGGGACGAGCAGCCGGTCCGGGTGGTGGCCGAGCGGGGAGTCGTAGCCGCCGAAGCCCGCCAGCACCGCCGGGTCGACGAAGCCCTTGGCCGCCAGCACCGCGTAGTAGGCCATCGGGCCGTGGCCCTTGGAGAGCAGGAAGCGGTCGCGGTCGGGCGCCTCGGCGCGGTCCGGGGTGACCCGCAGCACCCGGTCGTACAGCACCCAGAGGGCGTCCAGGGTGGAGGTGGCGGCGGGCCCGTGCTTCTCGTCGCCGGTCATCAGGCCCATCAGACCCGGCAGGTCCTCGAAACGGGTGCTGACCGCGGTCGCGTTCGTCGTCATGACCACGATGGTGCAACTTCAAGCCGACTTGAGGTCAAGCGGCTACAGTGGGCGTCCATGACGGCGACACCCGACCACGGCCGCGCCCCCGGGCCGCACCGCAACGACCTGCTCACCATCGGGCAGCTCGCCCACCGCAGCGGCCTCGCCGCCTCCGCCCTGCGCTACTACGAGAGCCTCGGCCTCATCCACGCCACCCGCACCTCCGGCGGCCAGCGCCGCTACACCCGCGGCACGCTGCGCCGGATCGCCTTCGTCCGCGCCGCCCAGCGGGTCGGCCTCTCCCTCGACGAGGCGCGCGTCGCCCTGGACCGGCTCCCCGAGCGCCCCGCCCCCAGCGGCAACGAGTGGGACCTCGTGGCCGCGTCCTGGCAGAGCCGCATCGACGAGCAGATCGCCGAACTGGAGCGCCTCAAGGCCAAGCTCAGCGGCTGCATCGGCTGCGGCTGCCTGTCGCTCTCCCGCTGCTCCCTCTACAACGCCGCCGACCGCGCCGGCGAGGCCGGCCCCGGCGCCCGCTACCTGCTCACCCCCGGCACGGACACCGCACCGGCCCCCGCCCCCGACCCCGGCCGCTAGGGACTCTCAGGGCCGGGGGTCGGTGCGCAGCAGGCTGTAGCGGACGACGTCCCGCCAGGCGCCGTCCCGGAACGTCGCGCTGCGCCGGACGCCCTCACGGGTGAAGCCGCACTTCTCCAGCGCCCGCTGCTCGGCGAGGTTGGTGTCCTCGGTGTCGGCCTCCAGCCGCATCACCGGGGTGTGCGCGAACAGGTAGTCCGCGAGCAGGCGTTGGGCCTCGGTGCCGATGCCGCGCCCGCGTGCCTCGGGCCGCAGCTGGGCCCCGATGTTCCAGCAGGACGCCAGGCCGACCGAGCCCTTGCGCCGCCAGGCGACGAAGCCGGCGAACCCGCCGCCGGACAGCACCGCGAGCACCGACTGGTCGTCCCCCAGCAGGCCGTTCTCCAGCCAGCGGCGCCGGAAGCGGCCCGGGTCCCGCCAGCCGAACCACTGGTACTCGCCGAGCGCCTGCGGGTCGGCCAGCAGCGCTTCGAAGAGGGGCAGTTCGGCTTCGGTGACGGGGCCCAGGGAGATCCGTTCATCGTTCATGAGGAACCCAACGGGCCGCCGGTCGAGGCGGTTCCCACAACGGCCGGGGTCAGGCCGGCAGCCGTCCGGCCCGCCTGCTGGCGTCCGCCGCCCGCCGGGCCGAGGATGGCAACCGTCCGAACGGCACGTCACGAAAGGCGGCGGCACCCATGGCGGGAACCAAGGTCAGCACGGTGGTGGAGGCCCCCGCGGAGCGGGTCTGGGCCCTGGTGCGGGACTTCCACGGCCTCGGCGGCTGGCACCCGCACCTTCCGGAGAGCCGGCTCGGCAACGAGCTGACCGGCAACACGATCGGGTCGGTCCGGGTCTTCGGGTTCGAGGGCGTCATGCTGCGCGAGACCCTGCTCGCCTACGACGAGGAGGCCCGCAGCTACACCTACGGCTTCCCCGACGGCACCTTCGAACTGGACCGCTACCGGGCCACCCTGCGGGTCACCGAGATCACCGAGCTCCGCGCCAGCTTCGTCGAGTGGACGGCCCGCTACGACGTGGCGCCCGAGCACCGCGAGGCCGCCGCCGGCCGGGTGCACGGCGTGTTCACCTCCGGCCTGGCCGCCCTGCGCGAGCGCTTCGCCGGCTGAGGCCGGCCGGCCCGCGGCGGCGGGCACCGTGCCGCCCGCGCGGCCCCGCGCCGCACCCGCCGCGACGGCCCCGGCGCGGCCCCGGCGCGGTCTGCGGGCCCGCCCCGCGGACCGTTCCCCAACCGTGATCCGGGCGCCCCCGCAGCGCCTCCCGGGCCCGCTCGCAAAGGCCCCCTGACGGTCCGCCACGCCCCCGCCGCCGCCCCGCCGCCCCCGCCCCGGCACCCCCCGGCCGACCCCCGCCCTGCCCCTGCCGCAGCCCCCGCCCCACCCCTTCCCACCTGCGGTGACGACCCTGTCGGCGGCCGTCCGCGATCACTACGCTCGACCTCATGAACCGCAGCATCCGCACCACCGAGGACGTTCTCGACCTGCTCGACCGGCTCTTCCCGCCGGCCGCCGACCGCTGGACGGACGGGGCCGCCGCCTGGTGGGACGGCTTCTACGCCGACCGCTCCGCCGACCGCCCGTTCTTCGCCCCCAAGCCGGACGAGAACCTGGTCTCCTACCTCGACCGCGGCCTGCTCTCCCCGGGGCGGGCGCTGGACCTCGGCTGCGGGCCGGGCCGCAACGCGATCCACCTCGCCTCGCTCGGCTTCGACGTGGACGCCGTCGACCTCTCGCCCACCGCGATCGCCTGGGCCGAGGAGCGCGCCTCCGGGGCCGGCACGGCGCGGCGTCCGCGGTTCCACCGCGGCGGCATCTTCGACGTCGAACTCCCGCACGCCCGGTACGACCTGGTCTACGACTCGGGCTGTCTGCACCACCTCCCGCCGCACCGCAGGATCAGCTACCTGGCCCTGCTCGACCGCGTACTCGCCCCGGGCGGGCACTTCGCCGTCACCGCCTTCGCGGCCGGCGCGATGGGCTCCGAGCGCCCCGACGAGGAGCTCTACCGCCTCGGCGGGCTGGAGGGCGGCCTGGCCTACTCCGCGGACGAACTGCGGGCGCTCTTCGCCGACTTCACCGCCGTCGAGGTCCGCCCGATGGCGGCCCAGGAGGCCGACTCGCCGCTGTTCGGCATCCCCGTTCTCCTCACAGCCCTCTTCCAGCGTCCTACCAGCCTTTCATCCGCTTCTCATCCTGCGCGCCTAGCCTCCGCCGGATGAACGTCTCCCTGCTCGGCGGCTGGTTCCCGTGGACGGTCCAGGCCGCGGCCCTCGCCCTGTTCCTGGCCGCCCTGGGGTGGCGGGACCGGGCCTGGCGGCGGAGGCGGGGCCCGATCGCCCTGGGGGCGGCGCTGGCCCTCACCGCGCTCGCGGCCGCCGGCGTGCTCACGCTCTCCGGCATCACCGACCCCGTCCCGTTCGGGGTGTGGCTGTGGGGCGGCGTGGCCGTCGCGGCGCTCAGCGTGCTCGGCTTCGGCTGGCGCGGCGCCCGCTGGTGGCGGCGGGCGCTGGCGCCGCCGGCCGCGCTGCTGGCGCTGTTCTGTGCCGCGAACAGCGTCAACGCGGCCACCGGCTACTACCCGACCCTCCAGGACGCCGTCGGCGAACTGACCGGGCAGCCGCTGCCGCAGCAGGTCACGCTCGCCGAGCTCGGCTCGATCCACGGCAGGACCACGACCGGCCGGATCGTCCAGGTCGACATCCCGGACACGGCGAGCGGCTTCGCCCACCGCCAGGAGCTGGTCTACCTGCCGCCCGCGTGGTTCCGCAGCCAGAACCGGCCGAAGCTGCCGGTGCTGGAGATGATCGGCGGCGAGTTCGCGGCCCCCGACAACTGGGTCCGCTCCGGCAACGCGGTGCGCACCGTGGACGACTTCGCCGCCCACCACAACGGGTTCGCCCCGATCCTGGTCTTCGTCGACGCCACCGGCGGGTTCCGGGTGGACACCGAGTGCGTGGACGGCCCGCACGGCAGGGCCGAGAGCCACCTGCTCAAGGACGTCCCGCCGTTCGTCCAGAAGACCTTCAACGCCGCCACCGACCCGCACAGGTGGGGCGTCGCCGGCTGGTCGATGGGCGGCACCTGCGCCGTCGACCTGACGGTCGAACACCCCGACGTCTTCACGCACTTCGGCGACTTCTCGGGCGACCGGGGGCCGTACATCGGGGACCGGGACCACACCGTCCAGGAACTGTACGGCGGCGACGCCGCGGCCTGGGCGGCCCACGACCCGCTGACCGTCCTCGCCCACCACCCCCGCTACCAGGGCGTCTCCGGCTACTTCGGGCAGGGCGACGAGGAACACGCCCAGATCGAGTCCGCCCGGGCCCTCGACGCGGCGGCGCGCAAGGACGGCATCCGCACCACCACCGCCGTCGGCTCCGGCAAGCACAGCTGGCAGACCGGCGCCGCGGCCTTCGCCCGGGCCCTGCCCTGGCTGGCCCAGCAGCTCGGCGTCCCCGGCACCCGCGCCTGACCACCGTGCCACGGCGGCGGCGCCGCCCTGGGGAAGCCTTGGTGCCGGAGCCGCCCGGCGCCCCGTCCGGGCCGCCCGCGCGCCGCCCGGCCGATGGCCCGGACGGCGCGCGGGACCCGCCCCGGGCAGCGGGGATCCCCGCCGGGGCGCCGTCCGGGCGGTCAACGCACCGCCTGGCATGCCCATTTCGGCCACCGCAGCGCGACCATGGCTTCCGACACGCCCGCACACATGTTCACCACCATCCCGCTGCAACCGCCGGGAGCCGCGGGCCACCCGCCGCAATCCCGCTTTGCTCCCGGCGGCCCGGTGGCATAAGTTTCGACCGCCGTCGACACAGCCGACCCTGACCGCCCCTCAGACCAGAGGTGCGCGGCGGAGCCAGGGGGCCGGACGGCGGGAACCACGGGGGAAGGAAGAGCCATGCCGAGTGCCCGCGACCGCGGGTCGGCCGGGCGGCGAGGACGGAAGGCCGGCACCGCGCACACGCGGCCCGCGCCCACCGCGCGCCCGACCCCGATCCACCACACCGGACACTTGGGGAATCGTCAGTTGCGTAGCACCGGACCGGCCGCCACCGCCGTGGCGGCACTCGTCTGCCTGGGAGCGCTCAGCGCCTGCGGACCGGACACCAGCGGCCAGGACGCGGGTCGGACCGCCGCGCCCGCGCCCACCTCCGCGGCACCCTCCGCCGCCGCCACCGGCGCGGCCACCCCCGGCGCGACCAAGCCCGCCGCCGGCGGCGCCGACAAGGGCATCCCGGCCGCGGCCTGGATGGACACCAAGAGCGTCCCGATGGACGAGACGTACCACTACGCGCCACTGGCCGCCAACGCCAAGCCGGTGACCGGCGCGGTCGCCTTCAAGGGCATGGAGCTGTGCCGCGCCGTGCCCGCCAAGGAGGACGAGGGGCTGTTCACCGGCGTCGCCGCGAAGGCCTCGGTCGGGTTCGGCGGCGACCGCTGGACGGCCCAGCAGACCGTGCTCTCCCACGGGGACCCGACCCACAGCAGCGGCACCAAGCAGCTCACCAACCTGGCGGACGCGCACCTCGTGGACGCCCTCAAGGGCTGCGCCAGGACCACCCCCGGCGCCACCGTGAAGGTCGTGAGCGCGGACGGCGCGCCGTACTTCGCCGCCGTGCTGACCGTCCCTCAGCCGGACGGCTCGACCGCCACGCTGCACGAGTACGTGGTCACCGACGGCGGCTTCGTCAGCGAGCTGTCCGTCTGGGCGACCACCAAGGGCGGCGCCCAGCCCAAGGACGCCTGGAAGGCCCCCGAGGACCGGTACGTCGGCACCGGCATGACGGCACCGCTCTGCGAGGCCCTGCCGGGGTGCGACGGGCACCAGTGACGCCCGGGGCGCACCCGGGGCTCCGGGAGCACCGCGAGCACCCGGGGCCCCGGGGGTTCGAGCCGTCCCCGTAGTCCAGCACCACCCACAGACGGCCGCCCGGCCCGTCCGGCACAGGGGACCGGACGGACCGGGCGGCGCTCGTTCAGCCGGTCACAGCCCCAGCCGCCCGAGCGCCGTGGTCCAGTCGCTCGCGATCGCGCTGCGGGCCGCGGCGAGGGTCACCCGGCCGTTGCACACCGCGTTCTTGAGCTTCGTCTCGACGCCGTCCTTGCCGGTGGCCGTCTGGCTGCCGTAGCGCGGCTCGGGCCACAGGTTGCGCGGGTCGCGCGGGGCGCCGCCGAGCTCGAGCGGGACGAAGTGGTCCTCCTCGTAGTCGGACGGGTTGGTGTCCGAGAAGCCGTACTGGGCGATCTGCTGGGTCTTCAGGGCGTTGGTGTAGCTCGTCGGCGGGCGGACGGTGGCGGTCCAGCCGGAGACGCAGATGGTCCGGCCGATGGTGGCCTGGGTGACGTCCGGGTTGTAGGCGCCCGGGGTGCAGGACGGGTCGGGCAGCGGCAGGTAGGCCTGCGAACAACTCGCCGCGAGCGGGCGGGTCTTGACCGGTGCCGCCTTCGCGGGGGCGGCCTGCGCGGTGCCGGCGGCGAGCCCGGCGGCGGCGAGGGCGGTCGACGCGGCGACGACGGTGAGGCGCTGACGGAGCATCATGAGGGCGTTCTCTCCTGGGCCGGCCCGGCCTCCCGCCGGGCGGATGCGCCCATGACAGCACCGCGGAGGCGACCGCCGTCAGGCCCGGGACGTGAACGCCTGGTGCGCCCGCCTCCACAACGGCGGCCCGGCGGCCCCGCCCACCCGCGGCGCCCGCGGCGTCCACCCACCCACGGCGTCCACGGCGTCCACCCACCCGTTACCCGACCAGCAGCCGCGCCAGCAGCGCCGCCGGCCCTTCCGGCAGGCTGCCGTGGACGAGTTCGGTGCGGTGCACCAGCCGCGGGGCGGCGATCGGCGCGGAGGCGACGCCGGCCGCCCCGGCGAGGACCGGGGCCGGCAGCAGGGTGAGCCCGTGCCCGGTGGCGACCAGGGCCAGCAGCCCGTGCACGTCGGTGCCCCGGTAGCGGGTCGCCGGCCGGAAGCCGTCGACGCCGGCCGCGGCGCGCAGCCGGTCCGCGGTGGGGGTGAGGTCGGGGGCGTCCAGCCAGCGGGCGGCGCTGAGGTCGGCGAGGGCGACGCCGGCGCGGCCGGCCAGCGGGTGCCCGGCCGGCAGGGCGACGGCGACGGGCCGCTCGTCGACGGCGACGGTGCCGAGCGGGCCGACGTCGGGCAGCGGCAGCGGGTCGCTGGGCGCGGCCAGGCCGTCGACCAGGGCGAGATCGACCTCGCCGGTGGCGACCCGGGCGGGCAGCACGTCCTGGGCGAGGACCCGCACGACGAGGTCGACGCCCGGATGGGCCCGGCGCACCTCGCCGAGCACGCGCCCCAGCTCCGCCCCGACCGCCAGCGGGGTGGCTCCGAGCACGAGCCGGGCGCTCGGGGCGCCGGCCAGGCGCGCGACGTCGGCGCGCGCCGCGTCGAGCCGGACCAGCAGCGGCGCCGCGTGCTCCAGCAGCCGCCGGCCGGCTCCGGTGGGGCGGACCGGACGCCGGTCGAGCAGGCCCGCCCCGAGGTCGGCCTCCAGGGCGGCGATCTGCTGCGAGACCGCGGACTGCGTGTAGCCGAGTTCGCGCGCCGCCTCCGAGAAGGAGCCGAGCCGGGCGACGGTGACGAAGGTGCGCAGCTGCTGCGGATCCACGGCGGTCATCAACTCTTCTGATCGATGGGTAAGAAATCATCGTTGGCACTGATCTCGGGTGCGGCGTCAGGATAGCGGCATGACGTACCTGACCCCCCGGATCGCCCTCGTCGGCGACCGCTCCCCCGCCGTCCGCTCGCACGCCCGCGTCCCCGGCCTGCTCGACGCCCTCGCCGAACGCGACCGGCTCGTCCTGGACGCCTACTGGATCCCGACCGAGGAGGCCGCGGCACCCGGCGCACTGGCCGGCTTCGACGCGATCTGGCTGCTCCCCGGCAGCCCCTACCGCAGCGAGGCGGGCGCACTGGCCGCCGTCCGGACGGCCCGCGAGCGCGGCATCCCGTTCCTCGGCACCTGTGCCGGCTTCCAGCACGCGGTGCTGGAGTTCGCGCAGAACGTCTGCGGCCTCGCCGGGGTCGTCCACGGCGAGGAGCACCCGCAGGGGGACGAGCAGGTCATCGTCCCGCTCGCCTGTTCCCTGGTCGGGCACGAGGGCGCCGTCGCGATCACCCCCGGCACGCTCGCCGAGCGGGTCCTCGGCACCACCCGCACCCAGGAGCGCTACCACTGCAACTACGGCCTGAACGCGGACTACCTGGAGCGGCTGCGGACGCACGGACTGCTGTTCAGCGGCGCGGACGACAGCGGCGAGACGCGCGTCCTGGAGCTGCCGGACCACCCGTTCTTCCTGGCCTCGCTGTTCCAGCCGGAGCTGTCCGGCGACGGCAGCCGGCCGCACGCCATGATCCGGGCGCTGGCCGCGGCCGCCGTCGCGCACGCGGCGGGCGCGCCGACTGCGGTGTGACGCCAGCGGTGTGACGGCGGTGTGACCGTCACGGCGGGACCGCCGCAGGGTGCACACGACGCGGCCGTCGCAGGACGGCCGCCGGGCCGTCGGGTGCGCCGGGGGGCGCTCCCCGGCGGCCCGGGCACGGTGTCACATCGGCAGCGAGCGCAGCCGCACCGGCCCCTCCGGCCATCCGGCACCCGCCGCCAGCGGCGCCCACATGGTGCGCAGCGGCATCACCGCCAGCCGCCCCCCGGGCTGTTCCACCGTCACCTCCTCGGCGACCTCCCGGAACCCCAGTCCGCGGTAGAAGGCGGCCAGCGGCGGGCGGCAGAACAGCAGGGCGTGCCGGTGGCCGAGCTCGCGGGCGTGGTCGAGGGCGGCCCCGACGACGACGCCGGCCAGGCCGCCACCGCGCCGGTCGGGGGCCACGCAGACCCCGCCGACGCCGATCACGACCAGGTCGGTGCCGCCCACGGTGAGCGGCAGCGGCAGCAGGCCGGTGTGGGCGATCAGTCGGCCGTCGGCGGCCCGGATGCCGAAGTGGACGTCCTTGGGCAGGAAGGTCAGCCCGGTGTGGGCGACGCCGTACGGGTCGTCGCCGGGGCCGAGGATCTCGTCCTGGTCGGCGCGGGCGTACTGCGGGAGTCTCACGACGGCCGGCGGAGCGAGGAGCGCCGGTGCGGCGGGCGACGGCACGGGTGACGAGGAGGCAGGCGACGGCAGCACGGGTGACGAGGGTGCGGAAGTCGGCGGCGCGGAAGTCGGCGGCCCGGGAGAGAAACGATCATCCATTCGTCCATGATCCCGTCCCGGAAGGGCGAGTTCCAGGCTGTTCCCGGCCACTGAGCCCCCGGCTACTACGCCCGACCGCCGCGCCCCGACCGCTGTGCCCCGGCCGGAGGTCAGGCCGCGGCGCGCGCGGCCAGCTCCGCCCAGACCTCCTCGACCCGGGCCTCCAGGGCGTCCAGCGGCCCGCCGTTGTCGATCACCACGTCGGCGATCGCCAGCCGGTCCGCCCGCGAGGCCTGGGCCGCCATCCGGGCCCGGGCCTCCTCCTCGGTCATCCCGCGCAGCTCCACCAGCCGCCCGACGCGCACCTCGTCCGCGGCGTCGACCACCACGACCAGGTCGTACAGCGGCGCCAGCCCGTTCTCGGCGAGCAGCGGCACGTCGTGCACCACCACCGCGTCCGGGGCGGCGGCGGCCTCCAGTTCGGCGGAGCGGGCGCGCACCAGCGGGTGGACGACGGCGTTCAGCGCGCGCAGCCGGTCCGGGTCGGCGAAGACGACCGCCCCGAGGGCCGGGCGGTCCAGCGCGCCGTCGGGCCGCAGCACCTCGGGCCCGAACTCGGCCACCACGGCGGCCAGTCCGGCCGTCCCCGGCGCGACCACCTCGCGGGCGATGACGTCGGAGTCCACGATCACCGCGCCGCGGGCGGCGAACAGCCGGGACACCTCGCTCTTGCCCGCCCCGATGCCACCCGTCAGTCCGATCTTCAGCATGGCGCCAGGCTACCGGCGCCCGGCCGCCGCCGTCAGCCGAGGTCCAGGCTCTCGCCCTCGCCGAGGACGCGCAGTTCGGCGCCGGCGACCCCCGGCCCGTCCGGCCCGAGCAGCCGGGTCTGCACCGCGTGGCCGATCGGACTGAGCGTCGCGTCGTGCACCGGCACCGCGCGGCGCGGGCCGGCCTCCCGGACGTAGTCGATCACCTCGGAGGCCTTGCTCCACGGCGCCGCGAGCGGCAGCAGCAGGGTGTCCACGGCGTGCGGCGGCACGGTGAAGGCGTCGCCGGGGTGGAAGAGCCGGCCGTCGAACAGGAAGCCGATGTTCTTCACCCGAGGGATGTCCGGGTGGATCACGGCGTGCCACTCGCCGTGCACGCTCACCCCGATGCCGCCGACCTCGAAGGCGTCGCCCTCGCCGACCACCGAGACCCTGCTCCGCACGCCCTCCAGCTGGGCGGCCACCGCGGCGTTGGTCCACACCCGCAGCGTCGGGTCGGCCTCCAGTGCGGCCCGCAGCCGGGACTCCTCGAAGTGGTCCATGTGCTCGTGGGTGATCAGCACGGCGCCGGCCCCGGCCAGGGCCGCGGGGTCGCTGAACGCCCCCGGGTCGACGAGGACGGTGGTGCCGTCGTGCTCCAGGCGTACGCAGGCGTGTCCGAACTTGGTGATCTTCATGCAGAAAAGAATACAGCAAGGCTGCACAGTTTTGCTGCACACTTCTTCGATAGGCTTCTCCCATGGACACCCCCGCCCCAGCCCCCGACGCCCCCGTCCCCGCGGCCCCGGCACCCGAGACCCTCGAACTCGCCGCCGACCTGCGCACCGCCGTCGGCGAGCTGGTCCGCTCCCTGCGCCCGGACGACGCCCTGCCGCAGAACCAGGCCGGCGTCCTCGGCCTGCTGGTCCGCGACGAGCGCTCCTACACCGTCGCCGAACTCGCCGCCCGCCAGCGCGTGCGCCACCAGTCGATGGCCCGCACCGTCGCCCTGCTCACCGATGCCGGCCTGGTCGCCCAGCAGCCGCACCCCACCGACGGCCGCAAGCTGCTGGTCGCCGTCACCGGGCCCGGCCGGGCCGCCCTGCTCGACCAGCGCGCCCGCCGCGAGGCCCGGATCGCCGCCGCCATCGAGGCCCGGCTCACCCCCGAGGAGCGCGACCGGCTGCGCACCGCCGTCGGCCTCCTCGCCCGTCTGCACTGACCGCACCGGCCGCACCGGCCGCACCGACCGCGGGCGGGCGCCCCCCGGGGCCCGGTCAGGGCTTGACGGCCCCCGCCAGCTCCACGCGCTCCACGGGCTCCCGGTCCGCTGGCTCCCGGTCCACCGGCTTCCCGTCCGCCGGCTCGCGCTCCGCCCGCTCCCGCTCCACCGGCGACTGCGCCGCGGCCGGGCGCTGCGCCGGAAGGGTCGCCGGCGCGATGTCCGGCAGGTCGACGTGCTCGCTCAGCCCGAAGCGCCGGTGCAGTCGGCGCAGCGGTGCGGGCGCCCACCAGTTGAACTCGCCGAACAGGCTCATCGCGGCGGGCACCAGCAGACAGCGCACCAGGGTGGCGTCCACCGCGACGGCGACGGCCAGGGCGATGCCCATCTGCTTCACCATGAGCATGTCCCCGAGCGCGAAGCCCGCGAAGACGATGACCATCAGCAGGGCGGCCGAGGTGATGATCCGGCCGCTGCGCTGGACGCCCAGCTCCACCGACTCGGCGCAGCCGTACCCCTTGTCCCGCAGCTCCTTGATCCGGGCGAGCAGGAACACCTCGTAGTCCATCGAGAGCCCGAACGCGAAGGCGAAGACCAGCACCGGGATGAAGGTCTCCAGGCCGCCGGTGGGGCTGAAGCCGAGCAGTCCGCTGAAGTAGCCGTCCTGGAACACCAGGGTGAGCGCGCCGAGCGAGGCGCCCAGCGAGAGCAGGTTCATCAGCAGCGCCTTGACCGGCATGACCACCGAGCCGGTCATCAGGAAGAGCAGCACCAGCGTGCCCGCCGCGACCAGGCCGAGGGCCCAGGGGCCGCGCGACATCAGCTCGTTCTTGAAGTCGACCACGGAGGCCGCACCGCCGGTGACGTAGGTCTTCAGCCCGCCGCGGTGGTCCCGCAGCTCCTGGACGACCTTCTTGGCCTCGCCGCCCTGCGGGTCGCCGTGCACGAGCACGTCGACGGTGGAGACGGAGTCGCTCACCGGGGTCACCGCCCGTACCCCGCTCACCCCGGGCAGCTTGGCGACGACGTCGTCCGCGTAGGCCTGGGCGACGGTGGCGCCGCCCTCGACGACGACGGTGATCGGCGCGGCGGAGGCCTGCGGGAACCGCTGGTCGACGGTGTCGGCGACCTGCCGGCCGGCCGAGGAGGCGGGCAGTACGGCGGCGCCGGAGTTGCGCATGTCGGCGTGCAGGAAGGGCGCGCCGGCGGCCATCAGCACCGCGACGCAGGCGAGGGCGACGAGCACCGCGCGCTTGCGGACCCGGCGGACGGTGCGGCTGAAGAAGCCCTCGTCCGGGACGGGTGCGGCGGGCGTCTTGATCCGTGAGCCGGCGAAGCCGAGCAGCGCGGGGACGAGGGTCAGTGCGGCCGCGACGGCGATCACCACCACGCTCACCCCGGCCGCGGCGACCGCCCCCAGCACCGGGCTGGTGAAGACGAACAGGCCGGAGAGCGCGACGGCGACGGTGAGCCCGGAGAAGGCGACGGTGCGTCCGGCGGTGGCGGCGGTGCGTTCGACGGCGGCGGCGATGCCGGCTCCGTGGCCCCGTTCCTCGCGGAAACGATTCACCATGAGCAGCGCGTAGTCGATGGAGAGCCCGAGCCCCAGCACCGTGGCGATCGGCAGCACACTGGTGTCGATGTCCATGATCTTGCTGAAGCCGAACATGGCCAGCAGGGCGCCGCCCACCGAGGCGACCGCGCCGATCACCGGCAGCGAGGCCGCCGCGAGGCCGCCGAAGACCAGCACCATCACGACCAGGGTGAGCGGGAGGGTCACCATCTCGCCGAAGCGGGTGTCCTTCTCGGTCTGCGTCTTGACCTCGTCCTGCAGCACCAGGTCCCCGCCGACCGTGACGTGGGCGCCGGTCTCACCGTCGAGCGCCGCGAGCCGCTGGGTCACGGCGTCGGTCTGCGCGGAGGTGCTGGTGTCGGCCATCCGTACGGAGACCAGGCTCGCGGTGCCGTCGGCGGAGCGCAGCGCGGCCGGGGCCGGGCCGGTGCCGTAGGCGTCGAGCGCGGAGGAGACGCCGGGCAGCGCGGTGATCTCGGCGGTCGCCTTCTCGACGGCCGCCCGCACCGCCGGATCGTCGACCGGTTTGCCGTCCACGACGGCGGTGACGGTGCCCTTGGCCGGATCGGCCGCGGCGACCACGGCGTTGCCGCGGTCGCCCTCGGCGGTGGCGGAGGAGGCCCCGGCCACCGAGCCCTCGAAGACCCGCCCGCCGATCAGCACCCCTATGACCAGGATGACGGCCCAGAAACCGAGGACCCACCGCCGGTGCCGGAAGCAGAACCGGCCGAGGGCGGCGAGGCGCCCGCGGACCTGGTGGTCGGCGGACGTCGCGGGGGGAGGAGTCACTGCGGTGCTACGGCGCATGTGCAGGGGGTGCCTAGCGTGTGGGGCCGGGTGAGCGACCCATCGGGCAACTCCTCCCAAGGTAGGTGCTCACCCCGGAAACACCCATAGCCACCCCATGAGCCCCTTATCACAAAAATCCATGAGATAAGGGACAAATAAGTGAACGGGAAAAACAATGGGCCCCACCCGGATCTCTCCGGGTGGGGCCCACCGTTCAGCTACGCGCCAGGGACTGGCAGCGGATCAGAGCTTCAGCTCTGGCCGCCGGCCAGCTTCTCGCGCAGGGCGGCCAGGGCCTCGTCCGAAGCCAGGGCGCCCGAGCCCTCGTCGCTGGAGGACGAGTAGGAGCCACCGGCGGCGGCGGCGACGGCGTCGCCACCCTCGGCAGCGGCCTCCGCGTCGGCCTCACGGCTCTTGATGACCTGGGCCTGGTGCTGCTCGAAGCGGGACTGCGCCTCGGCGTACTGGCGCTCCCACTCCTCGCGCTGCTTCTCGAAGCCGGGCAGCCAGTCGTTCGCCTCGGGGTCGAAGCCCTCCGGGTAGATGTAGTTGCCCTGGTCGTCGTACGAGGCGGCCATGCCGTACAGGGTCGGGTCGAACTCGACCTCGGCCGGGTTGGCACCCAGGGCCTCGTTGGCCTGCTTCAGCGACAGGCTGATGCGGCGGCGCTCGAGGTCGATGTCGATGACCTTGACGAAGATCTCGTCGCCGACCTGGACGACCTGCTCCGGGATCTCCACGTGGCGCTCGGCCAGCTCGGAGATGTGGACCAGACCCTCGATGCCCTCGTCCACGCGGACGAACGCACCGAACGGAACCAGCTTGGTGACCTTACCCGGGACGACCTGACCGATCTGGTGCGTACGGGCGAACTGCTGCCACGGGTCCTCCTGGGTCGCCTTCAGCGACAGGGAGACGCGCTCGCGGTCCATGTCCACGTCGAGAACCTCGACGGTGACCTCCTGGCCGACCTCGACGACCTCGGACGGGTGGTCGATGTGCTTCCAGGACAGCTCGGAGACGTGCACCAGGCCGTCGACGCCACCCAGGTCCACGAAGGCACCGAAGTTGACGATCGAGGAGACGACGCCGGAGCGCACCTGGCCCTTCTGCAGGGTGGTGAGGAAGGTCTGGCGGACCTCGCTCTGGGTCTGCTCCAGCCAGGCACGGCGGGACAGGACCACGTTGTTGCGGTTCTTGTCCAGCTCGATGATCTTGGCCTCGAGCTCCTTGCCCACGTAGGGCTGGAGGTCGCGGACGCGACGCATCTCGACGAGCGAGGCCGGGAGGAAGCCGCGGAGGCCGATGTCGAGGATGAGACCACCCTTGACGACCTCGATGACGGTACCGGTGACGATGCCGTCCTCTTCCTTGATCTTCTCGATCGTGCCCCAGGCGCGCTCGTACTGAGCGCGCTTCTTGGACAGGATGAGACGACCCTCCTTGTCCTCCTTCTGGAGAACCAGGGCCTCGATGTTGTCACCGACGGCGACGACCTCGTGGGGGTCGACGTCGTGCTTGATCGAGAGCTCGCGGGACGGGATGACGCCCTCGGTCTTGTAACCGATGTCGAGGAGCACCTCGTCACGGTCGACCTTCACGATGACGCCCTCGACGATGTCGCCATCGTTGAAGTACTTGATGGTCTCGTCGATGGCGGCGAGGAACGCCTCGGCGTCGCCGATGTCGTTGACCGCGACCTGCGGGGTGGTGCTGATGGAGGAGTCGGTGGGGCTCGTCATTAGGAAAAGGGCTCCGGTACGGACATGAAGTCGTAGGTAATGCCACGCGGAGGGCCCGTATCGCTCCCACCGAACACCCGGACAGCCCAAGACGCGGCCCACCGGACTTCCCGCCATAGGCGAGAACCGGCGTCCGTCTTGCGACCGTGGGGGTCTTCGACAGAATGCGAGCGCGACCTGCTCCGTCCGAGGCGCGCAGGCCCGCAGCGCAACTTGTAGCATACGGGGACGGCCAGGCACGGTCAACGCCAAGAACGGCAAGACGGTGGAGCCCGGTACGGATCAGGCCATATCCTCCGATTGCGCACCTCACGGTGGCGCCCGCAGGGAGCCCTTCCCCGGATGCCACCGCCAGGATCCGGACCCTGACGGGCCTGGTCGCGGCAGCGGCGCTTCCGCACCCACACCCTACGCGATGGGCATTATCACCGTGGCCACCACCCCCCAGTCCGAGCTCCACGATCTTGACGCCGACGGCGACGACGCGGTACGGCGCGAGGCCGGCAGCGGGGAGAGCAGCCGGGCCAGCCGGCACTGGTGGGACCGCAACGCCGACGAGTACCAGGACGAACACGGCGAGTTCCTCGGTGACGACCGCTTCACCTGGTGCCCCGAGGGCCTCGACGAGGCCGACGCCCGGCTGCTCGGCGAGGTCACCGGCAAGGACGTCCTCGAACTCGGCGCCGGCGCCGCCCAGTGCTCCCGCTGGCTCGCCGGCCGCGGCGCCCGCCCCGTCGCCCTGGACATCTCCCACCGCCAGCTCCAGCACTCCCGCCGCATCGACCTCGGCCGCGGCACCGCCCCCGTCGCGGTCGTCCAGGCCGACGCCGCCGTGCTCCCCTTCGCCGACGCCTCCTTCGACCTCGCCTGCTCCGCCTACGGCGCCGTCCCGTTCAGCGCCGACACCGCCGCCCTGATGCGCGAGGTGCACCGCGTGCTGCGCCCCGGCGGCCGCTGGGTGTTCTCGGTGACCCACCCGATCCGCTGGGCCTTCCCCGACGAGCCCGGCGTCGAGGGCCTCACCGCGGTGGCCTCCTACTTCGACCGCACCCCGTACGTGGAGGAGGACGAGCAGGGCCGCGCCACCTACGTCGAGCACCACCGCACCCTCGGCGACCGGGTCCGCGAACTCGTCGCCGCCGGCTTCCGGCTGGTCGACCTGGTCGAGCCCGAGTGGCCGGCCGGCCTGGAGCAGGAGTGGGGCGGCTGGTCCCCGCTGCGCGGCCGGCTGATCCCCGGCACCGCGGTCTTCGTGACCGAGCGGGGCTGAGCCGGCTTGCTGCCCGACCGAGCGGCGGGGGCCGCCTGGCGCGACCTCCCGGTCCGCACCGCCCTGCCCGCCCTGCACGAGGCACTCGACGGCACCGGCACCGCCGTGCTCGCCGCGCCGCCCGGCACCGGCAAGACCACGCTGGTGCCGCTCGCCCTGGCCGGGCTGCTCTCCGACGGCCGGCCCGTCCGGCGCGTCCTGGTCGCCGAACCGCGCCGGCTCGCCGTCCGGGCCGCCGCCCGGCGGATGGCCTGGCTGCTCGGCTCGTCCGTGGGCCGCGAGGTCGGCTACACCGTGCGCGGCGAGCGCCGGGTCGGGCCGGACACCGTCGTCGAGGTGGTCACCACCGGCGTGCTCCTGCAGCGGCTCCAGCGCGACCAGGAACTGCCCGGCGTGGACGTGGTCGTGCTGGACGAGTGCCACGAACGGCACCTGGACGCCGACACCGCGCTCGCCTTCCTGCTCGACGTCCGGGCGGCGCTGCGGCCCGACCTGGGAGTGGTCTGCGCCTCGGCCACCTCCGACACCGAGGCCTGGGCCGAGCTGCTCGGCGGCGCCCCGGTGGTGGAGGCGCACGGCGTCTCCCACCCGGTGGACGTGGTCTGGGCTCCGCCACCGCGCGCCGTCCGGCCCGCGCACGGCACCCGGGTGGACTTCGCGCTGCTCGACCACGTCGCGGCCGTCGTGCGACGGGCGCTGGTCGAGCGGGAGGGCGACGTGCTCTGCTTCCTGCCCGGCGTCGGCGAGATCGCCCGCGTCGCCGGGCAGTTGGGCTCCGTCGGCGCCGAGGTGCTGCAACTGCACGGGCGCGCGCCGCAGGACGTGCAGGACGCGGCGCTGACGCCTTCCGATTCCCGGCGGGTGGTGCTCGCCACCGCCGTCGCCGAGTCCTCCCTCACCGTGCCCGGCGTCCGGGTCGTGGTCGACGCCGGGCTCGCCCGCGAACCGCGCACCGACCACGCCCGGGGGCTGGCCGCCCTGGTCACCGTCCGTGCCTCGCTCGCGGCGGCCCGCCAGCGGGCGGGGCGTGCGGGGCGCGAGGCCCCGGGCACGGTCTACCGGTGCTGGCACGAGGCGGAGGACGCCCGCGCCGCACGGTTCCCGACGCCCGAGATCGCCCTCGCCGACCTGACGTCGTTCGCGCTCCAGGCCGTCTGCTGGGGCGACCCGGACGCCACCGGGCTCGCCCTGCCCGACGCCCCGCCCGCCGGAGCGATGGCTGCCGCCCGGGAGACGCTGCAGGCCCTCGGCGCCGTCTCCGCCGACGGCCGGGCGACGAAGCGCGGCGTCCGGCTCGCCCGCACCGGGCTGCACCCCCGACTGGGGCGGGCACTCGTCGACGGAGCCCCCGCCGTGGGCGCCCGCCGGGCGGCCGAAGTCGTCGCCCTGCTGTCGGAGGAACCGCCGCGGGCGCTCGGGGACGACCTCGGGGCGGTCTGGCGGGCGGTGCGCTCGGCGCGCGACCCCTACGCCGGGCGCTGGCGCGACGAAGTCCGCCGGCTGCAGCGGGCGGCCGACGACGAGCCCGCCACCGCGCTCGACGACGCGACCGCCGTCGGGCTCGTCGTCGCCCTGGCGTTCCCGGAGCGGATCGCCAGGGCGCGGGTCGAGCGGCCCGCGCCCGGCGAACGCAGCCCGTACCTGATGGCGTCGGGGACGGCGGCCGAACTGGCCCCGGGCACCCGCCTCGGCGCCGTGCCGTGGCTCGCCGTCGCGGTGGCGGACCGCCCGGCGGGCGCGCACTCGGCGCGGGTGCTGCACGCGGCGGCACTGGACGAGCCCACCGCTCGGCAGGCAGGGGCGGCCCTGCTCGGCTCCCGCGAGGAGGTCCACTGGGACACCCGGCGAGGTGAAGTCGTCTCCCGACGGGTGGAGTCCCTCGGCGCGATCGAACTCGCCGAGAAGCCGCTCAACCGGCCCGAGGTCGCGCTCGTGCGGGCCGCCATCCTCGAAGGCCTCGCCCGCGAGGGCGTGAGCACCCTGCTGACCTTCTCGTCCAACCTCCGGGAACGCCTCGCCTTCCTCCACACGGCGATCGGCGACCCGTGGCCCGACGTCTCCGACGCCGCGCTTCTGGAACGCGCCGAAGAGTGGCTGGAACCCGAGCTCTCCCGCGCCCGCCGCCGCGCCGACCTCGCGAGGATCGACACGACGGCAGCCCTCCAGCGCCTGCTCCCCTGGGCGAGCGGACAGGCCGGGCGGCTGGACGAGCTGGCCCCCGAACGCATCACCGTGCCGTCCGGGTCGAAGATACGGGTCGACTACGGCACCGAACGCCCCGTGCTGGCCGTCAAGTTGCAGGAACTGTTCGGATGGAAGGCGGCCCCCGCCCTCGCCGGCGGCCGAGTACCACTCACCGTGCAGCTGCTCTCCCCCGCCGGCCGCCCGGCAGCGGTCACCGGCGATCTGGAGGGCTTCTGGCGCAACGGCTACCAAGCCGTCAGAGCGGACCTCAGGGGCCGCTACCCCCGCCACCCCTGGCCCGAGGACCCGACCACCGCGGAACCCACCAAACGCACCAACCCGAGGAAGTGACGGCAGAGGACCCCGCGACCCACGGGTGGGTAGCGGGGTCCTCTGCTGCCGGCAGGGCGCGTCACACGTCGCCGAACTCACCACAGCGGACGGCGGCCACGAACGACTGCCACGCGTCGGCGGGGAAGACGAGAGCAGCGCCCCCAGGGTCCTTGGAGTCACGCACGGGGACGAGGCCGGGGAATCCGGGGGCCACCTCGATGCACTCGCCCGCGTTGTCCCCGCTGTAGCTGCTCTTGCGCCACAACGCCCCGCTCAGCTCGGCGTTCTGCATATCGATATTCCTCCATCGCTTCGGCGATAAGGGCGTGGGAGTCGTCCATCGAGAGTACAGCCCCCCGGACGAGGTCGAAGTCCCGGCGACTCTCCTGCACGACCGCGGGAGCATCACTGAAGTGCCCTCGGTACAGGCTCTCCGAGTAGACCCACTCCTTCCCATCAGGCATCTCAAGCAGAATCACGGGCGTACTAGGCAACTTCCGAGCCCTCAACGCGAATGGCGCCACCTGAATAGCCACGTTCGTCCGCTCCCCCACAGACAGAAGGTGCTCCATCTGCCTTCTCATGACACCTGGTCCACCAATGACGGTTCGGATCGCACTCTCGTGGAGGATCGCGATCATTGACGGCCCATGCTCGGCCAGGAAGCGATCCTGCCGACTCAGTCGAGCCGTCATCCGTTCGGACAACCACTGCGGGTTGTTCCGGGCATCACCGAGACGGAAGATCTCATAGGCGTACTCCTCGCACTGCAGCAGACCGTTCATGCGCATGTACTGGAGGACCCGCACCCCCACGGCCTCCTCTTCCAGCTCGACGTACTTCTGGAACCAGTCCGGGTGCTCGACATCCGCATGCCAGTCCACTCGCTCCCAAAGCCGTACCAACAGGCCTCCCATGGCGAGGAATTCGTCGGCTCTCTCGACCATGTCCCGATCCATGGGCCGCTTGCCGCCCTCATACCGGGTGATCACCGTCCGATGACAGTGGAGGAGTGCAGCCAGCTCCTCCTGCTTGAGGCCGGCCTGCTCGCGCGCAAAACGGAGCGCTTCACCGAACATCACCGCCGGACTCGAGGTGAGCCCGTTATCCAGTCGCCGGTGTGACATCCCAGTTCCCCTCAGGTGCTGCGGGTCTCCGCACCTCGATTTGGTCGTCACCGTAGCTCCGACGGCCGATCATTGATACCGGAACGCGATCTTATGGATGCGTAGCGTGACATCACGCCCCCCTTCTCACGCCCCTTTCCGCCCCTACGAGGTCCCCCCCATGCTCACCACCCGCCGCCCCCGCACCTTCGCCGCGCGCCTCGACCCCCGTGCCGCCTCCACGCCCCTCGCCCGGCACCTCCTCCGGGCGTACCTCGCCGCCCTCCCATCCGGCGACCGCTACGCCGACGTCGCCGAGCTCCTGCTCGGCGAACTCTTCGCCAACGCCGTCCAGCACTCCGACGCCCCACCCGACCGCCTGATCGAGGTCCGGTTCGCCGTCATCGGCGACCGCCTCCGCCTCGAAGTCCACGACGCCGGCGCCGGCCGGCCCTCCGTCCACTCCGCCACCCCCGACGACGAGCACGGGCGTGGCCTCCTCCTCGTCAACGAGCTGGCCGAACGCTGGGGTTGCTGCCCCCCCTCGGGCGGCGTCGGCAAGTTCGTCTGGGCGCTCATCGCCCCGTCCCCCGCCCTCTCCCTCGTCACCGCCTGAAGGTGCGCCCGCGATGCAGCTTCCCCTCCTCACCCTCGCCCGGCACGCCCTCGCCCGCGGCTCCACCCCCGCCGAGGCCTACGCCCTCCTCGCCCGTCGCTCGCGCCAGCCGCTCCCCGCAGCGCGGGCCGTCTGCCTCGCCCTCGACATCCCGCCCGCCGAAACCGTCATCCGCCTCGACGACTGCTTCGACGCCCTCCTCGCCGACCCCCGCCCCGGCTCCGAGGCCGACACCGGCGAACTCCTCGAAGCCCTCGGCGTCTTCGACGTCCCCGCCACCCTCACCACCGGGTCCTCGAAAGTCGGCACCGGCACCGGCACCGACTACTCGACCGCCCCCGGCGCGCACCGCCTCGGCGACGGGAGCGTCGCCCTGGGCTCGCCGCGCAGGAAGTCGATCCACCCGACTTCCTGCGCGGTCCGGGCATCAGCCCGCCGAGCTTCACCGGTCGGGGCCTCAGCGGGCAGAGGTGGTGCCGGATCTCAGGCGGTCAGCACGGTGATGCTGGTCCAGTCCGGGTTCAGAGCGCCTTCGGCCAGTTCGGCGAAGATGCCCTCGGTGTCGAGCCGGCCCGTGGAGATCACGCCGTCGCCGGCACGGTAGAACAGCAACTCCCGGCCCACCGGCACGATGTGCGTCCAGTTCGGGGCGAGCTTTCCGTCGGCCAGCTCGGCGAAGACGCCGTCGGTGCCGAGCCTTGCCGTCGCTATCAGGCCGTCGTCGGCCCGGTAGAAGAGCATTTCCCTGGACATGCGCCCTCCTCAGTCGCAGGGACCGGGGCCGTCGCGTCCCCTGGGTACACGCGGCCGCCGTCGGGTCGGTCCCTTGCCGACCAGCTCCTTCCACGCTACGTGCACGCACCTTCCGCTGTCACCAGCCTGCCGCTCGACCTTCCCCGCACCTTTGAAGGGTCAACTTCGCTACCGGCCCGGCGATTACGGAGCGCCCCCACGGCGACTTCGCGTCACCGGCCCGGTTCAAGGCCGCCCGGCACCGCTACGCCCGCCCGCCCCGAGCAGCTCAGCAGCCGCCCGCGTTCGCCGAGCCCGATCCTCCGGAGATCCACGGCGAGGAGGACGCCGGCGAGGGCTTGGGCCGCACGCTGCGCTTGGTGGTCAGTACGACCTCGACGCCGGCGGGGCCGAGCAGCGCGGTCAGGGCCTCCTGCAGGAGCGCCGCGTCGGTGCCGGCGGGCGCCTTCCACTCCACCTGCCCACCGGTGAAGTCCAGCCGGCCGAGGAGCGTCTCCTCGGCCGGCGCGCGATCGCCCTCGTAGGGCTCGGTGATGCTGCGCTCCAGCCGAACGACGGGCAGCTCGGTCAGCGGCCGCCAGTCGCCGGCGCGCCCGGCCCGAACCAGCCGGTAGCGCTCCGCCGCCTCGGGCGGGGCGAACTCGATCCGGTGGACGGCGCTCACTTCCATCCAGGCCAGCGCCGGGACGGCAAGCAGGTACTCGACCCCCGCGATCACCCCGACCACCGTGGCGACGGTGCCTCCGGCCGCGTCGAGGAGCCACAGGAAGAACGCCGCCAGGAAGGTCGGCACGATGAGGGCCACCGGCACCATCAGCGCGTTCCTGACGGCCGTCAGGCAGTGCAGCAGCACAGTGCGCCGGGTGCCGCCGCCCTCGCGCAGGACGATGTCGGTCGAGGCGGGGCCGGTGCGCAGGACGCCATCCAGAGCCATACCAGGAGCGTAGGGCTGCCGACCAGGACCGACCAGAGCCCCAACGCGGCCAATGCGCGCGACGATCAACACGTCTGACGTTTCATCAGCTCCAGGGGGCCGGCCCCGGCCGTGGTGGGGATGACCTCCGGCCCGTTCGAGACCGCCCGGGAGCGCGGCATCCCACCCGAGCGGTACATCGTCCGACCGATCAGGCTGCACGGGAAGTCGGCCCCGCCGACTTCCCGTGCAGCCCGGGTACCGCCAGGCCGGTGGGTCCGACCGCTACGCGTCCGCCGCGGGAGAGGCCCACCAGGTCGAGGGCGACGCGACGGCATAGCCCAGCGACTCGTACAGCGGGCGGCCCAGCTTCGACGCGGTGAGCGTGAGCGGCAGGTCCGCCAGGTGGGCGAGGGCGCCGAGCATGACGGCCCGCCCCACGCCGCGCGACCGGAACGCCGACGCGGTGGCGACCCAGTAGTGGCTGCCGACACCGTCGTCCACGACGCTGACGCAGGCTCCCGCGGCCTCGCCGTCGATCGAGGCGACGAACACGTCCACGCCCGGCTGCCCGATCAGGTCCATCGGGAACAGCTCGCCCGGGCGGTGGGGCTCGAACCCGGTCAGCTCGAAGCCCTCGATCACGACCCGCTCGGCCGCCTGGAGGTCCTCGGGCCGCCGTACCCGGAGGACGTCCAGCGCCGGTGCGCCGACGGGCCCGGGCAGGCGCAGCATGACCGGCATCTGCCAGTTGCGCATGCCCAGGTGGTTCAGGTCGGTCGCGCTGTACGGATCCTCGGCGTACACCTGGCCCGTGGCCCGGCGGGCCAGCTCGCTCAGCTCGGCCAGTTCGCCCGGGTCGAGGTCGGGCTCCTGGATCAGGATCCGCAGGCCGGCGCGCTCGTCGCCGTCGACCGCGAGGAATCCGCGGCGCCGGATCACCTCGTGCCCCCGGGCTCGGCCGGTCGCGGCCCAGAAGGCGGCGGAGTTGCGGGCCTGACGCATCGGCGCCTCGGCCAGGGAGACGGTCTGGTCGGTCGAAGGGGATCCCGTTGTCATTGCGCCTACGCTAGTACGAGATTGACCCGCCGCACGGTCCAATTCCCCACGGACCCGATGGGCCACCGGCACGGACGGCGACGGGCCCGGGCACCACCGGTGCCCGGGCCCGTCTCCTTGCGCGGAGCGCGTCAGTACGCGGCCCGTCGCCATGCGCGGCGCGCCTCAGTGCGCGGCGGCCTCCCAGTTGGCGCCGACGCCGACCGAGACGTCCAGCGGGGCGCGCAGCGGGTAGGCGCCGGCCATCTGCTCGCGGACGATCGCCTCGACCTGCTCGCGCTCGCCCGGTGCGAGCTCCAGGACGATTTCGTCGTGCACCTGGAGCAGCATCCGGGAGGTGAGTCCGGCCGCGCGCAGGGCGTCGTCGACCCGGAGCATGGCGATCTTGACGATGTCGGCGGCCGAGCCCTGGATGGGGGCGTTGAGGGCCATCCGCTCGGCCATCTCGCGGCGCTGGCGGTTGTCGCTGTTGAGGTCCGGCAGGTAGCGGCGCCGGCCCAGGAGGGTCTCGGTGTAGCCGGTGGCGCGGGCCTCGTCGACGACCCGGCGCAGGTAGTCGCGGACGCCGCCGAAGCGCTCGAAGTAGGTGTCCATGAGGCCCTGGGCCTCGGCGGGCTTGATGCTGAGCTGCTGGGAGAGGCCGTAGGCGGAGAGGCCGTAGGCGAGGCCGTAGGACATCGCCTTGATCTTGCGGCGCATCTCGGCGTCCACCGCGTCGCCCGGGACCTCGAAGACCTGGGAGGCGACGGTGGTGTGCAGGTCCTCGCCGGTGGCGAAGGCCTCGATCAGGGCCTCGTCCTCGGAGAGGTGCGCCATGATCCGCAGCTCGATCTGCGAGTAGTCCGCGGTGAGCAGCGACTCGTAGCCCGCGCCGACCACGAAGGCGCGTCGGATGGCGCGGCCCTCCTCGGTGCGGACGGGGATGTTCTGCAGGTTCGGGTCCTGCGAGGAGAGCCTGCCGGTGGCGGCGACCATCTGGTTGAAGGTGGTGTGGATCCGGCCCTTGGGCGAGACGGTCTTGAGCAGGCCCTCGACGGTGGTGCGCAGCTTGGCCTGGTCGCGGTGGCGCAGCAGGATGACCGGGAGTTCGTTGTCGGTCTGGGTGGCGAGCCAGGTGAGCGCGTCGGCGTCGGTGGTGTAGCCGGTCTTGATCTTCTTGGTCTTGGGGAGGGCGAGCTCGCCGAAGAGGATCTCCTGGAGCTGCTTGGGCGAGCCGAGGTTGAACTCGTGCCCGGCGGCGGCGTGCGCCTCCTCGACCACGCGCTGGATCTCGGCGGCGAACTGGGCCTCCAGCCCGGTGAGCCACTCGCGGTCGGCGGCGATGCCGTAGCGCTCCATGCGGGCGAGCAGGGCGGCGATGGGCAGTTCCATGTCGCGCAGCAGGCCGGTGGCGCCGACCTCGCCGAGGCGGGTGTCGAAGAGCGCGGCGAGGTCGAGGACGGCGCGGGCCTGGAGCATCAGCGCCTGGGCGCCCGCGGTCGGGTCCTCCTCGGGGGCGTCGAAGGCGAGTTGACCGCTCTCGGTGGCGGGCGCCGGGGTGAGCGAGCGGGCCAGGTACTCCTCGGCGAGCACCTCCAGGGTGAAGGTGCGGCGGCCGGGCTTCTCCAGGTAGGCGGCGAGCGCGGTGTCGGCGACGACGCCCTCGATGGTCCAGCCGCGCTCGGCGAAGGCGCGCATGACCTGCTTGGCGATGTGCAGGGCCTTGGGGGCGGCCGGGTCGGCGAGCCAGCCGGCGAGGGCCCGCTCGTCCTCCTCGGCGAGCAGGGCCGGGTCGAACCAGGCGGCCGTCTCGCCCGCGGCGAGGGCGATCTCGGTGACCTCGCCGGTGCCGAGCGCCCACTGGTAGACGGCGGCCAGGGCGACCGGGGTCTTGCCGTCGGCGGCGTGCTCGCGCAGCCAGGCGGCCAGGGTGCCCGGGTCGGTGAGCAGTTCGCCGTCGACCTCGACGCCGGGGGCGAGCTCGGCCGCGGCCTCCTCGGCGCCGGTGGTCGGGTCGATGCCGAAGACGCGGTCGCGGAAGTTGGCGTTGCGGAACTCGAGGGACTCCATGAGGGTGCCGACGGCGTCCCGGTCGAACGCCGAGCGGGCCAGGTCGGCGACGCCGAGCGGGAGTTCGACGTCGCGGACCAGCTCGGTGAGGACGCGGTTGCGCTTGACCGAGTCGAGGTTGTCGCGCAGCTTCTCGCCGATCTTGCCCTTCACCTCGTCGGCGCGGGAGACCAGTTCGTCGAAGGACCCGAACTGGTTGACCCACTTGGCGGCGGTCTTCTCGCCGACGCCGGGGATTCCGGGCAGGTTGTCGGACGGGTCGCCGCGCAGGGCCGCGAGGTCGGGGTACTGGCGCGGGGTGACCCCGTACTTCTCGGCGACCTTCTCCGGGGTGTAGCGGGTGAGTTCGGAGACGCCCTTGGTCGGGTAGAGCACGGTGACGTGCTCGGTGACCAGCTGGAGGGAGTCGCGGTCCCCGGTGACGATGTCGACGTCGTAGCCGGCCGCCTCGGCCGCGGTGGCCAGGGTGGCGATGATGTCGTCGGCCTCGAAGCCCTCGGCGGTGATCCGGGGGACGTTCATGGCGTCGAGGAGTTCGCCGATCAGGCCGACCTGGCTGCGGAACTCGTCGGGGGTCTTGGCGCGGTTGGCCTTGTAGTCGGGGAACTCGACGGAGCGGAAGGTCTGCCGGGAGAGGTCGAAGGCGACGGCGAGGTGGGTGGGCTGCTCGTCGCGGACGGTGTTGGCGAGCATCGACGCGAAGCCGTAGACCGCGTTGGTGGGCTGGCCGGTGGAGGTGTTGAAGTTCTCCACGGGCAGGGCGTAGAAGGCCCGGTAGGCCATCGAGTGCCCGTCGAGCAGCATCAGCCGGGGCCGCGGGCCGGCCCCGCCGCCACCCGTCGCGCCCTTGTCCGTACTCTGCGTAGCCACGTCAACGTCCGTTCCTGCCGATTCCACTACCGGCCACCGATCCTATGGCCCGGCACCGACAAAAGGGGCGCCGCGCCGACCGGGCCGGGGCCACCGCGCCGACCGGGCCGGAGCAGCGGCACCGCACGGGCGCCGGAGCCGCCACGCCAGCCCGGCGTCGCCGCTACCCCCGAGTAGGACGGTCGTACGATCACAGGCAGCACGACGACGCGACCCCCGAACGGCAGGAGCTCCCCCATGACCGAAGCGGCCCCCGACGCGGCACCCGTCCTGAAGGTCCCGCAGGACGTGCTGGACCACTTCGCCAAGCTCGGCGTCGATCCGGGCACCTTCTCCGGCGGCCACCTCGGCGAGAAGCTCGGCATCCGGATCGTGGAGGCCTCCGGCGACCGGGTCGTCGGCACCATGCCCGTGGAGGGCAACCAGCAGCCGTACGGCCTGCTGCACGGCGGGGCGTCCGCCGCCCTGGCCGAGACGCTGGGCTCGATCGGCGCGATGCTGCACGCCGGCCCCGGCCGGTACGCGGTCGGCGTGGACCTCAACGCCACCCACCACCGCTCGGCCACCTCCGGACTGGTCACCGGGGTCGCGACGGCCGTGTTCAAGGGGCGCACCGCCGCCACCTACGAGATCGCGATCACCGACGACACCGGCAAGCGGATCACCAGCTGCCGGCTGACCTGCATGCTGCGCGACCTCTGACCCCGGATCGGCCCCGCCCGGCCGGGCCGACCGTCCGTCACATCCCTTGGCCGCCCCCTTGTTTGACCGTCCGCCCTGCTGGGCAGGCGTTGGTCCAGACAAGGGGGCGGCGGCATGTCCGGGGGCGGTCGGCGGGCTCCGCGCAGATATACCATTTTTGTAACGCTGCGTAATAAGTTTGAAATCCAAGCGCCGGCCGGTTCCGCGGCTCGCGAATACCACGGAACCCCTTCACCGCGCCCCTGATGTCCGGATTCCGGACGTGCACGGTCGGAACACGTACATCGGACACTCATGTCCGATTATCGACGCAGCCAGCCGTGACCCCCATTTCTGGGCCTTACATGGCCCGATCAGCCCTTACCTGCCCGATATCACTGGGTCGGCCGGGCCGAAACGACCACATGCTGAGACAACTGCTACGTGTGCTCATAACAAGAGAATCACAGCCTCGCCGCACCACTGCCCGAGCCGCCCAACGGCATCTAGAGTCACGGCCAGTCACCGCGCCACCGGATTGGGCCAGGCCCTCCGCGCACCCCGGCTCCCGCCACTCAGGCGCGGCGCCTCCTGAACCGAAGGGGACCCCCGTGCGTCATCGTGCAGCAGTTGTCGTGAGCATTGCCGTCATCGGCGCCCTCAGCCTGAGCGCCTGCGGCTCCCGCGACGAGAAGAAGTCCGGCGACGGGGGCGCCACCGGCGGCGGCTCCACCACCGTCACCATCGGTGTCGACGCGCCGCTCACCGGCGACCTCTCCGCCCTCGGCCTCGGCATCCGCAACTCCGTGGACCTCGCCGTCAAGAAGGCCAACGAGTCCAACGAGGTCCCCGGGGTCAAGTTCCAGATCAAGGCCCTCGACGACACCGCCAAGCCCGCCCCCGGCCAGCAGAACGCCACCCAGCTCGTCGCCGACAGCAGCGTGCTCGGCGTCGTCGGCCCGCTCAACTCCAGCGTCGCCCAGTCGATGCAGCAGATCTTCAACGACGCCAACCTCGCCGAGGTCTCCCCCGCCAACACCGGCGTCGCCCTCAGCCAGGGCGAGAAGTGGGCCACCGGCGACAAGAAGCGCCCCTTCAAGTCCTACTTCCGCACCTCCACCACCGACGCCGTCCAGGGCCCGTTCGCCGCCCAGTACCTCTTCCAGGACGCCAAGAAGACCAAGGTCTTCCTCATCGACGACCAGAAGACCTACGGCGCCGGCCTCGCCGCCACCTTCAAGGGCGAGTTCACCAAGCAGGGCGGCACCATCGTCGGCGAGGAGCACGTCAACCCCGACGACCGCGACTTCTCCGCCATCGTCACCAAGGTCAAGAGCTCCGGCGCCGAGGCCGTCTACTACGGCGGCGAGTACCCCGCGGCCGGCCCGCTCTCCCTCCAGCTCAAGGAGGCCGGCGTCAACATCCCCCTGATGGGTGGCGACGGCATCCAGAGCGGCGACTTCATCAAGCTCAACCCCAAGAGCCAGGGCGACTTCGCCACCGCCGTCGGCCTGCCCGTCGAGCAGCTCCCCACCGCCGCCAAGTTCATCTCCGACTACAAGGCCGGCGGCTACAAGGACGCCTACGAGACCTACGGCGGCTACTCCTACGACAGCGCCTGGGCCATCATCCAGGCCGTGAAGAACGTCGTCAGCGCCAACAACGGCAAGCTCCCCGCCAACCCGCGCGCCGCCGTCGTCGACGCCGTCCAGAAGGTCTCCTTCAACGGCGTCACCGGCACCGTCTCCTTCGACGAGTTCGGCGACACCACCAACAAGCAGCTCACCGTCTACACCGTCAAGGACGGCAAGTGGGCCGTGGAGAAGTCCGGCACCTTCAAGGGCTGACCCGCCCCGGGCCGGCCCACCGAGGGCCGGCCCACCGGCCACCCGGACACACACCAGCACCACAGCGCGCGGGGGCGCCACGAGTGCCCCCGCGCGCCCCCACATCCACCACCCACGCGGACACCCCCGAACGCACAACGGAGGCCCAGCGGTGCACGACCTACCGCAGCAGCTGGCCAACGGCCTGATCCTCGGAGCCCTCTACGGGCTCGTCGCGATCGGCTACACGATGGTCTACGGCATCGTCCAGCTCATCAACTTCGCCCACGGCGAGATCGTCATGGTCGGCGGCTTCGGCGCCCTGACCGCCTACCTCGCCCTCCCCGGCGGCACCACCCTCTGGCTGGCCCTACCGCTGATGCTGATCGCCGGCATCCTGGTCTCCACCCTCACCGCCGTCGCCGCCGAGCGCTTCGCCTACCGGCCCCTGCGCAACGCCCCCCGACTCGCCCCCCTCATCACCGCCATCGGGCTCTCCATCTTCCTGCAGCAGCTCGTCTTCTCCTTCTACCCCGACGCCAAGAAGGCCCGGGTCTTCCCCAAGATCCCCGGCGACCCCTTCAGCCTCGGTTCCATCACCGTGCAGCGCAGCGACCTCTTCCTGATCATCGCCGCCCCGCTGTGCATGCTCGCCCTCGGCTGGTTCGTCACCCGCACCCGCTCCGGCCGCGCCATGCAGGCCACCAGCCAGGACCCCGACACCGCCAAGCTCATGGGCATCGACACCGACCGCATCATCGTCATGGCCTTCGCCATCGGCGCCGCGTTCGCCGCCGTCGCCGCCATCGCCTACGGCCTGCGCAGCGGCCAGGTCGACTTCCGCATGGGCTTCCTGCTCGGCCTCAAGGCCTTCACCGCCGCCGTCCTCGGCGGCATCGGCAACATCTACGGAGCCATGCTCGGCGGCGTCGCCCTCGGCCTCGCCGAGAGCCTCGCCACCGGCTACATCCAGCACCTCCCCGGCATGCACCTCTTCGGCGGCGGTGCCTGGAAGGACGTCTGGGCCTTCGTACTCCTCATCCTCGTGCTCCTCGTCCGGCCCCAGGGCCTGCTCGGCGAGCGCGTCGCGGACAGGGCGTGACCACCATGACCACCACCAGCACCGAAACCACCCCGGTCATCCCCCTCCCGGCCCGTGCCGCCACCGCGCTCACCGGCCTCGGCGCCCTCGCCACCGCGGCCTCCGCCGCCCTCTCCTGGACCTGGACCCCGGACTTCCCCGGCGACCTCACCTACACCGGCTCCCCCGCCGGCCTCCAGTGGCTCGCCCTCACCGCAGGGCTGCTCACCCTCGCCCTGCTCCTCGCCACCCAGGGCGTCCCCGGCCTGCGCTGGGCCGCCCCCAGCGGCAGCAACAACGCCGTCCTCTACGCGGCCACCGGCGCCCTCGCCATCAGCGCCTTCTCCGTCACCGCGATCTCCGTCGAACTCGGCGGCCTCGCCAACCTCGAACCCGGCGGCTGGGTCCTCGCCGCCGGCGGCATCCTCTCCGTCGTCGGCGCCCTCGGCCTCCCCCTGGACCGCCGCACCCACGTGCCGCTGCGCGTCCTGGACAAGCGCCTCTTCCTGCTCGTCCCCGCCGCCCCCGTCGGCTGGTTCGCCGCCCACGCCATCCCCGGCGACAAGCCCGTCGCCCCGGTGATGACCGCCCTCGCCGGCGCCCTCGCCATCGCCACCGGCGCCGTCCTGCTCCTCCAGCTCGGACACCTCGCCAACAGCCGGCTGCGCCTGGGCACCGTCGAGCGCCCGCTCCCCGCGGCCCGCCAACTCCCCTCCTGGGTCGAGATCCTGGTCATCGTCGCCGCCTTCGGCATCGGGCTCTTCGCGATCACCTTCGGCATCGACACCGAGTACGGCGAGCTCTTCACCGGCTACCTGCTGCTCGCCGGCCTGGTCGTCGCCGCCCTCGCCAAGGCCGGCCTGATCGCCCGGCTGCGCGCCCTCACCGTGAAGTACCGGCCGGTCACCACCGGCGCCGCCTTCGCCGCCGCGGCCAGCTTCCCGTTCACCCAGACCAGCGACCAGTACACCTCGGTCGCCACCAACATCCTGATCTTCGCCACCGTCGCCCTCGGCCTCAACATCGTCGTCGGCCTCGCCGGTCTGCTCGACCTCGGGTACGTCGCCTTCCTCGGCGTCGGCGCCTACGCCGCCGCCCTGGTCTCCGGCTCCCCCGCCTCGCCCATCCACGTCCAGTTCCCGTTCTGGGCCGCGATGCTCACCGGCGCCGCCGTCTCCATGGTCTTCGGCGTCCTCATCGGCGCCCCGACCCTGCGGCTGCGCGGCGACTACCTCGCCATCGTCACCCTCGGGTTCGGCGAGATCTTCCGCATCACCATGCTCAACCTGAACGGCACCACCGGCCCCAAGATCACCAACGGCTCCAACGGCATCCCCCGGATCCCGGACCTGGAGATCTTCGGCTTCGACCTCGGCAAGCCCCACACCGTCGCCGGCATCGAACTCGGCCGCTTCTCCAACTACTACCTGCTGATGCTCCTCGTCACCGCCCTGGTCGTGCTCGTCTTCGCCCGGGTCGGCAACTCCCGCATCGGCCGCGCCTGGGTCGCCATCCGCGAGGACGAGACCGCCGCCGAGGCCATGGGCATCAACGGCTTCCGCCTCAAGCTCCTCGCCTTCGCCCTCGGCGCCTGCCTCGCCGGCCTCGCCGGCACCGTCCAGGCCCACGTCAGCTACACCGTCACCCCGGACCAGTACACCTTCGCCGAGGCGCTGCCGCCGAACTCCGCCTTCCTGCTCGCCGCCGTCATCCTCGGCGGCATGGGCACCATCAGCGGACCCCTCGCCGGCGCCACCCTCCTCTTCCTCATCCCCAAGAAGCTGGAGTTCCTCTCCGACTACCAGCTGCTCGCCTTCGGCGCCGCCCTCATCGTCCTCATGCGCGTCCGCCCCGAGGGCCTCATCCCCAACCGCCGCAGCCGACTGGAGTTCCACGAGGCCGCCATCCCCGCCCAGTCCACCGGCGACGACGTCGCACTCACCAAGGCAGGGGCGTGACCACCCAGATGACCACCACCGCCGCACCCCTGCTCGAAGTCACCGGCGTCACCATGCGCTTCGGCGGCCTCACCGCCGTCAACGACGTCAGCCTCACCGTCCGCGAGGGCGAGATCATCGGCCTCATCGGCCCCAACGGCGCCGGCAAGACCACCTTCTTCAACTGCCTCACCGGCCTCTACGTCCCCACCGAGGGCGCCGTCCGCTACCGCGACACCCTCCTGCCGCCCAAGCCCCACCTCGTCACCCAGGCCGGCATCGCCCGCACCTTCCAGAACATCCGGCTCTTCGCCAACATGACCGTCCTGGAGAACGTGCTCGTCGGCCGCCACAGCCGCACCAAGGAGGGCATCTTCTCGGCCATCCTGCGCGGCCCCGCCTACCACCGGGCCGAAGCCGAGAGCCGCGAGAAGGCCATGGAGCTCCTCGCCTTCACCGGCCTCGCGGACAAGGCCGACCACCTCGCCCGCAACCTCCCCTACGGCGAGCAGCGCAAGCTCGAGATCGCCCGCGCCCTCGCCTCCGACCCCGGCCTCCTGCTGCTCGACGAACCCACCGCCGGCATGAACCCCCAGGAGACCCGCGCCGCCGAGGAACTCGTCTTCGCCATCCGCGACCGCGGCATCTCCATCCTCGTCATCGAGCACGACATGCGCTTCATCTTCAACCTCTGCGACCGCACCGCCGTGCTCGTCCAGGGCCAGAAGATCGTCGAGGGTGACCGCGAGACCGTCCAGAACGACGAACGCGTCATCACCGCCTACCTCGGCGCCCCGCTCGAAGGCACCACCGCAGCACCGGAGGACACCCCGTGACCGCGCTCCTCGAGGTCGAAGACCTCCGCGTCTCCTACGGCAAGATCGAAGCCGTCAAGGGCATCAGCTTCACCGTGAACCAGGGCGAGGTCACCACCCTCATCGGCACCAACGGCGCCGGCAAGACCACCACCCTGCGCACCCTCTCCGGCCTCCTCAAGCCCACCGCCGGACGCATCACCTTCGACGGCCAGGACCTCTCCACCGTCCCCGCCCACAAGATCGTCTCCCTCGGGCTCGCCCACTCCCCCGAGGGGCGGCACATCTTCCCCCGCATGACCATCGAGGAGAACCTCCTCCTCGGGGCCTTCCTGCGGACCGACACCGCCGGCATCGCCGCCGACGTCGAACGGGCCTACACCCTCTTCCCCATCCTCGGCGAACGCCGCCGCCAGGCCGCCGGCACCCTCTCCGGCGGCGAGCAGCAGATGCTCGCCATGGGCCGCGCCCTGATGTCCCAGCCCAAGCTGCTCATGCTCGACGAGCCCTCCATGGGCCTGTCGCCGCTGATGATGCAGAAGATCATGGCCACCATCGTCGAGCTCAAGGGCGACGGGACGACCATCCTGCTCGTCGAGCAGAACGCCCAGGCCGCGCTCTCCCTCTCCGACCGCGGCTACGTCATGGAGACCGGCCGCATCGTCCTCTCCGGCACCGGGGCGGACCTCCTCCACGACGAGTCCGTCCGCAAGGCCTACCTCGGCGAGGACTGAGCCCCGGCACGGCGAAGGGCCCGGCGGATCACGATCCGCCGGGCCCTCCCCGTTGTCCACACCCACTCGGAGGCGTCCTACTCGGACGCGTCCTCCTCCGCCTTCTTGCGGTCCTGGGCCTCGCCCTCCTCGATGACCGCCTCGGCCACCGCGGCCATCGTCATCCGGCGGTCCATCGACGTCTTCTGGATCCAGCGGAACGCGGCCGGCTCGGTCAGCCCGAACTTCGTCTGCAGCACGCCCTTCGCCCGGTCCACCAGCTTCCGGGTCTCCAGCCGCTGGGTGAGATCGCCGATCTCCTTCTCCAGCGCCCGCATCTCGGTGTACCGCGACACCGCCATCTCGATCGCCGGCACCAGGTCCGCCTTGGAGAACGGCTTCACGATGTACGCCATCGCACCCGCGTCCCGGGCCCGGTCCACCAGCTCCCGCTGCGAGAACGCCGTCAGCATCAGGACCGGCGCCAGGTGCTTCTCGTGGATCTGCTCGGCGGCGGAGAGCCCGTCCAGCACCGGCATCTTCACGTCGAAGATCGCGAGGTCCGGCTGCAGCTCCTCGACGAGCCGCACCGCCGTCGCCCCGTCCCCGGCCTCGCCGACGACGGTGTACCCCTCCTCCTCGAGCATCTCCTTGAGGTCGAGGCGGATCAGCGCCTCGTCCTCGGCGATCACGATCCGGGTGATCTGGGGCGTATCGGTCTCAAGCGGCTGTGCCTGCTCGTCGGCGGTGCTCACGGGGCTCCTAGTTCCGGCGGGGTACTGCATGCACGAGGGTACCTAGACACGGTATGTTTGAGGTCAGCAGGGTCGGGGGGCAACCTTCGAATCTGTGGATGCCCCGGTAGCCCAGCGGCCAGAGGCACGGCGCTCAAACCGCCGACAGCGTGGGTTCGAATCCCACCCGGGGTACTTTTCCTTCGATTTCAAAGCCATTTAGGGCAACCCAACGGTTGGCGATCTTCATTCGTTCGAGTGGAAACCATCCCATTCGCCTCCGCGTTCGGCGCAATGGTGTTGAAGATCACCCGTATGGCCGTTCGATCCACCCGCCAGGAAGCCGTCCTCCTGCTCCGCCAGGGCGTCCGCAATTCCGAGGTGTCCCGCCGCCTCGGAGTGCCCCAGGGCACGGTCGGCGCCTGGAAGCACCACGACCTCGCCGGACGCGGCAAGCTTCCCGGCCGCAAACGCTCCACCTGCCCGCACTGCTACGGCGACGAGTTGAACCGCTCCTCGTACGCCTACCTCCTGGGCCTCTATCTCGGTGACGGACACATCCTGCTGCCCAACGAGTACCGCAAGACCCAGAGCCTCCAGGTCACGTGCGACGAGAAGTGGCCGGGGATCATCGACTCCGTCGAGCAGGCCATGCGTCAGGTGCTCCCCCACAACACGCCCTGCCGCGTTCGCCGAACCGGCTGCCGCGACGTGAAGGTCTACTCGAACCACCTCGTCTGCCTGTTCCCCCAGCACGGCCCCGGCAGGAAGCACGAGCGCACCATAGCCCTGGAGCCGTGGCAGCAGGAGATCGTGGATGCGCACCCCTGGGAGTTCCTCCGCGGCCTCGTCCACTCCGACGGCTGCCGGATCACCAACTGGACCACCCGGACGGTGGCCGGGGTCCGGAAGCGCTACGAATACCCGCGGTACTTCTTCACCAACACCTCGACCGACATCATCGGCCTCTTCACCGCCACCCTCGACGCCGTCGGCGTCCAGTGGAAGCACGCCTCCCGCTCCAACGGCGCCGCCAACATCTCCGTCGCCCGCAAGGCCTCCGTGGCCCTCATGGACGCCCACATCGGCCCCAAGCACTGACGGCGGCACGGGCGTGCCGCGCCGCCGTCGGTGGCCGGTGCCGGTCAGTTGTCCAGGGCCCCGACGTGGTGGACGCGGACGAGGTTGGTGGAGCCGGCGAGGCCGGGCGGGGAGCCGGCGGTGATGACGACGATGTCGCCCTTCTGGCACCGCCCCAGCGAGAGCAGCGCGGCGTCGACCTGTTCGACCATCTGGTCGGTCGTCGGGGCGAAGGGGCCGAGGAAGGTCTCGACGCCCCAGGTGAGGGCGAGTTGGCTGCGGACGGCGGGTTCGTAGGTGAAGGCGAGGACGGGGATGGGCGAGCGGTAGCGGGTGAGGCGGCGGGCGGTGTCGCCGGACTGGGTGAACGCGATGAGGTACTTGGCGTGCAGGAAGTCGCCGATCTCGGCGGCGGCCCGGGCGACGGCGCCGCCCTGGGTGCGGGGCTTGTTGCCGGCGGTGAGCGGGGGGAGGCCCTCGGCGAGGACGTCGTTCTCGGCGGCCTCGATGATGCGGCCCATGGTCCGGACGGTCTCGACGGGGTACTTGCCGACGGAGGTCTCGCCGGAGAGCATCACCGCGTCGGTGCCGTCGAGGACGGCGTTGGCGACGTCGGAGGCCTCCGCGCGGGTGGGGCGGGAGGCGTTGATCATCGAGTCGAGCATCTGGGTGGCGACGATGACCGGCTTGGCGTTGCGCCGGGCGAGCTTGACGGCGCGCTTCTGGACGAGCGGGACCTGTTCGAGGGGCATCTCCACTCCCAGGTCGCCGCGGGCCACCATGATGCCGTCGAAGGCGTCGACGATGGATTCGAGGTTCTCCACGGCCTGCGGCTTCTCGATCTTGGCGATGACGGGGACGTGACGCCCCTCCTCGGCCATGATCCGGTGGACGTCCTCGATGTCGCGTCCGCTGCGGACGAAGGACAGCGCGACGAGGTCCGCGCCGGTGCGCAGCGCCCACCGCAGGTCGGCGACGTCCTTGTCGCTGAGCGCGGGGACGGAGACGGCGACGCCGGGGAGGTTGAGGCCCTTGTGGTCGGAGACGAGGCCGCCTTCGAGGACGAGGCAGCGGACGCGGGGTCCGTCGACCTCGGCGACTTCGAGGGTGACGCGGCCGTCGTCGACGAGGATGAGTTCGCCGGGGGTGACGTCCTCGGCGAGGCCGGGGTAGGTGGTGCCGCAGATGTCCTTGTCCCCGACGACGCCGTTGTCGGTGGAGATCGTGAACTCGTCGCCGCGTTCGAGAAGTACGGGGCCGTGGGCGAAGGTGTCGAGCCGGATCTTCGGGCCTTGAAGGTCGACGAGGACGCCGACGCTGCGGCCGGTCTCGTCGGCGGCTTTGCGGACGCGGCGGTAGCGCTCCTCGTGTTCGACGTGGGAGCCGTGGCTGAGGTTGAGGCGGGCGATGTCCATTCCGGCGTCGACCAGGGTTTTGATCTGGTCGTACGAGTCGGTGGCCGGCCCGAGGGTGCAGACGATTTTTGCTCGGCGCATAGTGCTGAGACTAGGCATTACCGGCGCGTAACCACGAGGCGGGTCCGAACCGCGGGATGACCTTTGCGGTAAGGAGAGTTGAACAATCTGACACGCCCTCGGACCGGTGTGCGAGGGGCCGTCGGGGGCGCTCCGGCCGCGGGGCGTGCCGATGCGATTCCGTGAAGGGGTGTTCACTCCCGGTTCACCGTGGCTTCGGCCGCCGCTCCCCGCCCGGCGGGACGCTCGTCACCCCCGGGTGTCCACCCGGTCGGCGGGGCGGACGAGGGGAGCGTTCGGTATGAGACGTGCGGTGGGGGTGCTGGCGGCGCTGGTCCTGCTGGGCGGGGTGACGTACGCGCTGGTTCCGGGGGACGATCCGGGCGGCGGGGATCCGGTCACCGTGTCCGGTCTGATCGGCTCGGAGAAGCGCGACTTCTTCCAGGACCAGCGGGTGGTCGACGAGTTGGCCAGGCAGGGTCTGAAGGTGAACGCGGAGAGCATCGGGTCCTGGTTGATGGACGGTGACGCGAAGGACTTCGCGTTCCCGGCGAGCCAGCCGCCGGCGGACAAGCTCCGCCAGGAGTGGGGGATCAAGGAGGTGCCGGTCCAGCCGTTCTACTCGCCGCTGGTGATCCTCGCGCACCGCCCGGTGGCGGACGTGCTGAAGCAGAACGACCTGGCGACGCTGGACCAGGCGACGGGGCTGTGGACGTTCCGGATGGACGCCTACGTGGCCGCGCTGAAGGCGGGCCGCACCTGGTCGGACCTGAAGGGCTCGGCGGAGCACGCCGAGCTGCGCGGTCCGGTGTTCCTGACCACGACGGACCCGGAGTCCTCCTCGTCGGGGGCGCTGCACATCGCCCTGTTGTCGTACCTGGCGAACAACCGCCAGGTGGTGTTCGACCAGTCGGGCATCGACGCGACGAAGGACCTGCTGCGGACGGCCACGGCCGTCCAGGGCGGGCAGAAGAGCAGCAGCGACGAGCCGTTCAAGGCCTTCCTGGCGGGGGTGGGGAGCCCGCTGGTGCTGGCCTACGAGTCCCAGGCGGCCGCGATGGTGCTCAAGGGCGAGCAGACCGGGGACATGGTGGTGCTGTACCCGGACACCACGATCTACACCGACCACACGATCGTCGGCCGCACCGCGGCGGGCCGGAAGCTGGCCGCGCAGTTGCACGACAACGCCGAGCTGCGCCGCCTGGAGGCGCAGTACGGGTTCCGTCCGCAGGACGATCCGGATGCCTTCGCGGCGCTGGTGAAGGGCAGGAGCCCGGCGCTGGCGCCGAACCTGGCGGCGGCGAAGGTGAATCAGCCGCCGGTGCCGGTGCCCGATGTCCTGACCAGGCTGATCAAGGCTGCCAAGGGGAAGGCCCAGTGAACTTCCGTATGCACAGGCGAAGTTGGTTGGCGGCCGCGGTGGCGGCCCTGTTGGCGGCCACCGGGTGCACGTCCTCGGGCGGGGAGCGGCCGCCCGCTCCGAAGCCGTCCGATCCGCCGGCGGCGACGGCGCAGCCGGGGGTGCTGCGGGTGCTGGCCGGCAGTGAGCTGCAGGATCTGGCGCCGGTGCTGGAGGAGGCGCGGAAGGCGACCGGGGTGACGGTCCAGTTCTCCTGGACGGGTTCGCTGGACGGTGCGGACGCGGTGTCCTCGGGCCGGGCGGACGGCAAGTACGACGCGGTGTGGTTCCCGTCGAACCAGTACCTGCGGCTGGACGACGCCGGGAAGTCGAAGGTGCTGTCGGAGACGCCGGTGATGGTGTCGCCGGTGGCGGTGGGGGTGCGGTCGTCGGTCCTGGACGAGCTCGGTTGGGGGGACGGCTCGAAGGTCTCCTGGGCGCAGGTGGGGGACGCGGCGGCGGCGGGCCGGCTGTCGTACGGGATGTCGGACCCGACCCGGTCGAACTCGGGTTTCTCGACGCTGGTGGCGGTGGCGGCGGCGTTCTCCGGCGCCGGGTCGGCGCTGAGCGAGGCGGACGTGCAGAAGGCCACGCCGCAGCTGAAGCGGTTCTTCGCCGGGCAGAAGCTGACGTCGGGGTCCTCGGGGTGGTTGGCGCAGGCCTACTCCCGGGCGGAGCCGGGGAAGGTGGGGGCGCTGGTGAACTACGAGTCGGTGCTGTTGTCGATGAACCGGTCGCTGCCGAAGGAGCAGCAGCTGACGGTGGTCCGGCCGGTGGACGGGGTGGTGTCGGCGGACTACCCGCTGTCGTTGCTGTCCTCGTCGGCGCAGCGGGAGCGCGACTCGTTCCAGCGGCTGACGGCGTACCTGCTGAAGGAGGACGTGCAGAAACGGATCTCCGAGGTGACGCTGCGCCGTCCGGTGGCGCCGGGGGTGGCGCCGGCCGCGGGTCTGCCGTCGGACCGGCGGCGGGAGCTGCCGTTCCCGGGGAGCCGGGCGGTGGCGGACGGGCTGTTGGCCTCGTACCAGAACGAGCTGCGGCGGCCGTCGCGGACGGTGTACGTGCTGGACACCTCGGGTTCGATGGAGGGTCCGCGGATCGCGTCGCTGAAGGCGGCGCTGAGCCGGTTGACGGGGGCGGACGACACGCGGGGGGTGCGCCGGTTCCGGGACCGCGAGGAGGTGACGCTGCTGTCGTTCGCGTCGACCGTGAAGTGGGCGCGGACGCACGCGGTGCCGGCGTCGGGGAGCCAGCCCGGTCCGCAGGCGGAGCTGGCGGCGATCGACGCGGACGTGCAGTCGTTGTCGGCGTCGGGGGGTACGGCGCTGTACGCCTCGTTGGAGGAGGCGTACCGGGTGATCGCGCGGCAGCAGTCGGCGGCGGGGGACGACCGGTTCACGTCGATCGTGCTGATGACGGACGGGGAGAGCAACGAGGGGGCGACGGCGGACGACTTCCAGCGCTTCCACGCGGGGCTGTCGCCGGCGCAGCGGGCGATCCCGGTGTTCCCGATCAGGTTCGGGGAGGCGGCGGTGGGCCAGTTGCAGGGGATCGCGGACGTGAGCGGTGGGAAGCTGTTCGACGGGTCGGGGTCGCTGGACGGGGTGTTCGAGGAGATCCGTGGCTACCAGTGACGGGTTCCTCCGCCGGGCGCTGGCGTACCTGGAGTCGACCCGGAACCTGGTCGGCTGCGGGGCGGGCGCGGTGGGGCTGGGGCTGCACTTCGCGGGGCTGGGCGGGGTGTGGTGGCCGGGGGTGGTGGCGGGGCTGTACGGGGCGGGTGCGCTGTTGACGCCGGGGGCGCGGCGGGTGGTGGTGCCGCCGGTGCCTCCGGTGCCGAAGGTGCCGCCGATGCCGACGGGCTCGGCCCCGCGGCCGCGTCCGGCGCCCGCGGAGCCGGCGGAGGGTTCCGGGGCGGTGTCGGCCTCCGGCGCCGGATCGGTCCCGGCTCCGGTCGCGGCCCCGGTGCCGGATCCGGAGCTGGTGGCGTTGGCGGCGTACCTGGACACGGTGGCGCTGCCGGCCTCGGCGGGGGTGGACCGGCTGCTTGAGGCGCTGCGGTCGGCGGGGCCGGGGCCGGTGGCGGACGGGATCGTCCGGTTCGGGCTGCCGGTGGCGGTGGCGGGCTACCTGCGGGCGCTGGCCTGGCGGCCGTGGGCGGGGGCGGACGGGCCGGATCCGGAGGCGGAGCTGGGCCGCGAGGTGCGGCGGCTCTCCTCCGAGCTGGGCTGACGAGCCGGGCCGACGAGCTGGGCTGAGGGGGCGTCGGGGGGCGGGGGGGCATCGGGGGGCGTCGGGGGGCGTTCCGGTGACCGCCCTTACCACCTCACCCCCCGCCCACCGCCGTCACGAACGAGTCGCCAAGATCTCACCTGTTGGAAACGTCGGAGGGCTATCCATCGCCGGGGCCCGCACGGCACACTTCTACGCGCGTCCCTCTACGCGCGTCAATGCACTCGCGGACGCCATCCGCACATCCTCAGCACGCCAGTTGACGGTCCATCCGGCCGTCAGTTCCCACCCGGGAGAGTCGTCCATGCCCCTGAACCGCCGTGACTTCGTCACCCGGTCCGCCGCCACCGCCGCCGGCGCCGCCCTGGTCGGTGGAGCCTCCCTCGCCGCCGCCCCCGCCGCCGCGGCCGCCGAGCCGGACACGGCGGCCGCCAAGGGCAAGCGCAAGAGCCGCAAGCAGGCCTTCACCGTCATGGGCACCACCGACCTGCACGGCCGGGTGCTCAACTGGGACTACTTCACCGACGCCGTCTACGCCGACAAGGCGCACAACGAGGTCGGCCTCGCCAAGATCTCCACCCTGGCCAACCAGGTCCGCGAGGAGAAGGGCTGGGACCGCTGCCTGCTGATCGACTCCGGTGACATCATCCAGGGCACCCAGCTGACGTACTACTACGCCCGGATCGAGCCGATCGCCACCGACGGCGACAACGTGCCCGACCACCCGATGGCCGTCGCCATGAACCTCATGGGCTACGACGCCGCCGCGCTCGGCAACCACGAGTTCAACTACGGCATCCCCACCGTGAAGGCCTTCGAGGACCAGCTGGAGTTCCCGCTGCTGGGCGCCAACGCGCTGCACGCGAAGAACGAGAAGCCGGCCTTCAAGCCGTACGTCATCAAGGAGCTGCACCTGGGCGAGGGCCGGTCGCTGAAGGTCGGCATCCTCGGCCTCACCAACCCGGGCATCGCGATCTGGGACAAGGCCAACGTCTCCGGCCAGATGGTCTTCCCGGGCATCGTCGAGACCGCGGCCAAGTACGTGCCGCGGATGAAGGCGGCCGGCGCGGACGTGATCGTCGTCTCGGCGCACTCCGGCATCGACGAGGCGACCACCTACGGCGACCAGCTGCCCTGGCCCGAGGACGCCTCCGGCGAGATGGCGGAGACGGTCGCCGACATCGACGCGGTGCTGGTGGGCCACACCCACAAGGAGGTGGCGCAGCGGCTGATCGTCAACAAGAAGACCGGCAGGACCGTGGTCCTCTCCGAGCCGCTGTGCTGGGGCCAGCGGCTGAGCTGCTTCGACTTCGAGGTCGAGTTCGCGGACGGCGCGTGGAAGGTCCTCTCGGTCTCCTCGCGGGTGCTGAACTCCAACACCGTGCCGGAGGACCCGGAGATCGTCAACGCGCTCACCGAGCAGCACAAGAAGGTCGTGGCGTACGTCAACCAGCAGATCGGCACCTGCAAGACGGAGCTGTCGATCGCCGAGTCGCGGTTCCGGGCGACCCCGATCATCGACCTGATCGGCCGGGTGCAGGCGGACGCGGTGAAGGCGGCGCTGGCGGGCGGGCAGTACGCCGGCCTGCCGGTGCTGGCGCAGGCGGCGCCGTTCAACCGGACCGCGGTGATCCCGGCGGGCCAGGTCAAGCTGCGCGACGCGGCCGGCCTGTACATCTACGAGAACACCCTGGAGGCGCGCGTCCTGACGGGTGCGCAGCTGAAGGACTACCTGGAGTTCTCGGCGAAGTACTACAACCAGCTCGCCCCGGGCGCTCCGGTCGACAAGGACGCGCTGACCGGCGCGGAGGCCACGCCGGACTACAACTACGACTCGGTCTACGGGCTGAGCTACGACATCGACGTCGCGCAGCCGAAGGGCCAGCGGATCGTCAACCTGTCGTTCCAGGGCAAGCCGATCGACCCGGCCGCCGAGTTCGTCCTGGCGGTCAACAACTACCGCGCCAACGGCGGCGGCAACTTCCCGCACGTGGCGAAGGCGAAGCTGGTCTGGTCGAACTCCGACGAGATCCGCAACACGATGATCGCCTGGGTGAAGGCCAAGGGCGTCATCGACCCGGCGGACTTCTTCACGAACTCCTGGCGCCTGGTCCGCGCCGGCCAGCCGGTGTTCTAGTAGCACGATCCGCGAAGGCCGTCGGCGCGGGACTCGCTCGTCCCGCGCCGGCGGCCTTCGTGTCCGTTCACGGTGGAAGAATGGCGCCATGAGCGAGTCGCAGATCGCAGAGCGCCACGCCCGGTTGCTGGCGTACGCGCAGAGCCTGACGCCTCCGGCCGGGTGGAAGATCGAGATCTCCGGCGACGAGATCATCATGATGGCCGGCCCGTCGGTGATCCACCAGCGCAACCTCCTGCTCGTCCGCAAGCAGTTCGAGGCGCACGAACCGGCCGACATGATGCCGAGCGAGAACACCGACCTCGCGTCACCGAACGTCGGCAAGCTGCGCAACCCCGACCTGGCCTACATCCCCCTCTCCGTCCTCGAATCGGGCGGGACGAAGGTGCCTGCCGAGCAGACCGCGATCGCGGTGGAGATCGTCTCGCCCTCGAACCCGGAGAACGACCTGGTCGGCAAGGTCCGCGACTACCCGTTGATGGACATCCCGCTGTACCTGGTGATCGACCCTCGCGTCGGCGAGATCATGCTCTACTCGGACCCCTCCGGTGGTGTCTACCACCAGCAGTGGACCGGGAAGTTCGGCGACCTGGTGCCGATCCCGGAGCCGTTCGGTTTCGAGCTGGCGACCGATGCCTTGCTCCGGTATCCCGACTGACCGCTGCGCCGATGGCACCGGAGCGAACATCCGGCGAGACGATCGGACATCTTCCGGAGACTGGAGGATATTCATCGGCTCGTTCGATCTTCCTATCGTTGGGGACATCGAGAACGGCCCCACGGGGGGCCGGTGGTGACCGGTAGGGAGAGTTCGATGCGTGCGGTGGTGCAGAAGGCGTTCGGCGGTCCGGAGGTCCTGGAGGTCGCCGAGGTGGAGCGGCCGACGCCGCGGTCCGGCGAGGTGCTGGTGCGGGTGCGCGCCAGCGGGGTGAACCCGGTGGACGTGGCGGTGCGTTCGGGTCTGCTGCCGATGCTGGGCGAGCCGCCGTTCGGGGTGGGCTGGGACGTCTCCGGGGTGGTCGAGGAGGCCGGGGCCGGCGCCCGCTTCCGGGTCGGCGACGAGGTGTTCGGGATGCCGTTCTTCCCCCGGGCCGCGACCGGCTACGCCGAGTACGTGGCGGTGCCGTCGCGCCAGGTGGCCCGCAAGCCGGCGGGCCTGGACCACGTGTCGGCGGCGGCGCTGCCGCTGGCGGCGCTGACGGCCTGGCAGGGCCTGGTGGACGCGGCCGGGGTCGGCCCGGGCACGCGGGTGCTGATCCACCGGGCGGCCGGCGGTGTCGGCCACTTCGCCGTGCAGATCGCCAAGGCCCGCGGGGCGTACGTGATCGCGCTGGCGAGCGAGCCCAAGCACGGCTTCCTCCGGGAGCTGGGCGCGGACGAGGTGATCGACTACCGGACCGCCGACTACACCGCGCTGGTCTCGGACGTCGACGTGGTCTTCGACTCCTCCTCCGAGAACGTCCGCGCCCTGGAGGTGCTGAAGCCCGGCGGGGTGCTGGTGAGCATCATGGAGCACTGGAACACCGAGCTCGCCGCGGCGATCGAGGCCGCCGGGCGGCGCTTCGCGGGCGTCTCGGTGGAGCCGGACTACGCCTCGTTGGAGGCGATCGCCGCCCTCGTCGAGGAGGGCCGGATCCGCCCGCACGTGGCCGCGACCTTCCCGCTGGAGGAGGCCGGCCGGGCGCACGAGCTGGTGGCGTCGGGTACGGTCCAGGGCAAGGTCGTGCTGACCGTTGAGTGAGATCGCAGGGGGCGGGCGTTGGACATCCTGACCGAGGCACTGGGCTCGATGCGGACGGCGCACCCCGCCTCCGTCCGCACCGAGGGCCGCGCGCCGTGGGCCCTGCGGCTGCCGCCGGTGGCCGGCGCCGGGTTCCACGTGGTGCTGTACGGGACGTGCTGGCTGCTCCCCCTGGGCCCGGACGGCGGCGCGCCGGTGGCGCTCAGCCCGGGCGACGTGGTGTTCCTGCGGGACGGCCGCGGCCACGTCCTCGCCGACCACCCGGACACCCCGCCGATGCGCGCCGAGTCCGCCCCGGCGGACGACAGCGCGCCGATCGGCACGGTGACCCTGGGCGGCGACGGTGCCCGCACCAGCCTGCTGTGCGGCAACTACCACCTGGACCAGGGCCGCCCGCACCCCATGGTCCGCCAGCTGCCCGCGCTGATCCACCTGCCGACCCGGCACGGCCGGCACCCCGAACTCGCCGCCGCCGTGCAGCTGTTGGGCGCGGAGCTGGAGAACCCGCGGATCGGCTCGGCGGGGATCGTCCCAGCCCTGATCGACTCGCTGCTGCTCTACATCCTGCGGGCCTGGTTCGAGGACCAGCCGGCGGCGTCGGCGGCGGGCTGGGCGGCCGCGCTCGGGGACTCCGGGGTGGCCCCGGCGCTGGCGGCGATCCACGAGGCGCCGGCCTCGCCGTGGACGGTGGAGTCGCTGGCGGACCGGTCGGGGCTGTCCCGGGCGGCGTTCGCCCGCCGGTTCACCTCGATGGTGGGCGAGCCGCCGATGGCCTACCTGACCCGCTGGCGGATGACCACGGCGGCCCGGCTGCTGCGCGAGTCGGAGGCGCCGCTGACGGCGGTGGCGGCGCAGACGGGGTACGGCTCGGAGTACGCCTTCGCGAAGGCGTTCAAACGGGAGTTCGGCCAGGCGCCCGGCGGCTTCCGCCGGGAGGCCCGCGCCGCCTGACCCCCACCCGCACCCCGGGCCGCGGCGGGCCCGACCCGACCCACCCCGGGCCACTGCCGGACCGGACGCTCCGGACCCGGCCCCCAGACGCGACGCCCCCGGCCCGCGCGCCGCGGAGAAGCCGTCAGAACGGGAACACGGCCCGCTCGCGCTGGACGGAGATCCACTTCACGGTCGTGAACGCGTCCACCGTCGACTCCCCGTTGAGCCGTCCGACCCCGGAGTTCTTCTCCCCGCCGAACGGCACCGCGGGCTCGTCGGCGATGGTGCCCCCGTTGACGTGGACCATGCCGGCCTCGATCCGGTGCGCGATCCGCACACCGCGCTCGACGTCGGCGGTGTGCACGGCGCCGCTGAGCCCGAAGGGGGTGTCGTTGGCGATCCGGACGGCCTCGTCCTCGCCGTCGAAGGGCAGCACGAGGACGACGGGGCCGAAGAGTTCGCGCCGGAGGATCGGATCGTCCGCGGCGAGGCCGGTGAGCACCACGGGCTCCATCAGGCTGCCGGTGGTGGTGCCGCGCAGCAGGGCGGTGGCGCCCGCCGCGACGGACTGGTCGACCTGGGCGGTGAGGGCGTCGGCCTGGACGGGGTTGATCAGCGGGCCGATCTGGGTGGCCGGGTCCTTGGGGTCGCCGACGGTCAGCGCGGCGACCCTGGCGACGAACTTCTCGGTGAACTCGGCCTCGACGACGCGGTCGACCAGGATCCGGTTGGCGGCCATGCAGACCTGGCCCTGGTGGGCGAAGCGGCTGAACACGGCGGCGGACACGGCGAGGTCGAGGTCGGCGTCGTCGAGCACGATCAGCGCGCTGTTGCCGCCGAGTTCGAGCACGGTCCGCTTGAAGTGCGCGGCGGCGACGGTGGCGACGTGCCGGCCGATCCGGTCGGAGCCGGTGAAGGAGATGACCTTGGGCACCGGGTGCTCGAGGAACGCGTCGCCGATCTCGGCGATGTCGGTGACCACGACGTTGAGCAGGCCGGGCGGCAGACCGGCGTCCTCGAAGAGCTTGGCGATCAGGGTGCCGCCGACCACCGGGGTCTCCTGGTGCGGCTTGAGCACGACGCCGTTGCCGAGGGCCAGGGCGGGCGCGAGCGCCTTGATCGCCAGGAACAGCGGGAAGTTGAACGGGCTGATCACGCCGACCACGCCGACCGGCAGCCGGTGGAGGCGGTTCTCCCGGCCCGGCGCGGTCGAGGGCAGCAGACGCCCCTCCAGGCCGACCGAGAGCTGCAGGCAGTCCCGGAGCACGTCCTTGACGAGGGAGAGCTCGAAGCCGGCCTTGAGGGCGGTGCCGCCGAGTTCGGTCATGATGGCGAGGGTGATCGCGTCCTCGCGCTCCTCCAGCAGCCGCAGCACCCGCTCGAAGACGAGCCGGCGGGTGTAGGGGTTGGTCGCGGCCCACTGCTGCTGGGCCCGGGCGGCGGCGCGGTAGGCCCGGTCGACCTCTCCGACGGTGGCGACGGTGATGGTGGCGAGCTTGTCACCGGTGTAGGGGTCGACGTCGACGATGTCCCAGGAGCCGGTACCGCTGCGCCACTCGCCGTCGATGTACTGCAGCGCCAACTCGGAGAAGTACGACATCTGATGCCCCTCGTGCCGGTCCGGGGTGTCCCGGGGGACGAGCCGTTCCGGCCCGACCTGATGAGGCATCATCGTACGTGCGCGTCAGAGCTCTTGGCGTACGGAGTGCAGGAGTTCGCGGGTCAGCTCCGGGCTGAGGCTGTCGGCGGCCAGGCCGTCCATGGCGTGCCGGTACTCGCTGACCTCGGCGGGTTTGTCCAGGTAGAGCGCGGTGGTGAACTGCTCCAGGTAGACGACGTCGGCGAGTTCGGGTTCGGCGAAGCCGAGCACGGTGAAGGCGCCGCCCTCGGCGCTCAGCCCGGCGCAGCCGAGCGGCAGCACCTGCAGCCGGACGTTGGGGAGTTCGCCGAGTTCCAGCAGCCGGTCGATCTGGTTGCGCATCAGCTCGGGCCCGCCCCAGGGGCGGCGCAGCGCGGCCTCGTCGAGGACGGCGAGCAGGCGGGGCGCGTGGTCGCCGGTGAGCAGTTCCTGGCGCCTGAGCCGGACCTCGACCCGGCGTTCGATCTCGGCGGGCTCGGTGACGTGGCCGCCGGCGGCGATGACGGCCCGGGCGTAGGCGGGGGTCTGCAGCAGCCCGTGGACGAACTGGACCTCGTAGCTGCGGATCTCGGCGACGGCCTCCTCCAGGCCGACGTAGTTCTGGAACCAGGGCGGCAGGACGTCGCCGTACTCGTGCCACCAGGAGGTGGCGTTGGCGTCGCGGACCAGGCCGAGGACGGTGGCGCGCTCCTGCTCGGCGTCGACGCCGTAGAGGGTGAGCAGGTCGGCGACGTCGCGTTCCTTGAAGCCGACCCGGCCGAGCTCCATCCGGCTGATCTTGGACTCGGAGGCACGGATCGAGTAGCCGGCCTCCTCGCGACTGACGCCCCTGGCCTCGCGGAGCTTCCGCAGCTGGGAGCCGAGCATCAGCCGCCGTACCGTGGCGCCTCCGCCTGCCTGAGTCGTGCTCATCGCCTCAACCTCCGCGCTCGCGCAGCCCCCCGGCCGTCGGCGGCAGTCTGCCACCTGGCACCGACGAGCAACAGCCCGTCCGGGGACGCCGTCCGGGGCGGCGTCGGGCTGCGCCAACGGTAGTCCTGGTGGCTGGGAAATGCCTGGAAACGCCGGTGCCGCTTGACACCGGCGGAGCCGCTCGCGACGCCTCGCGCGGGATCGCGCGGAGCGCCCGCGGCGGGGCGGCCCGTCCGCCGCGCGCCGGGCGCGGAGCGCTTCGGACCGGGGCGCGGGGAACGCTGCCGGGTACGGGAACGCCACCCACCGGAACGCGCGGACCCCGCCGGGCGCGCAGCGCCGCGCACCGGCGTGCGGGAACGCGACGGCGCCCGCCCTCCAACTGGTCGGGGAAGAGGGCGGGCGCCAGGAGACCGCGTTGGCCCGGCGACGCTGGCGGGGGCAGCGGGTTGAGCTCCCGGCGATGCGGCGCCGGGCGTTCGGGGGTCGGTCGGGACCGGGTGGGGACCGGTCGGGACCGGATGGCCGGTCGGGCCGTCAGACCACCAGGGGGCGGTCGGTGGGCCGGATCGGGGCGGGCAGCGGGGTCTTGCCTCCGAGGTGCTTGTCCACGGCGGCGGCGGCCGAGCGGCCTTCCGCGATGGCCCAGACGATCAGCGACTGGCCACGGCCGGCGTCTCCGCAGACGTACACGCCATCGACATTGGTGGCGAACCGGCCGTCGCGGCCAATGTTACCGCGCGCGTCGAGGTCCACTCCCAGCTGCTCGACCAGGCCGTTGCGCACGTCCGTCCCGGTGAAGCCCATGGCCAGGGTGACGAGCTGGGCCGGGATGGACCGCTCGGTGCCGGGGACGGGCTCGAACCTGCCGTCCTTGAACTCGACCTCGACGAGGTGGAGCTCCTGGACGTTGCCGTCCTCGTCGCCGGTGAAGCGGGTGGTGTTGACGGAGTAGATCCGCTCGCCGCCCTCCTCGTGCGCGGAGGTGACCTTGTAGGTCATCGGCATGGTCGGCCAGGGCTGGTGGCCGGGGCGCTCCTCGCCGGGGCGGGGCATGATCTCCAGCTGGGTGACGGAGGCCGCGCCCTGGCGGTGGGCGGTGCCGACGCAGTCGGCGCCGGTGTCGCCGCCGCCGATGACGACGACGTGCTTGCCCTTGGCGCTGATCGGCGACTCGACGAAGTCGCCCTCCTGCACCTTGTTGGCCAGCGGCAGGTACTCCATGGCCTGGTGGACGCCCTTGAGCTCGCGCCCGGGGACGGGCAGGTCGCGGGCGGTGGTGGCGCCGGCGGCGACGACGACCGCGTCGAAGCGCTCGCGCAGCTGCTGGCCGGTGATGTCCTCGCCGACGTGGACGCCGGTGCGGAAGCGGGTGCCCTCCGCGCGCATCTGCTCGATGCGGCGGTTGATGTGGCGCTTCTCCATCTTGAACTCGGGGATGCCGTAGCGCAGCAGTCCGCCGATGCGGTCGGCGCGCTCGTACACCACCACGGTGTGCCCGGCCCGGGTGAGCTGCTGGGCGGCGGCCAGGCCGGCCGGGCCGGAGCCGACGACGGCCACGGTCTTGCCGGAGAGGCGCTCGGGGACCTGCGGGGTGACGCCGCCCCGGTCCCAGGCCTTGTCGATGATGGTGACCTCGACGTTCTTGATGGTCACCGCGTCCTGGTTGATGCCGAGCACGCAGGCCGACTCGCAGGGCGCCGGGCAGAGGCGGCCGGTGAACTCCGGGAAGTTGTTCGTCGCGTGGAGGCGCTCGATCGCGCCGACGAAGTCGTCCCGGTAGGCGAGGTCGTTCCACTCGGGGATGAGGTTCCCGAGCGGGCAGCCGTTGTGGCAGAACGGGATGCCGCAGTCCATGCAGCGGCCGGCCTGCTTGGTGATGATCGGCAGGAGGCTGCGCTCGACGTAGACCTCGTTCCAGTCCCGCAGACGGACGTCCACGGGACGGCGCTCGGCCAGCTGCTTGGGCGTGGTCAGGAAGCCCTTGGGGTCAGCCATTAGCCGCCTCCATCATCTTGCGAGTGGTCTCGGCCTCGGAGAGGCCATCGCGCTCAGCGGCGTCCTTGGCGGCGAGCACTGCCTTGTAGTCGGTCGGCATGATCTTGGAGAAGCGGGACACCCCGCCGCCCCAGTCGGCCAGGAGTTCGGCGGCGACGGTGGAGCCGGTCTCCTCGTAGTGCTGCTGCACGGTCTCGCGCAGCCATTCGCGGTCGGCGGCGCCGGGGGCCTCGATGCCCACCAGTCCGTCGTTGACGTTCGCGGGGCGCAGGTCCAGCACGTAGGCGATGCCGCCGGACATGCCGGCCGCGAGGTTGCGCCCGGTCTCGCCGAGGATGACGACCCGGCCGCCGGTCATGTACTCCAGGCCGTGGTCGCCGACGCCCTCGACGACCAGGGTGGCGCCGGAGTTGCGGACGGCGAAGCGCTCGCCGGCCTTGCCGCGCAGGTGGATCCGCCCGGCGGTGGCGCCGTAGCCGATGGTGTTGCCGGCGATGACGTGGTTCTGGGCGTCGTTGCCGATGGCCGCGGCGTCGCGGGCGGGGCGGACGACCACGACGCCGCCGGAGAGGCCCTTGCCGACGTAGTCGTTGGCGTCGCCCTCCAGGCGCAGGGTCACGCCGCGCGGCACGAAGGCGCCGAAGGACTGGCCGGCGGAGCCGGTGAAGGTCACGTCGATGGTGCCCTCGGGCAGGCCCTCGCCGCGGTAGCGCTTGGTCACCTCGTGGCCGAGCATGGTGCCGACCGTGCGGTTGACGTTGCGGATCGGCAGCTGGATGCGGACGGCGTCGCCGCGCTCCAGGGCGTCCTCGGCCAGCGTGATCAGCTGGTTGTCCAGGGCCTTGTCCAGGGCGTGGTCCTGGGTGGTGGTGCAGTGCCGCGCCGCGCCGTCCGGGAGCGCGGGGACGTGGAAGAGCGGGGCCAGGTCGAGCCCGGCGGCCTTCCAGTGGTCGATCGCGCCCTGGGCGTTGATGTGCTCGGCGTGGCCGACGGCCTCCTCGATCGAGCGGAAGCCCAGCGAGGCCAGGATCTCCCGGACCTCCTCGGCGATGAACTCGAAGAAGTTGACCACGAACTCGGGCTTGCCGGAGAAGCGCTCGCGCAGCACCGGGTTCTGGGTGGCGACGCCGACCGGGCAGGTGTCCAGGTGGCAGACGCGCATCATGATGCAGCCGGAGACGACCAGCGGGGCGGTGGCGAAGCCGAACTCCTCCGCGCCGAGCAGCGCGGCGATGACGACGTCGCGGCCGGTCTTGAGCTGGCCGTCGGTCTGCACGACGATGCGGTCGCGCAGGCCGTTGAGCAGCAGGGTCTGCTGGGTCTCGGCGAGGCCGAGCTCCCAGGGGCCGCCGGCGTGCTTGAGCGAGGTGAGCGGGGAGGCGCCGGTTCCGCCGTCGTGGCCGGAGACGAGGACGACGTCCGCGTGCGCCTTGGAGACGCCCGCGGCGACCGTTCCGACGCCGACCTCGGAGACCAGCTTCACGTGGATGCGGGCCGCCGGGTTGGCGTTCTTGAGGTCGTGGATCAGCTGCGCCAGGTCCTCGATCGAGTAGATGTCGTGGTGCGGCGGCGGCGAGATCAGACCGACACCCGGGGTGGAGTGCCGGGTCTTGGCGACCCACGGGTAGACCTTGTGGCCGGGCAGCTGGCCGCCCTCGCCGGGCTTGGCGCCCTGGGCCATCTTGATCTGGATGTCGTCGGCGTTGACGAGGTACTCGGAGGTGACGCCGAAGCGGCCGGAGGCGACCTGCTTGATCGCCGAGCGGCGCTCGGGGTCGTACAGGCGGTCCGGGTCCTCGCCGCCCTCGCCGGTGTTGGACTTGCCGCCGAGGCGGTTCATCGCGATGGCGAGGGTCTCGTGGGCCTCGCGGGAGATGGAGCCGTAGGACATCGCGCCGGTGGAGAAGCGCTTGACGATCGCGGAGACCGGCTCGACCTCCTCCACGGGGACGGGGGTCCGGCCGAGGGCGTCCAGCTCGAACAGGCCGCGCAGCGTCATCAGGCGGGTGGACTGCTCGTTCACCCGGTCCGTGTACTGCTTGAAGATGTCGTAGCGGCGGTTGCGGGTGGAGTGCTGCAGCCGGAAGACGGTGTCCGGGTCGAACAGGTGCGGCTCGCCCTCGCGGCGCCACTGGTACTCGCCGCCGATCTCCAGCGCGCGGTGCGCGGCGGGGATGCCGGAGGCCGGGTAGGCCTTGGCGTGGCGGGCGGCGGTCTCCTTGGCGATCTCGTCCAGGCCGATGCCGCCGAGCTTGGTGGTGGTGCCGGCGAAGTAGCCGGCCACCAGGTCCTGGGAGAGGCCGATGGCCTCGAAGACCTGGGCGCCGCGGTAGGAGGCGACGGTGGAGATGCCCATCTTGGACATGACCTTGAGCACGCCCTTGCCGAGCGCCTTGATCAGGTTCTTGATGGCCTTCTCGGGCTCGACGCCCTGGATGAACACGCCCTGGGCGACGAGGTCCTCGACGGACTCCATGGCCAGGTACGGGTTGACCGCGCCGGCGCCGTAGCCGATCAGCAGCGCGACGTGGTGCACCTCGCGGACGTCACCGGCCTCGACCAGCAGCGACACCTGGGTGCGCTGCTTGGTGCGGATGAGGTGGTGGTGGATCGCGGAGGTGAGCAGCAGCGAGGGGATCGGGGCGTGCTCGGCGTCGGAGTGCCGGTCGGAGAGCACGATGATCCGGGCGCCGTCGGCGATCGCGGCGTCGGCCTCGGCGGCGATCGCGGTCAGCCGGGCGGCCAGGCCCGCGCCGCCGGCACCGACCTTGTACAGGCCGGAGAGCGTGACGGCCTTGAGGCCGGGCTGGTCGCCGTCGGCGTTGATGTGGACGAGCTTGGCCAGCTCGTCGTTGTCGATCACCGGGAAGGTGATGCCGACGGAGCGGCAGGAGGCGGCCTCGGCGGCCAGCAGGTTGCCCTCGGGGCCGAGGTTGCTGAGCAGCGAGGTGACGAGCTCCTCGCGGATGGCGTCCAGCGGCGGGTTGGTGACCTGCGCGAAGAGCTGGACGAAGTAGTCGAAGAGCAGACGGGGCTTCTCGCTGAGCGCGGCGATCGGCGAGTCGGTGCCCATCGAGCCGAGCGCCTCGGCGCCGGTCTTGGCCATCGGCGCGAGGATGACGCGCAGCTCCTCCTCGGTGTACCCGAAGGTCTGCTGGCGGCGGGTGACCGAGGCGTGGGTGTGGGCGATGTGCTCGCGCTCGGGCAGCTTGGCGAGCTGGATCTGCCCGGCGGCGACCCAGTCCGCGTAGGGGTGCTCGGCGGCGAGGGCGGACTTGATCTCCTCGTCCTCGACGATGCGGCCCTCGGCGGTGTCGACGAGGAACATCCGGCCGGGCTGCAGGCGGCCCTTCTTGGCGACCTTCTCCTGCTCGATGTCGAGCACGCCGACCTCGGAGGAGAGGACGACCAGGCCGTCCTCGGTGATCCAGTAGCGGGCCGGGCGCAGGCCGTTGCGGTCGAGCACGGCGCCGACCTGGGTGCCGTCGGTGAAGGTGACGCAGGCCGGGCCGTCCCAGGGCTCCATCAGGTTGGAGTGGTACTGGTAGAACGCGCGGCGGGCCGGGTCCATGGTGGCGTGGTTCTCCCACGCCTCCGGGATCATCATCAGCACCGAGTGCGGGAGCGAGCGGCCGCCGAGGTGGAGCAGCTCCAGGACCTCGTCGAAGGAGGCCGAGTCGGAGTGGTCCGGGGTGCAGACCGGGAAGATCCGCTCCAGGCCCTGCCCCTTGCTGTTGGCGGGGATCAGGTCGGTGGCGAGCTGGGACTCGCGGGCGCTCATCCAGTTGCGGTTGCCCTTGACCGTGTTGATCTCGCCGTTGTGGGCGACGAAGCGGTACGGGTGGGCGAGCGGCCAGCTCGGGAAGGTGTTGGTGGAGAAGCGCGAGTGCACCAGGCCGATGGCGGAGGCGTAGGAGCGGTCCGACAGGTCGGGGAAGAAGGGCTCCAGCTGGCCGGTGGTCAGCATGCCCTTGTAGACGATGGTGCGCGCGGACAGCGACGGGAAGTAGACCCCGGCCTCGCGCTCGGCGCGCTTGCGGACGACGAAGGCGGTGCGGTCCAGCTCGATGCCGGCCTGGCCGTCCTTGCCGAGGAAGAGCTGCCGGAAGCGGGGCATGACCGAGCGGGCGGTGGCGCCGAGCAGGTCGGGGGTGACCGGGACGTCGCGCCAGCCGAGGACGGTGAAGCCCTCCTCGGCGGCGATGCCCTCGATCTGCGCGACGGCGGCGGCGGCCTCGTCGTCCTGGTCGGGCAGGAAGGCGATGCCGACGGCGTAGGCGCCGGCGGCGGGGAGGTCGAAGTCGACCTTGCCGCGCAGGAAGGCGTCCGGGACCTGGGTGAGGATGCCCGCGCCGTCGCCGGAGTCGGGCTCGGCGCCGGTGGCGCCGCGGTGCTCCAGGTTGCGCAGGACGGTCAGCGCCTGCTCGACGATGGTGTGGTCGGCGATGCCGGTCAGCGTGGCGACGAAACCGACGCCGCAGGCGTCGTGCTCGTTTCGCGGGTCGTACAGGCCCTGAGCGGTAGGTCGCGCATCCGGAACGAGCGCGTACGGCCGGCGGGAGGCGCCGGCCTGGGGCTCGTTGGCGGAGTGCATGGATGCAGACAGCATCGGCTCTCCCGTCGTCGTCTTTCGGCGGTGTGGTGCAAGGAGGGACGACGCTGGCCCTGATGCGATTTCGTGCAAGTTACATGATGCCCAAGATCCCGGGAAGTGGAATATCCGGTCCACATGGCGGACGGATCCGCAGGTCAAGGGGGCAATGGGGGGACGTGCCACGGTGCACGTCCCGACGATTGTGCCCGGCGGTCGGCCGCCTGAAACAGGGGCGAAACCCGATCGCCACACAGGACGATCATGGCGTCCTGCGATTCCATCCCGAGGCTCTGCCCGCGGATGCGAATCCACGGTTCCTGAGCTCGGATGATGAGACTAGGCCAGGCGGTACCGGGGATCCATGTGTGGAACGTCACGCATTGACCAGCATAGTCATGCACTCCGCTGTGGCATCGCACAGAGCTCCCCCACCACCCCGGCCCGCCCTCCGGCCCGCTCTCCGGTCCGGCCGTCCGGCCGTCCGGTCGGCGGGCCCGCCCGGTCAGCCGACGTGGCCGCCGATCAGCCACCCCAGCAGGTACGTCACCCCGGCCGCCGCCCCGCCCAGCACCAGCTGCCGCAGCCCGCTGAACCACCAGCTGCGCGCCGTCACCCGGGCCACCACCGCGCCGCACAGGAACAGCCCCGCCGCCGACAGCAGCAGCGCGGGCACCAGCGAGGTCGCCCCCAGCAGGTACGGCAGCAGCGGCAGCAGCGCACCCACCGCGAAGCAGACGAACGAGGACCCGGCGGCCACCCACGGCGACGGCAGGTCGTTGGGGTCGACGCCCAGCTCCTCCCGGGCGTGGACCTCCAGGGCCTGGTCCGGATTGGCCGACAGCTGCCGGGCGACCTCGTGGGCCAGCTCCGGCTCCACCCCGCGGGAGACGTACAGCTGCGCCAGCTCGGCCAGCTCGCCGTGCGGGTTGCGGCTCAGCTCCAGCCGCTCGACCTCGATCTCCGCCTGGACCAGCTCGGCCTGCGAGGCGACCGAGGTGTACTCCCCCGCCGCCATCGAGCAGGCACCGGCCGCCAGCCCGGCGAGCCCGGTCAGCACGACCGTGCCATTGGACGCCGCGCCGCCGACCACACCGGTCATCAGGGCGAAGTTGGAGACCAGGCCGTCCATCGCGCCGAACACGGCGGGCCGCAGCCAGCCGCCGTTCACGTCCCGGTGGTGGTCCGCCGCGGGTATGCGGGGGTGCTGCCCGGCCTCGGGCTCCAGGGTGGTCGCGCTCACGGTCGTTCCCCTCCGTTCGATTCGTCTGTCTTGAACGTAGCCGCCCTGACCTGGGCACTTCCAGCAAAGTAAGGCTGTCCGAACACCGCGACGGCCGCCCTCCGCGAGCATCGCGGGGGCGGCCGGTCCGGGGTGAAGTCCCAGGTCAGGTCAGGTTCTTGGCGTCCTTGCCGGTGGCGTCGGCGGCTCCGGCGGCCGGTTCCCCGGCCTCCTCGCCGTCCACGGACCGGGACGGTTTCCTCCCGGCGGCACCCTCCGGCGCCCGGTCGGCCGGCTCCTCGTCCGCCCCGGTGCGGGCCTTGCCGGCCCCGTCCGCGGCCTCGGCGGCCTCCGGCTCCGACTCGTGCGCGGCCGGGTCGATGGTGGCCGGGTCCTCCCGGCCGGGCCGCTTCTTCCCGACGATCACCAGGTACGCCACGGCGCCCAGGAACACCAGGATCGAGGTCCAGTCGTTCAGCCGCAGGCCGAAGTAGACGTGCGCCTCGTCGATCCGCAGCCACTCCGTCCAGAACCGGCCCACCGTGTACGCGGCCACGTACAGCGCGAACGCCCGCCCGTGGCCCAGGGTGAAGCGGCGGTCCGCCCAGATCACCAGCAGCGCGACGGCGACGCACCAGATCGACTCGTAGAGGAAGGTCGGGTGGTAGACGCCCTTGACGACCTCACCGCCGGGCAGCGTCTTGTCGATCTCCAGGCCCCACGGCAGCGTGGTCGGGCGGCCGTACAGCTCCTGGTTGAAGTAGTTGCCCCAGCGGCCCAGCGCCTGCGCGAGCGCGATGCCCGGCGCGATGGCGTCGGCGTAGGCGGGCAGCGGCACGCCCCGGCGGCGGGCGCCGATCCAGGCGCCGACCGCGCCCAGCGCGATCGCGCCCCAGATCCCGAGGCCGCCCTCCCAGATCTTGAAGGCGTTCCAGGGGTTCTTGCCCTCGTCGAAGTACAGCTGGTGGTCGGTGATCACGTGGTAGAGCCGGCCGCCGACCAGGCCGAAGGGCACGGCCCAGACGGCGATGTCGCCGACCGTGTGCTTGGCACCGCCCCGGGCGACCCAGCGCTTGCTGCCGAGCCAGACGGCCACGACGACACCGAGGATGATGCAGAAGGCGTAGGCGCGCAGCGGGACGGGTCCGAGGTACAGGACGCCCCGCGACGGGCTGGGAATGTAGGCGATATCCATGGCGGTTCCGACGCTACAGGGTCCGCGGCCCCCGCCGGACACCCCCGGGGTCACAGAAACCGAACAACGGGCCGCGGGACGACGCCGCCGCCCCCTCCGGACGGGGAGGGAGCGGCGGCTGCGCCCGGCGGGGTGGAGCCCGTCCGGTGGATCCGGTGCGCCCGGGCGGGAGCGGCCGGACCGGCTCCGGAGCTCAGCCGGCGTTGGGGGACGGGTTGTTGGCCTCCGACGCGGTGCTGGTGGGCGCCGGAGTCTGCCCGTTGGAGCCGGGGGTGCCGAGCTGCTTGCCCTGGTTGGCGGCGTCGACCCACTTCGTCAGGTTGGCCGGGGTGATCTCCTCGGAGCCGTTCTTGGGGTAGATCGGCTGGCCGTTGAGCAGCACGGTCGGGGTCGACTTGTAGCTGGACTTGTCGAAGTCCTGCTGCACCGAGGAGACCCACCCGCCGAACTTGTTGTCGTTGACGCAGGCCTGGAAGGCGGGGGTGTCGAGGCCGTTGACCTGCTTGGCGAGGTTGAGCAGGACGGCCTTGTCCCCGAAGGCGTCGCTGGTCTCGTCCGGCTGGTTGCGGTAGAGCACGTCGTGGTAGTCCCGGAAGTGCCCGGCGTCCTGGGCGCAGGCCAGCGCGTTGGCCGCGGTCTTGGAGCCCTTGCCGGGGACGGCCCGGTCGATGAACGACACGATGTGGTAGTTGGTGGAGATCTTGCCGGCGTCCTCGAGCTGGTCGACGGTCGGCGAGAACTCGCGCTCGAAGATGCCGCAGGCCGGGCAGCGCGGGTCCTCGTAGACGGTGAGGACGGACGGGGCGTTGGCCGAGCCGACCGGGATGACCAGGTTCTTGTCGCCGATGGTCCCGGCGGGGGCGGCCGTCGGGGTCTCCGGCTTGGAGCGCTGGTTCTGCACCACGACGCCGGTGACCACGGCGGCGGCGATCACCGCGAGCACCACGCCGCCCACGATCAGCTTCTTCTTCCGCCGGGACGCGGCCTCCTCGGCCGCCCGCTGCGCCTGCATCCGCTCGCGGGCGGTGCGCTTGCCTTCTCGGTTCTTCTCGCTCATTGCCTTGACATCCACAGTCGGAGGGCCTTCGTGGGGTGGGGTGGTCGGGGTGCGGCGGGGCCGGCCGGTCAGCTCGCGAGCCAGCCGTCCGCCGAGAACTTGGTGCGGGGCCGCCACAGCAGCCACCCGGCGAGCAGCAGGAAGCCGGTGTCGCGCAGGATCTCCTGCAGGTACTCGGTCTGCGAGGCGTCGACGTGCCCACCGCCGCCGAAGCAGCCGCAGTCGATCGAGATGCCGCGCGCCCAGGCGGAGACGATCCCGGCGATGAAGGCGAGCAGCAGCACCGCGGAGACGCCGGCGACGATCCGCACGCCGAGGCCGATCACCAGCAGCAGGGCGAGCGCCAGCTCCAGGAAGGGCAGGGCGTAGCCGACCGGTTTGACCAGGCCTTCGGGCAGGATCTCGTAGGCGCGGACGGCCTGGGCGGCCTCCGCCGGGTCGGCGATCTTGGCGAGGCCCGCCCAGCCCCAGACCACCGCGAGGCCGAGCCTGGCGGCGGTGCCCAGCCACAGGCTCCAGGCCGGATCCGACGGCCGCGCCGCCGGTGCGGGCGCCGAGTCGCCGGGCTGCGCTGCCGGGCCGGCCATCAGGGAACCCCCCTTGGGAAACTCGTTCACTTCCTGACGAACCGTAAGGGACGAGGGGTGGTTCCTCCATATTCAGGAATTAAGCCGGACGAGTGACGGCTGATGACGGTGTGTCCGTATTCGGCGAACACCCGTTCCCCGTCCGGCGGCGCCCGGCGCGCCTCAGAGCCGGTGGCAGCCGGGCGGGCGGACCGGGTCGGTCGGGTCGGCCCGGCCCGCGTGGTGCGGGCGGGCGGCCCGTTCGGCGGCGTCCCACCGGGCTGCCTCCGCGCAGGCGTGCGCGTCCCGCACGGCCCGTTCGGCGCCGCGCTTGGCCAGCGCCTGCCCCACCTCGGTGTGCGCCCCGACGGCGGCGCCGAGGGCCAGCGCGGCGGCCGCCGCGCGCAGCAGAACGGCCCGATGGAGACCCGGCACCGGCTCACCCCTTCGTTCGCTCGGCGACCTCGTGCACGTCGCCCGTGCACTCGTCCCTCCACTCAACGCCGGTCAACCCCGCCTGATGCGTGTCCCCGGCGCTGTTCACCCGTTCGGGGCCGCACCGCTGCGCCGCACGCCCGCCACCCGTCCCCCGGGCGGTCCGGGTGCGGGCCACGAAGGGCGACGGCCCGCCACCCCCCTGCGCGAGGGGGGTGGCGGGCCGTCGGGTGGTGCGGGTGCGGGTCAGCGCCGGCGGACGCCCGCCGCCAGGTCGCCGGCGACGGCGCGCACCGCGTCCAGCGCGGCCGCCTCGTCGTCCCCGGCCTCCAGGATCCGCTTCACGAACGCGGAGCCCACGATCACGCCGTCCGCGAAGCCCGCCACCTCGGCGGCCTGCTCCGCGGTGGAGACCCCGAGGCCCACGCAGACCGGGAGGTCGGTGGTGGCCCGGGTGCGGGCGACCAGGTCCTCGGCGAGCGAGCCGACCTGGGTGCGGGTGCCGGTCACGCCCATCACGGCGGCGGCGTAGACGAAGCCGCTGCCGGCCGCGGTGACCTCGGCCAGGCGGTGGTCCTTGCTGCTCGGGGCGACCACGAACACGGTGTCCAGGCCGTGCTCCTCCGCCGCCTTGCGCCACTCCTCGGACTCCTCGACCGGCAGGTCGGGCAGGATGCAGCCGACGCCGCCCGCGGCGGCGAGGTCGGCGGCGAAGCGCGCGGTGCCGTAGCGCTCGACCGGGTTCCAGTAGGTCATCACCAGCACCGCCGCCTCGGGGTGCGCGGTGGCGACCTCCTGGACGGTGCGCAGCACGTCCTTGATCCGCACGCCGCCGCGCAGCGCGATGTCGTCGGCGGTCTGGATGACGGCGCCGTCCAGGACCGGGTCGGAGTGCGGCAGGCCGACCTCGACGACGTCGCAGCCGCCCTCGATCAGGGCGTTGACCGCCCGGATGCCGCCGTCGACGGTCGGGAAGCCGGCCGGCAGGTAGCCGATCAGCGCGGCGCGGTTCTCCGCCTTGGCGGCGGCCAGGATGCCGCTGAGCTTCGATGCCATGGTCACTTACCCCCGTGGGCCGAGTCGTGGGCCGCGTCGCCGGCCGGCTCGTCGTACAGGCCGAAGTACTCGGCCGCGGTGTGCATGTCCTTGTCGCCGCGCCCGGAGAGCGAGACCAGGATGGTGGCCTCGGGCCCGAGTTCACGGCCCAGTTCGAGGGCCCCGGCGAGCGCGTGGGCGCTCTCGATGGCCGGGATGATGCCCTCGGTGCGGGACAGCAGCCGCAGCGCCTGCATGGCGGCGTCGTCGGTGACGGGGCGGTACTCGGCCCGGCCGGAGTCCTTCAGCCAGGCGTGCTCCGGGCCGACGCCCGGGTAGTCGAGGCCGGCCGAGATGGAGTGCGACTCGATGGTCTGGCCGTCCTCGTCCTGCAGGACGTAGGTGCGCGAGCCGTGCAGCACGCCGGGGTCGCCCTTGGTGAGGGTGGCGGCGTGCCGGGGGGTCTCGGCGCCCTCGCCGGCGGCCTCGCAGCCGATCAGGCGCACGCCGGCGTCGGGGATGAACTCGTGGAAGATGCCCATCGCGTTGGAGCCGCCGCCGACGCAGGCGACGACGGCGTCGGGCAGCCGCCCGGTGCGGTCGAGGACCTGCTGGCGCGCCTCGACGCCGATGACCCGGTGGAAGTCGCGGACCATCATCGGGAAGGGGTGCGGGCCGGCGACGGTGCCGAACAGGTAGTGGGTGGAGTCCACGTTGGCGACCCAGTCGCGGAACGCCTCGTTGATGGCGTCCTTGAGGGTGCGGCTGCCGGAGGTGACGGACACCACCTCGGCGCCCAGCATCCGCATCCGGGCGACGTTCAGCGCCTGGCGCTGGGTGTCGACCTCGCCCATGTAGATGGTGCAGTCGAAGCCGAACAGCGCGCAGGCGGTCGCGGTGGCCACGCCGTGCTGGCCGGCGCCGGTCTCGGCGATGATCCGGGTCTTGCCCATCCGCCGGGTGAGGAGGGCCTGACCCAGCACGTTGTTGATCTTGTGCGAGCCGGTGTGGTTGAGGTCCTCGCGCTTGAGCAGGACGCGCGCGCCGCCCGCCTCGGCGGAGAAGCGGTGCACGTCGGTCAGCGGGCTCGGCCGGCCGGTGTAGTCCTTGAGCAGGGCGTCCAGCTCGGCGGTGAAGGCCGGGTCGGACTTGGCCTTCTCGTACTCCTCGGCGACCTGCTCGACGGCGGCGACCAGCGCCTCCGGGATGAAACGGCCGCCGTAGGCGCCGAAGTAGCCCCGGGCGTCCGGCACCTGGGCGCCGGGGAGGTAGTCCTTCGCGGACTTGTCGGACATGGTGGAAGTCCTTAGGGGGAGATGACGACAGTGACGTCTTCTGGCCGGGACCGGCCGAACGTCAGCCGCCATCGGCGGCCCGGCACCTGCCCGGGCTCGCAGCCGATCACGTACCGCACCCGCCGCCCCAGCACCCGGCGTGCGGGCGCGCGGCAGCCGCGCGGGCGGCAACCGGGGGCGAGGCGGGTGGCGATCTTCATGTCGGCCGGTCAGTCCTTGTGCCGGACGGCGGGGTGGGCCCCGGCGGCGACCAGGTCGGCGACCGCGGCGCGCGGGTCCTTGCCGGTCACCAGGGACTCGCCCACGAGCACCGCGTCGGCGCCCAGGTTGGCGTAGGAGATCACGTCCAGCGGGCCGCGCACGCCGGACTCGGCGACCTTGACGACGCTGTCCGGGATGGCGTGGACCACGTTGCCGAAGGTGTTGCGGTCCACCTCGAGGGTCTTGAGGTTGCGGGCGTTGACGCCGATGATCCGCGCCCCGGCGTCCACCGCGCGCTTGATCTCCTCCTCGTCGTGCACCTCGACCAGCGGGGTGAGGCCGATCGACTCGGCGCGCTCGATCAGCGACACCAGGGCCGGCTGCTCGAGGGCGGCGACGATCAGCAGCGCGAGGTCGGCGCCGTGCGCCCGGGCCTCCCACAGCTGGTACGCGGTGACGATGAAGTCCTTGCGCAGCAGCGGGGTGTCCACCGCGGCGCGGACGGCGTCCAGGTCGGCCAGCGACCCGCCGAAGCGGCGCTGCTCGGTCAGCACGCTGATCGCGGCTGCCCCGCCGGCCGCGTAGTCGCCCGCCAGTGCGGCCGGGTCGGCGATCGCGGCCAGCGCGCCCTTGGACGGGCTGGAGCGCTTCACCTCGCAGATCACCCGGACCCCGTCGCCCTTCAGGGCGGCGACGCCGTCCTTGGCCTCGGGGGCCTTGGCGGCGCGCTCCTTGAGCTCGTCCAGGGAGACCCGGGCCTGGCGTTCGGCGAGGTCCTCGCGGACCCCCTCGATGATCGTGTCGAGCACACTCATGCGCCCACCTCGCTTCGCTCGGCAGGCGCTGCGCGCAACACGCACCTGTCAATGGTTCGCTCTCCCCCAGCCTGCGGCTGGAGGTACCCCCATCGCTCGCTCACGCGAAGTGCCCCCATCATTTCTGCTAGTTCGCTAGCGACGAGCCGACCGGGACGGACCCGGTGGCTCTTCGATGGTATCGGCACCGGGGGGCGCGGGGCGCATCCGCCCGGGGCGCGTCTCGCGGACCGGACGCCCCCTGGAGCGGCTCTCAACTGCGGTTTCACCGGACGTCCACCGGTCCTCGAAGCCCCCGGTGGATCGAGTGGACCGATCACCGGCCCACCATGTGGACCGGTGCCCGCCCGCTCAGACCAGCGGCGGGGCCAGTCCCGCGCCGACCGGCAGGTTGCGCACCACGGTGAACACCAGGACCAGCAGCGCGATCAGCACCCAGCGCCGGCCGCCGACCACGAGCCGGGGGCGCGGGCCGCCGGTCAGCGCGGCCCAGCCCCAGCGCAGCCAGAGCAGCGCCAGCACGCCGAGGAGCAGCACGGCCACCGCGTTGTCGTGCAGGGCTCCGGTCAGGTCGCCGTGGGTCAGCGCGTGCACGCAGCGCAGCCCCCCGCAGCCGGGGCACCACCAGCCGGTGGCGGTCAGGAACGGGCAGTCGGGGTAGTGCCCGGGGGAGTTCGGGTCCACCACGGCGACGAAGGCGGTGGGGACGGCCACCGCCGCCAGCGCGGCCAGCGGCGGGCCCAGCCGGCGCAGGACGGGCGACGGGGCGGAGGCGGTGGGGGCGGCGTTCACGCCCCGATTGTGCCCGTGTCGGGCCCGGACGGAACGGAACGGCGGGCGCGCCGCGCCCGCCGTTCCGTCGTCCGCGGAAGGTCCGTCGTCAGGCGGTGGCGGCGGCGAGGGCGGCGCGGGCCGCGTGGGCCTCGGCCTGCTCCTCGCGCGAGGCGTAGACGTTGGTGCTGGGCTGCTTGCCCATGCCCGCCATCGACATGGCCTTGCCGACCACGCCACCGGCCAGGACGACCGCCAGGCCGGCCCAGACCAGCAGCACCGACGGGAGGATCATCGCGACCCCCGCGATCCCGGAACCGATGAAGGAGATGGTCACGCCGGTCCAGGCGGCGGGGGTGTGACCGTGTGCTGCTGCTGCCATCTGATGGTGCTCCTAGCCTCTCGGGGCCCGGCCGGGCCTGCGGGGCCGCCGGCGGGTTGACGACCTCCATTGTGCCGGGCCACACACCGGCTCCCCAAAGCGGGTGCCGGGTCTATCGCGTCACACGCGTGCCGGTCAGCCGGACGTCGGGTCCTCGCCGCGGTCCAGGGCCTTCCACAGGTCCGCCGGGGTCTCGCTCCGCGCCGGGGCCTTGCGGGTCGGCGCCTCGTACCGGCTGCCCATCGCCGGCCAGCCGCGGCCGTAGCGGAGGGTGAGCAGCCCGGCGACGGCCAGCAGCAGTCCGCCGACCAGGGCCACCCACGGCCAGCCGGTGTGGCCGACCCCGGTGGCCGCCGAGCCGGTCAGGGCCAGCTTGCGGGCCGCCTCGGCGTCCAGCGCGGCGGTGTCGCCGGCGCCCGCGGCGGAGGCGGCGGCCGCGCCGAGACCCGCCAGCAGGGTCAGCGCGCCCACCGCGAGCCGGCCAGCGCCGCGCACCGCGAACACCGCCACGGCCGCCGCGAGGCCCACCAGGGCCAGCCCGCCGGGCAGTTCGGAGATCGCGCCGCCGGTGACGGACACCGCCAGGGTGCCGGCCCGGCCCTCCGCCCAGACCCGGCCGACGGCGGTCAGCACCAGGACGGCGCTCAGCACGGTCAGCAGCAGCATCACGCCGAGCGTCCGGCGGCCCGCGGAGGGGGCCGGGGCGGCGGGGGCGGGGGTCTGGTCAGGAGCGGTCACCCGTCCACTATCCCCCGCCCGACGCGTCACACCGAACCCGGGGTGGGCGGCCCGGTCGGGAACTCGTCGGTGCGCAGCACGACCGTGCGCCCGCCGAGCGGCAGGAACAGGTCGTTGCCGAACGGCACCCGCTCGGCCTCCCGGTAGGCGCCGTCGGCGGACGGCGCGGTGTGCACGGTGCAGACCGCGGCCGCCGTGTCGACCACCACGTACAGCGGGATCCCGCCGAGCGCGTACGCCCGTGCCGTCCCGGCCGGGTGCGGCCCGGCCGCCTCCAGCACCGCCTCGACACCGGCGCCCGGGTGGCGGCCGCGGTCGTCGGGCCGGGCGTCCGGGGCGACGACGGCCAGGTCGGCGGTGAGGCCGCCGCCGGGCGCTCCCGGGGCGTCGACCACCACCCCGCGCAGCACCCGGCCGCGGCCCGCCAGCTGTTCGCCGATCTGGGCGGCGGCACTGTGCAGGGCCGCGCGCCCCGGCCCGCCCTTCGGCTCCTCGGTCATCCCGGCCGCCTCTCTCGACGCCCCTCGACGGTTGCGGCGTCCTACGACATCTCCGGCGTCCGCAGCGTATTGGCGGTGGCGACGGCCCGCAGCACGGCGGCCGCCTTGTTGCGGCACTCGGTGTCCTCCCCGTGCGGGTCGGAGTCGGCGACGACACCCGCCCCGGCCTGCACGTAGGCGGTGCCGTCGCGCAGCACGGCGGTGCGGATGGCGATCGCGGTGTCGGAGTCCCCGGCGAAGTCCAGGTAGCCGACGCAGCCGCCGTAGAGGCCGCGGCGGGTGGGCTCCAGCTCCTCGATGATCCGCATCGCCCGCGGCTTGGGCGCACCGGAGAGGGTGCCGGCGGGGAAGCAGGCGGTCAGCACGTCGAAGGCGGTCCGCCCGGGTGCGACCGTGCCGGTGACGGTGGAGACGATGTGCATCACGTGGCTGTAGCGCTCGATCTGCATGAAGTCGACCACCTCCACGCTGCCCGGCTCACAGACCCGCCCCAGGTCGTTGCGGCCGAGGTCGACCAGCATCAGGTGCTCGGCCCGCTCCTTGGGGTCGGCGAGCAGCTCGGCGGCCAGCGCCGCGTCCTCGTGCGGGGTGGCGCCGCGGTGCCGGGTGCCGGCGATCGGGTGCAGCATCGCCTCGCCCTCGGTGACCTTGACCAGCGCCTCCGGGCTGGAGCCGACCACGTCGAAGCCGCCCTCGGCACCGCCGTCCGGCCCGGGGAAGCGGAACAGGTACATGTACGGGCTGGGGTTGGTGGTGCGCAGGACGCGGTAGACGTCCAGCGCGGAGGCCGGGCAGGGGGCCTCGAAGCGCTGCGAGGGGACGACCTGGAAGGCCTCGCCGGCCCGGATCCGCTCCTTGACCTCCTCGACGGCCGCCCGGTACGGCGCGCCGCCGAACGGGGAGCGGGCCTCGCCGGGGCCGGAGGGGGTGAAGGTGGCCAGGCCCGGGTCGACCGGCTTGAGCAGGTCGGCCTCCATGGCGTCGAGCCGGGCCACCGCGTCCGCGTGGGCCTCGTCCACGCCGCTGGCCAGGTCGTTGTGGTTGACGGCGTTGGCGATCAGCAGCACCGTGCCGTCGGCGTGGTCGAGCACGGCGAGGTCGGTGGCGAGCAGCATGGTCAGCTCGGGCAGCTTCAGGTCGTCCGGGTTGAGGTCGGGCAGCTTCTCCAGCCGGCGGACCACGTCGTAGCCGAGGTAGCCGACCAGGCCGCCGGTGAGCGGCGGCAGGCCGTCGTCGGTGTGCCGCGGGGTGTGCAGCGCCTCCAGGGCGGCGCGCAGCACCTGCAGCGGGTCCCCCGTGGTGGGGATGCCGACCGGCGGGGTGCCCAGCCAGCGGGCGTCGCCGTCCGGGCCGGCGGTGAGCACGGCGGCGCTGCGCACGCCGACGAAGGAGTAGCGCGACCAGCTGCGCCCCTGCTCGGCGGACTCCAGCAGGAAGGTGCCGGGTCGCTCGGCGGCGAGGCTGCGGTACAGGCCGATCGGGGTGAGACCGTCCGCGAGGAGCCTGCGGGTGACCGGGATGACCCGGGTGTCGACGGCGAGCTTGCGGAAGGCTTCGAGTTCCATGGCGGGCGGCACCTTCTGGAGTTCCGGTCGGGGTCGGGGGGAGGCGGGGTTCGGTCGGGGAACGCGGGGTTCAGGAGAGCGGGAGCACGTCGGCGTCGAAGCAGGTGCGGTCCCCGGTGTGGCAGGCCGCGCCGGTCTGGTCGACCCTGACCAGCAGCGTGTCGCCGTCGCAGTCCAGCGCCACCGACTTGACCGCCTGGACGTGGCCGGAGGTGTCGCCCTTCACCCAGTACTCGCTGCGGCTGCGGCTCCAGTAGGTGCAGCGGCCGGTGGTGAGCGTGCGGTGCAGCGCCTCGTCGTCCATCCAGCCGAGCATCAGCACCTCGCCGGTGTCGTACTGCTGCGCGATGGCCGGGAGCAGGCCGTCCTCGGTCCGCTTGAGGCGGGCGGCGATCTCGGGGGCCAGGGCGGTGGTGCCGGGGGCGGCGGGTGTGGTGGACATGGGGCCATTGTTGCAGTCCGGACCCGGCCCCCGGCACGTGCCGGACCGGCCCCCGACACCTGCCGGACACGCCCTACGACGCCTCGCGTTCGCAGCCGGACGGCCAGATCCGGTGGACGAACAGCCCGGCGGCCTCGGCCAGTCCGGCGATCCGGGCGGGTTCGCTGCCGGGTTCGCCGTCCCAGACCGCGATCAGCTCGTCGATCATGCCGACCAGGGCGCGCCCGGTGTCGTCGCCGAGTCCGCCGCGCTCCACGGCGGCCAGCCGGTGGACGGCGTTGGCCTCGTTCAACAGGCGCAGCCGGGTGGCCCGGTGCCCGTCGTCGGCACGGCCGACCGCGGGGGCGCTCGCGGGGACGATCACCTCCAGTTTGCCGCCGTGCTCCAGGACGGAGCGGGCGAACCAGCTCTCCGGCCCCTCCTCGACGCAACTGACGCCGACCAGTTCGTACGGGCCGAAGGTGGTGACCAGCTGCCAGAGGTCGCCGCGGACCAGCATCTCCGTGATGCCGCCCGACAGACCCTGGTGACCGGTGATTCCGACGCGCATTCCCAGCTCCCGGGACTCGTGTCGTGCCGCCGGGAGCCTATCCGACGGCGCGCGGACGCTCGGTACCGGGACGATTTCGGCCAACCTCCTGCCGGGCGGGCCCCCGGTGGGCCATCCTCGTGGCCATGACCTCCGAGCAGCAGCCGCCCGCAGCCGCCGAATCCCGCCCGTCCCGGGGCCTGGTCCTCACCGTCGCGGCGGTCCTGGCCGTGCTGCTCGCGGTGGTGGCCACCGTCCTGCTCTGGCCGGAGGAGCGGAAGCCCGCCGCCGCGCCGCCCCCGCCCACCCCCACGGCCACCCCGACCCCCACGCCGACGCCCACCCCGACACCGACCCCCGCCCCGACGAAGACCCCGCCGTACGCCTTCTTCCCGGTCGGCGCCTGCTTCGACCACCCGCAGCTGAGCCCGGTGATCACCAAGGCCGAGGAACGCCCGTGCACCGGCGAGCACGACGGCCAGGTCATCGCCGACCTCAAACTGGCCGACGGACTGGCCGGCGAGATCCCGATCGCGCTCGCCATGCGGGAGGGCTGCAAGGAGGCCGAGGCCGCCGCCAAGGCCCGCCAGAACGACGGAAAGACGTACTACGGGCGCCAGTTCGGCCCCGCCGGCACCAACTACCAGCAGGGCTGGCGGGACTACACCTGCACCCTGACCCTCAGCAACAAGCAGGGCGGGCCCAAGCTCACCGGCGCCCTGCGCTGACCTGTCCACGCCGTAGGCTGGCGGCATGTCGAACCACGCCCTCGCCGAGCGCCACCGTCTCGCCGAACTCCTGGCCGCCGCCGGGCCTGACGCCCCCACCCTCTGCGCCGGGTGGACCACCCGGGACCTCGCCGCCCACCTGGTGATCCGCGAGCGCCGGGCCGACGCGGCGGCCGGCATCCGGATCGGCGCGCTCGCCGACTGGACCCGGCGGGTGCAGGACGACTACGCCGGGCGCCCGTACGAGGAGTTGGTGCGCACGTTCCGCGCAGGCCCGCCGCTGCTCTCCCTGTTCGCCCTGCCCGGCGCGGACGAGGCCGCCAACACCGTCGAGTACTTCGTGCACGCCGAGGACGTCGCGCGCGCGGGCGAGGAGTGGACCGCCCGCCCGGTGCCGCCCGGCCGCGCCGACGCGCTCTGGCGCCGCCTGCCGATGATCGCCCGCTTCGAGGCCGGCCGCCGCTCCCCCGTCCGCCTCGTCCTGGAGCGCCCCGACGGCCGCTCCCTCACCGTCGGCCCCGCCGGCGCCCCCACCGTCCGCCTCACCGGCGAACCGGGCGAGCTGGTCCTCTTCGTCTACGGCCGCGGCGCCCGCACCACCCTCACCGCCGACGGCGCCCCCGACGCCGTCGAAGCCCTCCGCCACATCCTCCCGCTCCCGTAGCCCGGCAGGAGCCGAAAGCCCAGGGAGAAGCCACAGGATTTGGTGAGTGCGGCGGCCCCCTCCCCAGAGGAGGCCGACGCCCCGAGCCACAGGAACCCGGCCAAGCGGCGCCCGACCGCGAATGTGCCGACTCAACAGGCGGTTGCCGCCGGGCGGCAACCGCCTGCGTGCACGGCTCTGGCCGCCAGCAGGGCACGCCGCGCCCGCGTCGCGCCCCCGGCCGTCACGGAAGCTCCGCACCCGATGCCCGGAGCCCCCTTCCCCGGCCCCGCGCAGGACCGGCAGATGCCTGATTTCGGCACCGGGTCACGGCACTCGACACACTCCGCGTACCGGGCCGCTGAAGGACGTCCTGGGGCGCAGGGGGACGGCATCTTGTGCTGCAGCCGGTAGCGGAGCACCGCCGCGGCGGAGTGCACGGGAGCAGGCAGACCCGGCAACAAGGCCTGGGCCAGGTCGGTCGGCGAACTGCCTCGATCCAGCCATTGGAGGACCAAGGGCGCCAACTCCCGCGCCTCGGCCTCTCCGAGCCGAAGCCGGGGTTCGGGCCTGATCACCCGCAACAAGGTGGCCGTTGCCTCAAGGACCGCCTCATCAGGCACGGCCGTCGACTCCCGGGATCTCCCCGGAACACCCCCTCCCGCTTCAGGGTCGCTTCCATCGGCCGGCCCCGCGGGGAGGGAGGTTTCTTGCTCCCGGTCTTTTGGAGAGCCGCCAGCAGGACCGGGGCCCGATCGACCGGGCGCCGGAGGGGCGACACCCGGCGAGAAGCACTGCGGGGTGTCGTAGACGTGGGCCTCGCTACGGATCGTCCCGTCGAGCCGGCGGATCTTCTCGACCCGGTAGAACCCGGCCTCGGTCAGTTCCCTCAGGGCCCGGCGGACGGCGCCGCGCCCCTGCAGACTGGAGTCCGCCATGTGTCGGCCGTCCTCCCGCCAGCCGTCAGGACGCGAGAGGAGATCCGCGAGAAGACCGCGGGCGGTGTAGCTCAACTGCCGGTACTGCAGCACGGCGTTGGGAAGAACGGTGAAGTGCCGTACGTGTTCTGTACGATGGATACGCATCGGGAGGTTGTGCTCCTGGTGCCGGACCCCGGGGTGTTGGTAGCACCGCCGGGGTCGCCTTTTCTCTTGCGGTTCGGAACGTAACACGCCAACCACCGGAACGACTTCCCTTTGCAATAAGGGCGTTTATCCCATAAACCATCGAGGCTATGCGCACTGCCCGTCGGCCTCACGGCGCCCGCGCCGCGAGGCCGACCGACGACAGGTCAGACGATCCGCTCGATCTCCTCGAAGATGTCGGCGTCCGTCTCCTTCTGCCATTCCGGCAGGGCGCCCCAGTCGGCGACATAGCTCGGCTTCGGGTCCGGGATGTGCTTGTGGATCTGGGCGATCCAGCACAGGGCGACGAAGCGGCCCTTCTGCTCCCTGCTGAGCTTCGCGGTCATGCCGCCGCTCACCGTGACGAAGTCGCGAACCTGACCGAACACCGCGGCAGCCGACTCGCGCTCCCAGTCCGGAGTCTCGTCCCAGGGCGTGATGTATCCCGGCTTCGGCTCACCCGGGAAGTGCCTCCTGACCCCGGCGATCCATGCCTCACGGAAGATCCGGCCGTCCTCGTTCTCCATGCTCAGTCCTCTCGTCGTCTGTTCAGGATGGAATCGCGGGCAGACTCGCAATCTGGCTGCTCAGCATAGAGATGCGCTGGTCAGCCTTTAGTGGTTCGAGGTGGCCTCGAAGCTCACGCAACTTGCTGCTGACGTACCCTGATCCGCTCCTCCTGGCGAGCGCCAAGGCTTCACCGGCATAGCACAGTAGGTGATCACGGTCGCTTCGCTGAACTCCGAGTATGGCGAGGTCGGTGAGAACGCTCCCCCGTCGCCGCGGGGACAGCGTCGGCTTCAACGCCTCCGTGAGGGCCTTCTCCGCGAGATCCGGCCTGCATAGCCGGATGTAGCAGGTACCTCGCTCCTCAGCAAGCCGGGAACCGTCGAAGCGTAGCCAGCCACCGTTGTGGATCTGCCCCGAGAGTGCGTGGACCTGCCCTGCGACGTCCAAAGCCCGGTTACATGAGTCGAGGTCACCCAGGCCGGCATACGCCTCGGCTAGGACGGCCGCCACCCAATAGCGTGTCGAGAGTTCTCGGTCTCCTCTTTTGGCCAGCTCAGAGGCGGCGTTGAGCATGGTGACTGCCTTTGCGAACTTCCGCTCGTAAAGGCTGATGAAGGCATGCCGAGTCAGAGCACAGGCCCAAAGATCATGAGCCCTCGCCTCGCGCGCAGCGCTGGCGGCCAGGGCGTAGCAGTGAGCAGCATCGGTGTGGCGATTCCCGTCGAAGAAGATCTCACCGGCAAGCTGGAAGAGGTCTGCAGAGAGGATGCAGAGCTGCTGGCGCTCAGCTTCGGTCTTGGCCCGCTCGAAAGTCTCGATGAGCACTGCAAGTTGTTCTCGAACCATCGGATAGACCGCTGACTTGGCACCGGCGAACGAGAAGCTCCGCCACAGGTGCGCGGTCACCTGTCCGTGGAGACCCAGATCGGTGGCGGACGAAGCTGCTACCCGTTCCACAGCGTGGCCCCGATCAAGGGGCGGCAACGCAACCAGCGTCCCGGTGACGCTCAGCGCCTGGAGGAACTCACGGCGGTTCATTTCGTCAACGTCACCCGCATCCAGATAGGTCCAGGAGGCCGCAGCGGTGGCTGAGGTGACGGCCCCTGCCTGCGGAAGGGCCGCTAAGGGATCGCTGCGGCTCGGCCGCGGCCCGAATACGGCTCCGAGCTCCGAGGTGGTGACCTCCAGGAGCCGGGCGAGCCTGGGCCGGATGTGCGGCTGCGGCTCGGTCTCGCCGCGCTCCCAACGGGCGACCGTCGAACGGTCGACACCGAGTGCCTCGGCAAGCCTCTCCTGACTGTAGCCCAGGGCCTTTCGCCGTTGTGCCAGCCGTGGCCTCGTGGCTGCCATGCGGTTGCCCTTCGCTCTGCTGATGCATCGGTCCAGGTCAGAGCTCCTGGTGCATCGAGTATGCACCAGAGGCGCACCCGGATTGCTCTGGTTCGCGCCAACTGCTGCTTGTTTCCTGGGTGGTGCGGCAAACAGGCCGCGACGAAGACGCGTGAAGGCGCATAGGCGCCGATACGTCGACTTGGAGTACAACGGCTATGAGTCCGCTAAACACCCCAATGGTGCCGATGTCGGGTGAGTGGGACGTCGAGGCAGATCTCGCGTCGGTTCCCGCGACGCGCCGGAACGTCGCCCGCCTCGTTCGCTCATGGGAAGTCCCCATAGCGGATGACGCCGTGCGCGACGTGGAACTGTGCGCGGCCGAACTGCTCGCCAACGCTCTTGAACATGCAGCCGGGCCCTGCCGAGTGACGGTCCGGTGGACCGGTGTGCGTCTGCGGGTCGAGGTGATGGATGCGGACCCGGGCCTGCCACAGAGGAGCGCGCCCGACGACATGGCCACCGCCGGCCGTGGCCTCCTCCTGGTGGAAGCGCTGGCTCACTCCTGGGGCTGGTACCCGGTGGAGACGGGCAAGGTCGTGTGGTTCGAGGTGGCACCCGACCGGATCGTGACGGGAGACGCGCGGCTCGCCGTACTCGTCTCCGCGGTTCAGGTCCGGGCGCAGCAGCAGGCCCGGGCCGGCGAGAGCCGGCTGAGGACGGAGACCGTTCGGTGACCGAGCCTTCCACGCCCACTCGGTACGTAGTCCGCTTGATCGACTCCCGGAGTCCGCACTTTGTCCTGCTGGACTGCTGGGGGATCTATGACCGGGCCCGACACGAGTACGTGCGCGTTCCAGGCTCCTCGGACCGGATCAGGCGCTTCTACACCGTGTCGGCCGCCGAGGCTCACCTGCGAGTCCTACGTGCCGCTGCCGAGTCTCAGATGGTCTGAGGGTGTCGACCGTTCAACCGGACCGGCTGATCTCCCTGCCGAAGCAGCCCCAGGAACCCACCGGCAAAGGAGCCGTACCATGCACGACCTGATCGCGAGCCCGTTTCTGAACAGCTTCGTCGTGTTGCGACCAGGCCGCCTGGAGGGCATCGCGCTGCCCGAACGGCGCTTCCGGGAACTGGCGCAGTCCCACGGATCCGGGCTCGCCGTTCCACTCTGGCTCACGGACGCCGCCCGCAGCCGGTGGGGGATCGACGTCGCCCCTCGGCCGGTCAGTCATGCCGTGCACATCCGCGACGCCCCGGTGTACGGCCATAGCCGGGCGAGCTGGGAGATCAATCTCGGCTGTGACCTGGACTGCGAACACTGCTACCTCGGGGAGAAGCGGTTTGCCGGCCTGGACGCCGAAGGCAAGCAGCGGCTGCTCCTGATCCTGCGGGACGCAGGGGTGTTGTGGCTGCAGATCACGGGAGGCGAGGCGCTGATCGACCCCCACTTCGCGGCCTCCTGCCGGCTCGCGCACGACCTCGGAATGATGGTCGAGGTTTTGACGAACGGCACTCGGCTGACGAGCCCCACCATCCTGGAATCGCTCACCACCAGCAGGCCGTACCGGGTCACGGTGTCGCTCTACGGAGCGACCGCGGAGACGTACGACTCCTTCACCCGCCGCCGGGGCGCCTTCAGAAGGGTCACCCGCGGGCTGGCCGCTGGGGTCGAGGCCGGCCTTCCCCTACGGCTGGCGTTGATCGTCACCGCGCAGAACGCACACGAGAACGACCGAATGCGCGGTATGGCCGACGAACTGGGCATTCCATACAAGGAGTACACCCACATGTCGCCGACGATCTACGGCGGCGCGGAGTCGCTTGCGTCCCAGTCACCCGCCCACCTGAAGGCCCTCGAACGCTTCACGGGCTGCAACGCGGGACACACCTTCCTGCACGTCGATCCGCACGGACGGGCATCGATGTGCAAGGTCGGCCGGGACGAGCAGATCGACCTCATGGCCGAAGGCGTCGAAGGTCTCGTCCGGCTCGGCGCAATCGCCGACCGCCTCATGCTTCGCACCGGTGGCTGTTCCGGCTGTCGTCTCTCCGGACTCTGTTCGGTCTGCCGACCGCTGGCCAAGCGCTATCAGGAGGCGAAGGCACCACTGAACACCTACTGCCAACACGAACAGAAGGGAGACTCGGGATGACCGCTGTCATGGTCGAGCTGACCGCCACCCGACGTGAGGACGACGAGGCGCTGGCATTCATCGACGACATGGAGGACTTCAGTGCTGACGCCCTCCCCGGGTGCAGCGACGACAACCCGTACCGGTAGGGCGCGAGCTCCGGAGGCCGACGGCTGTGGTGCCGTCGGCCTCCGGGCCGACTCTGGGAGCCTGGGTACCGTGACCACCATCCGCATGCACTGGGCAGATCTACCCGAAGCCGTACACCGGGCCGTCGCCGCCCGCCTCGGAACGCCCATCCTTGCTTCGGAGACGGTCTCGGCAGGTTTCAACTCCGAGATCGCCGCCACGCTCACCACCGCCGACAGCACCGTCTTCGTCAAGGGGATGCGGCTGAGTCACCCACGCGTGTGGACCCAACGGCGTGAGACGGAGATCAACCCGTACGTGGTGGGCCTCGCCCCCTCGCTGCTGTGGCACCTGGACGTCGACGGCTGGAGCCTCGTCGCGTTCGAGCACGTCGAGGCCCGCCACGCCGACTACCGCCAGGCCGGGGAGCTGGAGTTGCTGGTCGGGGCTCTCAGCCGGCTCGGCCGCACCCCGTGCCCGCCGATCGAGCTGCGCCGCGCCGAGCAGCGGTGGGCCGCCTACGTGGACGACCCCGGGATGCCGGCCCGGTTCGCCGGGGGTTCCCTGCTGCACACCGACCTGAACAACGAGAACGTCCTGGTTCGAGGCGGCCGCGCTCTCCTGGTCGACTGGGCGTGGGCCACACGGGGGGCACCCTGGATCGACCCAGCCCTCTGGGTGATCTGGTTGATCGCCGCAGGCGGCCACAGCCCGGCCGCGGCAGAGACCTGGGCGGCAAGGGTTCCGACGTGGAAGAGCGGCGATCCGACCGTGGTGGACGCCTTCGCACGGGCTCAGGCGCGCATGTGGACCGACATCGCCGGAGATGACCCGGACCCGTGGACCGCTGGGCTGAACCGGGCCGCCCAGCGGTGGGCGCGGTTCCGGAGTGCTCGGTGACGGTTCGGACCTGAGCACCCACACGATCAAGCTCCCGGTCTGGCATCGTGAGCAGGATCTGAGGGTGGCCGAGCAGTACGTCCGCGCGGCCGTCGAGATCAGCGACCATCACGAGGAGCTGCCGTGACCGTCGCCTCCCCCGAGTTCGTGGCCGGCCTGGCGGCCGACGCCGAAGCCGCTGGGATCACCGGCTTCGTCGCCGCCGCCGTGATCGACCGCGACGGCCGCATCCTGCTCGTCCGTCGCAACCCGGACGACTACAGGGGCGGCCTGTGGGAGATCCCGTCCGGTACGGTCGAGACCGGGGAAACCATCGTGGATGCCCTCCGCCGGGAGACCGCCGAGGAGACCGGCCTGACCGTCGACCAGGTCACCGGCTACATCGGTCACTTCGACTACGCCGACAGCCGCGGCGGCAGGACCCGCCAGTTCACCTTCGCCGTCACGGTGGAGAAGTACGAACCCGTCGTCCTCACCGAACACGACGCCCACCAGTGGGCCCTCCCGGGTGAGCTGCCCGCGGTGAGTGACGCGGTCCGCAAGCTGATCGCACCCTGAGCTACGGAACGAGCCAATCGGGCCGGAACGCGTGCACGAGGTCCTGGCAACCGCCGAAGTGCCGCCCCACGGCGGGCCGTGGGGCGGCACCCGGGGTGGGCCTCCTCTCCCCTGTGGAGGAGGCCCACGCTCCGGTCACCAGCCGCCGGTGCCGATCTCGGTGCGGGAGCTCAGGCCGCTGCCGGTGCCCTTGTACAGGTAGAGCTTGCCGGTCTGGCCCGGGTCGGAGTCGACGGCCGCGAGGTCGCCGATGCCGTCACCGGTGAAGTCCGCACCCGCGTAGTCGGATATCCCGTTCCAGCCGCCGGTGCCGATCTCCACCCGGTCCCCCAGGCCACGCCCCGTGCCCGGGTACAGCCAGAGCTTGCCGGTGGACTTCTCGGTGGCGACGATGTCGTCCTTGCCGTCCCTGTTCATGTCCCCCGGACTGACGATCTTGTTCATCCCGTTCCAGCCGCCGGACCCGATCTCCACCCGCTTGCCGAGGGCGCCGCCGAGGCCGGGGTACAGCCACAGCTTCCCGGTGGAGTTCTCGCTCGCCACGACGTCGGCCACGCCGTCGCCGTTGAAGTCGCCCACGGCGGTGTTGTTCATCCCGTTCCAGCCACCGCTGCCGAGCTCGATCCGGCCTTCGACGCCGTGGCCGTTGCCCGGGTACAGCCAGAGCTTGCCGGTGGACTTCTCGGTGGCGACGATGTCGTCCCCGCCGTCGCCGTTGAGGTCGCCCACGGCCAGGTTGCTCATGCCGTTCCAGCCGCCGGAGCCGATCATCACCCGGCTCCCCAGTGCCCCCGTGCCGGTGCCCGGGTAGGCGAACAGCTTGCCGGTGGACACCTCGACGGCCACCAGGTCCTTCTTGCCGTTCCCGTTGAAGTCACCCGCCGTCAGGTTGGTCATCCCCGGGTCGGAGGGCCCGTCCTCGCGGATGGACTTGTTGCGGACCGGAACGTAGGTGCCGTAGCCGGGGTAGTAGGGGTAGGGGATCTCGCGGTAGTGGACGCCGCTGCCGGTGAACTCGTAGCCCATGTAGTGGCTGGAGTCGGTCCACTTCTCGAACAGCACGACGTGGCCGTTGGCGCCGCTGTTGTCGTTGAGCAGCGCGTCACCGGCCTTGAGGTCGCCCTTGCCGATCTGCTCGGTGACGCCGCGCGGGCCGAAGGTGTCGGTGGTCAGCGAGTCGTCGAGCTTCCAGGCCATCGAGACGTAGCCGGAGCAGTCGGTGCGGTACCCGTTGTGCGAGCCGGTCCAGTGTAGTCGAGGCCGATGCCGACCCAGGTCTTGGCGCGCCGGATGGCCTCGCTGCGGGTGACGGCCAGGGCCAGGACGGACGCGGCCGCCGACGAGGCCCCGGCGGCGGGCGCCTGGGCGGCCCCGACCGGCTGGCCCGCGCCACCGTACTCGCCGCCCGCGACGGCGGTGACGGCGGGATCGGCGGGATCGGCGGCGAACGCGGTGCCGCCCTGGACGACCAGGCCGAGGGAGAGCGAGCCGGCCAGCCCGAGGGCGACGGCGGACGTGCGGAGATAGGCCTTGCGGGACATGGATGCTCCTGGAAGTGGCATGCGGAGGACCGGCGCGGCGCGCAGGCGCCCGGATCACCGGAAGAAGGAACGCCGGGGTGAGTCCGGCGGGAAGGAACGCCGGAGCGGCTCCGGCAGGATGCGGACGGCCGTCAGCCGGCGACGGTGACGCGCCAGGCCCGGAAGGCCGGGGAGCGCGAGAGCGCGGCGGAACAGAGGGCCAGCGAGTGGGCGGGGGCGCGGTCGCCACTTCCGCCGCTGGTGAAGACGACGAGGTCGATGGAGTCCTGACGGGCTCTCGACTGGACGTGCTCCAGGCCGGCGCCGGGATCGGCGTGGGCCCAGAGCACGTCCTTCAGGACGTGGGCGTCGGCGTCGCTGGCCGGTCGCCGGTCGGGGCTGGTGAGCGTCAGGCGGACGATGTGCATCGGGTCGGGTTCGAGCGGCCGTCGCCGGCGGCGGCGGTCACTTCTTGTTGTCCCAGCTGATGCTGCCCGGGTCGCCCAGGCCGGGCTTGCCCTGGCCGCCCGAGCCCGCCCCACCCGTGCCGGGGTCGCTCGCCGCGGACACGCCGGCTGCGGACACGCCCGCCACGGTGTCCGGTGCGGCGGCGACGGCGGTGACGGCCGGCAGGGCGAGCGTGGCCACGACTGCCGCGGCCGCGAGGACGCCGGGAACGCGAGCGGAGATCCGCATGGAGAACAACCCCCTGGTTGCTGGTCGGTCGGTTCGTCGGGACGGACGGCTCTGGCCCCCGTCGTCCCACCCGGCCCGGGGCTCGGCGCCCCTGCGGCTCGGTGATCCATATCCTGCAGGCCCGACCGGCGCGCCGGAAGGCCTTTCCCGCGACAGCATCAGGCCTGGCAGCATCGCGCCACGACCGGCGCCCCCGGTCCGGCAGCCCCGGCCCGGCAGCCCCTGCCGCCCCACCGATGCACCGTCAGATCTCCTTGCACACATATGAGTGAACTGTGAGAATCGCGCAGACGGCCTTGACACCACCTGGCCGCGCGCATCGGCGAATCCGGGGGGAATCGTGCTCGAAGTGCTGGGACTGGACCCGGCGGCGGAGGCCGTCTACGCGGCCCTGCTGGTCGAGCCCGGGTGCGGGGTCGCCGACCTCTGCCGCCGCCTGCGGCTCTCGGAGACGGCCGCGCGGGAGGCCCTCGACCGGCTCGCGGACCTGACGCTGCTGCGCCCCTCCCAGGAGGTCGACGGCGCGCTGCGCCCGGTCAGCCCGGCGGTCGGCCTGGAGGCCGTCATCCGCCGCCAGGAGGACGACCTCGCCCGCCGCCAGCAGGAGTTGGCCGCCAGCAAGGCCGCCGTGGCCCGGGCCGTCGCCGCCTACGCCGACCTGATGCCCAACACCACCTCGGAGGCGACCGAGCGGCTGGTCGGGATGGACGCGATCCAGGCCAGGCTCGAGACGCTGGCGCGCGGCCTGCGGGAGGAGTTCCTCGCCGCCATCTCGGGCGGGGCGCAGTCCCAGGCCAGCATGGACGCCGCCCGTCCGCTCGACCGGGACGCGCTGGAGCGTGGGGTCGCCATGCGGACGCTGTACCAGGACAGCGTCCGCAACGACCAGGCCACCCACGCGTACGCCCAGTGGCTGACCGGGCTGGGCGGCCAGGTGCGGACGGCTCCCCTGCTGCCGCCGCGGCTGCTGGTCTTCGACCGGCACACCGCCGTCGTCCCGATCGACCCGACCCGGACGAGGCTGGGGGCGCTCTGCACCAGCGAGCCCGGGCTGGTCGCCTCGCTGGTCGCCCTGTTCGAGCAGGCCTGGTCCACGGCCGTGCCGCTCGGCGCCGACCAGCCCACCCATCACGACACCGGCCTCACCCCGGCCGAACGCGACCTGCTCCGGCTGCTCGGGACGGGTCTGACGGACGAGGGCGCCGGCAAGCGGCTCGGCATCTCGGTGCGCACCGTGCGCCGCCAGATGTCCGCCCTGATGGAGCGGCTCGACGCCGCCAGCCGCTTCGAGGCCGGGCTGAAGGCGGCGCAGCGGGGCTGGCTGTAGTCGCCCGCGGGGGCCCCGCCCCGCCCGAGCCGCCGAATCCGCGAGGTCAGCCGTGTCCCGGCTGCGGATGTCAGTGGTCGGGTGCAGACTCGCAGGTGGCCGGGAAGGGGGCGTGTGCGCGTCCTCGGGGGGCCGTTCCGGTCACTTCTCCGTCGAAGGGGCACCACCTCATGCTCACCACCGACTTTCCCGCCGGCGCACCCTGCTGGATCGACCTCGGCAGCCCGGACGTGGCGGCCACCGCCGAGTTCTACGGCAAGGTGTTCGGCTGGACGTTCGAGTCCGCCGGTCCGGAGACGGGCGGTTACGGGTTCCTCCAGCTGAACGGCAGGACGGTCGCGGCGGTCGGCCCGCTGCAGGACCAGGGCGCCAGGTCCGCGTGGACGACGTACTTCCACACCTCGGACGCGGACGCCACCGTGAAGGCCGTCGAGCAGGCCGGCGGCACGGTGCGGGTGCCGGCGATGGACGTGATGACGGCCGGTCGGATGGCGCAGCTGACGGACCCGCAGGGCGCCGAGTTCGCGGTCTGGCAGCCGGGTGACGTCCGCGGCCTGGACGTGGTGTCGGAGGACGCCACGCTGGTCTGGTCGGAGCTGCACAGCGCCGACCCGGAGGCCGGCTTCGGCTTCTACCGGGCGCTGTTCGGCTGGCGGGTGGAGAACTTCGAGCCGTCGCCGGGCATGAACTACCGGGTGCTCTCCACGGCCGACGGCGACCAGCAGGCCACCAGCTTCGGCGGCATCGCGCCGGTCATGTCCGCGGAGCAGCCGTCCGCGTGGACGCCGTACTTCGCCGCGGACGACGTGGACGCGGTGATCGCGAGGGCGACGGCGGCCGGCGGCTCGGTGATGATGCCGGCCGAGGACGTGCCGAACGTGGGCCGTCTCGCCTGGCTGGCGGACCCGAACGGCGCCCCGTTCGCGCTGATCAAGGGTGAGCCCCGGCAGTCCTGAGCCCCGGCAGTCCTGAGCCCGGCAGGACCCCGGAGCCCCGCCCCCACCCCGACGCCCGCCGACGACCGCACACACCGAGGGCCCGCCGCACCGGCACCACACCGGCACGACGGGCCCTCGGGCCTGCCTCAGCGCACCGGGTGCCCGGCCTCGCGCAGCGCGTTCTTGACCTCGCCGATCCGCAGGTCGCCGAAGTGGAAGACGCTGGCGGCGAGCACCGCGTCGGCGCCCGCCTCGACGGCCGGCGCGAAGTCGGCGAGCCGGCCGGCGCCACCGGAGGCGATGACGGGCACCGAGACGGCCTTGCGGACGGCCCGGATCATCTCCAGGTCGTAGCCGTCCTTGGTGCCGTCGGCGTCCATGGAGTTCAGCAGGATCTCGCCGGCGCCGAGCTCGGCGGCGCGGCCGGCCCATTCGACGGCGTCGAGGCCGGTGCCGCGGCGGCCGCCGTGGGTGGTGACCTCGTAGCCGGAGGCGGTCTCGGTGCCGGGCGGGCAGCGCCGGGCGTCGACGGAGAGCACCAGGACCTGCCGGCCGAAGCGCTGGGCGATCTCGCGGACGAGCTCCGGACGGGCGATGGCGGCGGTGTTGACGCCGACCTTGTCCGCGCCGGCCCGCAGCAGCTTGTCGACGTCCTCGACGGCACGGATGCCGCCGCCGACGGTGAGCGGGATGAAGACCTGCTCGGCGGTGCGGCGGACCACGTCGTAGGTGGTCTCCCGGTCCCCGGAGGAGGCGGTGATGTCGAGGAAGGTCAACTCGTCGGCGCCCTCGGCGTCGTAGAGCTTGGCCATCTCCACCGGGTCACCGGCGTCGCGCAGGTTCTGGAAGTTGACGCCCTTGACCACCCGCCCGGCGTCGACGTCCAGGCAGGGGATGACACGTACGGCGAGGGTCACGGCTGTTTGCCTTCCAGGGTCTTTGCCAGCCCGGTGCGGTGGGCGTCGAGCTCGACCTCGACCATCATCCGGGAGTCGATCAGGCCCTCGACCACCACCATGGTGGCCACCGGGCGGGCGGCGTCGAAGAGTTCGCGGTGGGCGCGGCCCACCTCGTCGGCGTCGCGGACGTGGGTGATGTACATCCGGGTGCGGACCACGTCGTCCGCCGTCAGACCGTACGCGGCGAGGGCCTGCAGCCCGACGCCGAACGCGGCGAGGGTCTGCCGGTACGGGTCGCCCTCGTGCTCGATCCGGCCGTCCACCCAGGCGGTGGTGCCGGCCACGTGCACGTAATCCCCGGCGGCGACGGCCCGCGAGTAGCCGAAGGCGTCCTCCCAGGGGGAGCATCCGGCGACCCTGCCGCGTACGATCCGACGTTCCGTCATCCTGAAACCGCCTCCAGGGCCTCTTCGAGGGTGAACTTCTGCTCGTAGAGTGCCTTGCCCACGATGGCGCCCTCGACACCCTCGCCGACCAGGCCGGCGATGGCGCGCAGGTCGTCCAGGGAGGAGACGCCGCCGGAGGCGACGACCGGGCGGTCGGTGGCGGCGCAGACGTCGCGCAGCAGCTGCAGGTTGGGGCCGGTCAGGGTGCCGTCCCGGTTGACGTCGGTGACGACGTAGCGGGCGCAGCCCTCCTGGTCGAGCCGGGCGAGGACGTCGAAGAGCTCGCCGCCGTCGCGGGTCCAGCCGCGGCCGCGCAGGGTGGTGCCGACGACGTCCAGGCCGACGGCGATCTTGTCGCCGTGCTCGGCGATGGCCTTGGCGACCCACTCGGGGGCCTCCAGGGCGGCGGTGCCGAGGTTGACGCGGGTGCAGCCGGTGGCGAGCGCGTTGGCGAGCGACTCGTCGTCGCGGATGCCGCCGGACAGCTCGACCTTGATGTCGAGACGGCCGGTGACCTCCTTCAGCAGCGCGTAGTTGGTGCCGGTGCCGAAGGCGGCGTCGAGGTCCACCAGGTGCAGCCACTCGGCGCCGGCGTTCTGCCAGGCGAGGGCGGCGGCCAGCGGCTCGCCGAAGGAGGTCTCGGTGCCGGAGGCGCCCTTGACCAGGCGGACGGCCTGGCCGTCGCGGACGTCGACGGCGGGAAGCAGTTCGAGGCTCATTGTCAGGACTCTTCTGTCGTCAGAGGGTCGTCAGAGGGTGTCGACCCAGTTGGTCAGGAGGGCGGCGCCGGCGTCGCCGGACTTCTCGGGGTGGAACTGGGTGGCCCAGAGCGGGCCGTTCTCGACGGCCGCGACGAACGGCTGTCCGTGCGTGGCCCAGGTGACGAGCGGGGCGTTGATCCGCTCGCTGTGGATCTCCAGCTCCCAGTGCCGCACCCCGTAGGAGTGGACGAAGTAGAAGCGGGTCTGCGGGTCCAGGCCGGCGAACATCCGGCTGCCGGCGGGCGCGTCCACGGTGTTCCAGCCCATGTGCGGGACGACGGGGGCGTCCAGCGGCTCGACGGTGCCGGGCCACTCGTCGCAGCCGGCGGTCTCGACGCCGTGTTCGACGCCCCGCTCGAAGAGGATCTGCATGCCGACGCAGATGCCCATGACGGGGCGGCCCCCGGCGAGGCGGCGCCCGACGATCCAGTCGCCGCGGACGGACTTCAGGCCGCGCATGCAGGCCTCGAAGGCGCCGACGCCGGGGACGAGCAGGCCGTCCGCGTTCATCGCGGCGTCGTAGTCGGAGGTGACGGTGACGTCCGCTCCGGTCCGTTCGAGCGCGCGCTGCGCCGAGCGGAGGTTGCCCGATCCGTAGTCGAGGACGACGACGTTCTTGCCCATGTTCAGGTGTCCAGTCTCTCTGCGTGTCCGGAGGGCGGCGTGCCTACAGGCGCATGGCGCCGGCGGCCAGGCACATCACCGAGCCGAGCGCGAGCACCAGGATGACGCCCTTGGGCAGCTTCTGCTTCCAGAACGAGATCACGCCGCCGGCCAGGAAGAGGCCGACGAACAGGAGGGCGACGGCGGTCTTGCTCACAGGGCCCCCTTGGTGGACGGGAGGATGCCGGCCGCGCGCACGTCGCGCTCGGAGGCGTAGCGCAGGGCCCGGGCCAGGGCCTTGAACTGGCACTCCACGATGTGGTGGGCGTTGCGCCCGTACGGGACGTGGACGTGCAGGGCTATCTGCGCCTGGGCGACGAAGGACTCCAGGATGTGGCGGGTCATCGTGGTGTCGTAGCTGCCGATCATCGGCGCCATGTTCTCGGGCTCGGTGTGCACCAGGTAGGGCCGGCCGGACAGGTCGACGGTGACCTGGGCGAGCGACTCGTCCAGCGGCACCGTGCAGTTGCCGAAGCGGTAGATGCCGACCTTGTCGCCGAGGGCCTGCTTGAAGGCGGCACCGAGCGCGAGGGCGGTGTCCTCGATGGTGTGGTGGGTGTCGATGTGCAGGTCGCCGTCGGTCTTGACGGTGAGGTCGAACAGACCGTGGCGGCCGAGCTGGTCGAGCATGTGGTCGTAGAACCCGACGCCCGTCGAGATGTCGGTCCTTCCGGTGCCGTCGAGATCGATCTCGACCAGGACCGAGGTCTCCTTCGTGGTGCGCTCAACGCGTCCGATGCGGGACATTCGGGGTTACAGCTCCTGACTGGCTGCGCGCGCGGAGCGCGCACGATCAAGGGTGGGGGCGGGAGACTGGACGGCCTTGGCGACGGCCTCCAGGAAGGCGTCGTTCTCGGCCGGGGTGCCGGCGGTGACGCGCAGCCACCCGGGAACGCCGTTGTCGCGGACCAGGACGCCCTGGTCGAGGATGGCCTGCCAGACCGCGTGGGTGTCGGCGAAGCGGCCGAACTGGACGAAGTTGGCGTCCGAGTCGGTGACCTCCAGGCCGAGGCCGCGCAGCGCGTCCACCAGCCGGTCGCGTTCGGCCTTGAGCCGGCCGACGTAGCCGAGCAGGGTGTCGGTGTGCTCCAGGCAGGCCAGCGCGGTGGCCTGGGTGACGGCCGACAGGTGGTAGGGCAGGCGGACCAGCTGGACGGCGTCCACCACCGCGGCGTCGGCGGCCAGGTAGCCCAGGCGCAGCCCGGCCGCGCCGAAGGCCTTGGACATGGTGCGGGTGACGACCAGGTTGGGGCGGCCCTCGATCAGAGGCAGCAGCGAGGCCCGGTGCGAGAACTCGACGTACGCCTCGTCGACGACGACCAGGCTGGGCCGGGCGGCCTGCGCGGCCTCGTAGAGCCGCAGCACGGTGTCGGCGGCGACGGCGGTGCCGGTCGGGTTGTTCGGCGAGCAGACGAAGACCACGTTGGGCCGGTGCTCGGCGATCGCGGCGACGGCGGCGTCCACGTCGATGGTGAAGTCGTCGTTGCGCGGGCCGGAGGTCCAGGCGGTGCCGGTGCCCCGGGAGATCAGCGCGTGCATCGAGTAGGAGGGCTCGAAGCCGAGTGCGCTGCGGCCGGGGCCGCCGAAGGTCTGCAGCAGCTGCTGGAGCACCTCGTTGGAGCCGTTGGCGGCCCAGACCTGCTCGCGGGCGACGGTGAACCCGGTGGTGCGGCCGAGGTAGGCGGCGAGCCCTTCGCGCAGTTCGACCGCGTCCCGGTCGGGGTAGCGGTTGAGGTCGCGGGCGGCCTCGGCGACGCGCTCGGCGATCCGGGCGACCAGCTCCTCGGGCAGCCGGTACGGGTTCTCGTTGGTGTTCAGCTGGACGGGCACGTCGAGCTGCGGTGCGCCGTACGGGGACTGTCCGCGCAGTTCGTCGCGGATGGGGAGGTCGTCGATGGCGGTCACGAGCCGGGTACCGTCCAATCGAAGCGGGCCTTGATGGCGTCGCCGTGACCGGGCAGGTCCTCGGCGTCGGCGAGGTTGACGACGTGCGCGGCGACGTCCGCGAGCGCGTCCCGGTCGTACTCGACGACCTGGACGCCGCGCAGGAAGGTCTGGACGGACAGGCCGGCCGAGTGGCAGGCGCAGCCGCCGGTGGGCAGCACGTGGTTGGAGCCGGCCGCGTAGTCGCCCAGCGAGACCGGGGTCCAGCGGCCGATGAAGACGGCGCCGGCGTTGACGACCCGGTCGGCGACCGCGTGCGGGTCCCGGGTCTGGATCTCCAGGTGCTCGGCCGCGTAGGCGTTGACGACGGCGAGGCCCTGGTCCAGGTCGTCGACCAGGATGATGCCGGACTGCTTGCCGCCGAGCGCCTCGGCGACCCGCTCGGCGTGCTTGGTCCGGGCGACCTGCTCGGCCAGCTCGGCCTCGACCGCGTCGGCCAGCGCCACCGAGTCGGTGACCAGCACCGAGCCGGAGGTCGGGCCGTGCTCGGCCTGGCTGATCAGGTCGGCGGCCACGTCGGAGGCCAGCGCGCTGTCGTCGGCGAGGACGGCGATCTCGGTCGGGCCGGCCTCCGAGTCGATGCCGATCCGGCCGGCGAAGAGGCGCTTGGCGGCGGCCACGTAGATGTTGCCGGGGCCGGTGACCATGGTGACGGGGGCGCACTCCTCGGTGCCCAGCGCGAACATCGCGACGGCCTGGGCGCCGCCGACCGCGTAGACCTCGTCCACGCCGAGCAGCGCGCAGGCCGCCAGGATCGTCGGGTGCACCCGGCCGCCGAACTCGCGCTGCGGCGGGGAGGTGACGGCGATGGCGCGCACGCCGGCCTCCTGGGCCGGGACGACGTTCATCACCACGGAGGACGGGTAGACCGCCAGGCCGCCCGGCACGTACAGGCCGACCCGCTCCACCGGCACCCACCGCTGGGTGACGGTGCCGCCGGGCACCACCTGCGTGGTGTGCCCGGTGCGGCGCTGGTCGGCGTGCACGGTGCGGGCCCGGCGGATGGACTCCTCCAGGGCGGCCCGCACCTTCGGGTCCAGCGTCTCCAGGGCCTCGGCCAGCTGCCCGGCCGGGACGCGGGTGGACTCCAGCCGGACGCCGTCGAAGCGTTCGGTGATCTCGATGACGGCCGCGACCCCGCGATGGCGTACGTCCTCGGCGATCGGTCGCACCTTCTCCAGGGCGGCCGCGACGTCGAACTCGGCACGGGGCAGCAGGTCACGCGGGTCGTCCAGCGAGCCGCGGAGGTCGATTCGAGAGATCACGCCACCCAGTGTAAGGAGTGGCCGGAATCGCTGGTCCCGTATTTCAGTCCGTGATACGAAAGGCGAGACGACCGGGGGGACGGGGGAAACCATGGCGGAGCACGCTCCGGAGGGCTGGACCGACACCGAGCAGGAGCTCTGGGAGGCCTTCCGCCAGGGTGACGTGTACGACCGGCGGTGCGGGGTCCACGCCACCGACGACCCCTTCGGCGACGCCGTCTGGGGCGCCGGGCGCACCGTCCGGGCCGAGGTCCTCGCCCACCTGCTGCTGGCCGGCCCGGCCGCCGCGCCGGGCCGGGTGTCCTCGCTGCGGATGACGGGCGTGCGGGTGACCGGGGCGCTCAACCTGGCGGGCGGCGCCATCCGCCAGTACGTCGAGCTGCGCGAGTGCCGCTTCGAGCAGAAGATCCTGATCTCCGAGGCGGAGGCCAGCACCCTGCGCTTCGTCGACTGCCTGGCCCCGCGGATGGAGGCCTCCCGGCTGGCCACCACCGGGGACCTCCACCTGGCCCGGTGCCGAATACGCGAGGGCGTCCGGCTGACGGACGCCAGGATCGGCACCGACCTGCTGCTCAACCAGACGTGGCTCGGCTGCGACCGCTTCGGCCGCGCGCTCTCCGCCGACGGCATGACCGTCCACCAGGACTTCGAGGCCGACCGGATCGAGGTCCACGGCGAGCTGAGCCTGCGCACCGCCCGGATCGGCGGCCGGCTCTCGCTGCGCGGCGCCCAGCTGCACGCCGTCCCGGACAACCGCATCTGCCTCAACGCCGTCCGCATCACCGTCGGCCACACCTGCTACCTGACCAGCTCCCTCGACGGCGGCTGGTTCGGCTCCCGCAGCTACTACGGCTCCGGCTACGGGCAGACGCCGCCGCCCGACGCACCGGGCCTGCCGTTCCGCGCCCACGGCCAGGTCCGGCTCTCCGACGCCCGCTTCGACGGCGCCTGCCTGATCTCCGGGGAATTCCACCTGGAGGGTGACGACGAGCTGTCGCTGCGCCGCATCCACACCCCCGAGTTGCGGTTCACCTGCCGGATGCGCCCCACCGGCACCGTCTCGCTCTCCCGGGCCCGGGTCGGCAACCTGGTCGACGACCCGGACGCCTGGCCGCTCGGCCGGCACCTCGGCCTCAACGGTTTCGTCTACGAGAACCTGCGCCCGGCCGCGCCCTTCACCGTCCAGCAGCGGATCGCCTGGCTGGAGGGGTCCACCACCGAGTTCCAGCCGGAGTCCTACGAGCAGCTCGCCGCCGCGCTGCGCCGCGACGGCGCCGACGACGACGCCCGCGAGGTGCTCTACGCCAAGCAGCGCCGCCGCCGCCGGACCCTGCCGCTGCCGGCCCGGATCTGGGGCCTGGTCCAGGACGTCGGCGTCGGCTACGGTTACCGGCCCGGCCGGGCGGGCCTGTGGCTGCTGCTCGCCTGGGCGCTCGGCAGCGTCTGGTTCGCCACCCACCGGTTGGCCCCGCTGAAGGCCGACGAGAGCCCGCACTGGAACCCGGTGCTGTACACGCTGAGCCAGCTGGTCCCCGTCGTCGACCTCGGCCAGCAGGGCTGGAACCCGGGCGGCCTCAGCCAGTACGTCTCGGCGGGGCTGGTCATCGTGGGCTGGTTGCTGGCCACCACGGTCGTCGCCGGCGCCTCGCGGATGCTCCAGCGGGGATAGCGGGTGCTCGGGCGGGGGTGGCGGACGCTCCGGCGGGGGGGTGGCGGACGCTCCGGCGGGGCCGACCGCGGGGCGCCGGGGGCGTGCGGGGAACTACGCTGTCCGCCGTGACAGAACGGCTGCCGCTCTTCCCGCTGAACAACGTGCTCTACCCGGGCCTCGTGCTGCCCCTGAACGTCTTCGAGGAGCGCTACCGCCGTCTCGTCGCCGACCTGCTCGAACTCCCGGCCGACACCCCGCGCCGCTTCGGCGTGCTCGCCATCAAGGACGGCCGGGAGGTCGCCCCGGTCCGCCCGGGGGACGGCCCGGCGGGGCCGCTGGACGGCCTGGGCACCGTCACCGGGGATCCGCTGGAAGCGGTCTTCCCCGTCGGCTGCGTCGCCGACGTCGCCTCCGTCCAGGAGCAGCCGGACGGCCGGTACGAGCTGCTGGTCACCGGCACGACCCGGTTCCGGCTCCGCTCGGTGGACGTCTCCGGCCCGTACCTGACCGGCGAGGCCGAGCTGGTCGAGGAGGCCCCCGGCGAGGGCTCCGGCGCGCTCGCGGCCGAGGTGGAGCGGGCCTTCCGGGTCTACCAGAAGCGCCTCGCCGGCGCCCGCGAGGCGAGCACCGTCGGCCGCCAGGAGCTCCCCGACGACCCGCAGGTGCTGTCCTACCTGGTCGCCGCGGCCTCGGTGTTCGAGACCCCGGTCAAGCAGCAGCTGCTGGCCTGCCCGGACACCGCCCAGCGGCTGCGCGCCGAACTCGACCTGCTGCGCCGGGAGACCTCGGTGCTCAGCTGGCTGCCGTCGCTGCCCGCGGTCGACCTCACCCGCCAGTCCTTCAGCCCCAACTAGCACAGCCCCGACGACCCAGGGATCCCGTGATGGCGAGGAAAGCGAAGAAGGGCGGGCAGGGAACGCCCGCGACCGTGGCCCTGGAGGGCGCCGCGGTCCCGTTCACCGTGCACGCCTACGAGCACGACCCGGCCGCAGCCTCCTACGGCGGCGAGGCCGCCGAGGCGCTGGGCGTGACCGCCGAGCGGGTCTTCAAGACCCTGGTCGCCGACGTGGACGGCGTGCTCACCGTCGGCGTGGTCCCGGTGGCCGGGCAGCTCGACCTCAAGGCCCTGGCCGCCGCCGTCGGCGGCAAGCGCGCCGCGATGGCCGATCCGGCGGCCGCCGAGCGCAGCAGCGGCTACGTCCGCGGCGGCATCTCCCCGCTGGGCCAGCGCCGCCCGCTGCGCACCGTGGTCGACGACAGCGCCCTCGCCCACCCGACCGTCTACGTCTCGGCGGGCCGCCGCGGTCTGGAGGTCGAGCTCGCCCCCGCCGACCTGGTGGCACTGACGGGGGCCGCCACCGCCGCGATCGCCCGCTGAGCCCGGCGGGAACCCCCCACCGGGCCGCCGCGGCCCGGCGTCGACGCAAGCCCTACGCCCGGTCCTCCGGCCCCGTGGTGCCGCCGCCCGGGAAACCGCCCGCCGGCCCCTGCGGCTGCCCGTACGGCTGTCCCTGCGGCTGCCCGGGGTACGGCTCCGGGTGCTGCCCCTGCGGCTGCTGTCCGTGCGGGGCCGGCCCGGCCCAGTACGGCGGCGGGTCCTCCTCCCGCTTCCCGAAGGCCGCCGAGAGCGCCAGCAGCACCACCATGGCCGCCATCGGCCAGGCCAGCAGCGCCCCCATCGCCCCCAGGTCGATGCCCGCGTCGAAGTGTCCGCCGTTGCCGACCCGGCGGGCCTCGCCGATCAGGTTGTCGCTGGGCCCGAGCCACCGCCCCAGCCGCCAGGCGCCGACGGAGCCGAGCAGCCCGCCGATCACGAGCCCGAGGGTGACCCCGATGCCGCCGCCGCGCCGCCGGGTGACGAGGAAGGCCCCGAGCGCGGTGAGGATGCCGGCGCCGAGCCCGGCGAGCACGAAGACGGCGTCGGCGCCGGCCCGCTGCTCGCCCTCCGGGTCGGCGTAGAGGATCCGGTCACCGTCCACGACCAGCGGCACCTTGGGCGCCAGCCAGGCCCACACGCCGGCCATGACCAGCCCGACCAGGATGCAGACGAGCACGGTGCCCGCGCCGATCCGCAGTTCCGGCAGCAGCCGTTCCATGAGCCGGGGCCCCGCGGGGGGCTCCGCGGCCGGTCCGGCCGGGGGCTCCTGGGTCCCGGCGTCCGGGGCCGGCGGCGCGAACGGGTCGGGGGTGGCGCCCGGCACCGCGTCCACGTCGGCGCGGGTGGGATCCGGAGGTGTGTTCGGTACGGTCACGGGCCCCATCGTTTCACGACGGCTGCTCCGGCGGGCCCTGCACCCGCTCCCCCGGGGCCGGGGAGGGCCGGGCGGGGCGGCCGGTGCCCGGCGGTGTTCAGCGGGCGACGGCGCGCCGGTAGGCCCAGGTGGCGACCGCCAGGGAGACCACGCCGACGCCCGCGCAGACCGCCAGGTCGCCCGCGACCAGCGCCCAGTCGGGGTCCGGGGTGAAGGTCCGGGCGAAGGCCTCGACGCCGTACGTGGACGGCAGCAGGTCGCGCAGCCACAGCACCGGCTGCGGCAGGTGGTCGACGGGCAGCACGCCGAGCAGCAGCGCCGCCGACATGCCGAGCTGCCCGAGCATGGTGGCGATCTCCTGCCGGGGCGCGAGCAGCCCGCAGGCGGCGCCGAGCCCGGACAGGGCGGCCCCGGCGAGCGGGACGACGGCGAGCAGCACCCAGATCTGCCCGAGCGGCAGCCCGAACATCACCGCGCCGACGACGGCGGTGGCGACGGTCCCGGGCAGCGTGAAGGAGGCGTAGGCGGCGGCCGCGCCGAGGACCACGGAGGCGGCGGGCACCGGCAGGGTGGCGTAGTGGTCGAGGCCGCCGGTGGCCCGCAGCCGGCCGAAGTACTGGGCGAGCAGGTTGAGCGCGACGAAGGCGACGACGAGCACGCTGGAGCCGGCCACCACGGACCGCGCCTCGGAGGTCTGCCCGGCGTCCACCACGCCGCGCATCATCACCAGGATGCCGACGGACTGGAAGGTGGCGACGAACAGCAGCGGGATCCGCGCGACCTTGGCCCGGGCGAGCTGGGCCCGGTAGACGGCGGCGAGGGCGGGCAGCAGGCGGGCCGCCGGGGCGAGCGGGGCGGGGGTGCCGTCCGCGGCGGGGGCGGCGGCCTGGGGCGGCACGGAGAGCAGGGTCACTTGGCCAGTCCTCCGTGGCGGCCGCCGAGCTCGAGGTAGGCGTCCTCGAGGCTCGGGGTGGCGAGGGTGAAGTCGTCGAGGGCGGCGAAGGCCGGGCCGGTGGTGACGGCGGCGACCAGTTCGCGGGCCTGTTCGGGGGTGGTGCGGATGGTCCAGCGGCGGCCCGCGCGTTCGGCCCGGCCGGCGAGTTCGGCGACGGCGGGGACGGCGAGCGGCGCCTCGTCCCGCCAGACCAGGTCGAGCCGGACGTGCCCGTCGACGAGGGCCTTGAGGCCGCCGGGGGTGTCGCAGGCGATGATCCGTCCGTCGTCGACGACGGCGACCCGGTCGAGCACGGTCTCCGCCTCGATGACGTTGTGGGTGACGAGCAGCACGGTCGCACCGCGTTCGCCGCGGCGCCGGTCGACGGCGCTCCAGACGGCCCGCCGGGCGACGGGGTCCATGCCGGTGGTGGGTTCGTCGAGGACGAGCAGCGGCCGGTCGCCGACGAGGGCGGCGGCGAAGCAGGCGAGCCGGCGCTGGCCGCCGGAGAGCTTGGCGAGCGGGCGCCGGGCGATCGGTTCGAGGCCGAGTTCGGTGAGCACGTCGGCGGCCTCGGCGCGGGCCCGGGTCCGGGTAAGGCCGCGCAGGCGCCCGGTGGTCTCGGCGGCGAGGGCGACGGTCAGCTCGTCGAGGGCGCTGGACTCCTGGCCGAGGTAGCCGAGCAGCCGGGCGGCCCGTTCGGGGTGGCGGACGACGTCGTGGCCGAGGAGTTCGATGCTGCCGGAGTCGGGGCGCAGCAGTCCGGTGAGCTGCCGGACGAGGGTGGACTTGCCGGCGCCGTTGGGCCCGAGCAGTCCGAAGATCTCGCCCTGCCGGACGGTGAGGCTGATCCCGTCGTTGGCCCGGATCTCGGTGGCGGCGTCGCCGCGGCCGGTGCGGTAGGTCCTGACCAGGTCGCGCACGGCGACGCACGGCGGGGTGTCGTGGGGTGCTCGCCCGGCCGTCTCGTTCACGACCGGAGACTCTACGCGCTCACACGGGCGAACCGGACAAGGGGGCCGGATCACCACGGCCCCGGAAGGGCCCCGGGAGCCGGGTCCGGCTGCCGCGGGAACCTCCCCGGACCCGGCGGGTACGCGCAGGAGGGCCCGCCGGACGGACCTGCCGGGGCTCCCTGGACGCTCCCTAGTCGTCCACGACCATCGATCCGCCGGGGACCCGGGCGGCGAGCTCCTTCCAGAACCCGGCCCGGATGGCGTAGCGGTCGTGTTCGTCGATCTGGTCGTCCTTGTGCGCGAGCAGGCCGAAGCGGGCGGCGTAGCGGAGCAGTTCGCCGTCCACCCGGTGCGGGATGCGCGGGTAGTCGGGCCACAGCACGGTGAGCCGTTCGACGTCGCCGAGGCGGTCGCTCCAGCGGCGGGCGAAGACCTGGCCGACTTCGTGGGCGTCGCCCCCGATGGTGGTGATGTCCTCCTCGCGGTCGGCCCAGCGCTGTTCGGAGGTGGTGAGCTGGGCGAGGGTGGGGAGGCTGTCGCCGGCGGTGACGGCGGGTTCCGGGGTGGGCCGGTCGACCCACCCGCGGTCGGAGGACCAGCGCAGGACGGGCCCGGTCGGCCCGTGCGCGTGCCCGTTGGCGTGCCCGTTGGCCGGGCCGTTGGCCACCGCGGGCGCGTGCCCGTTGGCCGGGCCGTGGGCGGCCGGGTGCCCGAGCGGGCCGTGCCCGTTGACGGCGTGGGCGCCGGGGGTGGCGGCGACGCGCCCGGCGAGGTCCTTGGGGGTGGGGACGACCTTGAGCGCCGCGGGGGGCTGGGGCCGCCCGTCGGCGGCCGGGGCTCCGGCGGGGGTGCCGGCCGGGCCGGCGGTGGCGGAGGCCGGGGCGGCGGGGGCCACCGCTGCGGGCACCCCGGCGGGCAGCGGGGCCGGCAGGGGCGCGGCGGCGGGCGGGGCGGCGAGGATCTTGGCGATCTCCTGCCGGGCACCGGGCGCGGGGAAGACGGTGGCACTCTCGCGGAGGCTGAAGGAGCCCTCGATCCACTCCCGGTCGAGGACGCGCCGTTCGTCGGCCTCGCCGACCAGGTCCTCGGACTGGTTGAAGTCGCCGTCGGCGGCCTGCAGGGCCCACAGGTGGACGACCACGCCGTGTTCCTTGGCGGACATCATGCCGGGCAGCAGGTCGCCGTCGCCGGTGATCAGCACGACGTCGGCGCAGGCCCGGTTGCGGGCGAGTTCGGAGAGTTCGGCGTGCATGGCGGCGTCGACGCCCTTCTGCACCCAGCGGCCCTCGGCCCGGGTGAGGGCGCCGAGCCGGACGGTGACCCGGGGCAGGACGCGCAGCCGGCGGTGTTCGGGCATCGGGCGGCGGTCGGGGGCGGCGTCGAACCAGTAGATCCGCAGCAGCGGCAGCCCGGTCTCGGCTTCGGCGCGTTCGCGCAGCGCGGTGATCAGCGCGGTGTGGTCGACGGTGACCCGGGAGCGGGACGGGTCGCCGGCGAGCAGGCTGGCCGCGGCACCCAGCAGGTATCCCGCGTCCACCAGGACGACACAGCGGTCCATCGCACACCTCTTTCCGCTCGCCCTCGGGGTCAGGCCGGGTGGGCGCGGTCCGCCCGGGGTGCGGGCGCGGGGTGAGGGGCCCCCGATGGCCGCCCGATCGTTGGGTCACCTTTTCCCCCCGGTCGGCGCGCCGAACCTCGGAGGATGTCGCGGTACCGCAACAGCCGCCGACGGAAACGCGAGGGCGGGCCCCGTTCAACGACGGGGCCCGCCCGAGGTCACTCCGCGGGGCGAGGCCGGGCCCGGCACGCCGGCCGGTGCGCGGCCCGGTGCGGGCCCGGCACCCGGGCCCGGCGCCCGGGTTTCGGCGGCGGGGTCAGGCCTTGAGCTCGGCGGCGACCAGCTCGGCGATCTGGACGGCGTTGAGGGCCGCGCCCTTGCGCAGGTTGTCGTTGGACAGGAACAGCGAGAGGCCGTGGTCGACGGTCTCGTCGGCCCGGATGCGACCGACGTAGCTCGGGTCCTTGCCGGCGGCCTGGAGCGGGGTGGGGATCTCGGAGAGCTCGACGCCGGGGGCGCCGGTGAGCAGCTCGACGGCGCGCTCGGGGCTGATCGGGCGCTCGAAGCGGGCGTTGATCTGCAGCGAGTGGCCGGAGAAGACGGGGACGCGCACGCAGGTGCCGGCGACCTTGAGGTCCGGGATGCCGAGGATCTTGCGGCTCTCGTGGCGGAGCTTCTGCTCCTCGTCGGTCTCGTTGGAGCCGTCCTCGACGATGGAGCCGGCCAGTGGCACCACGTTGAAGGCGATCGGGCGCCGGTAGACCTTGGGCTCGGGGAACTCGACCGCGCTGCCGTCGTGGGCGAGGGCGGCGGCGCCGTCGACGACCTTGGCGGCCTGGTCCTGCAGCTCGGCGACACCGGCCACGCCGCTGCCGGAGACGGCCTGGTAGGTGGAGACGACGAGCGCGGCGAGGCCGGCCTCCTCGTGCAGCGGGCGCAGCACGGGCATGGCGGCCATGGTGGTGCAGTTCGGGTTGGCGATGATGCCCTTGGGGCGGTCGGCGACGGCCTGCGGGTTGACCTCGGAGACGACCAGCGGGACGTCGGGGTCGCGGCGCCAGGCGGAGGAGTTGTCGATGACGACGGCGCCGGAGGCGGCGACCTTGGGGGCGAGGGCCTTGGAGGTGGCGCCGCCGGCGGAGAAGATCACGATGTCCAGGCCGGTGTAGTCGGCCGTGGCGGCGTCCTCGACGGTGACCTCGGTGCCCTGCCACGGCAGGGTGCGTCCGGCCGAGCGGGCCGAGGCGAACAGCCGCAGCTGCTCCACCGGGCCGATTCCGCCCGGGCGCCCCGCGCGCTCCGCAAGGATCTCGCGGACCACGCCGCCGACCTGGCCGGTGGCTCCGACAATGCCGATCTTCATTCCGACTACTCCTCTGGATGGTGCTGTTCACAGCCGCACTCCGCCCATCATGCCTTGTCATGCGGGTGGGGCCACCTGGTATTCCACGGTGTGAGAGGGGACGGTCCGACCGATCAGTGGTCCAGACGACTGACCAGTGCCAGCGCCGTGTCCACCTCCGCCCGCCCGGCCGGCAGCAGCGGCAGCCGGACGTCCGGGGTGGGGATCCGGCCCTGGGCGTGCAGCACGCCCTTGGTCACCGCCGGGTTGGGTGCGGCGAAGGCCGCCAGCGCCAGCCCGGTGAGCCGGTGCCCGAGCTCCCGGGCCCGGGCGGCGTCCCCGGCCCGCCAGGCGGCCGCCAGCTCGACGAACCGGGCGGTGGCCAGGTGGGCCGAGGCGAGGATGCCGCCCGCCGCGCCGAGCGCCAGCAGCGGCGAGAGGAAGGCGTCCTCCCCCGTCAGCACGGCGAAGCCGTCCGGGGCGGCGGCGAGCAGCTGCACGGCCGCCTCGTCCAGCCCGCCGGTCGCGTACTTGACCCCGACCACGCCGTCGATCGCCGCGATCTCCAGCAGGGCCGCGCCGGACAGCTGCTGCCCGGTGCGGTACGGGATGTGGTAGACGACCAGCGGCAGCGGGCTGCCCGCGGCCAGCGCGCGGAAGTGCGCGACGGTGCCGGCCTCGCCGGCCCGCACGAAGCCGGGGACGGTGACCAGCGCGGCCGCCGCCTGCGGCACCCGCTCGCGGATGGCGGCCACCGCCTCGGCGGTGGCACGGGTGTCGCCGCCGTGCGCGCCGACGGTCAGCGTCGCCCCGTGCGCGGCGCAGGCGGCCGCGGCCACGTCGATCACCGCCCAGCGCTCCTCCTCGGTCAGCGCGGCGGGCTCGCCGGTGGTGCCGAGGGCGACGAGGCCGGCCGCGCCGGCGGTCAGCAGCTCGTCCGCGAGTGCGGCCAGCGCGTCCAGCGCGACCGAGCCGTCCGCGGCGAAGGGCGTGATCAGGGGGACGTGGATGCCGGTGAGTTCCATGGTCACGATCCTGCGGCCGGCCGATCGCCCGGGTCCAGTTCACGTTCGTGATGCTTCTCGTAAGCTGAGCCGATGCTCGACGTCCGACGCCTGCGCCTGCTGCGCGAACTCGCCCACCTCGGCACCATCGCCGCCGTCGCCGAGGCGCTGTCCTTCAGCCCGTCGGCGGTGTCCCAGCAGCTGTCCGTGCTGGAGCGGGAGGCGGGCGTCCCGCTGCTGGAGCGCACCGGGCGGCGGGTCACCCTCACCCCGGCGGGGCGCAACCTCGTCCGGCACGCCGAGGCGGTGCTCGCCCTGCTGGAGCAGGCCGGTGCCGAACTCGCACACGCCCGGCAGGGGTTGGCCGGGCCGCTGCGGATCGGCACCTACCCGTCGGCGGCCCGGGCGGTCATCCCCGGTGTCCTCGCCGAACTGGCCGGCTGGCACCCCGGCCTGGAGCCGATGGTCACCGAGGTGGATCCGGCGGCCGTCGGGGCGGCGCTGCGCGCCGGCGAGCTGGACGTCGCCCTGGTCCACGAGTACGACCTCGTCCCGGCCGATCCGGAGCCGGGCCTGGCGGTGACCCGCCCGGTGTTCACCGAGCCGATGTACCTGGCGGCCCGGGCGCCCGGCACGGTCGCCGAGCAGCGCGGCGCGCCCTGGATCGTGTCCCCGCCGGGCACGCTCTGCCACAGCATGGCGGTGCGGGCCTGCGAGTCCGCCGGGTTCGCGCCCAGGATCCGGCACCGGATCGACGACTTCGCGACGGTCCTGGCCCTGGTGGCGGCCGGCCAGGGCGTCGCCCTGGTGCCGCACCTGGGCACCGCGCAGCCCCCGCCCGGGGTGGTCCTCACCCGGCTGCCGATGTACCGGCGCACCCGCGCCGCCTTCCGGGCGGGCGCCGGCTCCCACCCGGCGATCTCGGCCTTCGTCTCGGCCCTGCACGCGGCCGTCCCGGCGGGCCTGGGCGGCTGGTCCTGAGCCGGGCCCGTCCCACCCGCGGAACGGGCCCGGGGCACCCGTGGGCACCCCGGGCCCGGCGGAGATCCGGGAGCCGGCCCTAGACGACCAGGCAGCTCGGGCCGAGCAGCTGCTTGAGGTCGCCGAACAGCGCCGGGTCGGACTTCACCCGGTGCCGGTCCAGGCGCAGCACGGTGGTCTTGGTGCGGCTCTCCAGCCGCACCCGCACCTCGGTGGTGCCCCGGTGGCTCCCCAGCACCTCGCCGAGCCGGGCGACCAGCGGCGGGGTGATCTTCCCGCTCGGGATGTTGATGATGATCGGCGCGTCGGCGTGCGCGTTCGACAGGTCGGGGACGGACAGCTCCATGCCCATCAGCCGCGGCACGTCCTCCCGCTTGTCCAGCTTGCCACGGACGAACACCACGGCGTCCTCGACGAGTTGGGAGGAGACCAGCTGGTAGCTGGCGGGGAAGAACATGCAGTCGATCGAGCCCGCCAGGTCCTCGACGGTGGCGATCGCCCAGGCGTTGCCCTGCTTGGTCATCTTCCGCTGCAGGCCGGAGATGATGCCGCCGATGGTGATGATCGTCCCGTCCGGCCGCTCCGCGAGGTCGGCGACGGCGCAGTCCGCCTTGTCGGCGAGCACGTGCTCGATGCCGTGCAGCGGGTGCGAGGAGACGTACAGGCCGAGCATCTCCCGCTCCTGGGTGAGCAGGAAGGACTTCTCCCACTCGTCCTCGGAGAAGACCACGTCCAGGCCGAAGCTCGGCTCGTCGGAGGTGGCGTCGCCGCCGAACAGGTCGAACTGGCCCTCGGCCTCCTTGCGCTTGACGCCGACGACGTTGTCGATCATCGGCTCGAACTGCGCGCTGAGGCCCTTGCGGGTGTGCCCGAGCGAGTCGAACGAGCCCGCCTTGATCAGCGATTCGACGGTCCGCTTGTTGCAGACCACCGACTCCACCTTCTCCAGGAAGTCCGGGAAGGAGCTGAACTTCCCCTTCGCCTTCCGGGTGCGGATCATCGACTCGACCACCGGCCCGCCGACGTTGCGGATGGCGGTGAGGCCGAACCGGACGGTGTCGCTGCCGTGCGGGGTGAAGTCCGAGTCCGACTCGTTGACGTCCGGCGGCAGCACCTGGATGCCCATCTTGCGGCACTCGTTCAGGTAGACCGCGGACTTGTCCTTGTCGTCCTTGACGGAGGTCAGCAGGCCGGACATGTACTCGGCCGGGTAGTTGGCCTTGAGGTAGGCCGTCCAGTACGAGACCAGCCCGTACCCGGCGGTGTGCGCTTTGTTGAACGCGTAGCCGGAGAAGGGCACCAGGACGTCCCACACGGCCTGGATCGCCGCGTCCGAGTAGCCGCGCTCGCGGCAGCCCTTCTGGAACGGGACGAACTCGGCCTCCAGGATCTCCTTCTTCTTCTTGCCCATGGCGCGGCGCAGCAGGTCGGCCTGGCCCAGCGAGTAGCCGGCGAGGATCTGCGCGGCCTTCTGCACCTGCTCCTGGTAGACGATCAGGCCGTAGGTGGGCCGCAGCACCTCCTCCAGGGGCTTCTCCAGCTCCGGGTGGATCGGGGTGATCTCCTGCTGGCCGTTCTTGCGCAGCGCGTAGTTGGTGTGCGAGTTGACGCCCATCGGGCCGGGTCGGTACAGCGCGAGGACGGCGGAGATGTCCTCGAAGTTGTCGGGCTTCATCAGGCGCAGCAGGGAGCGCATGGGCCCGCCGTCGAGCTGGAAGACGCCGAGCGTGTCGCCGCGGGCGAGGAGTTCGTAGGTCGGCTTGTCGTCGAGCGGCAGCTTGAGCAGCTCGATCTTCTCGCCCTTGTTCTTCTCGATCGCCTTGACGGCGTCGTCCATGATCGTCAGGTTGCGCAGGCCGAGGAAGTCCATCTTCAGAAGGCCGAGGCCCTCGCAGGTGGGGTAGTCGAACTGCGTGATGGTGACGCCGTCGGTGTGCCGGGTCCAGACCGGGATGTGGTCGGTCAGCGGCTCGGCGGACATGATGACGCCGGCCGCGTGGACGCCGGGCTGGCGGATCAGGCCCTCGATGCCACGGGCGGTGTCGATGACCTTCTTGACGTCCGGGTCGGTCTCGTACAACCCGCGGATCTCGCCGGCCTCGCCGTAGCGCGGGTGCGAGGGGTCGGTGATGCCGGACAGCGGGATGCCCTTGCCCATGACGTCCGGCGGCATCGCCTTGGTGATGCGGTCGCCCATCGCGTACGGGTAGCCCAGGACGCGCGAGGAGTCCTTGATGGCGGCCTTCGCCTTGATGGTGCCGTACGTGACGATCATGGCGACCTTGTCGGAACCCCACTTCTCCGTCACGTACCGGATCACGTCACCGCGCCGGCGCTCGTCGAAGTCGATGTCGACGTCGGGCATGGAGATGCGCTCGGGGTTGAGGAAGCGCTCGAAGATCAGGCCGTGCGGGATGGGGTCGAGGTCGGTGATGCCCATGGCGTACGCGACCAGCGAGCCGGCCGCCGAACCACGGCCGGGGCCCACCGCGATGCCCTGGCTCTTCGCCCACATGATGAAGTCGGCGACCACGAGGAAGTACGCCGGGAACCCCATCTGGATGATGGTGTCCATCTCGTACTCGGCGAGCTTCTTGTGCTCCTCGTCGTACCCCTCCGGGAAGCGCCAGTCCATGCCCTCCCAGACCTTGGACTTGAAGAAGTCCGCCTCGGACTCGAAGCCCTCCGGGATCGGGAAGCGCGGCATGAGGTTCTTGAACTTGAACATGCCCTCGGTGTCGACCCGGGAGGCGACGAGGAGCTGGCTGTTGCGGCAGCCCTCCTGCCAGGCGTCCGAGGAGTCGAGGGCGTACATCTCGGCGGCCGACTTGATGTAGTAGCCGGTGCCGTCGAAGCGGAAGCGGTCCGGGTCCGAGAGGTTCTTGCCGGTCTGGACGCAGAGCAGCAGGTCGTGCGCGCCCGCGTCGGCCTCGGTGGTGTAGTGCGAGTCGTTGGTGACGACCGGCGGGATGTTCAGCTTCTTGCTGATCTCCAGCAGCCCGTCGCGGACCCGCTTCTCGATGTCCAGGCCGTGGTCCATCAGCTCCAGGAAGTAGTTCTCCTTGCCGAAGATGTCCTGGTAGTCGGCCGCGGACTTCACCGCCTCGTCGAACTGCCCGAGGCGCAGCCGGGTCTGCACCTCGCCGGACGGGCAGCCGGTGGTGGCCATCAGGCCACCGGACAGCTCGGAGATCAGCTCCTTGTCCATCCGGGGCCACTTGACCAGCCAGCCCTCGGCGTAGGAGCGCGAGGTCAGCTTGAAGAGGTTGTGCAGGCCCTCCTTGTTCCGGGCCCAGATGGTCTTGTGGGTGTACGCGCCGGACGCGGAGACGTCGTCCCGCTTCTGGTGCGGCTGGCCCCACAGGATGCGCTTGGTGTTGGAGCGGGCCTCGGGCGCCACGTACGCCTCGATCCCGATGACGGGGGTGATGCCGGCGTCGGTGGCCTGCCGGTGGAACTCGGCGGCGCCGTACATGTTCCCGTGGTCGGTCATCGCGACGTGGGTCTGGCCCAGCCGCTCGACCTCCTTGAACATCTGCTTCAGCCGGGCGGCACCGTCCAGCATCGAGTACTCGGTGTGGACGTGCAGATGCGCGAACGGCTGGTCGCTCAAGGCGGGGCCTCCGGAGGCTCGTGCTGGTCTGGTGGGCCGGTGAACGCGCAGGTCACAGGGGATGCCCTGGAAACAGATGTGGTCCGAACCACCTCACGGGGTCCGGACCATCACTCACACGTTCACCCGTCTACTCTAGCCCCCGCCGAGCGGCCCGCTACTCCCGGTCGGAGGCTTCGGAGGTCAGCCCGGCGAGTCGCGCCCCGGCCGCGTTCGCGACCTCGGTCGCCTCCATCGGGTCGTCCCGCAGGGCGGCCAGCCGCTCCCGCACGTGCGGGCGGTCGAGGGCGTGGGCGACGCCCAGGAGACGGGCGTCACGCTCGCAGTCCCAGAGCGACTCGGTGTACGCCTCGGCCGTCCCGGCCGGGCTGATCGCGGCCAGCGCGGCCAGGTAGGCGGGGCGCTCGTAGGAGTGCGGCGTCTGCAGCCAGAACCGGCGCAGCAGGGACACCGCGTCCGCGGCGGCCGGGCCGAGCCGGGCCAGGCCCCGGGCCGTGTGCATCGGGCCGCACCAGGTCCGCTCCACCCAGTCCCGCTCCAGGTCGGCGACCAGGGCCGGGGCGTCCTGCTCCTCACCATGGCGGGCGAGGACCTCGTGGCCGAGCCGCGCCAGCCAGGGCGTGCCGGAGACGGCCCAGTCGCGGGCGGCGGGCATGGCCCGGGGGCCGAGCTTCTCGACGATGGTCGGCAGCAGCGGCAGCGGGAACTCGCCGTCGGCGGTCCCGAGGGCGGGTACCAGGGGGACGAGTGCGGGCTCCGGGTCGCGCCCGTGGAGCACTGCCAGCGTGTCGGTCTTCTTCGCGTCGGGCTCGGCCGGGTCGGCCAGCAGCTCCAGCAGGGCGGCGCCGGACAGCCCGGTCAGCGGGTCGGGCCGCTCGGGCCCGCGCGCGGCGGTGGGCACCTCGATGCCCCAGCGGGCCCAGACCTTCGCCCAGGGCGTCGGCTCCCCGCCCCGGGCCAGCCGGGCGCGGGCGGTGTCCGCCAGGTCGTCCCACCACTCGGCGGGCCAGCGGTCGGCGACCGATTCGAGGACGGCCAGCCAGTGCTCACCGTCGGCGACGTGGGAGCGCAGGGCCTCGCGGGCCTCGGCCGAGCCGGAGAGCGCCAGCAGTTCCAGGACGCGGGTGGCGCGCTCGCGGGCGTCCTCGTCGGCGGAGAGGAGGTCGACGACGGGCCGGAGCGGCAGGTCGAGGTCGCGGACGAGGCGGGCCAGGTAGCGGTGGCGCTCGTCGACGGTGGTGTCCCAGCGCCACTCCCAGCGGATGCAGCCGTGGACCAGCTCCGCGGCCGAGGACGGGTCCTCGGCCGCCATCAGCGCGCCGAGGCCGCGGCCGCGCTGCAGGAGCCCCGGCAGGGTGTTCGCCGGGGCGTATGCGTGTCTCCTCACGCCCCCATCCTCCCTCAGGGGCGGGGGCCGTCCTCGTCGGGTGGGTGTGCTCGCAGCGCGGTGACGACCCCGAGGGCGACGGTGGCGAAGGCGAGGGCGAGCAGGACGGCGAAGGCGGCGCCGATCAGGAACCGCACGGCGTGCCCGCGTCGCGTTCGGTTTCGCGTCGGGCGTCGCGATCGGCGTCGAGGAGGAGGGTGAGGAGGTTGAGGAGGGTGGAGACGGGGGCGGTACCGAAGCGGACGAGGACACGGCCGTCGAGGGTCCGGTCGGTGGAGGAGGAGGGCCACAGGAGACCGAACTTCCGTCCGCGCTCGTGGAGTTCGGCGAGCAGGGCGCGGACGTGGTCGTCGGTGTAGTGACGGATCCGGGGGTCGGCGGGGAGCATCGGTCGGCGGCCGTTCACGCGGCGGCGTCCAGCTCGAACCAGACCGACTTGCCGCGCTGCTGGGGGTCGACGCCCCAGCGGTGGGTGAGGCCCTCGACCAGTTGGAGCCCCCGGCCGGATTCGCCGAGGAGGGCCGGCGTCTGCGGCAGGGGAGGAAGCGGGCTCTCGTCCGAGACGGAGACCCGGAGGGTGCGGTCGATCGCAAGGATGAGCACGACCGGCGCGGGCGTCCCACCGTGCCGCCAGGCGTTCACGAGGAGTTCCGTGAGGGCCAGTTCGGCGTCCGCGATGACGGAGGACGGCCAGCCGGAGCGGCTCATGGCGTCGCGCAGCGACTGCCGGGCGATGGCGAGCGAGGGCGTGTTGAGGTGGCGCATGGGACTTCTCCCGGGGCGTGAAGGAGTAATCGGGTTGTCCAGAAGCCGACTTGACGACCCATCGGATCGACGTGTCACCGACCATACCGCAACGACATCACATGTGATCCCAAATCCGGATAGGTTCATCCTCAAGTGGACCCCGCGCACGGCAGCGCGGCAGACTTGGCCCACATCGGCAAGGAAGGAACCAATGCCGCCCCGACTCAACCCGACGCTCCGTCAACGCCGCATCGGCACCGAGCTTCGGAAGATGCGCGAGGCCGCCGGCCTGTCGGTCTCCACCCTGAGCAGAGCTCTCGGCATCGACAGGACCCAGGTCAGCCAGATGGAGGCGGCCAAGGTCGGCATCAGCCCTGAGCGACTCCGTTCCTTCGCATCGGCGTGCAAGTGCATGAATCAGCCCCTGATCGAAGCCCTGGAAGCTGCCATCCAGGACCGCTCCAAGGGCTGGTGGGAGGAATACCGCGGCACCATCCCGGACGGATTCCTTGAAGTCGCCGAATTGGAGAAGGGCGCGCAGAGCCTCATGTTGTGGGTAGTCACCCACATGCCAGGCCCCTGCCAGACCATCAGCTATGCCTCATCAGTCTTCGGGCGCCTGATCCCTCCACTACCTCGGCATGAGCTGGAGACTCGAACCACCTTCAGGATGCAGCGCAAATCCGACTTGCGCCGCGAGCAGAAGCCCATCACCTGCTTCATCTACGAGTCCGTCCTGTGGACGCGGTTCGGCGGCACCGCGATCCTCCGCGAGCAGCTCGATTCGTTGATCGAAGACTCCGAGCAGCCCTGGATGACCATTCGAGTCGTGCCGTTCGACATCGACACCTTCCCCGGAGCGGTCGAGAACCTGACCTACGCCTTCGGCAGCGTGCCAGAGCTTGACACCGTTGAAGTTGAATCCTCTCAAGGCCCCATACACCTCGATGCCGCCAGCGAATTGACCAGCTACCGGTCCATCTTCAAACGCACCGAGTCCACAGCACTCAGCGAGAGCGCCTCTCGCGACCTGATCCGCAAGATCGCACGAAACCTTTGAAAGGCCCAACATGACCGACACCGAGTGGCAGAAGTCCAGCTTCAGCGGATCCGGTGGTGACTGCGTGGAGGTCCGTGTAGCCGGCGAGGCCATCGAACTCCGCGAATCCGACGAAGCCCACACCATCCTCCGCACCACCCCCACCACCCTCGCCGCCCTCCTCCAAGCCATCAAAAACGGCGAATACCACCACCCCTAGCCACAACACCCCTGCGTAGGAAGTCGGCCCGGCCGACTTCCTACGCGGCAAAAAAACGGGGTGCGGCCGCGGTCAGTGCTGCGGGTCGGTGGGGGTGCCGGCCGGCGAGCCCGTTCCGCTCGGGGTGCTGCTCGGGTCGGGCTTGGGCGCCGGGTCGGGGATGTCGGCCAGCGGCAGGCGCTGCTTGGGCGTGCCCCGCAGGGCGCCGTTCATGGCGTCCCGCCAGATCGGCCCGGGGCCGTCGGCGCCGAACACCTCGGTGTGGTACTCCCCGTTGATCCTGATGTTGCGCATCTCGACGCCGCCGTCGGGGCCGCCGAGCCAGACCGAGGTGGCCAGCTGCGGGGTGTAGCCGCTGAACCAGGCGGCCCGCTTCTTGTCCGAGGTGCCGGTCTTCCCCGCGATCTGCCGGCCGTCGTCCAGGCCGAGGTCCTTGCCGGTGCCGTTCTCGGTCACGCCGTTCAGGACGGTGTTCAGCGCCCGCGCCGTGTCCTCGGAGAAGGCCTTCTCGCACTGGCCGGCCGGGGCGGGGACGTCCTTGCCCTCCACGGTGGTGATCCTGGTGATGGCGATCGGGGCGCAGTGCGTGCCCTGGGCGGCGAAGGTCGCGTAGACGTTGGCCATCGTCAGCGGGCTCATCTCCTCGACGCCGAGGGCCATCGCCGGGACCTCCTCCAGCGGCTTGCCGCTGGCCTTGGTGGTGATGCCGAGCTTGTTGGCCATCTGCTTGACCTCGCAGAGGCCGATCTCCTGCTCCATCTGCACGAAGTAGGTGTTGACCGAGAGGGCCATCGCCATCTTCAGCTGGTAGGGGCCCTTCTCGCCGGAGGATTCGTTGGGGACGACCGCCTTGGGCCGGGAGTCGTTCTTCCAGGTGCCGCCGCAGGTCTTCATCGTGGGGTACTCCAGCTTGTTCGGAGCCGAGTACTCCTGGGTCGGCGGCAGGCCTGCCTCCAGCGCCGCCGCGGCGACGATCGGCTTGAAGGTGGAGCCGGGCTGGAAGCCGTTGCCACCGCCCATCGCCGCGTCGACGTTGAGGTTGACGACGGTCTGGTTCTTGTCCTTCGCCAGGCCGTAGGGGCGGGTCTGGGCCATGGCGAGGATCTTGCCGGTACCGGGCTCGACCATGGTGGCGGCGGCGGAGACGCTGTCGGTGACCCGCACGTTGCTGCTGACGGCGTTCTGGGCGGCGGCCTGCTTGTCCGGGTCCAGCGTCGTGTAGATGTTCAGGCCGCCGGTGTCCCAGAACTTCTTGCGGTCCGCGGCGTTCTTCCCGAACACCGGGTCCTGCTTCACGACGTGGCGCACGTAGTCGCAGAAGAAGCCCATGCCGGCCTTCGCGGTGATGCAGCCGTTCTGCGGGTCCTTGAAGTTCAGGCCGAGCGGGGCGGCCTTCGCCTCCTTGGCCTGCTCGGCGGTGATGTGCTTGTTCTCGACCATCTTGTCGAGCACGACGTTGCGGCGGTTCTGCGCGGCCACCGGGTGCAGTTTCGGGTCGTACTGGGAGGGGTTCTGCACCAGCCCGGCGAGGGTGGCGGCCTCGGCGACGGTGAGGTCCTTGTTGCTCTTGCCGAAGTAGCGCTGGGAGGCGGCCTCGACCCCGTAGGCGCCGTTCCCGTAGTAGGTGATGTTGAGGTAGTTGGTGAGGATCTGGTCCTTGGGCAGCTCCTCCTCCAGTTTGATCGCGACCTTGAGCTCCTGGATCTTGCGGCCCAGGGTCTTGCGCTGGGCCTCCAGGACGGCGGCCTGGTCGTCGCCGGCCTTCTCGACGTTGACGTTCTTCACGTACTGCTGGGTCAGCGTCGAGGCGCCCTGGGAGGCGGTGCCGCTCTCGGCGTTCTTGCTGATGGCGCGCAGCACGCCCTTGAGGTCGACGGCGCCGTGCTCGTAGAACCGGGCGTCCTCGATGTCGACCTGGGCCTGTCGCATGGACGGCGACATCTGGTCGGCGGTGATGACGGTGCGGTCGCGCTCGTAGACCTTGGCGATCAGCCCGCCCTTGGCGTCGAAGATCTGGGTCGCCTGGGTGAGCGGCGGGGTCTTGAAGTCGTCGGGGATGTCCTCGAATCCCTCCGCCGTGCCCTTGGCGGTCAGCCCGATGCCGCCGACGGCGGGCAGGGCCAGGCCTGCCAGCAGCACGCCGGACACGACGCTCACGCCGATGAAGGTCGCACCGAAACGGGCCAGCCGGAGCGGAGTGTTCCGGGGCGGGCGGGAGTCCTCACCGTCGAGGGAATTCCCTATCGGGGATTCGTTCGATTCCATTGCGAAATGCTAACTCCCGAACCTCTCCGGTCGAACGGTTTTTCGCGGGCGACTGTCACAGCCGTGCTACAGACGCCGAACCCGACCCCGACGGGACGCATCGCATACGAACTCGACAATCAAGAGGAATTCGGAATTCTGCACCGGTGACACCCGCCCCGCGCGGCGACCTTCCCTCCCGCGCCCCTCCCCCCTTCGCACCCCCTCTCCCTCTTGACGCCGCGAGGCGGGCAAAACGTTGCTCGCACGCGGCCACCTCGCCCCGACGCGGGGGTCGCGACCTCCGAGCACCCGGCACGCCAGCACGGGAAGTCGGGCGGGCCGACTTCCCGTGCCGGGTGCGCGCGCCGGTCGGGCCGGTGCGGCGGCAGCTCCCCGGTGACTCTCCGCCGATTCGCCACCACTCAGCGCTCACGCGTGCCATGATCGGCTCAGCTTTCGCAGGAACCGACAGTCGACAGATCGTGATGGGGACAGCCATGGCCGAACGCCAGAACGGCACCGTGAAGTGGTTCAACGATGAGAAGGGGTACGGCTTCATCACCCCGGAGAGCGGCCCCGACCTGTTCGTCCATTTCCGGGCGATCGAGGGCGCCGGCTTCAAGTCCCTGGTGGAGGGCCAGAAGGTCACCTTCGAGGCCGTCCAGGGCCAGAAGGGCATGCAGGCCGACAAGGTCCAGGTCGTGAGCTAGGGCCGCAGCGTTCTCGCCGTCCCCGGCCCCGGCGGCATCCGCAGGGGCCGGGGACGGCGCCGTTCCCGGCGGCACCCCGCTCAGTGCGCCGGGCCGAGGCCCTCCGGCAGCGCGGCCACCACCAGGGCGACGGCCTCCTCCGCGGTCTCGGTGCGGGCGATCAACTCCCCGCCGGTGTGCACCCCGTACGCCCCCTCCTCCGATCCGTACGCCCCCTCCTCGTACGGGAGGAGGACGTACCCGGTCCGGTCCGTCCAGGGCCGCTCGACCGCGGTGGAGAACCACAGGTTGAAGTGGCTGTGGACCGGCATCAGCCCCCGCAGCACCGGCTGCGCGTACGCCGCGGCCACCAGCGCGTGGACCCGGGGGTGCCGGTCGTAGGGCGGCGTGTGGACGCGGTCGAGCTTGATCCGCCACTCCAGTTCGACCGGGTCGAGCCGCTCCCGTTCGTGGGCGAGGGCCCAGTCCCGGTACCGGACGAACGGCGCGGCGGCCCCGGTCTCCGCCAGCCCCGCGCCGCCCGTCCACGCCGCCGTCGCCCGGGCCACCTCGGCCACGTCCGCGGTCAACCCCCCTGCCAGCGGCGCGCCGTGGCCCTGGAGCCGCACCTGGTAGGGGTGCTCACCCTCGGGCGGGTACACGACCACCCGCCGCCCCGTCCCGGCGTCGGCGTACTCCACGATGCGCTTCCACGCCCCGGCCGGCTCGGGCAGCCGGAGGCCGAGTCCCTCCGCCGTCCGCTCCAACAGCTCCGCGAGCCAGCCGTCGTCGCGCTCGTCGTCCTCGCAGTTCTCGCAGCCCTCGCACCCCTCGACGACCTCCACGCTCCCGCCGTTCCCGTCGCTCCCGCCGTTCCCGTCGTTCCCGTCACCATCGAGCCCCACCCCAGAGTCCGTCATTCCCCCAGTCTGCCCGGAGGCCACCCTCCCGCAGCACCGGAAGTCGGCCGGGCCGACTTCTCACTCCCGGCCCGGCCTCACCCCTCCCCCACCAGCGCCGCGAAGCGCGCCAACGGGTCCCCCGTAAACGGCCGCAGCGCAGGTGCGAGCAGCCGCGCGCCGCGGAAGCGCAGGCCGCCGAGGAAGGCGAAGCGGGTGGTGCCCTCGCTCTCGGGGCGGGCCGCCATGCCGCCGAGCACCAGACGGCTCTGCATCAGGCACCAGCCGGGGGCCAGGTCGATGTCGAAGGTGGCCCGCAGCCGGGTGTGGCCGTGGATCCGCGCCCGCAGCGAGCCGTCCGGCGCGGGGGCGCCGAGGTGGACGGTGCGCACATCCGGGATCCACAGCGGCATCGTGCGCTCCAGGTCCCGGGCGAGCGCCCAGACCCGCTCGAAGGGCGCGTCGATGACGGCCTCGCCAATCCGGGCCGCGCCGGGCGCGGTGGCGGCGATCACGTGCAGGCGCCGCACCGGGTCGAACTCGGCGACGGGCCACGGCGGTGTCGGGTGCTCGGTCACTGCTGCCACGCCTTTCGGAAGCTGAGTCGGGCCCGGGAGAGCCGGGACTTGACCGTCCCGGGTGCGACGGCCAGCAACGCCGCGGTCTGCCGTTCGTCCAGCCCCTCGAGGTCGCGCAGCAGCAGCACGGCGCGGTGCTCGGGCGAGAGCCTGGAGAGCACGTCGCGGACGTCCGCGGCGAGTTGGGGGTCGCCGGGAGCCGGCAGGTCGCCGAGCTCCGCGGGCCGGGAGCGCGCCGAGCGGGTGGCGTGCCGGACGGCCTCGCGCACCGCGATGGCCCTCACCCAGCCGAACAGCGCCTCCGGCTCGCGGAGTTGGCGCAGCTTGCGGAGGACGACGATGAGCGCCTCCTGCGTCGCGTCCGCGCCGTCGTCCAGCGCGATCGGGCCGCAGAGCCGGCGGACGTACGGGGTGACCAGGTCCAGCAGCCGGCCGGCGGCGATCTGGTCGCCGGCCTGGGCGGCCCGGACCAGCTCCGCGAGGCCGGGTGGCGGCTCCTGCATGGCGTGCTCTCCGTCGGTCGGCGACAGGGGTCCGAGGAGGGAGGGCCCGAACGGGCGGAACGTTCCCTGCGTCCTCGGTCCGGCCGCAGTGTTCCTCGTCACAGGAACGGACCGGCGGGCGGGGCGCTCCTCCGGGTGTCCGAACGTCCTGGCAATCCGCCTGACACTCCGCGAGGTGACGACATGAAGCAGCGTGCGGCACGAAGGATCCTGCGACCTGAGGGAACACCCCGCCCCAAGGACCGTGCACATCCGGTGCGGACGGGAGCGGGGGCCGCCGCCGTGGGGACGGTGCTGGCGGTGGACGGCCTGGTCCACCTGTACTGGGCCACCGGCCGGACCTGGCCGGCCTCCGACACCGCCCGGCTCTCCCAGCTGGTGCTCAACCTCCAGGTGCCCTTCACCCCGCAGGTGCTGGTCCCGCTCGCCGGGGTGCTGTTGTCCGGGGCGGCGCTGGTGCTGGCCCACGGCGGACGGCTGCCGGCCCTGGCCCGCCGGCTGCCCCCGGTGCTGCCGCGCCTGGCGACCGGGGTGGTGGCGGGCGGCCTGCTGGCCCGGGGTGCGGTCGGGCTGGTGTGGGCGACGGGAGCGGGCGCCGACCCGGGGGACACCTTCTACTGGCTCAACCTGCTGCTCTACACCCCGCTCTGCCTGGTGCTGGGCCGCACGGCGTGGCGGCTGTCCGCCGCACCGGCACCCGCACCCGCACCCGCACCCGCTGCACAGTAGGCAGCCGGGCCCCAGCAGTCGCCTGGTCCCCTTCAGTCGCCCGGGCACAGGGAAGCACCCGGGCACAGGACGTCGGCCAGGCGCAGGAAGTCGGCCGGTCCGACTTCCTGCGCTCAGGCACCCGGCCGCCGGGCCTCCACCTCGATCTCGATCCGCATCCGCGGGTCGGCGAGGCCGCAGACCATCATGGTGGCGGCCGGGCGGACGTCGCCGAAGCAGCGGCGCAGCACGGGCCAGCAGGGCTCGAAGTCCGCACGCTCCGGCAGCAGGTAGCGCACCCGCACCACGTCGGCGAAGCCGCAGCCGGCCTCGGCCAGCGCGGCCCCGATGGTGCGCAGGCACTGCTCGGCCTGCTCCACCACGTCGTCGGAGATGGTCATGGTGGCGTAGTCGAAGCCGGTCGTCCCGGACACGTGCACCCGGTCGCCGTCAACGACGGCACGGGCGTAGCCGATCCGTTCCTCGAAGGTCGAACCGCCGAGGATCGCGCGTCGCTCTGTCATGCGCCGCACGCTAGGCGGGCGACACCGATACGTCCAATACTCCGGAGGCCTTCTCCTGATATCCCTGGGCGTATGGAGCGCCCCGAGATCCCCCTCCCCCAGCTGCACGCCTTCGTCGTCCTCGCCGAGGAGCTGCACTTCGGCCACGCGGCCGCCCGGCTCGGCGTCGCCCAGCCGCCGCTGAGCCAGCAGATCCGGCGGCTGGAGGAGAAGGTGGGCCATCCGCTGTTCACCCGCGAGCCGGGGCGGGTGGCGCTCACCCCGGTCGGCCGGGAGCTGCTGCCCGCGGCCAGGGCGGCCCTCACCGGCCTGGCCGACGGCCTGGCGGCGGCCCGCGCCGTCGGCACCGGCGAGGCCGGCCGGCCGGCTGCGGATCGGGTTCTCCGCCTCGCTGGCCCTGACCGTCCTGCCCGGCCTGCTGCACACCTTCCGGCAACGCTTCCCTGCCGTGGAGCTGGACATCCGCGAGATGACCACCGCACCGCAGCTCGCCGCGCTGCGCGAGGGCGCCGTCGACGTCGGCCTGCTGCGCGAACCGCCCGCCGCCGAGCCGGGGCTGGACTTCCGGACGGTGCTCAGCGAGCCCTTCGTCGCCGTGCTGCCGAAGGCCCACCCGCTGGCCGCCCGGCGCACCCTGCCGGTCGGGGAACTGGCGGACTCGCCGTTCGTCCTGCTGCCCCGGGAGGTCGGCCCGCAGCTGTACGACCGGATCACCGGCCTGTGCACCGCGGCCGGATTCACCCCGCGGATCGTCCAGCACGCGGTGGAGTGGCAGACGGTCTGCGCGCTCGTCGGGGCCGGGCTCGGCGTCTCGCTGGCGCCGGCGAGCATCCGGCGCATCCGCCTCCGGGGCGTCGCCTTCCGCGGGATCTCCCCGGCCGGCGCCCGCACCCGCGTCGCGGTGGCCTGGCGCGGCGCCGACCGCAACCCCCTGGTCGCCCAGTTGCTGACCGCCGTCACCCAGGACCGGCCGACCGCGTCCTGACGCTCCCGCCCGGGCCCGGAGGAGGGAGGAGCCGCTCCCCCGATCGAGGGAGGTCCGCCGCGGACCGCCCGACCATACTGACGGCACGTGATCAGCCGGGACACGGCCGCCGCCGCGCCGCCGCCACCGCCGATCAGCGCCCGCCGGCGTGCAGGTCAGCACGCGGCCACCGACCTCCCGATTCCCTTCGGCGACCCCTCAGGAGCACGTTCGTGCGTAAGCAAACCACTGGTCTCGCCCCCGCGCCCCGGCCACGGACCACCCGAACCGGCCCGACCGGGCGGCGCGCGGCCCGGTCCGTCGCGGCCGCGCTGGCCGTCGCCGCCGTCACCGCGGGGGTCCTCGCACCGCCCGCCGCCACCGCGGCCCCCGGGCCGGACACGATCCAACGGGGCCTGAACGCCCTGGTGCGCACCGACGGCCTGCCCGCCGCGCTGGCGAGCGTCAGGAGCCCGGACGGCCGCACCCGCAGCTACACCGCGGGCGTCGGCGACGTGGCCACCGGCGCGAAGGTCCCGGTCGACGGGCAGATCAGGATCGGCAGCAACACCAAGACCTTCACCGCGGTCGTCGTCCTGCAGCTGGTCGCCGAGGGGAGGATCGGCCTCGACACCGACGTCGACACCTACCTGCCGGGCGTGGTCCGCGGCGAGGGCATCGACGGGCGCGGCATCACCGTCCGCCGGCTCCTCCAGCACACCAGCGGGCTGCCGGACTACGAGCAGGACCTCGACGAGCCCGGCCTCCGACACCGCTACTACGAACCCCGCGAGCTCCTCGACATCGCCCTCCGGCACAAGGCCGACCGCGCGCCCGGCCAGGCGTTCGGCTACAGCAGCACCAACTACCTGCTGGCCGGCCTGATCGTCCAGCGGGTCACCGGCCGGCCCCTCGCCGAGGAGATCGACCGGCGCGTCGTCCAGCGCCTCGGGCTGCGCCACACGTCCTTCCCCGCCCCCGGCGACCGCACCATCCGGGAACCCCACCCGCACGGCTACCGCAAGGACCCGGCCGGCGGCCCGCTGCAGGACTTCACCGAGATGGACCCCTCGGCCGGCTGGGCGGCGGGCCAGATGATCTCCACCAACTCCGACCTCAACCGGTTCTTCACCGCACTCCTCAAGGGTGACCTGCTGGCCCGGCCGCAGCTCGACCAGATGCTCACCACCGTCGACATCCCGGGCACCGGGGCCAGGGCAGGGCTGGGGATCATCAGCCGGCCGCTGACCTGCGGCGGCGTCTACTGGGGCCACGGCGGCGACATCCCGGGCTACGAGACCCGGGGCGGGGTCACCGAGGACGGCCGCGCCGTGAACGTCGCGGTGACCATGGTCCCGCCCTACGACGCGGTCACCCCCCACGTCGAGTCCGTCGTCGACCGGGCCCTCTGCGGCTGACGCACCGTCCGGGCCCGGCGCACCACGCGCCGGGCCCCACGGCCACCCTCACGACTTCCCGTTCCCCGCCCCCTCAGCCCGCCAGCCCCGGCACCACCAGACCGGACTCGTACGCGATCACCACCGCGTGGGTCCGGTTCTGCGCGCCCAGCTTCATCAGCACGTTCCCGACGTGCGTCTTCACCGTCTCCACGCGCACCGCGAGGGACTCCGCGATCTCCGGGTTGGACAGCCCGGTGGCCATCGCCCGCAGCACCTCCTCCTCCCGCCCCGTCAGAGCCGCGGACGGCAGCGCCTCGGCCGAGGCCAGCGGGCGGGCGGTGACCATCCGGCCCAGCGCCGCCGGGAAGAGGACCGCCTCCCCGGCCGCCACCACCCGCACCGCCTCCGCGATCTGCCGGACCGGCAGCCGCTTGAGCACGAACCCGCTGGCGCCGGCGCTGAGCGCCGCGGTGACGTAGCCGTCGTTCTCGAAGGTGGTGATCACCACGACCTTCGGCGGCTCGACCGATCCGGCCAGCAGCTCCCGGGTCGCGTCGATCCCGTTGCGGCGCGGCATCCGCACGTCCATCAGGACGACGTCCGGCCGCAGCAGCCGGGCCCGCTCGACGGCCTCCACCCCGTCCGCGGCCTCCCCGACCACCGCGATCCCCGGCTGCGCGGCGAGCAGGGTGCGCAGACCGCTGCGGGTCACCTCGTCGTCGTCCGCGATCAGGAGGGTGACGGGCGCGCCGGACGGCCCGGCCTGCGCGGCCGGGCCGTCCGGGGAGTCCGGGGAGTCCGGGGCCTCTGTGGAGCCCGGGAGGCCCGGAGCCTCCCGGGTGCCGGAGCCGGTCACGCCGCCCCCCGCACCGGCAGCCGGACCGCCAGCCGCCAGACCAGGGGCCCCTGCTGCGGCCCCTGCGGGCCCGCCTCGATCTCGCCGTTCAGCAGCCGCACCCGCTCGGCCAGCCCGGGCAGTCCGTGCCCGGACGTCGGGAAGGCCCCGCGCGGCGCACCCGCCCCGGTCGGGTTGACGACCGTCAGCTCCAGGGCGTCCGGCCCGACCGCCACCCCGACCCGGATCGGGCCGCCCGACCCGTGCCGCAGGGCGTTCGTCAGGCCCTCCTGCAGGATCCGGTAGGCCGCCCGGGAGAGCGTGCCCCGGACGTGGTCCAGGGCGCCGGACAGCTCGGGCTCGACCACCGCCCCCGCGTGCCGCAGCCGCTCCAGCAGATCGGGCAGGTCGGCCAGGGTCCGGGGCGGCGCCGTGCCGGCCTCCTCCTCGCGCAGCACGCCCAGCACGTAGTCCAGGTCCTCCAGTGCGGCCCGGGCCGACTCCTCGATGCTGCGCAGCGCGGCCCGCGCCGCCACCGGGTCGGCCGCGAGCACCTCGCCGGCCACCGCCGCCTGGATCGTCGCAGCCGTCAGCGTGTGGCCGATCGAGTCGTGCAGCTCGTGGGCGAGCCGGTTGCGCTCGGCCAGCCGCGACTCCCGCTCGGCCGCCAGCGCCAGCCGCTCGGCGGGCGAGGGCCCCAGCAGCCGCGGCGCCGCCCCGCGCAGGGCGGCCGTCGCGGCGGCGCACACGGCCGCCGCGAGCAGGACGCAGCCGAGCGCCAGCAGCCAGCTCCAGACGCCCGTCACCCGGAGCGTCCGTCCGAACAGGCTGAACCGTGCCTCCGTGCCGAGCCATCCGCCCGGCGCGGCCACCGCCAGGGCGAGCAGCAGGCCGGTCGCCAGCGCCGCCGCCCACCCCACGGCCGTGTGCAGCACCAGCCAGGCCGGCGTCCGCCAGCGGCCCCCGCCGGGCGGTGCGACCGGGGCCGTCCCGACGCCCGGCGGGCCGGCGGCCCCGCGGCGGCCCACCGGATCCGGCAGCGGCACCCGCAGCATCCGGCGGGCGAGCCGGGTCAGCACCCGCCTCGTCGCGGGAGCCAGTCCGAGCAGGCCGAGCAGCACCGCCCAGACGAACAGGACCAGCACGGCCTGCACCGCGTACGGGGCGGACCGCCACGCCGCCGCCGGTGCGAGGGCGAAGGGCAGCAGCGGCACGCTCGCCGCCGCGCCGCAGAAGGCGAACAGAACGCCCGAGTACGTGGAGCCGCTCAGCAGCGGCCGGATTCCCCTGATCATGATCGTCAGTATGGTCAGGCGCCCCGCCCGCCACCTCCCCCGATCGGGGGAGGGCCACCACCGCCCCCGGGCGGGCGGCGGAGCGCCTCAGCCCCGCAGCTCCCGCCGGATCACCAACCGCAGCCCCGACCACACCGCGTCGATCGCGCACACCTTGTTGTCCACCAGCCCGGTGGGCAGCGCGGCCTCCCGCACCCCGTCCCCGTCGAGGTCGCTCACCACCCCCGAGGACTTCTTCGGCCAGGCCACCCAGAGCCCGGCCGCCGGCCGCATCAGCGCCCGCAGGTCGGCGAGCCCGGCCCGGTAGGCGGCGCGCCCGGCCGGGAACCACACGCAGACGTCGAACGGCCCCTCCGTCACCAGGCTGACGCCCGGGGGCAGTTCGGGCACGGTGAAGCCGTCCGGCGCACCGGCGAGCAGCAGCTCGTCGCCCGCCCGGATGCCGAGCTTGCGCGCCAGTGGCGTCCCCTGCTCACCGGCCACCGCTCCGCCTCCCTGCTCCGGAGATCCGGGCTGCGCCGGGCCCTCAGGCGTCCAGCTCGGCGAGGAAGTCCAGCGCGACGGCCCAGGCCCGCTCGGCGGCCTCGGCATCGTAGTCGGCGAGGTCCTGGTCGGTGAACAGGTGCCCGGCGCCCCGGTAGCGGTGCACCTCGACGTCGGCCCCGGCCCGGCGCATGTTCAGGTACCAGGCGTTCAGCCAGTCCTCGGTCTCGAACGGGTCGGGCTCGGCGACGTGCAGCTGCACCGGGATCTCGGTGGCGGCGTCCTCGCGCAGGTCGGAGGTGCCGTGCAGGAGCAGCAGGCCGCGGGCCTTCTCGTCGGCGAGGGCGAGGTTCTGGGCGAGCGAGCCGCCGAGCGAGAACCCGGCGTACACCAGGCCGCCGTCGGAGTGCGGCGCCGCCGCGACGACGGCCCGCCGGAGCAGCTCCTCGCTGCCGCCGAGCTCGTCCTGGTGGGCGATCCCGGCCTCGATGTCGTCGAAGGTCCGCCCGTCGTAGAGGTCCGGGGTGTGGACGGTGTGCCCGGCCGCCCGCAGCCGGTCGGCGGCGGCGTGCACGGCGGGACGCAGCCCGAGGGCGGAGTGGAAGAGGACGATCTGGGCCACGGCGGGGTCCTTCGACGGCTGGGGGCGGGTACTCCTCCATGATCTCCCATGGACGGGCCGGACTCCTCCCGGCCCGAACGGCATCCGGACCGCACCCGGACCGCGCCCGAACCGCACCCGCCCGATCCCGCCCGATCCCGCCCCCGGGCCGGATCCGGCCGATCCGCGACGGACCGTCAGGCCGTCGATTTACCAACGCTTTACCAACCGGTAGCCTTCGGCCGTGAACGATCTTGTCGATGCCATGACCCCCGCCCGCCCCGGCCGCCGCCGGCTGCTGAAGGCCGGGGCACTGGTCGCGGGCGGTGCCGCCCTCCCGCTGGCCCTCACCACCCCCGCCGAGGCCGCCGGGGCCACGCCGGCCGCCCCGGCCCCGGCCCCCGCCACTGCCACCGGGTCAGACCCCGCGGCCCCCGCCCCGCGCTTCCTGCACGGCATAGCCTCCGGCGACCCCCTCCCCGACGGCGTCCTGCTCTGGACGAGGGTGACCCCCGCCCCCGAGGCCGTCCCCGGCTCCGGCCTCGGCCCCGACACCGAGGTCCGCTGGGAGCTGGCCGCCGACCAGGCCTTCACCCGCGTCACCGCCGGCGGCACGGTGACCGCCACCGCCGCCGCCGACCACACCGTCAAGGCCGACGTCCGCGGACTGGCCCCCGACACCACCTACTGGTACCGCTTCACCGCGGGCGCCACCGTCTCCCCCGTCGGCCGCACCCGCACCACCCCGGCCACCGACGCCACCCCCGCCCGGGTCCGCTTCGGCGTCGCCTCCTGCTCCAACTGGGAGGCGGGCTACTTCTCCGCCTACCGCCACCTCGCCGCCCGCGGCGACCTGGACGCCCTGCTCTTCCTCGGCGACTACGTCTACGAGTACCGGACGGGCGAGTACTGCGCCCGCGGCACGGTCGTGCGCCCGCACTCCCCCGCCCACGAGATCGTCACCCTGGCCGACTACCGCACCCGCCACGGCCAGTACAAGACCGACGAGGACCTCCGCTCCCTGCACGCGAGGATCCCCGTCATCGCGATCTGGGACGACCACGAGTTCGCCAACGACGCCTGGTCCGGCGGCGCCGAGAACCACACCCCGGGCACCGAGGGCGACTGGGCGGCCCGGATGGCCGCCGCCAAGCAGGCCTACTTCGAGTGGATGCCGGTGCGCCCGTCCGTCGCCGGGACGACGTACCGCCGGCTGCGCTACGGCCGGCTGGCCGACCTGCACCTGCTGGACCAGCGCTCGTTCCGCTCCCAGCAGGTCAAGGTGGGCGACGGCGCCGTCGACGCGGCCGACCGCACGATCACCGGCCGCGCCCAGATGGACTGGCTGAAGGCCGGGCTCGCCGCGTCCGACACCACCTGGCGGCTGGTCGGCAACGAGGTGATGATCTCCCCCGTCGCCTTCCTCTCGCTCCCGGACTACCTGCTGCGCCCGCTGGCGAAGCTGCTCGGCCTGCCCGGCGAGGGCGTGGCCGTCAACACCGACCAGTGGGACGGCTACACCCACGACCGCCGCGAGCTGCTCGGCCACCTCCGGGCGAACGGCATCACCAACACCGTCTTCCTGACCGGCGACATCCACTCCGCCTGGGCCGCCGACGTCCCGAACGAGGCCGCCACGTATCCGCTGTCCGGCAGCGTGGCCACCGAGTTCGTGGTCACCTCGACGACCTCGGACAACATCGACGACACCCTGAAGGTCGCGCCGCACACCGTCTCGCTGGCGGCGGCCACCGCGCTCAGGACGGCCAACCCGCACATCAAGTGGGTCGACCTCGACTCGCACGGCTACGGCGTCCTGGACGTCACGCCCGAGCGGGCCCAGATGGACTACTACGTCCTCTCCGACCGCACCCGCAAGGACGCCACCAGCAACTGGGTCCGTTCCTACCGCACCCGCAGCGGCACCCAGCGGATCGAACGCGTCGACGCCCCGGTCGGCTGACACCCCGGTCGGCTGACGCCCCACCGGCCCCCGTCGGCCCGCGCCCACCGGCCCCGGGCCCGCCGCACCCCGGCGGGCCCGGACGGCCCCGACCCGACGAGGCACTCCCAGAAGCGTGTCCGACGATCCCCGGGACACCTCCCTAGGACACCACGTCCTTGCGCGCGAACCCCCGGAACGCCAGCGCCAGCAGCACCACCGCGTACGAGAGCGACAGCGAGACCCCCTGCACCATCCCGCCCCACTCCAGCTGCGGCTGCAGCGCGTCCGCCCAGGCGTACTGCCAGTGCGCGGGCAGCCACTCCCGCAGGTCCCCGAGCGCCGTGACGGCGTCCAGCACCCCGGTGATGATCGAGGCGAACACCGCCCCGCCGACGGCCCCGAGCGGGGCGTCCGTCGCGGTGGACAGCCAGAACGCCAGCGCCGCGATCACGATCTCGCTGAGGAAGACGAAGGCCGCCGCGAGGGCCAGCCGGGGCAACGCCTCGCCGGCCGACAGGCTCGCCCCGGTGGGCAGCCTGAGGTCCCCCCAGCCGTACGCGGCGGTGCCGACGAGCAGCCCGATCAGGGGCAGCAGGGCCACCGCGACCGCCGAGAACGCCAGCCCGACCGCGAACTTGCGGGCCAACAGCCTGGCCCGGGGCACCGGCGCGGCCAGCAGGTAGCGCAGCGAGGACCAGCTGGCCTCCGAGGCGACGGTGTCGCCGCAGAACAGCGCGACCGGGATGACCAGCATGAACCCGGTGCCCACGAACAGCATGGTGGCCGCGAAGTTGGGGCCCGAGGCGGTGGCCAGGTCGATGAAGGTGGTCCGGTCCGGGCGGCTCGGGGTGCCGCCGATCTGGAACGCGGCGAGGATGACCAGCGGCATCGCCGCCAGCACCGCGCCGATCACCAGCGTGCGGCGCCGCCGCAGCTGGCGCATGGCCTCCACCCGCAGCGGCAGCGTCCGGCCCGCCCGGTAGCCCTCGGCGTGGTCCGCCGACACGGTGTGCTCCGCCTGCGCGACGTCGCTCACGCCGCACCTCCGATCAACGACAGGAACGCGTCCTCGAGCCGGCGCTGCGGCCCCGCACTCTCCACCGGCACGCCCAGGCGCACCAGTTCGGCCAGCAGCTCGCTGGCCGCCAGCCCGTCCAGGCGCACCAGCAGCCCGCCCTCGACGGCCTCCGCCGAACCGACCCCGGCCAGCGCGCCGACCTTCTCGACGACCGACTCCGGGTCGTACGGGGCGGGCACGCCGATCAGCAGCAGCTCGCCGGCGCCGACGATCTCGCCGACCGCACCGGTGGTGACCAGTCGGCCGCGGTCCATCACGACCAGGTCGGTGCAGCTCTGCTCGACCTCGGCGAGCAGGTGGCTGGAGACGATGACGGTGCGCCCGGCCGCCGCGTACCGGATCATCACCTCGCGCATCTCGCGGATCTGCGGCGGGTCGAGCCCGTTGGTCGGCTCGTCCAGGATCAGCAGGTCCGGCATGCCGAGCATCGCCTGCGCGATCGCGAGCCGCTGCCGCATGCCCTGCGAGTAGGTCCGCACGGCGCGGTCGAGCGCCTCGCCGAGCCCGGCGATCGCCAGCGCCTCGTCGAGGTGGGCGTCCTGCTCCGGCCGCCCGGTGGCCTGCCAGTACAGCCGCAGGTTGGCCCGGCCGGTGAGGTGCGGCAGGAACCCGGCCCCCTCGACGAACGCGCCGACCCGGGAGAGCACCGGAGCGCCGGGGCGCACCAGGTGGCCGAAGATCCGGATCTCGCCCGCGTCGGGCCGGATCAGGCCCATCAGCATGCGCAGCGTGGTGGTCTTGCCGGCACCGTTGGGCCCGAGCAGGCCGAGCACCTGCCCCTGCTCGACGCGGAAGCCCAGCTCCTTGACGGCATAGCGGTCCTGGGAGCCCTTGTAGCGCTTGCTGAGGCCGCTGATCTGCAGCGGCACCGCGGCGAGCGCCGGGTCGTACGCCGGCCCGGCGCCCGGCGTCCGGCGGCGCCGCAGCCGGGGCAGCAGGACCAGGGCGAGGGCCACCGCGACGCCGACCAGCGGCAGCACCCAGGTGCGCGCGGGCAGCGGCGCGGCCTCGGTGACGAGCTGCTCGACGGTCGGCGCGGCGAGCGCCCCGGCGGGCGCGACCCGGTAGGTGGCCGGTTCGACGGGCGAGGCGTACGCGAGGTCGGTGGCGGCGACGACCAGCCGCAGCCGGTGCCCGGCCGGGAAGGTGTGGTCGACGGCAGGCAGCGCGACGGTGACGGTGCGGCCCGCGTCGGCGCCGGTGACCCGCAGCGGGGCGGCCAGCTGTTGGGGCAGCACGGCCTTGCCGTCCGGTCCGACGTCGTACAGCTTGGCGAAGAGCACCGCGTCGGGCCGGTCGGCCTGTACCCGCAGCGGCACGGTGGGCTGCCCGGTCAGGTGCAGCGGGCGGTCCAGCGGCGCGGAGTCGAAGGCGGCGTTCTGGCCGGGGAAGTCGAGCGCCAGCCCGGCTCCGAGCGAGGCGGCCTGGCTGAGCGCGCCGATCCCGGGCACGGTGGAGATCCCGGGCGGGGCGCCGCCGGGCGGGTTCGCGAAGGTCCGCTCGCCGTCGCCGCCACCGCCGGTGAGCTCGACGGACCGGCTGCCCGTGCCGCCCAGTCCGGGGTAGCGGTCGGCGCTGGCGCCGCGCAGCACGGCCTGGAAGCCGGTGGAGTCGACGCCGCCGGTGCGGGTGACCCGGAACGCCGGGCCGGTGTCGTTGCCGCGGCCGCGCAGGTAGTGGTCGAACCAGGCGGTCACCCGGTCGTCGACCCGGGCGCTGGTGTCGGTGCCGCCGTCGTGCCCGCCCGCGAACCAGTCCACCGAGACGGGCGCGCCGTTGGCGGCGACCGCCCGGGCGATCCGGTCGCCTTGGTCGAGCGGGAACAGCGAGTCCTGCTGCCCCTGGACGACCAGCGTGGGCGCCTTGAGCTGCCCGGCCACCGAGGACGGACTGGAGCGTTCCAGCAGGGCGACGGCCTCCGGGTCCGCGTGCCCGGCGGTGGCGACCCGGTCGTACATCTGGCACAGGGTGTCCAGGAACCGGCCGCAGCCGACCTCGGCGTCCTGGGACGGGCCGGCCTGCGGGGCACCGCCCGGCTGCGCCGCCGTCCCGCCGCCGCGCAGGGCGCCGCCCGAGGGTCCGAGGTCGCCGGCCGCGCCGGTGGTGAAGAAGATCCCGGCCCAGAGCTTCTTGAAGACGCCGTCCACCGCGCCGGATCCCTCGACGCCCTGCGGGAACAGCGCGTCGGCCAGGTTCCACCAGGTGATCTGGGTGGCGACGGCGTCGATCCGGTGGTCGTAGGCGGAGGCGAGCAGGGCGACGCCGCCGCCGTAGGAGGCTCCGGTGATGCCGACCCTCGGGTCGCCGGGCGCGTCGAGCTGCACCTCGGGCCGCTGGGCCAGCCAGTCCACCAGGTGCTTGACGTCCTCGACCTCGCGGTCGGGCGCGTTGAGGCCGATCTTGCCGCCGGAGCGTCCGAAGCCGCGCGCCGACCAGGTCAGCACCGCGTAGCCCTGCCGGGCCAGCTGCTGGGCGCGCTCCCGCTCGCCCTCCTTGGAGCCGCCGAAGCCGTGCGCGAGCAGCACGGCCGGCCTGGGGCCGGTGCCGGTGGTGAAGAAAGAGGTGTCCAGCTGGACCTGCCGGTCGCTGCCGGGGGTCTCGGGCATGCTCAGGAACCGGTCCTCCTGTTGGACCGCCTGCTCACCGCCGGACGCCACCGCGGCCGTACCGGCCCCGACCACCGCCACCAGGGCGACCGCACCGGCCACCAGTCTGCGCCGTACCGTCGTACCCCGGCCGCGCCACCGGCGCCACGCCCCACCGAACTCCATAGGGGCTGATCGTATCCGCCGCAGGGGTAGGCGTCCGATAAAGCCGGCCGCCCCGCCCGCCGGGGCCGCCCTCCGACTCCGCCCCGCACCGCCCGGAAAGCCGCGTTCCCCGTGCCCGGACCGGGCACGGGGAACCGTCTGACGGCCCTCCGGGGGGAGGCGGCTACAGCACCCGGGTCATCGTCCGGTGCGGGATCCCGCCGTCCTGGTACACCGGCCCCTCCGCCGCGTACCCGAGCCGCTCGTAGAACCCGAGCGCCTGCACCTGCGCGTGCAGCTCCACCTCACGGGCGCCGCGGGCCAGTGCGGCCGCCTCGATCGCCCGCACCAGGTCCGCGCCGAGCCCGGTCCCCCGGGCCGCCGCGACGACGGCGAGCCGCCCGAGCAGCACCCGCCCCTCGACGCCGCCGGTGAGCTTCAGGGCCTGCTCGCCGTGGATCAGCCGCGCCGTCCCCAGCGGGGTGCCGTCGGCGCCGACGGCCAGCAGGTGCTCCGAGGTGGGGTCGAGGTCGTCCCACTCCTCGTCCTCGGGGATCCCCTGTTCGACGATGAACACCGCGCGCCGGACACCGTGCACCAGCGCGAGGTCCGCCTCGCCCTCGGCGACCCGGACGGTCACCGCCATGTCAGCTCTCCGCCGAGATGATGTCGAGCGCCTTCCGCAGGTCGGCCGGGTACTCGCTCTTGAACTCGACCCACTGCCCGTCCGCCGGGTGCTCGAAGCCGAGCGAGACGGCGTGCAGCCACTGCCGGGTCAGCCCGAGGCGCTTGGCGAGCGTCGGGTCGGCGCCGTAGGTCAGGTCGCCCACGCAGGGGTGGCGCAGCGCGGACATGTGCACCCGGATCTGGTGGGTGCGGCCGGTCTCCAGCTTGATGTCGAGCAGCGAGGCCGCGCGGTACGCCTCGATGAGGTCGTAGTGGGTGATGGAGGCCTTGCCGTCGCGGGTGACGGCCCACTTCCAGTCGGAGCTGGGGTGGCGCCCGATCGGCGCGTCCACGGTGCCGCTCATCGGGTCCGGGTGCCCCTGGACGAGCGTGTGGTAGCGCTTCTCGGTGATCCGGTCGTGGAACTGCCGCTTGAGGTCGGTGTACGCGCGCTCGGACTTGGCGACGACCATCAGGCCCGAGGTGCCGACGTCGAGCCGGTGCACGATGCCCTGGCGCTCGGCCGCGCCGGAGGTGGAGATCCGGTAGCCGGCGGCGGCCAGACCGCCGATGACGGTGGTGCCGGTCCAGCCGGGGCTGGGGTGCGCGGCGACGCCGACCGGCTTGTCGACGAGCACGATGTCCTCGTCGTCGTGGACGATCCGCATGCCCTCGACGGGCTCGGCGACGATCTGCACCGGGGCGGCGGGGGCGGGGATCTCGACCTCCAGCCAGGAGCCGGCGGTCACCCGGTCCGACTTGCCGGCCACGGCGCCGTCGAGCGTCACCTTGCCGTCGGCGGCCAGCTCGGCGGCCTTCGTCCGGGAGAAGCCGAACATCCGGGCGAGGGCGGCGTCGAGGCGCTCGCCCTCCAGGCCGTCGGGTACGGGGAGGCTGCGGATCTGCGCTGCGGTACTCACCCGTACGAGTATGCCGGAAACCCGGGCCGCCCCCGTCCGCCGAGCTCCGCCCGCCCCTGGCGGGAGGGCCCGCTACTCGCCCTTGGCGCTCTGCTGGTGGACGGTGCCGTCCGGGTTGCTGCCCCGGAAGGAGAGCAGCACCACGAGGATGCCGCCGCAGACGATCGCCGAGTCGGCGAGGTTGAACACCGCGAAGTGCTGGACGGAGATGAAGTCGACGACGTGCCCGCGGAAGACGCCCGGCGCGCGGAACAGCCGGTCGGTGAGGTTGCCCAGGGCACCGCCGAGCAGCAGCCCGAGCGCGATCGCCCAGGGCAGGCTGTACAGCCGGCGGGCGATCCGCCAGATCACCACGATGACGGCCGAGGCGATCATCGTGAAGACGACGGTCAGCGCCTGGCCCATGCCGAAGGCGGCGCCGGAGTTGCGGATGACCTGGAAGGTGACGACGTCGCCGATCACCTTGATCGCCGAGTGGTTCTCCAGCCGGGCCACCACCAGCAGCTTGCTGCCGAAGTCGATCAGGAAGGCGAGCAGGGCGACGACCAGCAGCACGCCGATCCGCCGGGGGCCCTTCGGCGCCTCCGCCGCGACCGGAGCGGGCGCCTCGGTGGGCTCGGTGGGCTCGGCCACGGCCACCTCCACGGCTTCGGCGGGGGTCGGGACGGCGTCGTCCCGGGTCTGGGGGGAACCTTGCGTACTGATGATCCGCTCCGCTGCCGATGGAGCTCCCCCGTCCGGAGCGGGGGAGGGTGGGCCCTGGTCGCCGGGCCCGGCGCATCCGGGCCGGATGCGCTGCAGGGGTCGGGCGACGTTACGGGGTCGAGCGTACGGCAAGCCCGACCCCCCGCGTCGCGCCGGTCGGTCGGTTCAGCGGCGTTCCTGCTTGGCCTTGCACTGCACGCAGAGCGTCGCCCGGGGGAAGGCCTGCATCCGGGCCTTGCCGATCGCCTTGCCGCAGGACTCGCAGGTGCCGAAGCCGACGCCCTCCAGCCGGGCCAGGGCGCGCTCGGTCTGGGCGAGGCTGTCCCGGGCGTTGTTGGCCAGCGCGAGCTCGCTCTCCCGGGAGATGTTCTTCGTACCGGCGTCCACCTGGTCGTCGCCGGCTCCGTCGTTGGAGTCGCGCATCAGGCCGGAGATGGCCGCCTCGGCGGCGTCGATCTCGTTGCGCAGGCGGTCCAGTTCGCTGATGAGCTCGGTGTGCAGCTCGTGCACCTCGCCGGTGGTCCACGGGTCCTCGCCGGGCCGGATCGGCAACGTGGCCGGGTCGACGGACTCCGCGCCGCGCGTCACGGTGACGGTGTCGGTGCTGCTGTTCTGCCGTGCGGTAGTGGTCACGGTCCCCTCCCCTGGATCGGCCGCCACGGCCTTGCGTGCCCGCTTGGTGGCGGTACCCGCGCCGGTTGCCTTCTCAGCCATGGCTTCGACCCCATCTACGAACGAATCGAGCCGCCGGTTCCCGGCGGCCTCCAGTGCCGGAACGATAATCCCGATCAAAACCGGTCACAACATGACATACCGACGCCTCACGATGATCCCACCCAGGCAGCCGCCCCAGCCGCCACGCCCCGCGCGCTGACCAGACTTGTGCCCAGATCACCCCCGCCTAACCGCCCCTTCCCACCCCCCGGACGGGCCCCCGGGAAACGGTTTGGACAAACGGGTTCGCCCGGCCGATACACTGGCCGTGCAAGGCGCAGATGGGACGAGTACCGACGTACGCAGCCACCAGCGACCCGGGGACGGTGCGAGCCCGGGGGTGTGCACGGCGGGAAGATCACCCCGGAGCCGCCGGAAGAACGGCCGCCCCCGGCGGCCCGGTAGACCCGGCAGCAAGCCCAAACAAGAGGGCCGCAGTCACCATCGCGGCCAAGGAGGGTGGTACCGCGGGACGGCACGCCGTCTCGTCCCTCCGGAGGATCCAGCCCACGCATCCGCCGGAGGTAGACGCCAGCGATGAGCACCTATAACCCCGTCCCCGCACAGGTCGACCTGCCTGCCCTCGAGCACCGGATCCTGTCCTTCTGGCAGGACGACAAGGTCTTCCAGCGCAGCCTGGAGCAGTCCGAGGGCCGCCCCGAGTGGGTCTTCTACGAGGGCCCGCCGACCGCGAACGGCATGCCCGGCGCCCACCACATCGAGGCCCGCGTCTTCAAGGACGTCTTCCCCCGCTACCGGACGATGAAGGGCTACCACGTCGCCCGCAAGGCCGGCTGGGACTGCCACGGCCTCCCGGTCGAGCTCGCCGTCGAGAAGGAGCTCGGCTTCTCCGGCAAGCAGGACATCGAGGCGTACGGCATCGCCGAGTTCAACGCCAAGTGCCGCGAGTCGGTGACCCGCCACACCGACGCCTTCGCCGAGCTGACCACCCGCATGGGGTACTGGGTCGACCTCGACGAGGCCTACCGCACGATGGACCCGTCGTACGTCCAGTCCGTCTGGTGGTCGCTCAAGCAGATCTTCGACAAGGGCCTGCTGGTCCAGGACCACCGGGTCGCCCCCTGGTGCCCGCGCTGCGGCACCGGCCTGTCCGACCACGAGCTGGCCCAGGGCTACGAGACCGTGGTCGACCCCTCGGTCTTCGTCCGCTTCCCGCTGACCGGCGGACCGCTGGCCGGCCGGGCCGCCCTGCTGGTGTGGACCACCACCCCGTGGACCCTGGTCTCCAACACCGCCGCCGCCGTCCACCCGGAGGTCACCTACGTGGTGGCCACCGACGGGACGGAACAGCTCGTCGTCGCCGAGCCGCTGCTCGCCAAGGCACTCGGCGAGGGGTGGGAGACCACCGGCGAGTCCTTCACCGGTGCCGAGATGGAGCGCTGGGCCTACCGCCGCCCCTTCGACCTGGTCGAGATCGAGGACGCGCACTACGTCCTCAACGCCGACTACGTCACCACCGAGGACGGCACCGGCATCGTCCACCAGTCGCCCGCCTTCGGCGCGGACGACCTCGCGACCTGCCGCAGGTACGGCCTGCCGGTGGTCAACCCGGTGCTGGCCGACGGCACCTTCGCCCCCGAGGTCCCGCTGGTCGGCGGCCAGTTCTTCAAGAAGGCCGACGAGGCCCTGGTCGCGGACCTCCAGGAGCGCGGCCTGCTCTTCCGCCACCTGCCGTACGAGCACAGCTACCCGCACTGCTGGCGCTGCCACACCGCGCTGCTCTACTACGCGCAGCCGTCCTGGTACATCCGGACCACCGCCGTCAAGGACGCGCTGATCCGCGAGAACGAGGCCACCAACTGGTTCCCCGGGACGGTCAAGCACGGCCGCTTCGGCGACTGGCTGAACAACAACATCGACTGGGCGCTCAGCCGCAACCGCTACTGGGGCACCCCGCTGCCGATCTGGCGCTGCGAGGAGGGCCACCTCACCTGCGTCGGCTCGCTGGCCGAGCTCTCCGAGCTCACCGGCACCGACCAGAGCGCCCTCGACCCGCACCGCCCGTACATCGACGACGTGACCTTCGGCTGCCGCGAGTGCGGCGGCACCTCCACCCGGGTGCCCGAGGTCATCGACGCCTGGTACGACTCGGGCTCGATGCCCTTCGCCCAGTACGGCTACCCGTACGAGAACAAGGAGCTGTTCGAGAAGCGCTACCCGGCGCAGTTCATCTCCGAGGCGATCGACCAGACCCGCGGCTGGTTCTACACGCTGATGGCCGTCGGCACCCTGGTGTTCGACAGGAACAGCTACGAGAACGTCGTCTGCCTGGGCCACATCCTGGCCGAGGACGGCCGCAAGATGTCCAAGCACCTGGGCAACATCCTGCAGCCGATCCCGCTGATGGACCAGCACGGCGCCGACGCCGTCCGCTGGTTCATGGCGGCCGGCGGCTCGCCCTGGTCGGCCCGCCGGGTCGGCCACGGCACCATCCAGGAGGTGGTCCGCAAGACCCTCCTCACCTACTGGAACACCGTCGCCTTCCAGGCCCTGTACGCCCGCACCGCCGGCTGGTCCCCCTCCGCCGCCGACCCGGCCCCGGCCGACCGCCCGCAGCTGGACCGCTGGGTGCTCTCCGAGCTCAACACCCTGGTCCGCGAGGTCGACGCGGCCTTCGAGGCGTACGACACCCAGCGCGCCGGCAAGCTGCTCTCCGGCTTCGTCGACGACCTGTCCAACTGGTACGTCCGCCGCGGCCGCCGCCGCTTCTGGCAGGGCGACGCCGCCGCGCTCGCGACCCTGCACGAGGCGCTGGAGACGGTCACCCGCCTGATGGCGCCGCTGACCCCGTTCATCACCGAGCAGGTCTGGCAGGACCTGGTCGTCCCGGTCGTCCCGGACGCCCCGGCCTCGGTGCACCTGTCCGCCTGGCCGGTGGCCGACGAGTCGCTCGTCGACGCCGACCTCTCCCGCCACATGGCGCTGGTCCGCCGCCTGGTCGAGCTCGGCCGGGCGACCCGCGCCGAGTCGGGCGTCAAGACCCGCCAGCCGCTGTCCCGCGCGCTGGTCGCCGCCCAGGGCTGGGACGAGCTGCCCGCCGACCTGCGCGCGCAGATCGCCGAGGAGCTCAACGTCTCCGCCCTGGAGTCCCTGGCGGAGGTGGGGGGCTCGCTGGTCGACACCAGCGCCAAGGCCAACTTCCGTGCGCTGGGCAAGCGCTTCGGCAAGGGCGTGCAGGACGTCGCCAAGGCGGTCGCCGCCACCGACGCCGCCCGCCTGGCCGCCGAGCTGCGCGCCGACGGCGAGACCTCGGTCGAGCTGGACGGCGAGACGGTCACGCTCTCCCCGGACGAGGTGATCATCACCGAGACCCCGCGCGAGGGCTGGGCCGTCGCCAACGAGTCCGGTGCCACCGTCGCGCTCGACCTGGCGATCACCCCGGAGCTCAAGCGGCTCGGCATCGCCCGCGACGCCATCCGCCAGATCCAGGAGGCCCGGAAGAACTCCGGCCTGGACGTCGCCGACCGCATCGTCCTGCGCTGGCGGGCGACCGCCGAGGAGACCGCCGAGGCCATCGCCGAGCACGGCCCCCTGGTCGCCGAGGAGGTCCTCGCCACCGACTTCGCCGCGGGCGCGGCGGACTGGGACTCCGAGACCTTCTCCGACGACTCCCTCGGCCTCGCCTTCCAGCTCCGCAAGGCCTGACCGACACCCGGAGCCGCCGCCACCCCTCACCGGGGTGGCGGCGGCTCCGCCGTTTCCGTCCGGCCGCCCCCTCGAACGACGGGAGCGCCCCCCGCCCGACCCTGGGGGTCGGGCGGGGGGCGCTCCGGAAGGTCGGGCTAGGACCTCAGTTGTCGCCGTCCTCGTCGATGAGGAAGCCGCGCATCGGCGCCGGGGCCTGCTGCATCGGCTGCGGCGGCTGCGGACGGACCGCGGCCATCGGCTGGGTCATCCCGGCCGGCTGCATCTGCGGCGCACCGGTGTTGCCACCGGGGGCCGGCACACCGAAGCTCGGCGCCGGGGCGTTGCCGCCGAAGGAGCTCTGACCGCCGAACGACGGCGTGCTGCCACCGAAGGACGGCTGGTTGCCGCCGAAGGACGGCGCGCCGCCCATCGAACCGGCACCGGCCGGAGCCATCGACGAGGCCGCCGGCGGCAGCGACGCGGTGGCGGGGATCCGCGGCGGGGCGAGCGAGTCGTCGGCCTGCGACTCCAGCTGGCGCAGCTGGGTCTCCAGGTACGACTTCAGACGCGTGCGGTACTCGCGCTCGAAGGCCCGCAGGTCCTCGACCTTGCGCTCCAGCGTGGCGCGGGCGGACTCCAGGGAGCCCATCGCGACGCGGTGCTTCTCCTGCGCGTCCCGCTCCAGGGCGTCGGCCTTGGCACGGGCGTCGCGCTCCAGGCCCTCGGCCCGGCTGCGCGCCTCGCCGACGATCTTGTTGGCCTCGGAGCGGGCCTCGGAGATCGCCTGGTCGGCGGTCTGCTGAGCGAGCGCCAGGACGCGGGCGGCGCTGTCGCCACCGGGGCCCTGCTGCTGCATGGGGCCGCCCATCGGGCCGCCCATCTGCTGCGGCGGGCCGCCCATGGGGCCGCCCATCGGCTGCATCTGCTGCTGGCCCATGCCCTGGCCCATCGGGTTGCCCATCTGCTGCGGGCCACCGGGGCCGCCCATGGGCTGCAGCATCTGACCGCCCATCGGCTGGACCAGCTGCTGCTGGCCGCCCATGGTCTGGTTCATCTGCTGCTGCGGGCCGCCCATCTGCTGGGGGCCGGCGGGGAGCTGCGGGGCACCGGAGGGCAGGCCGAGGGGCTGGTTGCCCATCTGCTGCTGCGGGCCGCCCATCTGCTGCTGCTGGGGGCCACCGGGGCCGCCCATCTGCTGCGGGCCGCCCGGGCCCTGCTGGCCGGGGACCGGCGGGCCGGATATGGCGGCCGGGACGGGGGCGCCGGGACGGCTGTCCTGCGGCGGCTCCTTCCGCATGTTGGCCTGGTTCTGGGCGGCGGCACGGGTGGCGGCCGCCAGCTTGGCGCGCAGGTCCTCGTTCTCGCGGAGCAGGCGGGTCAGCTCCGCCTCGACCTCGTCGAGGAAGGCATCGACCTCGTCCTCGTCATAGCCTTCGCGCAGGCGGACGGTCGTGAACTGCTTGTTCCGAACGTCCTCGGGGGTCAATGGCATCTCTTCACCTCAACGTGATCGTCGGCACACCGGCATCCTGTCGCATCGCTCACCTACGACTAGGGCCGCACAAGCGAGATCAGGACATACACAATGATCATCAGTACGAAGAAGGACAGGTCGAGCGCCACGCCCCCGAAACGCAACGGCGGGATGAACCGCCGAAGAAGCTTGAGCGGCGGATCCGTGACAGTGTACGTGGCCTCCAGGACCAGGACCATGGCCTTGCCCGGCCGCCACGAACGCGCGAACTGGAAGACCCAGTCCATGACCAGCCGTGCAAGCAGGAACACCAGGAAGACGGTCAGGGCGTAGTAGAGCACCGCCCACACGATGTCCATCGCGTTTTCCCTCTCCCCGGTCCGGCCCTGGGGCCTGCCGCTCGTCGCCTGTCGCTAACCCACTGTTGATCGGATCCACACGTAAAGTCGTGGCCGGGTCAGCTCTGGTTGAAGAACCCACCCTCGGCGATCCGAGCCTTGTCCTCCGCCGTGACATCGACGTTAGCAGGCGACAGCAGGAACACCTTCTGTGTCACGCGCTCGATACTGCCGTGCAGACCGAAGACGAGTCCAGCGGCGAAGTCTACGAGCCGCTTGGCGTCCGTGTCGTCCATCTCGGTGAGATTCATGATCACAGGGGTCCCGCCGCGGAACTGTTCCCCGATGGTACGGGCCTCGTTGTAGGTCCGGGGGTGCAGCGTGGTGATGCGGTAGGGCTCTCGTTCGTTCACTACCTTGGGCATGATCACCGGGGCGCTCTTCTCCAGGTTGTGGCGGCGTTCGGGTGTGATGGACGACACTGGTGCCATCCTCGGGGTCTCCTGCCGGATCGGGACCGCCGCCGGCACCGGCTGCGGGGTGATCGAGGAGACCGGGGCGGGCGCGGGGGCCGGCCGGGGAATGTCCTCGGTCCGCTGTCCCGTGCGAATCGGCTCGGGGTCCGCGTCGTAGTCGTCGTCGGGGTCGTACCCCTGGCCGTCGTACGTCTCGTCCTCCACGAGGCCGAGGTAGACCGCCATCTTGCGCATTGCGCCGGCCATGCTCCTGTCTCCTCCGCTCATGGCCACCGCGCAGGCGCCCGGTGGCTGCTTCGCGAAACGCGCACCTTCCGGTGGTCGCTCGCTCCGTGCGGACCGACTCCGTCCCGGCGGCCAGGCCGTTACGGCCCTGCCCGCGGATTCCGCGGTCCACCCACGACGGCGCGTCAGGCCGACGGCCGCTCAGAGTTCGTGGGGTGGGGGCCGCGGAGCTGCGATCCACGGTTCGCTAGCGCTCCGGGGAGCTGCTAGATTCTGTCCTATTTTGTCCTGCAGTCTGATCTACTACCCGGTGACGTTACCTGAGGGGTGACCTCACTCCGAGTACCGCCGTTCCGACGCGCACATGTGTCGCCCCGGCGGCAATCGCCTGCTCGAGGTCACCGCTCATCCCTGCGGAGACCATGGTGGCAGCAGGATGGTCCGTCCGTACGGCGGTTGCGATTTCCGCCAGCCGCGCGAAGGCCCGGGCCGGGTCCCCGGCCAGCGGTCCGGCCAGCGGGGCGACGGTCATCACACCGTCCAGCCGGAGCCCGGGCGTGTCGGCGATCGCGTCGGTGAGCTCCGCGACGTCCTCCGGGGCGACCCCGGCCCGGTGCCCGCCCTCGCCGTGCTCCTTGTCCAGGGCCACCTGCACCAGACAGCCGAGTTCGGGGCGCTCCGCCTTCAGCACCGCGGCCGAGAGCGACTCCACGAGCCGCAGCCGGTCCACCGAGTGCACGTGGTTGGCGTAGCCGACGACCGAGCGGACCTTGTTGGTCTGCAGCTGTCCGACGAAGTGCCAGTCAAGAGGAAGGTTTCTGCACTGCACTGCCTTGGGTGCGGCGTCCTGGTCGCGGTTCTCCGCGACGTCGGTCACCCCCAGGCCGGCCAGCAGCGCGCTGTCCTCGGCGGGGTAGGTCTTGGTCACGACGATCAGGGTGACCTCGTCGCGCGGCCGTCCGGCGGCCGCACAGGCGTCGGCGATCCGCCGCTCCACCACGTCGAGGTTGGTCCCCAGCTCCTCGTACCGGGCCCGCTGGCCCTCCGTCAGCGCGTCCAGGAAGTCCGCGCTCCCCGGGAACGGTCCGTAGATGTCGTTCGTCATCAGTGATCAGGGCCCAACCAGACGTAGCTCGCGAGCCGGCCGGTGCGCTGCTCGCGGCGGTAGGAGTAGTGATCGGCGGACTCCAGGGTGCAGACCGGTGACCGCACCGGTCCCGTGACCCCGGCCGCGGCCAGCTGGGCCGCGACCCCCTCCGGCACGTCCAGTGCCGGCGTCCCCCAGGAGGTCTCGGCGAACGCGGCGGGCACCGCCGCGGCGACCTCGGCCCGCAGCGCGGCCGGCACCTCGTAGCAGCGGCCGCAGACCGCGGGGCCGGTCGCGGCGGCGATCCGGCCCGGCTCGGCCCCCAGTTCGACCATCGCCCGCACCACCGCGGGCACCACCCCGGCCGCCAGGCCCGGGCGGCCGGCGTGGGCCGCGCCCACCACCCCCGCCACCGGGTCGGCCAGCAGCACCGGGGTGCAGTCGGCGGTCAGCACGGCGAGCGCGAGCGGCCGGTCGGTGACCACCGCGTCGACCGTCGGGGCCTCCCCGAGTGGCTGGCGCTCCGTCACCACGGCGACGTCCGCGCCGTGCACCTGGTTCATCCACACCACGTCGGCCGGGTCCAGTCCGAGCTCCCGGGCGGCTATCGCCCGGTTCTCGCGGACGGCCGCCGGGTCGTCGCCCACCGCGCCGCCGAGGTTGAGCTCCCCGTACGGCGAAGTGCTCACCCCGCCCCACCGGTCGGTGAAGGCGAAGTGAGCACCCGCGCGTACCGCGTGATCGATCACTTAAGGAAGTCCGGGACGTCGAGCTCCTCCGCCGGGCTCTCCACGTACGGCTGGCGGGCCGGCTGCACCTGCGGGGGCACCGGGGCGGCGGTGGCGGTGGCCGGGGCCTCCGCGGCGCGCGGGGCGGCCGGGGCCTCGCCCTCCGAGCGGGAGGTCACCGAACCGATGCTCCCGTAGGACGGCCGGGCGGCCGGGCGCTCCGGGGCGGCGGACGGGGTGGTCGCGGCGGCCGGGGTGGACTTGACCACCGGGTCGCGGACGATCGCCGGCGGCTGCCCGCCGTCGAAGCCGGCCGCGATGACGGTGACGCGCACCTCGTCGCCGAGCGCGTCGTCGATGACCGCACCGAAGATGATGTTGGCCTCGGGGTGGGCGGCCTCGCTGACCAGCTGGGCCGACTCGTTGATCTCGAACAGACCGAGGTCGGAGCCGCCCGAGATGGACAGCAGCACGCCGCGGGCGCCGTCGATCGAGGCCTCCAGCAGCGGCGAGGAGATCGCCATCACGGCGGCCGCCTTGGCGCGGTCCTCACCGCGGGCCGAGCCGATGCCCATGAGCGCCGAACCGGCGTCCGACATGACGGACTTGACGTCCGCGAAGTCGAGGTTGATCAGACCGGGGGTGGTGATCAGGTCGGTGATGCCCTGGACACCGGAGAGCAGGACCTGGTCGGCCGAGCGGAACGCGTCGAGCACGCTGACCTGGCGGTCCGAGATCGACAGCAGCCGGTCGTTCGGGATCACGATGAGGGTGTCGACCTCCTCGCGCAGGCTCGCGATGCCGTCCTCGGCCTGGTTGGCACGGCGCCGGCCCTCGAAGGTGAAGGGGCGGGTGACCACGCCGATGGTCAGGGCGCCGAGCGAACGGGCGATGTTGGCGACGACGGGCGCGCCGCCCGTGCCCGTGCCACCACCCTCGCCCGCGGTGACGAAGACCATGTCGGCCCCCTTGAGGACCTCCTCGATCTCCTCGCGGTGGTCCTCGGCCGCCTTGCGGCCGACCTCGGGGTTGGCGCCGGCGCCGAGGCCCCGGGTGAGTTCACGGCCCACATCGAGCTTGACGTCGGCGTCGCTCATCAGGAGGGCCTGCGCATCGGTGTTGATCGCGATGAACTCGACGCCCTTGAGACCGACCTCGATCATCCGGTTGATGGCGTTGACACCACCGCCGCCGATTCCGACGACCTTGATGACTGCGAGGTAGTTCTGCGGTGCTGCCACGTCGAAGGCCTCTCGCCTCGAATTTCCGGGTCGGCCCGGCCCGACGGGGCCGTTCCGACGGATGTCGATGGGTAGGGAGCCTGGTTTCTGACTGAATGTCCGAAATGCCGACCGCCGACCCCAACCCTAAACTTGACCTTTAGGGTTAGTCCTGTGCCTCCGTCACATCACCAGGGGGCACAGTCTGGTGACACAGGACACTAGGTGGCTCCGGGCACGCGTTTCAACGAACACGCCGAGCTTCCCTTTTTCTTTTGAGCCTATGTGATCATCGGCCGGCTAAGGAAACCGGGGTGACCACCAAGGGTCGGGCCGACACTTCGAGGCGTCAACCCCTCCCTCAGGCACAGAACCTACCGGATCATCCCGACACCGCCGGCGCCTCCGGCGCACTCACGTCAAAGTTCGTGCCCTTCTGACCCATCAACGCCACCAGGACCCGGGCCTTTCGATCGATCTGTTCCGGACTCCCCCAGCGCACCGTCGCACCCCCGCTGAGCTGCAGCTGGATGTCGTCGTAGGAATGCACGAGAACCGCCCCGGCCCGCTTGGCCACCTCGGGCGGCAGACCGGCCGCCACCGAGACCGCGCCCTGCACCAGCTGCGCGCGGGAGATGACCCCGTCCGAGTCCTTCGCCTGCTGACTGAGCCGCAGTTCCACCACCGGGACCCCGGCCGGCGGGGCCGACTCGGTGGCGAAGCTCACGCCGGCGGCGTCCACCTGGGTGAACCGTCCGTCGTCCCCCTTGACGGCGGCCACCGGAGTGCGCTGGACGACCTTCACCTGGAGGGTGTGCGGCCAGCCACGCCAGACCTCGGCCTTGGCCACCCGCGGGATCGCCTCCACCCGGTGCTGCACGGCGTCCAGGTCCACCCGGGCCAGCGGGCCGTCACCGACCCGGCCGATCGCCTCGCGGACCTGGTCCGCCGTCAGCTTGTCGTCCTTCGCCCCCTGGACGGCGACCTCGCGCACGTCCAGCACCGAGGAGAGGAAGACCACCCAGGCCAGCACGCCGAGCACCGCGGCACCGAGCACGCTCAGCACCACGACGCCCCGCCGGGAGAGCCGGAGGCGGGGAGCGGACTCCTCGTCCTCCAGCTCGTCCTCCAGCGGGTCGGCGAGCCGGCCGTCAGCCACGGCGGCGGCCGCCGCGGGAGGCCTCGATCGCCTCGTAGACCATGCCGACCAGCAGGTCGTCGGCGTCCCGGCGGCCGAACTCGGCGGCGGCCCGGCTCATGTCCCACAGCCGCTGCGGGTCGGTGAGCACCGGCAGCACGTTCTGCAGCACCCAGTCCGGGGTCAGCTCGGCGTCGTCCACCAGCAGGCCGCCGCCGGCCTTGACCATCGGCTGGGCGTTCAACCGCTGCTCGCCGTTGCCGATCGGCAGCGGGACGAACGCGGCGGGCAGCCCGACGGCCGCCAGCTCGGCCACCGTCATGGCGCCGGCCCGGCAGAGCATCAGGTCGGCGGCAGCGTAGGCGAGGTCCATCCGGTCGACGTACGGCACCGCGCGGTACGGCGGCATCCCGGGGATGTCCTCCACCTGCGGCAGCTCGTTCTTCGGGCCGACCGCGTGCAGGATCTGCACGCCGTACTGCTGCAGCCGCGGGGCGATCGCGGTGACCGTCTCGTTCAGCCGGCGCGCGCCCTGGGAGCCGCCGGACACCAGCAGGGTGGGCAGCCGCTGGTCGAGGCCGAAGTAGTGCCGGGCCTCCGGACGGGCGGCGCCGCGGTCCAGGGTGGCGATGGTCCGGCGCAGCGGGATGCCGATGTACCGGGAGTCGCGCAGCTTGCTGTCCGGCGTGGACACCGCCACGAAGTCGCTGTAGCGGGCGCCGATCTTGTTGGCCAGACCCGGACGGGCGTTCGCCTCGTGCACCACGATCGGCACCCCGGCCCGCTTGGCGGCCAGGTAGGCGGGCATCGCGACGTAGCCGCCGAAGCCGACCACGGCGTCCGCCTTGACCCGCTCGATGATCTCCTGGGCGGCCCGCACCGTCCCGCGCAGCCGGCCCGGGACGGTGATCAGCTCCGGGGTGGGCTTGCGGGGCAGCGGGACGGCCGGGATGAGCTCCAGCTGGTAGCCGCGCTCGGGCACCAGCCGGGTCTCCAGACCGCGCTCCGTTCCCAGGGCGGTGATCCCGATCGACGGGTCGTGCCTGCGGAGGGCGTCCGCGAGGGCCATGGCCGGCTCGATGTGACCGGCGGTCCCCCCGCCGGCGAGTACGACATGCACCGAAATTCACCGCTCCCTGCGTGCCGGCACCGGGGCCGGGCGCGCTGTGGTTCGTCGTCGTGGCAGCACCCGGGCCAGTCGCTTCCTGATCCGGGAGTTCTTGCTCCGGGCGGCCAGCGCCGCCTTCGCGCCGGAGGTGCTGCGCGCCAGGCACAGCAGCACTCCGATCGCGGACATGGCCGACAGCATGGCGGAACCGCCGTAGGAGAACAGCGGGAGCGGGACGCCCGCGATGGGCAGCAGTCCCAGCGCCGACCCCAGGTTGATCATGGCCTGCGCCATGATCCAGGTGGTGGCGGCTCCCGCGGCGTACCTGACGAAGGGGTCCCTCGTACCGATGGCCACACGGATACCCGCGTAGCCTAGTGCCGCGAAGAGGCCGATCACCGACAGCGTCCCCACCAGGCCCAGTTCCTCGCCGGTCGCGGCGAAGATGAAGTCGGTGTGCGCCTCGGGCAGCTGGCCCCACTTCTCGACGCCGGCGCCCAGCCCGGTGCCGAAGCCGCCGCCGTTCGCGAACGCGAAGACGCCGTGCAGGGCCTGGAAGCAGGCCCCCTCCGGGTCGAGCTTGGTGACGCCGATGCAGCTCAGCCGCTCGGCGCGGTGCGGGACGGTCACCACCAGCGCGGTGCAGACCACGACCGCCACCCCGAGGGTGGCCACGAACAGCCGCAGCGGCGCCCCGACCATCCAGAGCAGCGCGAACAGCATCGCCACCAGGATCATCGAGGTGCCCATGTCGCCGCCGAACATGATCAGCGCGAGCAGCAGCAGGGCCCCCGGCACCAGCGGGACGAGCAGGTGCTTCCAGGAGGTCAGGGTGCCGGCCTTCTGCTTGCGGGCGAGCAGGTCGGCGCCCCAGAGCACCAGTGCGAGCTTGGCGAACTCGGAGGGCTGGAACTGGAAGAACCCGAAGTCCAGCCAGTTCTGGTTGCCGTTGATCCGCACCCCGATGCCGGGCACGGCGACCAGTGTGAGCGCGCCGATCACCCCGAACATCACCGGGTAGACGATCACCCGCAGCACGGCCAGCGGCACGGAGGCGAAGCCGATCAGCAGGACCAGCCCCAGGGTGGCCGCGACCAGCTGTTTGAGGAAGTAGTACTGGGCCGAGTGGTGCTGGCCCAGCGCGAGGATCTGCGAGGCCGAGAAGACCATCATCAGGCCGAGGACGACCAGCAGCAGCGTGGTGCCGACGACCAGCAGGTAGGGCGTGAGCGGGCGGTCCAGCCAGTACCGCAGCCGGTCCCGGAAGGCCCGGACCCGGGCCAGCGGCCCGGCCGACTTGTACTTGGTCGTGGTGGCGGAGATCACTCGCCACGGCTCGGCGGCACCCTGCTCCGAAACGCCGGAATCCGCTCTGCCCTGCCCCGCCACCACGCCCCTACCCGTTCTCCCTGTACGCGGCTCGTCCGCCCGCGGGCCGCTCCGATCCGGCGCCGACGGTCGTCGGCGCGGTCCCGAGGCTCACTCGCCGGTGTCCGCCAGCTCCCGGACGGCCGCCGCGAAGAGGTCGCCGCGCTCGCCGTAGTTGGTGAACATGTCCATCGAGGCGCAGGCCGGCGCCAGCAGCACCGTGTCACCCGATCGGGCGAGCGACGCGGCCGCACGGACCACTTCGGCCATCGCCACCGCGCCAGTCTGGCCCTCGGCCGCCTCGATCACCGGGACATCCGGAGCGTGTCGCTCCAGCGCCTCCCTGATCAGCGCGCGGTCCTGGCCGATCAGGACGGCCCCCCGCAGCCGCTCGGCCGCGCCCTGGACGAGGTCGTCGAAGGTCGCGCCCTTGGCCAGGCCGCCAGCGATCCAGACGATCGGCCGGTAGGCGGCCAGCGAGGCGGCGGCGGCGTGGGTGTTGGTGGCCTTGGAGTCGTCGATGTAGGCGACCTCGCGGACCACCCCGACCTCGGCGATCCGGTGCGCGTCCGGGCGGAAGGCCCGCAGGCCCTCCCGGACGGCCTTCGGCTCGACGCCGTAGGCCCGGGCCAGCGCCGCCGCGGCGAGCGCGTTGGCGATGTTGTGCGGGGCCGGCGGGTTGACGTCCTCGACGGAGCCGAGCTCGGCCGCGCTCTTGGCCCGGTCGGCCACGAACGCGCGGTCCACCAGCAGGCCGTCGACCACGCCGAGGTTGGACAGGCCGGGGGCACCGAGGCCGAAGCCGACCGCCCGGCAGCCCTCCTCGACGTCGGCCTCGCGGACCAGCGCCTCGGTGGCCGGGTCGGCCAGGTTGTACACACAGGCGACGACGTTGCCCTCGTAGATCCGGCCCTTGTCGGCGGCGTAGGCCTCCATCGAGCCGTGCCAGTCGAGGTGGTCGGGGGCCAGGTTGAGCACGGCCGCCGAGTACGGGCGCAGCGAGGGCGCCCAGTGCAGCTGGTAGCTGGAGAGCTCGACGGCGAGCACGTCGTACGGCTCCTCGGCGAGCACCGCGTCCAGCACCGAGACCCCGACGTTGCCGACGGCGGCGGTGCGCCGGCCGGCGGCCGTGAGGATCGAGGCGAGCATCTGGACGGTGGTGGTCTTGCCGTTGGTGCCGGTGACGGCCAGCCAGGGGGCCGGCTCTCCGGTGCCGGGCAGCGGGCGGCGCAGCCGCCAGGCCAGCTCGACGTCGCCCCAGACCGGGACGCCGGCGGCGTCGGCGGCGGCGAACAGCGGGCTGTCCGGGGCCCAGCCGGGCGAGGTGACGATCAGCCGGGTGCCCTCGGGCAGGCTGTCGCCGTCGCCGAGGCGCACCGCGGCGCCCAGCGCCTCCAGTTCGGCGGCCCGGGCGACCAGGCCCGGGCCGCTGCCGCCGTCCACCACGGTGACCGCGGCGCCGAGGCCGCGCAGCACCCGCGCGGCGCTGATGCCGGAGACGCCGAGGCCGGCGACGACGACGGGCAGGTCGGTGAAGTCGGGGTTCGTCAGCCCGGGGTCGGTCATCCGGTCACCCATCCCGCGTAGAAGAGGCCGAGGCCGACGGCCACGCAGAGGCCCTGGATGATCCAGAACCGGACCACGATCAGGACCTCGGTCCAGCCCTTGAGTTCGAAGTGGTGCTGCAGCGGGGCCATCTTGAAGACGCGCTTGCCGGTCATCCGGAAGGAGCCGACCTGGATGATCACCGACAGGGTGATGATCACGTAGAGGCCGCCGAGCAGCGCGACCAGCAGCTCGGTGCGCGAGCAGATCGCCAGACCGGCCAGGGCGCCGCCGAGGGCGAGCGAGCCGGTGTCGCCCATGAAGATCTTGGCGGGCGAGGTGTTCCACCACAGGAAGCCGAAGCAGGAGCCCATCAGGGCGGCGGCGACGACGGCGAGGTCCAGCGGGTCGCGGACGTCGTAGCAGTTGGCGGTGGCGGTGATGGAGTAGGCGCAGCTCTGGGTGTACTCCCAGATGCCGATGAAGGTGTAGGCACCGAAGACCATCACCGACGCACCGGTGGCCAGGCCGTCCAGACCGTCCGTCAGGTTCACGCCGTTCGACATCGCGGCGATCATGAAGTACGCGAAGATGACGAACAGCACCGGGCCGATGGACCAGCCGTAGTCCCGCACGAAGGACAGGTGCTGGGAGGCCGGGGCCAGCCCGCGGTCGTCCTGGAACTGCAGCGCCAGCACGGCGAACCCGAGGCCGACGATCGACTGGCCGGCCAGCTTCGCCTTGGCCCGCAGACCGAGCGAGCGGCGCTTGACCACCTTGATGTAGTCGTCCAGGAAGCCGACCAGGCCGAGCCCGGCCGTCAGGAAGAGCACCAGCAGCCCGGAGACGGTGGGGCTCTCGCCCGTTATCGCCTTGGTCGCGAAGTACGCGATCAGGGTCGCCAGGATGAAGGCGATGCCGCCCATGGTGGGCGTGCCCTTCTTGCTGTGGTGCGCCTTCGGGCCGTCGTCGCGGATGTACTGGCCGTAGCCGTGCTTGGCGAGCAGCTTGATCAGGGCGGGGGTACCGAGCAGCGACAGGATCAGACCGATCATGCCGGAGAAGAGGATCTGCTTCATTACTCGGCCACACCGTCCGCGAGGAGGGCCTCGGCCACCTTCTCCAGTCCCACCGAACGGGACGCCTTCACCAGGACCACATCCCCCGGGAGCAGCTGACTGCGCAGCAGCTCGACCGCCGCGTCCGCGTCGGACACCAGCACCGACTCCTCACCCCACGAACCTTCGTTCCTCGCGCCGAGTTCCATGCAGGCCGCCTCGCGTCCGCCGACCGCCACCAGCTTGGTGACGTCGAGCCGGACCGCGAGCCGCCCGATGGCGTCGTGCTCGGCCAGGCTGTCCTCGCCGAGCTCCCGCATCTCGCCGAGCACCGCCCAGGTGCGACGGCGCTCCGGACCGCGGCCCCCCATCGAGACCAGCGCCCGCAGCGCGGCCCGCATCGAGTCGGGGTTCGCGTTGTAGGCGTCGTTGACGACGGTGACACCATCGGCCCGGTCGACGACCTCCATGCGCCAGCGGGACAGCGCACCCGCCTCGCCCAGGGCTGTCGCGGTGTCGTCGACGGACATCCCGAGCTCCACCGCCACCGCGGCGGCGGCGAGGGCGTTCGAGACGTGGTGCTCACCGTACAGGCGCAGCTGCACGGGCGCGGAACCGGCCGGGGTGGTGAGCGTGAACGATGGCCGGCCGGTGGCGTCCAGGCGAACGTCCGTGGCCCGGACGTGGGCGTCCGGTGATTCGCCGAACAGGACCACCTTCGCCCTGGTACGGGACGTCATCGCGCGCACCAGCCGGTCGTCCGCGTTGAGGATCGCGGTGCCCTCGGCGGGCAGCGCCTCGACGAGCTCGCCCTTGGCCTCGGCGATCGCCTCCTGGGAGCCGAACTCGCCGACGTGCGCGGTGCCGACGTTCAGCACCAGGCCGATCCGGGGCGGGGTGATCGTGGTGAGGTACTGGATGTCGCCCTTGTGCCGGGCGCCCATCTCCATGACCAGGTGCCGGGTGCCGGCCTCGACCCGCAGCGCGGTCATCGGGTGGCCGATCTCGTTGTTCAGCGAGCCGGGCGGGTAGACGGTCTCGCCCAGGCGCTGGAGCAGCTGGGCGATCAGGTCCTTGGTGCTGGTCTTGCCGGCCGAGCCGGTCAGCGCGACCACGGCGGTGGCCTCGGCGCGGGCGACGACGGCGCGGGCCAGCTTGCCGAGGGCGTCCACCACGCTGTCGACCATGACGGCGGGGACGCCGACCGGGCGGGAGGCCAGCACCGCGACGGCGCCGGCCGCGACGGCGGTCGCCGCGTAGTCGTGGCCGTCCACGTGCTCGCCGACGAAGGCCGCGAACAGGCCGCCGGGGCGCACCTTCCGCGAGTCGACCTCGACCGGGCCGGTCACCAGGGTGTCGGGGTCGGCGCCGTCCAGGGTTCCCCCGACTGCGGCGGCCACCTCGGCGAGGGTCAGTGCGATCACTGCTGCTCTACTCCTCGGTCGCCCCGGGCGGCCGTGGCCTGCGTGACGGACTCGCGCAGCACCTCCCGGTCGTCGAAGGGGCGGATCTCGTCTCGTACGTACTGGCCGAGCTCGTGGCCCTTGCCGGCCACCAGCACGGTGTCCCCGGCCCGGGCGCGCGCGACGGCGAGCCGGATCGCCTCCGCCCGGTCCGGGACGACCAGGACGGCCCCGCGCTCCGCCTCCGGCACCTCGGCGGCGCCGTCGAGCATGGTGGCGAGGATCGCCAGCGGGTCCTCGCTGCGCGGGTTGTCACTGGTCAGCAGGGCGGTGTCGGCGAGCCGGGCGGCGATGGCGCCCATCGGCCCGCGCTTGTGCGGGTCGCGGTCGCCGCCGCAGCCCACGACGACGTGCAGCCGGCCCTTGGTGACCTCGCGCAGTGAGCCGAGGACGGCCCGCAGGGCGTCCGGCTTGTGCGCGTAGTCGACCACCGCGACGAAGGGCTGTCCGGCGTCCACCCGCTCCAGCCGGCCCGGCACGCCGGGGACGGCGGCGACGCCGGCGACGGCCTGCTCCAGCGGCAGCCCGGCGGCGACCAGCAGGGTGATCGCGGCAACCGTGTTGGCGACGTTGAAGGGGCCGGGCAGCGGCGCGACGGCGTCGGCCTCGGCGCCGTCCGGGCCGAGCAGCCGGAAGGTGGAGCTCACCGGGCCCAGCTGGACGTCCACGGCGCGCCAGTCGGCCTCGACGGCACCGTTCGCGGAGAAGGTGGTCACCGGGATCTCGGCCTCGGCGGCCAGCCGGCGCCCGTACTCGTCGTCCAGGTTGACCACGCCGTGGCGGGACTTGCCGGGCTGGAAGAGCCGGGCCTTCGCCTGGAAGTAGTCCTCCATGTCCGGGTGGAAGTCGAGGTGTTCGGGCGTGAGGTTGTTGAACAGGGAGACGTCGTACGCCACCCCGTCGGTGCGGCCGTAGACCAGGGCGTGGCTGGAGACCTCCATGGTCACCGCGTCGGCGCCGCGCTCGGCCATCACGGCGAGGATCGCGTGCAGGTCGGTGGCCTCGGGGGTGGTGCGCTCGCTCTTGATCCGCTCGCTGCCGACCCGCATCTCGACGGTGCCGATCACCCCGGGGGCCCGCCCGGCGCCGCGCAGACCGCCCTCGACCAGGTAGGAGGTGGTGGTCTTGCCGTTGGTGCCGGTCAGCCCGATCATCAGCAGCCGCTCGGACGGACGGCCGTAGACGGCGGCCGCCAGTTCGCCCATCCGGGCCCGCGGCCGGTCGACGACGAGCAGCGGCAGACCGGTGCCGGCCGCCAGCTCGGCGCCGGCCGGGTCGGTGAGCAGCGCCACCGCACCCGCCGCCGCGGCCTGCGCCGCGAAGGCCGCGCCGTGGTGGTTGGCGCCGGGGAAGGCCACGTACACGTCGCCCGGGCGCACCGCGCGGGAGTCGTGGGTGACGCCGCTGACGGCACCCCCCTCGACGGGGTCGAGGCCCAGCTGGCGGGCCAGCTCGGCGAGCGGCAGGGCGGCGGTCCCGGCCGGGCGCGGCGGACTCACGGTGATTTGATCGGGTTTCGGCACGGCGGGAAGGCTATCCGCCGAAGGGTGCCCAGGGCCAAACCGGGCCTTCGCCGCGCCGTCGTCCAGGCCGGCCCGTTCGTTGCTCATCCTCGCTCACGGCTTCCACTCGACGGGCAGGTTCGGCGCCTGGCTGCCGCTCGGCGGGACCTGCAGGGTCTTCAGGGTGAACTCCATCACCTGCTTGAACACCGGGCCGCAGAGCTGGCCGCCGAAGTGGCCGTTGACCGGGCCCTGCAGGGTGCAGGAGACGGTCACCCGGGGTGCGTCGGCGGGGGCGAACCCGATGAAGGAGGAGGTGTAGCCGTCGTAGCCGACGCCGTTGGCGGCGCCCCGGTCGGCGGTGCCGGTCTTGCCGGCGACCCGGTAGCCGGGGATGGCCGCCTTGCCGCCGGTGCCCTGCTCGTCGTCGACGACCGACTCCAGCATCGAGGTGAGGGTCTTCGCGGTCTGCTCGCCGACCACCCGGGTCTGCTCGCCCGGCGGGGTCGGGGTGTACCGGCCGTCCGGGCTGGTGACGCCCTGGACGATGCTCGGCGCGACCCGGACGCCACCGTTGGCGATGGTCGAGTAGACCGAGGTCGCCTGCAGCGCGTTCATCTGCAGCGGGCCCTGGCCGAACGAGATGTTGTACTTCTCCGAGGCGACCAGGTCCTCCGGCTTCTTCAGCATCCCGGAGGCCTCCCCCGGGAAGTTCAGCCCGGTCGGCCGGCCGACGCCGAACTTGCGCATGTAGGAGTCCAGGACCTTGTTGGACTCCAGCTGGTCGGCGCCGAGCGTCTCGATCGCCTCGATGGTGCCGATGTTGGAGGACTTGGCGAGCACCCCGGCCAGCGTCAGGTACCAGGGGTCGTGGTTGACGTCGTCCTTGAACTGCTGCCCGGCCCGGACCAGCCGGTTGGGCACGGTGACCTTGGTGTCCCAGTTGGCCTTGCCGGTGTCCAGCACGGCGGCCAGGCTCATCAGCTTGGCGGTGCTGCCCGGCTCGTAGGCGTCGACCAGGGCCGGGTTGCCCAGCTGCGACTGCTTGGCGGTGCTGAGGTCGTTCGGGTTGATGCCGGGGGCGGTGGCCATGGCGAGGACCTGGCCGGTCTTGACGTCCTGGACGACGACGTAGCCCTTCTCCGCCCCCGAGTTGGCCACCTGGTCGGTGATCGCCCGCTGGGCGGCCCACTGGACGTCCCGGTTGATGGTCAGCTTGATGTCGTTGCCGGGGACGGCCGGGTCCCTCGACCCGCCGGCGGTGGGCACCAGCCGGCCGCCGGACTGGGCGTAGCTGCTGTGCCCGTCCTTGCCCGCCAGCTGCTTCTGGTACTGCAGCTCCAGGCCGCCCGCGCCCTCGCCCTCGCCGTTGACGAAGCCGACCAGGTTGGCGGCCAGGCCGTCGGCCGGGTAGACCCGCTTCTGGGTCTCCCGGTTGAACACGCCGGCCAGCGGGTTGGCGCACTCGTTGTCGACCCGGGTGCGGCCGCCCTGGTCGGCGGGCTTGCCCAGGAGCCGCTTCTGGGCCTGGCAGGTGCGCGAACCGGCCTGCTTCTCCAGGCCCGCCTTGAGGTCGCTGATCTGGTTCTTGGCGGCCGGGGTCTGCTGGGCGGCGAGCCGCTTGTAGCGGGTCTTGGGGGTGTGCAGGTCCGCGGCGATCCGGTCCTTGGGCACGCCGATGATCGGCGACAGCAGCGCCGCCGCCTGCTCCGGGGCGTCGGGGATGCCGGTCGCCTCCGGGGTGAACATCGCCGGGTCGGCGGTGATGTCGTACGCGTCGACGGTGGTGGCCAGGGCGACGCCGTCGGAGGACGTTATCGAGCCGCGCTCGGCGGTGATCGGGATGTTGAGGTAGCGGTTGGTGTTGGCGTCCGCGGCCAGCGCGTCGGCGTCCAGCAGCTGGAGCTGCACCAGGCGCCCGGCGAACACCGAGAACACCAGCGACATCGCCACGGTGATCACTCGCAGGCGGCGCTTGGGCTCGGCCAGCCGGAGCGCCCTGGGGCGCTGCAGCGGGCGGCGCGGGCGGACGGCGGCCTGGCTGCGGGCCGGCGGTCGGCCCTCGGGGCGGCGCTGCTGCGGCGCCCGCGGGGTGCGGGCGGCGCCGGCCCCGGCGGGCTGCGCCTTGGCGGACGGACTGCGGCCGGGCTGCTGCGACCGGGCGGGCTGGGCCTTGGCGGCGGACTGCCCGCGGCCGGACTGCGGTTTGGCGGGCTGCGGCTTGGCGGGCTGGGCCTTCGGCTGCCCCTTGGCCGGCTGCCCCTTGGCGGGCTGGGCCTTGGCGCCGGACTGGCCGCGCGGCGCACCCGCGCGGGGCGCGGCGCCCTTGGGCGCCGGGCGGCGGCCGTTGCCGGAGCCCGAGCCGCCGGAGGGCTGACGTGGCGTGCTCATCGGCCGGCACCCCCGCTCGGCTGCGGAGCGGGCGCGACCGGGGAGGCCGGGTTGATCTGGACGACGGAGTCGCCGGCCGTCGCGGCCGGGCTCGGCGGCGCGGAGGGCGCGGCCGGGGCCGACGGGGCGGGCGCCGGAGCGCTCGGCTGGGCGGCCGCCGGAGGCTGCTGCTTCACCGGCCACGGCTCGACCGTCGACCGCTTCACCGGCGGGCTGTCCTGCGCCGGTCCGGGCGTGCCGATCACCTTGCCGCCGTTCGGGACGTCCAGGAAGGCCATCCCGCCGGCCGGGACCATGCCCATCTCGGCGGCCCGCTTCGCCAGCGCGTCCGGCGCCGAGCTCTGGTCGATCTGGTGCTGGAGGCCTTGCTGCTCGTCGGTCGCCACGGTGGTCTGCTTCTGCAGCCGGGACAGCTCGAAGGAGCCCTCGTTGAGCGCCGTGTTCAGCGCCAGCAGCCCGAGCAGCCCCGCCGCCAGCAGCACCACCACGAGCACGGCGAAGGGCGTGCGCCCCCGTACCGGACGCCGCCCCGGCCGGACCGTGATCCGTGCCCTGCCCTGTCCGGGGAGTGCTCCCCGCCCCGCCCGGACCTCACCGGCCACCGGCCCCACCGCTCTCCTCCGCCCTTCGGAACCCCACCGGGGCAAACGCCTCAGCCTCGCTTGCTACGGTCCCTGATCCTCTCCGCCACCCGCAGCCGCACGGGCGCGGCGCGCCGGTTCTCCTCGATCTCCTGCTCCGTGGCCAGCTCGGCACCACGGGTGATCAGCTTGAGCCAGGGCTGGTGCTCCTCCGGGATGAAGGGCAGCCCCGGCGGCGCGGTGTTGGTCGCCCCCGCGGCGAAGTACTGCTTCACCAGGCGGTCCTCCAGCGACTGGTAGGACATCACGGCGATCCGGCCGCCGACCGCGAGGACGTCCAGCGCCCCCGGGATCGCCCGGTCCAGGACCTCCAGCTCGCCGTTGACCTCGATCCGCAGCGCCTGGAACGTCCGCTTGGCCGGGTTCCCACCGGTCCGCCGGGTCGCCGCCGGGATGGCGTTGCGCACCAACTCGACCAGACGCGCGCTGTTGGTGAACGGTTCCTTCTCCCGCTCCCGCAGGATCACCGAGGCGATCTTCCCGGCGAAGCGCTCCTCGCCGTACACCTTGAGGATCCGGGCCAGGTCGCCGTGGCTGTAGGTGTTCAGCACCTCGGCCGCGCTGATCCCCCGGGTCTGGTCCATCCGCATGTCCAGCGGCGCGTCCTGCGCGTAGGCGAAGCCGCGGTCCGCCTCGTCCAGCTGCATCGAGGAGACGCCGAGGTCGAACAGCACGCCGTCGATCCGGTCGATGCCCAGGCGCTCCAGCACCTCGGGGATCTCGTCGTAGACCGCGTGCACCAGGGTCGCCCGGTCGCCGAAGGGGGCGAGCCGCTCGCCGGACAGCTTGAGCGCCTGCGGGTCGCGGTCCACCGCGACCAGCCGCACCTCGGGGAACTGGGCGAGCAGCGCCTCGCTGTGCCCGCCGAGGCCCAGGGTGGCGTCCACCACCACCGCCCCGGGGCGCGAGATCGCCGGCGCCAGCGCGTCCATGCACCGCTGCAGCATCACCGGAACGTGCTTGGGGCCCGGCTCATTGGTGGTCATGCGCGGTGGCGCCCTTCCTCAGGTGCGAAGCAGCCCGACGTCCGGGAGCTGGGACCATTCTCGCCCACCGGTTCACGGCACGACGACGCGGCCCGTGGTCCCCGCCCGCTCAGGGGGAAGGTCATGACCGCCCGGCGCCGGGGAAGGTGCGCCAGGTGGGCACGGAGCGGGTGGAGGCCACGGACCGCGTCGGGCCGGGCGCACCGACCGGACGGGCCCGGTTGACGGGCCCCGGCGGGTGTGCTCCACTGCGCCGCAACTCTATCGCCCAGGCCCCGGCAGTCAATGGTCCGCTCCGGCGCACCACCCGGGCGGCGGTACGGATCACCGCAGGTCGCGGCCGTGGGGGCGGCCCCGGTCCGGCACCGGCCGGGGGCCCTCGCGAAACACCGCGCGCCCCACCCCCGCGGCCGGCCCGGGAGCCCGGCCGCACCGGCCCCGGCACCGGCCCCGGCACGGGCACCGGCGCATGCACCCGTGCAGGCCGGCACCACCCCGGGGCCGGGCCGCCCGTTGTGGCGATGCACCCGATCGCGGCGGCTCGTTCTGTAGCTCCTCACCCCACCGCACGGGCCAGGACGGCACTAACGTCACCACCATGACAGTGACACCCGACCGGCCCACGCCGACCGCCGCTGCCGACTCCCCCAGCCCCGCCGTCATCGACCGCTTCGTCACGGCCAACCGCGAGTACGCGGTGACCTTCCGGGACGGCGGCATGGACGCCCGCCCGGTCCAGCGGATCGCCGTGGTGGCCTGCATGGACGCCCGCCTCGACCTGTTCGCGGCGCTCGGCCTCGAACTGGGCGACGCCCACGTCATCCGCAACGCGGGCGGCGTCGTCACCGACGACACCATCCGCTCCCTCACCATCAGCCAGCGCGCCCTCGGCACCCGCTCGGTCGCGCTGATCCACCACACCGGCTGCGGCCTGCTCGGCCTCACCGAGGACTTCCGCCGGGAGCTGGAACTGGAGGTCGGCCAGCGCCCGCAGTGGGCGGTGGAGTCCTTCGTCGACCTGGACGGCGACGTCCGCCAGTCCATGCAGCGGGTCCGCACCTCCCCGTTCCTGCTGCACACCGACGACGTCCGCGGCTTCGTCTTCGACGTCCACACCGGACTGCTGCGCGAGATCCACTGACGGCCGGCGCCCCGCCCGCCCCTCCCGGCCGACGGCGTCCGGGCCGGCGGGGCCTCCCGGCGGCCGCCCCGCTCCCGAGGGTGACTTCTGACCTCCGCACGGGGGAGAATGCGCCTGCCGGTCGGACCCCGAACCACCTGGGGCGGCCAGGCCGCAGGCCGCGCCGGGCGCCGGATCCCCGATCGGAACCGCCCCCGGAACGGCCGCGTCAAGCATGGGGTGGGGTCCGGCCTCGGGGTGAGGCGGGCACAGCGTGCCAGGGAGCGTAAACGGGTGACGAGCTACAGCGATCAGGCCGGTCTCGGCGGTCCCGCGGGGGGCGGCCAGGGGGCGGACGGTTACCACCGGATCGGACTTCCCGAGCTCGCCGCGGTCGTGGACCGGGTCCGCGCCAACATCGAGAGCGTCATCGAGGGCAAGCCGGAGGCCGTCCGGATCGCGCTGACCGTCCTGCTCGCCGAGGGCCACCTGCTGCTCGAGGACGTGCCCGGCGTCGGCAAGACCATGCTGGCCAAGGCGCTCGCCCGCTCGGTCGACTGCACGGTGCGCCGCATCCAGTTCACGCCCGACCTGCTGCCCTCGGACGTGACCGGCACCAACATCTACGACCAGCACCAGCGCGACTTCGAGTTCCGCCCGGGCGCGATCTTCGCGCAGATCGTCGTCGGCGACGAGATCAACCGGGCCTCGCCCAAGACCCAGTCCGCGCTCCTGGAGTCCATGGAGGAGCGCCAGGTCACCATCGACGGCACCAGCTACGAGCTGCCGTCCCCGTTCATGGTCGTGGCCACCCAGAACCCGGTCGAGATGGAGGGCACCTACCCCCTCCCGGAGGCCCAGCGGGACCGCTTCATGGCCCGGATCTCGATCGGCTACCCGAGCCCCGAGGCCGAGTTCGCGATGCTCGACGTCCACGCCGGCGCCAGCCCGCTGGAGGACCTCCAGCCGGTCGCGCACGCCGCCGACATCCTCAAGCTGATCGACCTGGTCCGCACCGTGCACATCGCCGACCCGGTCCGCCGCTACGCCGTCGACCTGGTCGGCGCCACCCGCAGCAGCCACGAGCTGCGCCTGGGCGCCTCGCCGCGCGCCACCCTGCACCTGGTCCGGGCCGCCCGCGCCGCCGCCGCGCTCGACGGGCGCGACTACGTCACCCCGGACGACATCCAGCGCCTCGCCGTGCCCGTCCTCGCGCACCGCCTGATGCCGACCGCCGAGACCCAGCTCAGCCGCCGCACCTCCGAGCAGATCGTGACCGACCTGGTCGCCCGGCTCCCGCTGCCGCGCCCGCAGGGCGGCCCGGCCGTCCGGAGGGGCTGAGGTGCCGTCCGACCCGACGTCAGGCGTGCGGGCCGGGCTGCGCGGCCTCACCACCCGGGGGCGTTCCTTCCTCGCCGCCGGCATCACCGCGGTGCTCTGCGCCTACCTGCTCGACCAGGACGCGCTGCTGCGCGTGGGCCTGCTGCTCGCCGCCCTGCCGCTGGCCGCCGCGATGGTGGTCGCCAACACCCGCTACCGGGTGGCCAGCGGGCGCCGGCTGAGCCCGCGCCGGGCCGTGGCCGGCCAGGAGGCCCGGGTCCACCTGCGGGTCGACAACGTCTCCCGGGTGCCCACCGGCCTGCTGCTCCTGGAGGACAAGGTCCCGTACGTGCTCGGGCCGCGCCCGCGCTTCGTCCTGGACCGGGTCGAACCGCGCGGCTACCGCGAGGTCTCCTACCGGGTCCGCTCGGACCTGCGCGGCCGCTACCCGCTCGGGCCGCTCCAGCTGCGGCTGTCCGACCCGTTCGGCATGTGCGAGGTCAACCGCTCCTTCTCCGCCTCCGACGTCCTCACCGTCGTGCCCCGGATCCAGGCCCTGCCGCACGTGCGGCTCAGCGGCGAGTGGGCCGGGCAGGGCGAGAGCCGCTCCCGCACGCTGGCGCTGGCCGGCGACGACGACGTGATCCTGCGCGAGTACCGCCCCGGCGACGACCTGCGCCGGGTGCACTGGAAGTCCACCGCCCGGTACGGCGAGCTGATGGTGCGCCGCGAGGAGCAGCCGCAGCGCGCCCGGGCGACCGTCCTGCTGGACACCCGCGAGATCGGCCACCGGGGCAGCGGCCCCGCCTCGTCCTTCGAGTGGGCGGTCAGCTGCGCCGCCTCCGTCGCCGCGCACCTGCTGGAACGCGGCTACCAGACCCGGCTGCTCACCGACACCGGCCAGAGCGTCCCCGGCCCCGGCACCGGCGGCACCAACACCGCCGCCGACTCCTCCGGGCTGATCCTGGACGCCCTCGCGATCGCCGACCTGTCCGACGGCGGCGGGCTCTCCCGCGCCGAGGAGCCGCTGCGCGCCGGCGGCGAGGGCCTGCTGGTCGCCGTCCTCGGCGACCTGGACGAGGAGCAGGCCACCCGGCTGGCCCGGCTGCGCAGCCGCACCGGCGGGGCCGTCGCCCTGCTGCTCGACACCGGCACCTGGGCGGGCCTGCGGATGCTCGCCCCGGACACCGGCGGCGAGCAGTTCCAGGCCCGCGTCCGGCAGCTGCGCGAGGCCGGCTGGACCGTCCTGCCGGTCCGCTCCGGTGACTCCCTCCCGGACCTGTGGCGGGCCGCCGACGGCGCCAGGACGACCTCCCCCTACCGAGAAGAGGCCGGCGCGTGACCACCCGGGCCAAACTGACCGTGTACTCGGCGCTGGCCACCGCCCTCGCCTCGCTCTGTCTGACCCCGCTGCTCACCACCAGCAGCTGGATCGCCCACGCCTTCCTGGTGGTCGTGGTGATCGCAGCGGCCGGCGCGGGCCTGCGCCGCTCCCCGCTGTACCGCTGGACGGTCCCGGTCGGGCAGCTGCTGGTGCTGCTCCTGCTGCTGCTCGTCGGCTTCGCCGGCTCCGGCGCCCTCTGGGGCGGCCTGGTGCCCGGCCCGTCCTCGATGCGCGTCCTCGACCAGGTCTTCGCCTCCGGTCTGGACGACATCCAGCAGTACGCGATCCCGGCACCGCCCAACGCCGGCCTGCGGCTGATCCTGGTCGCCTCGATCGGCCTGGTCGCCGTGGCGGTGGACACCATCGCGGTGACGTACCGGCACTCGGCGCTGGCCGGGCTGCCGCTGCTGGCCCTGTACTCGGTCGGCAACGGCCTGGCCGGGGACCGCGGCAGCTGGCTCTGGTTCGGCCTGGCCGCGGCCGGCTACCTGGTGCTGCTGTTCGCCGAGGGCCAGGACCGGGTGTCCCGCTGGGGCCGGGTCTTCCGGGGCACCTCGCGCGGCACCGAGGGCGGGCGGGCGGTCGGCGTGGGCGGCCAGCAGATCGGCATCCTCGCGCTCGTCGCGGCCCTGCTGCTGCCCGCCCTGCTCCCGCACTGGGAGTCCGGCCTGATCGGGTCCGGCTCGGCCGGGCCCGGCGGCAAGGGCGGCTACGGCGCCGCCACCAGCCTCGACCCGCTGGTCAGCCTGGAGTCGGAGGTCACCAAGCCCACCGACACCGAGCTGCTCAGCTACACCCTGGACACCGAGCTCGCCGACCAGATCTACCTGCGGACCGGTTCGCTGGACCAGTTCGACGGCACCAACTGGAAGCTCAGCAGCACCGCGGTCACCGACCTCCCGACCACCCTGCCCTCCCCCGAGGGCCTGCGGGACGCCAACCTCCCGCGGATCGAGGGCGAGTTCCGGATCGGCAACCAGCTGGAGAAGAGCTGGCTGCCGATGCCCTACCCGGCCGCCACCGTGCAGGTCCCCAACCGGTCCGACTGGAAGCTCGACCCGCTGACCCGCACCGTCGTCCCGACCAACGACCGGGCGATCCGCGGCCTGAGCTACCACGTCACCGCCCTGGACCTGCGCCCCACCGCGAACGAGCTGCGCACCGTGCCGCTCGCCCCGCAGGACATCCGCGAGCGCTACACCGCCGTCCCCGCCGACCTGCCCCCGGTGGTCGCCCAGCAGGCCCGGGCGGTCACCGCCAACGCCCAGAACGACTACGACCGGGCGACGGCCCTGGTGAACTACTTCACCAGCTCGCAGTTCACCTACGACACCACGGTCAGCGGCGGCACCGGCAACAACGCGATCGCCGTCTTCCTGCGCGACCGCAGGGGCTTCTGCGTCCACTTCGCCTCCACCATGGCGGCGATGGCCCGCGTGCTGAAGATCCCGGCCCGGGTCGCGGTCGGATTCACCCCCGGCGACGCCAAGGGCGGGAACGTCTACTCGGTGAACGGCCGGATGTACCACGCCTGGCCCGAGCTCTACTTCTCGGGCTTCGGCTGGATGCGCTTCGAGCCCACCCCGAGCCGCGGCGTCCAGCCCCGCTACACCGAGCAGTCCAGCGTCCCGACCACCGCCCCGACCCAGCAGCCGACCGCGGCCCCGCAGAGCTCGGCGGCCGTCCCGGCGCCGACCACCAGCAAGGACTGCGACGCCAAGCTGCGTCAGATGGGCGAGTGCGGCGACAAGGGCAAGGCCGTCAGCAGCGCCGCCGACGACTCCTGGCTGCTCTCCGCCCAGGTGCTGGGCACCGCCGCCACCGTGCTGCTGGTGCTGGTGCTGCTGCTGGTGCCGATGTTCTGGCGCACGGCGCTGCGCCGGCGCCGCCTCGGTGGTGGCGGGCGCCGCCGCCCCGGCGGCAGCGGCCCGGCCGAGCTGACCGACGCCCAGGTGCTGGCCGCCTGGGACGAGCTGGTCGACTCCGCCTGGGACCTCGGGATTCCCCCGGACGAGTCGCGCACTCCGCGCTCGGCCGCCCGGCGGATCGCCGAGGAGGCGGACCTGGACGCGGAGTCGGCGGCGGCCACCGGCCGTCTGGCACTGGCCACCGAGCGGGTGCTCTACGCCCCGTCCGGCCAGGTCACCACCGCCCCGCTGGCGGCCGACGTCCGGACGGCCCGGCAGGGCCTGCTGGCCACCGCCGGCCGGGCCGGGCGGACCAGGGCGGTGCTGCTGCCGCCGTCCTCGGCGCAGTTGTGGTGGCGGATCTCCGAGGCGCTGCTCACGGCGCGTACGGCGGCTGGCAACCGGACGGCCCGGCTCTCCGCGGCGATCACCGGCCCGGTACGGCGGCTGACCTCCCGGCGCGGGCGCGACGGGGAGTCCTGACGGGGCCGCGCCCGGACGCGCGAAACGCCGGGGCGGGCAGTCGGATCGACTGCCCGCCCCGGCGTTCGTTCCGGCCGACGCGCCCGGCGCCGTGCCGTGCGCTCAGAACCCGCCGGTCTGCTCGTCCCGGCGGCGCTGCCAGCGCTGCTCCACGCGGTCCATCATCCCGGCCTTGCGGCGCGGTGCGGCGGCCGGCCGGGGGCCGGAGCCCTGGCTCGCGGGCCCGCGGCGCCAACCCGTCACGGCGAACACCGCGCACCCGAGCATCACCAGGAAACCCACGACGCTGACCCAGATCTGGTCCGGGACGACCATGCCGCCCATCAGCAGGCCGATGCCCACCACGAAGCCGCCGACGGCCAGGTAGACCCGCCGACGGGTGTAGGTGCGCAGCCCGGTTCCCTCAAGCGCAGACGCGAATTTGGGATCTTCGGCATACAGCGCTCGCTCCATCTGGTCGAGCAGTCGCTGCTCGTGCTCCGAGAGCGGCACGGAGTCCTCCTACTCGTCGGTCGCGGGTGCGACCGGTCCGCCGACCCGGTCGGGGCGGCAAGTCCAATCAGCCATCGGTGCACACGGTCGGACGCCTGTGCGGGGGACCCGGCCCGTGTCGTCCATATGCCCCACGCATCCGGCTGTCATGCTTTCCGGCTTTACCCAGATCATACGGTCCGTGGGCCCGTTACGGGGTGGTCTGCGCCGCGTGGGACGGGCCACTTCGACCGGGCGGGGCCGCATCATCCTCAACGCGGTGGGGCGCGGACAAGTGCCCGAACGGGTGGAATCCGTCCGGAGCTGGGGAGGTTCCGGAGCGCAGCGCGGCGACCGGCCGTCGTACGGGAAGCGAACCGCCGCCGCACGGTGCGCGAACCGTACGGCGGCGGAGGGGCCCGGAACGTCTCAGCCGAGCGTGGCCAGCAGGTGCAGCTGGGTCGCCACGGCGTGGAAGGCGGGCTGCGCGGCGGCGGCCTCCTCCAGCTTCAGCAGCGCCTCCATCGCGCCCGGCTCGGTGTCCACCAGCACACCGGGGACGAGGTCCGCGAAGACCCGGACGCCGTGCACGGACTCGACCGTCAGGCCCGCGCCCTCGGCCAGCAGGCCGAGCTCCTCGCCGGTGAAGCGGCGCGGCATCGGGTCCTGCTCGCCCCAGCGGCCGTCGGCGGCGGACAGCACCGTCCGGGCCTCGGTGAAGTGCCCGGACAGCGCGCGGGCCAGCACGGCGCCGTTGCGGTTGGCGGCCAGCAGGCTGACCAGGCCGCCCTTGCGCAGGGTGCCGGCGAGGCTGCCGAGCGCCTCCGCCGGGTCGTCCACGACCTCCAGCACTCCGTGGCAGAGCACCGCGTCCACCGTGCCCGGGGCGACCAGCTCGGGCAGCGTCTGGGTGTCGCCCTGGACGGCCCGGACCAGCTCCGTCACCCCGGCCTCGGCGGCGCGGCGCTCGAGGGCGAACAGCGCGTCGGGGCTGGGGTCGACCACGGTGACCCGGTGGCCCAGCTTGGCCACCGGCACGGCGAAGTTGCCGGTGCCGCCGCCGGTGTCGACCACGTCGAGCACCGGCTGGTCCAGCTCGGCCGCCCGCTTCTCCAGGGCTGCCCGCACCACCTCCCACACCACGGCGGTACGCAGGGCACTGCGGGGACGCGTCGGGTACACGGTGGGGCTCCTTGGCACGTGCAGATCGATCAGGATGCCTCCACCTTAGACCGACCGGTTGACGGGGCCCGTCACCACCGGCGGGTCGTCCACGTCCAGGGGTAACCGCGGGGCCGGCGGCGCCGGGCGCAGGCCCAGCAGCCGTTCGACCAGGCGCAGGAACAGGGCGGAGTTGCGGACCAGGTCATCGGCGTCGCGGGCGCTCGCGGCGCCCCTGATCCCGGCCTCGGCGGCGGCCCGGCGGCGCGCGCCCGCGCCGTAGTAGACGGCCCACTCGGCCAGCTCGGGGGCCACCTCGGGCAGCACCTCCCAGGCGCTGCGGATGGCTCTGCGCCGGCGTGGGTCCTTCTCCGGCCGGCCGCGCACCGCCAGCACGGCCGCCACGGTGCGCAGCGCCGCCAGGTGGGCCGCCGCGTACCGCTCCAGCGGATCCTCCAGGGCGCGCGCCCGGTCGAGGGTGCGGTGGGCGTCGGCCAGCAGGTCGAGGGCGGCGGGCGGCGCGGCCGTCCGGCGCAGGACGGGATGGACGTCGCCGCCGCGCGGCGGGTGCGGCAGGGCGGCGGGGTGGAGGCGGGCGGTGACGGGCTCAGGACGGCTGACGGTCATGGTCTCCCCCGTTCCGAGGCAGCGCGCGGACCGGGCGGCCCGTGCTCCTCCATCGTGAACGGGACCACTGACAACGCGGCCGGAAACGGGTGCCGGCGGCCGGCGCGGGCCTGTCCCCCCAGGTCCCGCGCCGCCGCCGTGCGCCGCCGCTCCGCCCCTCCCCCGAGGGCGGTGGTGGCGAGCTCCCCCCGAGCTCCCCCCACAGTGGCCGGTCTCCCCCCGGCCCGCTCCGCCGCCCCGTGTCGGCGGTGCGGTGACCGTGACCGGCACCCGAGGCGGACCACCGCCGCCGCCCCTCCGGCCCCTCGTGGCCGACTGGGGCGGACGTGGTCCGCCGACCGGTCCGTCGGCGCCCGACGCGCCGCCGTCCCGGTGCCCCTACTCTCCCGTCCCGAGGGGCCCCGGGGCCATCCGCTGACGTACTCAACCGCGGATCTGAGTATCCGTACTCAGATCCCCCGCGGCCGGTCCGCCGACGGCCGGAACCGGCGGGTCGGCGGGGGACGTCCCGGTACGGTACGGCGTGCAGTGCTCGAACGGAACGGGGGGAGCCACATCATGAGGAGGGGGAGACGATGACGGTCCTGCCGCTGATCTTCACCAGCGGACTCGCCAGCGGCATCAACGCCTACGCGGTGGTGCTGCTGCTCGGACTGCTGGGCCGGTTCGCCGGCGCGGACTCGGTGCCGCCCGCACTGGAACGCACCGACGTGCTGATCGCCGCCGCCGTGCTCTTCCTGCTGGAGGCGGTGGCCGACAAGATCCCGTTCGTGGACAGCCTCTGGGACTCCGTCCACACCGTCATCCGGCCGATCGCCGGCGCCACCGTCGGCGCCCTGATCGCGAGCGCCGACCCGGGCTCGCTGGGCGAGGTCGCGGCCGGTGCCATGGGCGGCACGACGGCACTGGTCAGCCATCTGGTGAAGGCCTCGCTGCGGATGGCCGTCAACACCTCGCCCGAGCCGGCCAGCAACATCGCGGTCAGCATGGCGGAGGACGTCTCGGTGGCGGGCCTGGTGACGCTGGCGATCTTCCATCCCTGGCTGGCCGCATCGATCGCCGCCGTCCTGCTAGCCGCGGGGCTGCTGCTGGTCTGGTTCGCGATCAACCGGATCCGGGCCTTCCGGGCCCGCCGCCGGGAGCGCCGCGCCGCCCGCGAGCAGCGCGAACAGCCCGGCCGGCCGTCGGAGGAGCAGTACGCCCGGCGTTTCTAGGCCGTGACCGCGGCGTCCTAGGATCAGTGCCATGGCACGGATCGTCATCATCGGCGCAGGAATGAGCGGGCTCGCGGCGGCCTCGCGGCTGGGCACCCTCGGACACCGGGTGACGGTCTGCGAGGCCGCCGGCACGTACGGGGGCATGGTCGGCCGGTACGAGCGCGACGGCTTCGCCTTCGACACCGGCCCCGGCCTGCTCACCCTCCCGGCCGTCTACCGCGACCTCGCCCTGAAGACCGGCCGGGAGCCGCTGGAGCAGCTCGTCGACCTGGCACCGGTGGACCCGGAGAGCCGGCACCTGTTCCCGGACGGCACGGCCGTCGACCTGCCCAACGCCTCCCGCGGCGGCGTCAGCCAGGCCCTGGACGCCGCCTTCGGCGCCGGCTCCGGCGCCCGCTGGAGCGAGGTCATGAACCACGGCCGGACGGTCTGGGAGGCGACCCGCCGCCCGCTCCTGGAGGAGCCGCTGCCCGCCGACCCGACCCCGCTGCACACCGACCCGTACCCCGTCCCGCCGCGGCGCGGCCTGCTCGCCAGGCTCGGCCGGCCGCGCCCGTGGACCCTGGCCGACGTCGCCGCCCGGGAGCTCGGCGGCCACCCCGGCCTCACCGCGCTGCTGCACGAGCACGCGCTGCGGTTCGGGCTGCACCCGCACACCGCTCCGGCCAGCGCCACCGTGCTGCCGTACATGGAGCAGTCCTTCGGCGTCTGGTACGTCCGCGGGGGTCTGCGGGCGCTGGCCGACGCCGTCCACCGGCGCTGCGAGCAGCGCGGGGTCGCGTTCCGCTTCGACACCGCGGTCACCCGGGTGGTCGTCGAGGAGGGCCGGGCCCGCGGTGTCGAGACCGCGGCCGGCCGGATCGACGCCGACCTGGTGATCGCCGCGACGGACGCCCGGCCCCTCCTCGCCCCCCGGAGCGCCGGCCTCCCCGCGCCGGCCGGCACCGGGCCGACCCCGGCGCCGGGCCGCTTCGGCGTGCTGCTCGCCCTGCGCGGCCCCCGGCCGGCGGGCACCCCGCACCGGACCGTCGTGCACGCCGCCGACCCGGCGGCCGAGTCGGCCGCCCTGGCCGGCGCGGCCACGCCCTGCGACCGCCCGACGGTGCAGGTGCTCCGCCCGGACGACCCGTCGCTGCGGCCGGACGACGGCCACGAGAGCGTGGTGCTGACCGCGACCGTGCCCGCCCAGGGCGCCGTCGACTGGACGGCCCCGGGGGTCGCGGAACGCTACGCCGACCGGCTGCTCGACCACGTCGACGCGGCCGGGCTCGGCCTGCGCGAGCGGGTGCTGTGGCGGGTCGTCCGCACCCCGGAGACCACGTTCCGGGAGACCGGCGCCCCCGGCGGCTCCGTCCCGGCCCCGGCCCTCGCCGGGCCCGCGGGCGAGTGGCTGCGGCTCCCCAACGAGTCCCCGACACCCGGCCTGTACCTCGTCGGCGGGTCGGCCCACCCGGGCGGCGGGCTGGCCCGCACCGGAATGTCGGCCTGCATCACCGCGAACCTCGTCGGCCCGGCCTGAGTCCGGCCTGAGCCCGGCCCGGGGCCCGCGCGGGCGGGCTCCGGTCAGCCCTGGTGCCAGGTGTTCTGCTGCTGGTAGCCGTAGGCGTGCTGGTCGTAGGCCTGCTGCTGGGGGATCCCCTGCTGGTGCTGCTGCTCCGGGTGCTGCTGGTGCTGCTGCTGGTCGGGGTGCTGCCAGTTCTGCTGCTGGTCCCAGCCGGCCTGCTGCTGCGGGTATGCCTGGTACTGGTCCTGCTGCTGGTAGCCCGCGTACGGGTCCTGGACCTGCTGCTGGGGGTAGCCGCCGTAGCCCTGGTCGTAGGCGAAGGCGGGCTGCTGCTGGGTCTGCCACTGCTGCTGGTCGTAGGCCGGCTGCTGCTGGGGCTGCACGGCGTCGTAGCCGGCCTGGTAGGCCTCGGCGTAGGGGTCGTGCGGCTGCTGCTGCTCGTAGTAGGACTGGGCGTAGACGCCGTCCTGGGCGAGCTCCTGCATCTCGAAGGCGGCGGTCTGCTCGACCTCGGGGGCGGCCTCGGCGACCGGGGCGACGGCCTCCGGCAGCGGGGGCTCCTCGACGGCGCTGACCTCGCCGACCCGGGGGGCGGCGGCCTCGACCGCGGCCACCGCGACGGCGCCGCCGGTCAGGGCGCCCAGCAGGGGCACCTTGGCGAGCGGGCCGGGCAGGCTGCCGTCGGCCTTGCGCAGCGACCAGCCGCCCTGGTGGCCGCGCTTCACCGAGAGGGTGACGAAGGTCTGGCCGACGGCGAACAGGGCGGCGCCGGCGCCGATCACCGGGACCGACCCGAGGACCATGCCGGCGGCCACCGCGAGGAAGCCGACCAGGGCGAGGGCCCGCCAGTGCAGCGGGGCGCGGTTCTGCAGCAGCACCTCCGCGAGGAGCCAGAGCGCCACCACCGCCAACGCGACGTACAGCAGCAGGTATCCGATGCCCATCCGCCCGCTACCTCCAGTCGCGTGCCCGCGCGCGCCGCGCGTGTGCGGCGACTGTACCGGTTCAACGGCCGGGGTACCGCATCGCGTTCCCGCCGCTCGGGAGCGGGGCGCACACGACCGAGCCCGGCACCGGCGGACCGGTGACGGGCTCGTGGGGGTGCGGCCGGGTGCGCGTCCGGGTGGGCGCGGCGCCGGGCGTCGCGTCAGGCGTGGCGCTGGTGCAGGCCCAGGTTCTGGTAGATCTCCAGCGTCGCCGTGGAGTGGTTGAGGGTGATGAAGTGCAGGCCGGGCGCACCCTCGGCGAGGAGCCGCTCCGCCATCGCGGTGGCGTGCTCCATGCCGATCGCCCGCAGCGCCGCCGGGTCGTCGATGGCGGCCCGCAGTCGGGCCTCCAGGTCGACGGGGAAGGCGGAGCCGCTCAGCTGCGGGAAGCGCTCCAGCTGCCGGGCGTTGGTGACGGGCATGATCTCCGGGATGATCGGCGTCTCGCAGCCGGCGGCGGTGACCCGGTCGCGCAGCCGCAGGTAGTCGTCGACCTCGAAGAACATCTGGGTGATCGCGTAGTCGGCGCCGGCCCGGATCTTCCCGACGAAGTGCCGGATGTCCTCGTCCCAGTCGGTCGAGCGCGGGTGCATGTTCGGCGACGCCGCGACGCCGACGCAGAAGTCGCCGATGCCCTTGATCAGTTCGACCAGCTCGTACGCGTAGGTGACGCCCTCCGGGTGGCTGACCCACTCGCCCGTCGGGTCGCCGGGCGGATCGCCCCGGACCGCGAGGACGTTGCGGACGCCCTGGTCGGCGTACTGGCCGATGATGTTGCGCAGCTCGGCGACCGAGTGGTCGACGGCCGTCAGGTGGGCGACCGGGGTGAGCGTGGTCTCGGTGGCGATCCGGCCGACCATGTTGACGGTGCGCTCGCGCGAGGAGCCGCCGGCGCCGTACGTCATGCAGACGAAGTTGGGGTCGAGCGGTTCGAGGCGGCGGATGGCGTCCCAGAGCTTCTGCTCCCCGGCTTCGGTGCGCGGGGGCATGAACTCGAAGGAGAAGGACCGCTTTCCGGCCGCCAGGAGCTCGCGGACCGTCTGTGCGCGGTCCGGTCTGGTGGAAGCGATTCCGAGTGCCATGCTGGCAGGTTATCCGGCGTTCGAAGGGGCCGGACAACTCGGTTCCACGGATTGAGACACCTGGTGGACGCCGTTCGGGTGGCCCTACCGGCCGGTAGGTCCGGGCCCGAACACCTGCTCGCACAGCCGTTCCCAGCCGCCCCGCTACGCTTGCTGCACCCCCAGCGAACCAGCGGAGCCTCATCGTGACCTCGTCCAGCAACCGGCCGGCCAACCCCATTGACGTGGAGGACGTCCGCACCCGCGTCAACGCCGCCCTCGCCGCGTTCATGGACGGCCAGGCCGCCCTGCTGGACAAGATCTCCCCCCAGCTGGCCCCCGCCACGGACGCCCTGCGCGACTTCCTGCTGGACGGCGGCAAGCGGCTGCGCCCGGCCTTCTGCTACTGGGGCTGGCGCGGCGCCGGCGGCCCGGCCGACGGCGCGGGGATCGCCAACGCGGCCGCCGCCCTCGAACTGCTCCAGGCGAGTGCCCTGGTGCACGACGACCTGATGGACCGCAGCGACACCCGCCGCGGCCTGCCCTCCGTCCACCGCCGCTTCGAGGCCCTGCACCGGGACAGCGGCTGGCGCGGCGACCGCGAGCAGTACGGGGCCTCGGCCGCGGTGCTGCTCGGCGACCTGCTGCTGATCTGGTGCGACGAGCTGTTCCTGCGCTCCGGCCTGGAGCCGGCGGCGGTGCTGGCCGCCAAGCCGGTGTTCGACCTGATGCGCACCGAGGTCATGGTCGGCCAGTACCTGGACGTGCTGGAGCCGGTGGCCGGCGACTCGGCGGACGCGGGCGCGCTGGAGCGGGCGCAGGCCGTGCTGCACTACAAGTCGGCGAAGTACACGATCGAGCGGCCGCTGCAGGTCGGCGCGCTGCTGGCCGGGGCCGGGCCGGAGCTGGTGGCGGCGTTCGGGGCGTTCGGCCTGCCGCTGGGCGAGGCGTTCCAGCTGCGCGACGACCTGCTCGGCGTCTTCGGCGATCCGGCGGTCACCGGCAAGCCCGCCGGGGACGACCTGCGCGAGGGCAAGCGGACCCTGCTGGTGGCGCACGCGATGCGCGGCCTGTCCGCCGCCGACGCCCGGCACCTGGACGAGCGCCTCGGCGCGCCGGACCTCGCCCCCGAGGAGGTCGCCGGGCTGCGCGCCCTGGTCGCCCGCAGCGGCGCGCCCGAACGGGTGGAGCACCGGATCGAGGAACTGATGCGGCAGTCGCTGACCGCGCTGGAGGCGGCGCCGCTCGCCGACGAGCGGGCCCGGGCGGTGCTGCTGGCGCTGGCCGAGGCCGCCACCGTCCGCAAGTACTGAGGCACCGCGGACAGCGGCGGACGACGGGGTCAGGCCGCGCGCACCCGGCGCGACAGCTCGGCGGCGGCGGCCCGCGGGTCGTCCGCCGCGGTGATGGCGCGCACCACCACGATCCGGCGGGCGCCGGCGGCGAGCACCTCGTCGAGGTTCCCGAGGTCGATCCCGCCGATGGCGAACCACGGCCGGTCGGTGTCCCGCGCGGCCGCGTAGGAGACCAGGCCGATGCCCGGCGCCGGGCGGCCCGGCTTGGTCGGGGTCGGCCACACCGGACCGGTGCAGAAGTAGTCCACGCCGGGCTCGGCGATCGCCGCGTCCACCTCGGACTCGGCGTGGCAGGACCGCCCGATCAGCACGTCCTCGCCGAGGATCGCCCGGGCGGCCGGCACCGGCAGGTCGTCCTGCCCGAGGTGCAGCACGTCCGGCCGGGCCGCGTGGGCGACGTCGGCGCGGTCGTTGACGGACAGCAGCTTGCCGTGGCGCCGGCACGCGTCCGCGAAGACCTCCAGGGCCTCCAGTTCCTGCCGCGCCTCCAGGCCCTTGTCCCGGAGCTGGACGACGTCCACCCCGCCGGACAGCGCCGCGTCGAGGAACTCGGCCAGGTCGCCCTGCTCGCGCCGGGCGTCGGTGCACAGGTACAGCCGGGCGTCGGCCAGCCGGGCCCGGGGGCCGGCGGCCGGCGCGGGGGTCGTCACAGCGCCATCGCCTGGGCGCGCCGCTTCACCTCGGTCGCCCGGTTCTCGCAGAGGGCCTGCGCCGGGGTCCCGGGCAGCGACGGGTCCTCGGTGAACATCCACTCGACGATCTCCTCGTCGCTGAACCCGCTGTCGCGCAGCACCGTCAGCAGGCCGACCAGGTGCTTGACCGGGCCCTCCTCGTCGATGAACGCGGCCGGGACCTGCAGCGACTTGTTGGGTCCGCGGCGTACCGCGATCAGCTCACCCTTCTTGACCATGTTGCGGACCTCGGTGACGAGCACGCCCCACCGCTCGGAGATGTCGGGCAGGTACAGCCACTCGGGGACCAGGGCATCAGTCTTCGCATCGATCTCACTCACGGCACCAGACTGCCACCTCGACGGGCCCCCGCGCACCAAGGGGCCGGTCAGAGGGCGGCGGCGGCCTTCAGCGGCACGGCCGGATCCGCCGCGCGGACCGGGTCCAGGGCGGTGCCGCGCTCGATCAGCCGCCGGCCCTGGGTGAGGTCGCGCGGCCGGTCGACGGTCAGCAGCGCGCTCGGCACCCCGTCGCGCAGCCAGAGCACCGCCCAGGAGGCGTCCCCGGGGCCGCCGCGCCACAGCATCCGGTCGCCCGCGGCGTGCCGCCCGGCGTACTGGACCATCCGCCCGAACTGCTCCGACCAGAAGTACGGCACCGGGTCGTACGGCGGCGCCTCCGCGCCGAGCACCGCGGCCGCCGCCGCCTCGCCGGACTGCAGCGCGTGGTCCCAGTGCTGGACGGCCAGCCGGGCACCGACCCGGGCGGAGGGGTAGCTGACGCAGTCGCCGGCCGCGAAGACGCCCGGCACGCCCGTGCGCAGGCGCTCGTCGACCAGCACCGCGCCGGTGCCGTCCAGCTCGACGCCGGAGCCGGCCAGCCAGTCGGTCGCGGGCCGGGCCCCGACCCCGACCACCACCTCGTCGGCGGCCAGGTGCGAGCCGTCCGCCAGCAGCACCGAGCCGGACTCCACGGCGGCGACGCCGACCCCGCAGCGCAGCTCGACACCCGCCTCGGCGTACCAGGCGGCCATCGCCGAACCGACCTCCGTCGGCAGCGCACCGGGCAGCGGGGCCGGGCCCGCCTCCACCACCGTCACCGTGCAGCCGGCCTCGCGGGCCGCGGTGGCCACCTCGGCGCCGATCCAGCCCGCGCCGACCAGCACCAGGCGCAGCCCGGGCCGCAGCAGGGCCCGCAGCGCGAGCGCGTCGTCCAGGGTGTGCAGCAGGTGCGCGCGCTCGGCGCCGGGCAGCCGCCGCGGGGTGGCGCCGGTGGCGATCACCAGTGCGCCGTAGGGGAGTTCACCGCCGTCGGTGTGCAGCACGCCGGGGGTGAGGCCGGTGGCGCGGCGGCCGGTGAGCAGCTCGATGCCGAGGTGCGGGTAGTCGATGTCGAGGGGGGTGGCGTCGGTCTTGCCGAGCAGCACCTCCTTGGACAGCGGCGGCCGGTCGTACGGCGCGTGCCGCTCCTCGCCGACCAGCACGATCCGCCCCCGCCAGCCGCCCTGCCGCAGCTTGAGGGCGCACTGCGCCCCGGCCAGCCCGGCTCCGACGACGACCACCTGATCCGTTCCGCTCAGCTCTGCCACGCCCGTCACTGTACTCAGCGCCCTCGACGCCCGGTCGAGGCGTCCACCAGGGGGACCGCACGCCCGCCCGGCCGGCCGCGGGCACCCCCACCTGCGCACTCTCCGTCCACCCCTCGTACACGCCTTCGGCCGGGCCGACCACCGGCGTTATGGTGGGGGCACGATCACGGGAGCCCGGCGGACCGGGCTGAGAGGCGGGCTGGCACGGCCTGCGACCGTCCGAACCTGATCCGGGTCATACCGGCGAAGGGAGAAGAGCAGCTTTGACACGCTTGGCACCGGGCGCCCGCGCCGACGTGCTGGTGGTCGGCGGGGGCCTGATCGGTCTCGCCGTCGCCTGGCGGGCGGCGCAGCGCGGACTGGCGACGGTCGTGGTCGACCCCTCCCCCGGCGGCGGGGCGGCCCGGGTCGCGGCCGGGATGCTCGCGCCGGTCACCGAGCTGCAGTACGGCGAGGAGCCGTTGCTGCGCCTCGGCATGGCCTCGAACGAGCGGTACGCCGCCTTCGCCGCCGAACTGACCGAGGCGAGCGGCGGCGCGGACACCGGCTACCGGCGGTGCGGCACGCTCGCCGTGGCGCTGGACTCCGACGACCGGGCGGAACTGCGCGAACTGCACGCCTTCCACCAGCGGCTCGGCCTGGACTCGACCTGGCTGACCGGCCGGGAGGCCCGCCGCATGGAGCCGATGCTCGCCCCCGGCGTGCGCGGCGGCCTGCACGTCGCCGACGACCACCAGGTGGACGGCCGCCGGCTGCTCGCCGCGCTGCTGCTGGCCGGCGAGGCCGCGGGCGTGGTCGTGCGGCGCACCCCGGCGGTCGAGCTGCTGGTCGAGGGCGACCGGGCGGTGGGGGTGCGGCTCGGCGACGGCGGGGCGGTGACCGCCGACCGGGTGGTGCTCGCGGCCGGCCCGCACAGCCACCGGCTGCCCGGCCTGCCGGACGGGGTGCTGCCGCCCGTCCGCCCGGTGAAGGGGCAGATCCTGCGGCTGCAGGTGCCCGGGGCGTACCGGCCGTTCCTGTCCCGCAACGTCCGCGCCGTGGTGCGCGGGCAGCACCTGTACCTGGTGCCCCGGGAGGACGGCGAGCTGGTGATCGGCGCGACCACCGAGGAACAGGGCTACGACACCACGGTGACCGCCGGCGGGGTCTACGAACTACTGCGCGACGCACACGAGTTGGTCCCCGGGATCACCGAACTCCCGCTACTGGAGACCTCCGCCGGGCTGCGCCCCGGCTCGCCGGACAACGCGCCGCTGCTGGGCCCGACCGCCCTGCCCGGACTGGTCGCCGCCACCGGCCACTACCGCAACGGGGTGCTGCTCGCCCCGGTGACCGCCGACCTGCTCGCCGAGTACCTGGCGACCGGCGAACTCCCCGAGCTGGCACAGCCGTTCACCCCCACCCGGTTCTCCCCCGACCGCTCCACCACGAAGGCCTCCGCATGACCGAGATCGCACTGACCGTCAACGGCGAGCCCCGCCGGGTGCCCGCCACGACCACCCTCGCCGAGGTGGTGGCCACCCTCAGCACGGCCCACTCCGGCGTCGCCGCCGCGCTCAACGAGGCCGTGGTGCCCCGGGGTTCGTGGTCGGACACGGCGCTGTCCGCGGGCGACCGGATCGAGATCCTCACCGCCGTCCAGGGAGGCTGACCATGGCCGACGACCTGCTGACCATCGCCGGGGCGACCTTCGGCTCCCGGCTGATCATGGGCACCGGCGGCGCCCCGAGCCTGGAGGTCCTGGAGCGCGCGCTGCTGACCTCCGGCACCGAGCTCACCACCGTGGCGATGCGCCGGGTGGACGCCTCCACCCAGGGCTCCGTCCTGGACGTGCTGACCCGCAACGGCATCCGCGTGCTGCCCAACACGGCCGGCTGCTACACCGCCGGGGAGGCCGTGCTGACCGCCCGGCTGGCCCGCGAGGCGCTCGGCACCGACTGGGTGAAGCTGGAGGTGATCGCCGACGAGCGGACCCTCCTGCCGGACCCGATCGAGCTGCTGGACGCCGCCGAGACCCTCGTCGACGACGGCTTCACGGTGCTCCCGTACACCAACGACGACCCGGTGCTGGCCCGCAAGCTGGAGGACGTCGGCTGCGCGGCGATCATGCCGCTCGGCTCGCCGATCGGCTCCGGCCTGGGCATCCGCAACCCGCACAACTTCCAGCTGATCGTGGAGGGCGCGAACGTCCCGGTGATCCTGGACGCGGGCGCCGGAACCGCCTCCGACGTCGCGCTGGCGATGGAGCTGGGCTGCGCGGCCGTGATGCTCGCCTCCGCGGTGACCAGGGCGCAGGACCCGGTGCTGATGGCCGAGGCGATGCGGCACGCCGCCGAGGCCGGCCGGCTCGCGTTCCGGGCCGGCCGCATCCCGCGCCGCTTCCACGCCGAGGCCTCCTCGGCGATGGCCGGCCGGGCGGACCTGGACACCCGCGAGCGCCCCGCCTTCTGACGCCGGAACACCCGCGGCGCCCGGGGGCGTCCCGTGTCACAAGCCGGGCACAGCCGGGCCCGGGGGCGGTGTCCCCAGGGTCCGGTGCGCGCCCGCGGCACTAGACTCCCCCGGGTGGACATGGCACTGCACGACCCGCTGATCGGTACCCTGCTGGACGGCCGGTACCGGGTCGAGCAGCGCATCGCGACCGGCGGGATGTCCACCGTCTACAAGGGCACCGACACCCGGCTGGACCGGGTCGTCGCCCTCAAGGTGATGCACCCCTCGCTGGCCGGTGACGACGGCTTCACCGCCCGGTTCATCCGCGAGGCCAAGGCCGTCGCCCGGCTCACCCACCCCAACGTGGTCAACGTCTTCGACCAGGGCGCGGACGGCGGGAACGTCTTCCTCGCGATGGAGTACGTGCCCGGCCGCACGCTGCGCGACCTGCTGCGCGACCGCGGCGCGCTGTCCGTCCGGGCCGCGCTGGACGTGCTGGAGCCGGTGCTCGCCGCCCTGGGCGCCGCCCACCGGGCCGGGCTGGTGCACCGCGACGTCAAGCCGGAGAACGTGCTGATCACCGAGGGCGGCCTGGTCAAGGTCGCCGACTTCGGCCTGGTCCGGGTGCTCGGCACCGCGGACGGCGCCCCCACCTCGACCAGCACCGCGACCGGCGGCACCGTCCTGGGCACCGTCTCCTACCTCGCTCCCGAGCAGATCCTCCCGGACGCCCCCACCGACCAGCGGGTCGACGTCTACGCGGCCGGCATCCTGCTCTACGAGATGCTCACCGGCCGCCGCCCGCACACCGGCGACAACCCCGTCCAGGTCATGTACAAGCACCTGCACGAGGACGTCCCGGCCCCCTCGCTGACCGCCCCGGCCGTCCCCGCCGCACTGGACGCGATAGTGGCCGGCGCCTGCGCGCGGACGGCCGACGCCCGCCCGTACGACGCGGTCGAGCTGCTCGCCGCCCTGCAGCGGGTCCGCCGCACGCTCACCCCGGCCGAGCTGGACGCCGAGCCGCCGGCCTCCACCCGGCCCAGCCCGCGCTACCCGACCAGCGAGCCGACCTCGGTCATCCAGCCGCTGCCGCACCCGGCCGACGCCCCGCCGCCCGAGCGCACCAGCGTGCTGGACGTCCCGGCGGACCTGATGGACCAGCTGCTGGTCGAGCCGCGCCCGTACGACGAGCCGACCCCGGTGCGCCGGCGCCGCCCCGGACGGCTGCGCCGCCTCCCGCGCCGCCCGCTGCTCTGGGTCGCCGCGCTGAGCGCCCTGGTGCTGGCGGTCGGCGGCGTCACCTACGGCCTCTCCGAGGGCCTGTACGGACCGGTGCCCGGTGTGCTCGGCAAGGACCGGGCCGAGGCGCAGCGGATCCTGGACAAGGAGGGCATGCACGGCCGGTTCGTCGAGGCGTTCAGCGAGAGCGTCCCGGCCGGGCAGGTCATCGCCACCGACCCCGGGGTGGGGGCGCGGGCCCGCAAGAGCGACACCGTGACGGTGACCGTCTCCAAGGGCCCCAAGCGGATCGCCGTGCCGGACGTCACCGGCAAGCCCGCCGGCCAGGCGGCCGAGGCGCTGGCCGCCGCCCAGCTGACCAGGGGCGGGGTGACCGAGACCTACGACGACACCGTGCCGGAGGGCGCGGTGATCAGCAGCTCTCCGGCGGCCGGGCAGCTGCTGCAGGAGAACGCCGCGGTGTCGCTGGTGGTCAGCAAGGGCATGGTGCCCGTGCCCGACGTCACCGGCATGAGCAAGGACGACGCGGCGAAGACGCTGCAGGCGGCCGGTTTCACGATGCAGACCACCGGGGTCAACCTGTTCGGCACGGGCAAGGTGTCCGGCCAGTCCCCCGCGGCCGGCGAGCGCCGCCCGCAGCACACCGCGGTGACGGTCAACTTCCCGTTCTTCTAGAGCGGGTCGGGCGGCCCAGCGAGCGGGTCGGGCGGCTCAGCGGAGCGGGTCGGGCGGCTCAGCGGAGCGGGTCGGGCGGCTCAGCGGAGCGGGCCGTCGCCCGGCTCCTCCTGGTAGGAGTAGCGCTGCTCACGCCACGGGTCGGCCAGGTTGTGGTAGCCGCGCTCCTCCCAGAAGCCGCGGCGGTCGGCCCGCATGTACTCCACCGCGCGGACCCACTTGGGGCCCTTCCAGGCGTACAGCTGCGGGACGACCAGCCGGACCGGGAAGCCGTGTTCGGCGGTCAGCGTCTCGCCGTTGCGGTGGGTGGCCAGGACCGTCCGCGGGTCGGCGAAGTCGGCCAGCCGCAGGTTGGCGCTGTAGCCGTACTCGGCCCAGACCATGACGTGGGTGACGCCGGGCGCGGGGGGCACCAGGTCGAGCAGGGCGGCCGCCGGCACCCCCGTCCACTCGTTGCCGAGCAGCGTGAACTTGGTGACACAGTGCAGGTCGGCGACGACGGTGGTGCGGGGCAGGGTCTGGAAGGCGGTGAAGTCCCAGCTGTGCTTCTCCGCCGAGGCGGTCGCGCCGAACACCTGGAGGTCCCAGGTCAGCGGTTTGAAGCGGGGCACCGGACCGTAGTGCAGGGCGGGCCAGCCGCGCTGCGCGCGCTGCCCCGGGGGGATCCTCGGGTCAGACGGCGGAAGTGGTTCTTGTTCGGACTGACCCATGGCTCCATGGTGACAGACGGCGGCCGGGGCCCGGCGCGCGCCCCTTCTGCGGGCCGCACGCCCCGCTCGTACGGGCCAACGGTCGACTACCCCCGGAACCTTCCCGGCTAAATCGGATATTCCGACACATGTCCTAGTGAGTGTGAACTTACTGGAATTTCCGCCCACCCCGGTGCCAGGATGCGCAACGCGGGACCAACCGCAGGCCGAAGCGCAGGGAGGCAGCGCCATGCAGGGCGATCCAGAGGTCATCGAGTTCCTCAACGAGCAGCTCACCGCGGAGCTCACCGCGATCAACCAGTACTTCCTGCACGCCAAGATGCAGGAGAACTTCGGCTGGACGAAGCTCGCCAAGTACACCCGGCACGAGTCCTTCGACGAGATGAAGCACGCCGAGACCCTCACCGACCGGATCCTCTTCCTGGACGGGCTGCCGAACTACCAGCGGCTGTTCCACGTCCGGATCGGCCAGACGGTCAAGGAGATGTTCGAGGCGGACCGCCAGGTCGAGGTCGAGGCGATCGACCGCCTGAAGCGCGGGATCGTGGTGATGCGCGCCAAGAACGACGTCACCTCGGCGAACATCTTCGAGGACATCCTGGCGGACGAGGAGCACCACATCGACTACCTCGACACCCAGCTGGAGCTCCTGGAGAAGCTCGGCGAGGCGCTCTACCTCGCCCAGCTGATCGAGCAGCCGGAGTCCTGAGGCGCCGGAGCCCCGAGGCCTCAGGCCGCGCGCAGCACCCTGACCGGGGCCGGCGCCCCGGACGCCGGCGGGGCCTGCTCCGGGGCCTCCGGGTCGGCCAGGCCGAGCTTCGCGGCGAGCCGGGCGGTCGGGCACGGCCGGGCGCCGTGCTCGCCGAGCAGCGCCTGGATCCGGCGGACGCAGGACCCGCAGTCGGTGCCGGCCTTGCAGCCCCTGGCGATCTGGCGGGGGCTGTCGGCACCGGCGTCGATCGCCTTCTTCACCTGGTCCTCGGTGACCGCATGGCACATGCACACGTACATCGCAGGTCTCCCGGGGGGGGTGGAGCGGATTGGATCTTGACTAAGGCTTGCCTTAGTTCACTAAGCCTCACCTTACCCGGCGATCCGGGCACGAAAAAGCCCCTCCGGGCTCGGGAATCCCGAAACCGGAGGGGCCTTCGTCACATCTCGGTGATCGCCCCGCTCTCCGGGGTGGCCGCCTCACTGCCCGCGGTACATCTCCGCGACCAGGAACGCCAGGTCCAGCGACTGGCTGCGGTTGAGCCGCGGGTCGCAGGCCGTCTCGTAGCGCTGGTGCAGGTCGTCGACCAGCACCTCGTCGCCGCCGCCGACGCACTCGGTCACGTCGTCGCCGGTCAGCTCCACGTGGATGCCGCCCGGGTGGGTGCCGAGCGCGCGGTGCACCTCGAAGAAGCCCTTGACCTCGTCGAGCACGTCGTCGAAGCGGCGGGTCTTGTGGCCGCTGGAGGCCTCGAAGGTGTTGCCGTGCATCGGGTCGCAGATCCACACCGGCTGCGCGCCGGAGGCGGTGACCTTCTCCACCAGGGTGGGCAGGTGCTCGCGGACCTTGCCGGCACCCATCCGGGTGATGAAGGTCAGGCGGCCCGGCTCGCGCTCCGGGTCCAGCTTCTCGATCAGGGTCAGCGCCTCGTCGACCGAGGTGGTCGGGCCGAGCTTCACCCCGATCGGGTTGCGGACCTTCGAGGCGAACTCGATGTGCGCGTGGTCCAGCTGACGGGTGCGCTCGCCGATCCACACCATGTGGCCGGAGACGTCGTACAGCTCGCCGGTGCGCGAGTCCACACGGGTCATCGCGGTCTCGTAGTCGAGGATCAGCGCCTCGTGCGAGGAGTAGAACTCGACGGTCCTGAACTCCTCCGGGGCGACGCCGCAGGCGTTCATGAACGCCAGGGCGTTGTCGATCTCCCGGGCGAGCTGCTCGTAGCGCTGGCCGGCCGGCGAGTTGCGCACGAAGTCCTGGTTCCAGGCGTGCACCTGGCGCAGGTCCGCGTAACCACCGGTGGTGAAGGCGCGCACCAGGTTGAGCGTCGCGGCGGACGCGTTGTACATCCGCTTCAGGCGCTCCGGGTCCGGGATGCGGGACTCGGGGGTGAACTCGAAGCCGTTCACCGAGTCGCCGCGGTAGACCGGGAGGGTGACGCCGTCCCGGGTCTCGGTCGACTTGGAGCGCGGCTTGGAGTACTGGCCGGCGATGCGGCCGACCTTCACGACCGGCACCGAGGCGGCGTACGTCAGCACCGCCGCCATCTGCAGCAGGGTCTTCAGCTTGTTGCGGATGTGCTCCGCCGAGACGCCGTCGAAGGCCTCGGCACAGTCACCGCCCTGCAGCAGGAACGCCTCACCACGCGCCACGGCTCCGAGCCGGGCGCGCAGCTGGTCGCACTCGCCGGCGAAGACGAGCGGCGGATAGGAGGCGAGCTCGGCAAGGGTCTTGCGCAGAGCCTCTTGGTCCGGCCATTCAGGCTGCTGCGCCGCGGGCAGGGACTGCCAGGAGTGGGGATTCGTCACGGTCACACCGCCAAGGCTACGGGGTGACGCGAGCGATTCGTGACCATTGCCCGAGGGATGAGACACGACTCGGACAATCACGTGACGGGGCTCACCCGCCCGGCCCCATCCGCTACGCTCGAGCCATGCACGCGCCCCACACCCACTCCTGGTGGTGGGCCTCCCCCAAGGGTGGCCCACCGATCGCGCGTTCCTAGACGAACACGACGGCCGCCCCTCGGGGCGGCCGTCGGCGTCTGAGCAGCCGGCCCTCCGGGAGCGGATCCACGCACCGCACCTCGCCAGTCCACCCGGAAGGAAGCCGTTCCCGTGACCACCGCCGCCGATCTGCTCACCCGTCTCACCTCCCCCGGCGCCCCCGCCTTCGCCCTGCTGCACCGCCGCACCCCGCGGCTCGCCCCGGACACCGTCGAGGTGCTGCTGGGCACCGTCGACGAGTACCCGCACCTCGCCGACCTGCCGGTCCGCAGCGGCGTGCCGGCCGCCGGCCCCGTCCACGACCTGCTCGCACTCGTCCCGTACCGACAGATCCGCGAGCGCGGCTTCGAGGCACACGATGACGGCACCCCGCTGCAGGCCCTCTCGGTGACCGAGCAGTTCGCCCTGCCGTTGGCCGAATTCAACTCCGCCCTACCGCAGTTGCCGGTGAACCTCACCGGCGGCTCGTTCGACGTCGACGACGAGGCCTACGCGGCGATCGTCCGCCGGGTGATCGAGGACGAGATCGGCAACGGCGAGGGCGCCAACTTCGTGATCCGGCGCGACTTCCGCGCCACGCTCGAGGACTTCTCCCCCGCGCTCGCCCTCTCCCTGTTCCGGCGCCTGCTGGAGCAGGAGCGCGGCGCGTACTGGACGTTCCTGGTGCACACCGGCGAGCGCGTGCTGGTCGGCGCCTCCCCGGAGGTGCACGTCCGGCAGAGCGGCGGCACCGTCGTGATGAACCCGATCTCGGGGACGTACCGCTATCCGGCCGGCGGCTCGGACATCGACTCGCTGCTCCACTTCCTCCACGACCCCAAGGAGCTGGAGGAGTTGACGATGGTCGTCGACGAGGAACTGAAGATGATGTGCACCGTCGGCGACCTCGGCGGGCAGGTGCTCGGACCCCGCCTCAAGGAGATGTCCCACCTGGCGCACACCGAGTACGAGCTGCGCGGGCGCACCTCGCTGGACGTCCGCGAGGTGCTCCGCGAGACGATGTTCGCCGCCACCGTCACCGGCAGCCCGGTGCAGAACGCCACCCGGGTCATCAAGCGCTACGAGCCGGGCGGGCGCGGCTACTACTCCGGCGCGCTGGCGCTGATCGGCCGCTCCGCCAGCGGCGGGCAGCTGCTCGACTCCCCGATCTGCATCCGCACCGCCGACATCGACCCGGCCACCGGCGGCCTGGTCGTCCGGGTCGGCGCCACGCTGGTGCGCCACTCCGTCCCGGAGTCCGAGGTCGCCGAGACCCACGCCAAGGCCGCCGGGGTGCTCACCGCCATCGGCGCCCGGCCCGCCCCCGCCCGACTGCCCGGCCCCACCGGCCCCCGGCTGGCCGACGACCACCGGGTCCAGGCCGCGCTGGACGCCCGGCGGGCCGACCTCGCACCGTTCTGGCTGCGGATGCAGACCCCGGCGGTGGTCACCGAGCCCGCGCCGACCCTGGTCGTCGACGGCGAGGACACCTTCACCGCGATGCTCTCCCACCTGCTCACCTCGATCGGCCACCGGGTCACCGTGGTGCGCTACGACCGGCCGGGGCTGCGCGAGCTCGCCGCGGCGCACGACGGCCCGCTGGTGCTCGGCCCCGGACCGGGCGACCCGGCCCTCGCGGGCGACCCCAAGATGGCCCTGCTGCGGCCGGTCGTCGCCGACGCGCTGGCCGCCGCCCGCTCCGGTGCCCGCAGCGCGCCGCTGCTCGCGGTCTGCCTCAGCCACCAGCTGCTCTCCGCCGAGCTCGGACTGGGCCTGGGCCGCAAGGCCGTCCCGTACCAGGGGGCGCAGGAGAGCATCGACCTCTTCGGCACCAAGCGGACGGTCGGCTTCTACAACGCGTTCACCGCGCGCTGCTCCGACGCCGACGCGGCCCGGCTGGCCGCCGAGGGCGTCGAGGTCGCCCGGGACGCCGTCACCGGCGACGTGCACGCCCTGCGCGGACCGGGCTTCGCGGGCCTCCAGTTCCACCCCGAGTCGGTGCTGACCCGCGACGGCGTGGACATCGTGGCGGGCCTGCTGCGCGAAACGGCGGCCGTCCGGCGCTGAGCGGGCGGCCGGCGGGCCGTCCCGGGCCGGGCGCTCGGGGCGGCCCGCGGCCGGCCGTCAGATCTCGTCGTCCAGGCCCTGCTCGATCGCGTAGCGGACCAGCTCCACCCGGTTGTGCAGCTGCAGCTTGCCGAGCGTGTTCTGCACGTGGTTCTGCACCGTCCGGTGCGACAGCACCAGCCGGTCGGCGATCTGCCGGTATGACAGGCCCTTGGCGACCAGGCGCAGCACCTCGGTCTCCCGGGCGGTCAGCTGCGGGACGGCCGGGGCGGAGGCGGGGGCCGGCTCGGTGGCCAGCCGGCGGAACTCGCCCAGCACCAGGCCCGCCAGGCCGGGTGTGAACACGGCGTCGCCGACGGCCGTACGGCGCACCGCGTCCAGCAGCTCCTCCCGCCCGGCCGACTTCACCAGGTACCCGGTCGCCCCGGACTTCACCGCCTCCAGCACGTCCTGGTGCTCGCCGCTGGCCGACAGCACCAGCACCCGCACCGCCGGATCGGCCGCGACCACCTGGCGGCACACCTCCGCGCCGGACAGGCCGGGCAGGTTGAGGTCCAGCACGACGACCTGCGGCGTGCAGGCGCGGGCCCGGCGGACGGCCTCCTCGCCGTCGCCCGCGGTGGCCACCACGTCCAGTCCGGCCTCCGCGAGGTCGCGCGAGACGGCGTCGCGCCACATCGGGTGGTCGTCCACGACCATCACCCGCACCGGCCGGTCAGTCGACGGCTGATCGGTCATCAGAACCCTTCCTCGGGACGCGCAGTTCCACCTCGACGCCCTCCCCGGGCGCCGAGTACAGCTCGGCGGTGCCGCCGAGGTCCAGCAGCCGGCCGCGGATGGACTGGGAGACGCCCAGCCGCCCGGCCCGCTCGGCCTCGCCGAGCCGGCCGGGGGCGAAGCCGGGGCCGTCGTCACGGATGCTGACCGTGACGGCCTCCGGCTCGTCCTCCACCAGGATCCAGGCCCGGGCCGGCTCCCCGGCGTGCCGGCGCACGTTGTCCACGGCCGCGCCGACCGCTGCGGCGAGTTCGCCCGCCGCCGGGGCGGGCAGCAGCACCGGGGTGCCGGGGGCGGAGAGCGTGATCCGTTCGTCGGCGTACGGGCGCAGCAGGGCGGTGAGGTCCTGCGGCTCGTCGGCCGCGCACTGCGGCGCGCGCTGTCCGGGGATCGGGCCCCCGGTCATCAGCGCCCGCAGGGCGCGCTCCTGCTCACCGGCCAGCCGGCCGAGTTCGGCGAAGTCCGCGCCGGCGTCGGCCTTCCCGGTGAGCTCGGAGCCGCGGCGCTGGACCAGCGCGAGCACCTGGAGCACGCCGTCGTGGATGTCGCGGGAGAGCCGCTCGCGCTCCCGGGTGGCGGCCTCGACCTGGAGCGCCCGGGTGAGCGTGGCCTCGCTGGCGCGGGCCAGTTCGATGACGTAGCCGATGGCGCAGCCGGCCACCATCAGCAGCACGATGTTGTGGATGTTGTCGCTGGTCGGGCCGCCGTGGCCGAGGATGTTGGCCACGCCGATCACCGAGCCGGAGGCGGCGGCCCAGCGCCAGCCCCCCTTGCCGGCGAAGCCGAGCACCGTGCCGGCGGCCCAGATGGTCGGCAGGGTGGGCGCGCCGTGGCTGATCCGGACCGGGTCGTCGGTCATCCCGCTCATCACGATGCCGGTGACGGCGAGGGCGAGGTCGGTGCCGAGCACCCACCGGGTGCAGCGCTGCGGGCCGGCGAAGGCCCGGGTGCTGGCGAGGGTCCAGAGGGTGAGCGCCCCGAGGAAGATCCAGCCGGCGACGGGGTGCAGGAAGTGCAGGTAGGAGTTGAGGTAGCGGAGCAGGGCGTAGCCGAGGGCCAGCAGCCGGAAGTAGGAGATGGCCTTCCAGAGCGGCAGTTCGACGGACATGCCCCCGGCCGCGACCGTGCCGCCGACCGCCGCGCCGGTTCTCCCGCCGTCCGTCATCCGTCCGCCCTCCCCCTGGCCCGTGCGGGCGGCGTCAGGCCGACCCGGTGTCCTTCTGCTGCTGCTCGGCGGCCTTCTCGGCCTCGGCCGCCGCCTTCTCGGCCTTCTCCGCCTCCGCGGCCTCGGCCTTCTCGGCCTTGGCGGCCGCCTTGCGCTCGGCGTCGGCCTTCTTCTTGTCGTCCGCGATCTGCCGCTTGGCGGCGGTCGCGTAGATGTCCACGTACTCCTGGCCGGAGAGCCGCATGATCTCGTACATCACCTCGTCCGTCACCGAACGGAGGATGAAGCGGTCGTTCTCCATGCCGTGGTAGCGGGAGAAGTCGAGCGGGCGGCCGATCCGGATGCCGGGACGGATCCCGAAGTTGGGGACCACCTGGCCGGGGGGCTGCACCTTCTCCGTGTCGATCATGGCGACCGGGATGACCGGCGCGCCGGTGGCCAGCGCGACGCGGGCCAGGCCGCCGACCTTGCCGCGGTAGAGCTTGCCGTCGGGCGAGCGGGTGCCCTCGGGGTAGACGCCGAACAGCTCGCCGCGGTCCAGCACCGCGATGGCGCTGCGGATCGCGGCCTCGCCGGCGCCGCGCACGCCGGAGCGGTCCACCGGCAGCTGGCCGACGCCCTTGAAGAAGGCGGCGGTCAGCCGGCCCTTGAGGCCCGGGGTGTTGAAGTACTCGGCCTTCGCGATGAAGGTCACCCGGCGCCTGATCAGCGCGGGGAAGAAGAAGGAGTCCGAGAAGGACAGGTGGTTGCTCGCGATGATCGCCGCACCCTCGGTGGGGATGTTCTCCTCACCTTCGATCCACGGCCGGAAGAAGATCCGAAGCAGTGGCGCGACGATCATCTTCATCAGTCGGTAGAACAACCCGGGCCTCCTGTTATGCGGACCGGTCGATCCTAATGCCCCGCGGCCGCCGCCCGCGCCGCGCCCCGCCCCGACGGGCCGCCGCCGGGGCCGGTCCGGCCGGGCACGGGGCCGCCGTCGGGGGTGTACGTCCCGGCCGGGGGCGTGGGACGATGCGGATTCCGCAGCTTCCCGTCCAGCGCCCCCTCCCCCAGCGCCACCCGCCCGCGAAGGAGCCCGCCATGCCGTTGCTGCCCGGTGTCGAACCGTACCGCCACCAGGGCGGACCGGTCGGGGTCCTGCTGTGCCACGGCTTCACCGGCTCCCCGCAGTCGATGCGGCCCTGGGCGCAGGAGCTGGCCGCGGCCGGGTTCACCGTCTCGCTGCCGCTGCTGCCCGGGCACGGCACCCGCTGGCAGGACATGCAGGTCACCCGGTGGGAGGACTGGTACGCGGAGGTGGAGCGCGAGCTGCTGGCGCTCGCCGCCGAGTGCGAGCAGGTCTTCGTCTGCGCCCTGTCGATGGGCGGTGCGCTGGCGCTGCGGCTGGCCGCGGTGCACGGCGCGACGGTCTCCGGGCTGGTCCTGGTCAACCCGTCGGTGCGCTCGGACACCCCCGCCAGTGTGTTGCTGCCGGTCCTGCGGCACCTCCTGCCGAGCGTGCCCGGCATCGCCGACGACATCGCCCGGCCCGGCGTGACGGAGCTCGGGTACGACCGGACGCCGCTGAACGCCGCGTGGTCGCTGGCCCGGCTGTGGCGGGACGTCCAGCAGCGGCTGCCGCAGGTGACCCAGCCGGTGCTGCTCTTCCGCAGTCCGCAGGACCACGTCGTCTCCGCGGCCAACTCCGACCTGGTGCTCGCCCGGATATCCTCGACCGACGTGACGGAGCGGCTGTGCCAGCGCAGTTTCCACGTCGCGACGCTGGACCACGACGCACCGGAAATATTCGCGGCCAGCCGGGACTTCATCCGACGGCTGGCTCCCGCGCGTTCGGCGGGCGTCACCCGGGTCGAATCCGACGATCACCATGGCTGAAGGGCCGGAAGTGCACGAGAGCAGCACGGCGGGCGGCGGGGACGAGGCACCCCGCGAGGACGGCGCGACGAAGGACGGCAGCACCGGGGAGGGCGGCACCGGGGAGGCCGGCGCGCAGAGCGCCGGGCCCGTCGACGGTGCGCCCGCCGGCGGTGCCCCCTCCGGCCCCACCGCGGCGGGGGGCGGCACCGCGAAGGCCGTCGACCGGCCGGTCCCGGAGCGGGCCGGCGAACCGGCCGACGAGCCGGCGGAGCCCCGCACCCGGCGCGCCCCCGAGCGCAGCCAGGCCGAGCAGGACGAGATCTTCGCCGCCCTGGTGGCCCAGTTCGACGACCCGGTGGACCTCACCAACCCCGACTGGCCGGAGGTCGAGAACCTCCGGGCGCAGGGCGATCTGAAGGGCGGTTTCAAGGACGGCGTCGGCCCCCGGACCGACCCGGACGACCTCGCCGACCTCGCCCCGCAGCCGCGCCCCCGCTCGGGCCGCCCGGTGCTGCCGGCGGCGGACTCCGGCCCGCGCGACTTCGAGCTGGCCGAGGAGACCGACGAGGGCCACTACGTCCCGCCGGAGCCCCCGCCGCTGCCGCCGGCCGACACGACCGCCAAGTTCGCCTGGCTCGCCGTGCTCGGCGGCCCCGCCCTGCTGCTGTTCGACGCGGTGGTCTGGCGGGAGATCTCCGGCTGGCCGGCCTGGGTCGGGGTCACCGCGTTCCTCGGCGGCTTCGTCACCCTGGTCACCCGGATGAAGGACCGCGACGAGGACGAGCCGGAGGACCCGGACCACGGCGCGGTCGTCTGAGCCCGGCCCGCCGGGCCCGGCGGGATCAGCCGGACGGGCCCCGGCCGGCCGGCAGTTCCAGCACCGCGAGCACCGGCAGGTGGTCCGTCGCGGCGCGCAGGTCGGAATCGGTGACGCCGGGGAGCCCGTGCGGCACCCCGCAGCCGAGGACGGTCGTCCCCGGGGTGGCGAAGACGGCGTCGATCCGCTGGTAGGGGCGTTCGGGGACGGACGTGAACTCGCCGCCCCAGGGCGCGGTCGGGTGCCCGTCCTGCAGCCGCGAGGCCAGCAGCCGCCAGCCGGGGCCGTCCGGGTGCTCGTTGAAGTCCCCCGCCACGATGCCGTGTTCGGCGATCCGGAGCTGGTCGAGGAGCAGTTCGAACTGGCCGTACCGCTCGTCGGCGTCCAGGCTGAGGTGGCAGCTGGTCAGGCTGAACGGGGCCGAGTCCGGCAGTCGCAGCAGCGCGGTGGCGAAGCCGCGGGCGTGCAGGCCGCGGGTCTTGGGCAGCAGCCGGTCGTACACGCCGAGCAGCCGGACGGCGCCGGGCCGGCCGAGCAGCAGCGGCCCGGCGGCGGTGCGCCCGCCGCCGGCCAGGACGGCCGTGCCGGTGCTGCGGGCGAGCCAGGCGGCCTGGCCCTCGGGCCGCCAGTAGCGCGGTGACTCCTGGATGCAGACGACGTCGGGTGCGCAGGCCCGGATCACCCGGGCCAGGGCCCGCCGGTCGTCCCGCAGGGAGCGGACGTTGTAGCTGAGCAGCCTGAGCCGGCGCGGGCCGGCCGGCGGCGGTTCCAGCGGTGGCGTGGTCATGGTCCTCCCCGGTCGCGGTCGCTGGGACGACCGTACGGCAGGGGCCGTCCGGGGCGTGCGACGGCGGCGGCGCGTCCGGGAACTGGTCGGGGTCCGGTCGCACCGCCGCCGGCGGGCTTCGGGGTGGGGTCGGGCGTCAGACGGTGCGGGCCAGGTCGGCGGCGCCGACGATGCCTGCGGCCGAGCCCATGGAGGCCAGCACGACCTCGGCGCGCGGGCGGTGCACGCCACCGGTCAGGTAGTGCTCGAAGGCCTTGGCGACCGGGTCGAGCAGCAGCCGGCCGGAGTCGGAGACGCCGCCGCCGAGGACGAAGACGCCCGGGTCGAAGAGGGCGGCGAGGTCGGCCATGCCGCGGCCGAGCCAGTCGGCCAGTTCGGCGTAGCACTCCAGGGCGAGCGGGTCGCCGGCCTCGGCGGCCTCGGTGATGTGGATGCCGCGGATGGTCTCGGCGACGCCGTCGTTGAGCTCCAGCATCCGCCGGCCGAGCACCGGGTTGGCGGCGGCCTTCTCGCGGCCGTAGCGGCGCAGCGCCCGCCCGGAGCCGTACTGCTCCCAGCAGCCCTTGCCGCCGCACCCGCAGGCCAGGCCGTCGGGGACCATGTTGAGGTGGCCGATCTCGCCGGCGACGCCGAACCGGCCGCGGTGCAGGCGGCCGTCGAGGACGATGCCGCCGCCGATGCCGGTGCCGACGGTGATCAGCACCATGTCCTGGTGGTCGGCGGCGGCGCCGAAGCGGAACTCGGCCCAGGCGGCGCAGTTGGCGTCGTTCTCGACGGCGGCGTCCAGGCCGGTGAGCTCCTCGATCCGCTGGCGCAGCGGCTCGTTCTCCCAGTCGATGTTGGGCGCGAAGATCACCGTGGAGCGGTCGCTGTCCACGAAGCCGGGGGCACCGACGCCGACCGCGCCCACGCCGGGGTGCTGCTCCTTGAGTTCGCGCACGGCCTGCGCGATGGCATCGACGGCCCACTGCGGGTCGGCCGGGGTGGGCACCCTGGTCCTGGCCAGGATCTCGCCCGCCTCGTCGACCACGCCTGCCGCGATCTTGGTCCCGCCGACATCGACGCCGATGGTCAGAGCCATGTGTCCCTCAGCTATTCACTCGTTCCCGCTGGACGGAACGGTACCGCCCAACCCGGCCCCCGTACACAGCCTCGCATACATTAACCGAAGCCAATTCTGGGCCAACCGGGCCACCATGCTTCAAAAGTCGTATCGAAGTTCCCGTAACGTCACGCATGAGAGCAACGCGATCACCGTTCGAAGGTTACGGATTCACTGCTTGGCGGACGGCTCGTCAGGGGAGTCGAGGTCGATCCGCTCGGTCGGGGCGCTCTCGCCGGCGGTCCAGCGGTGCTCGTGGCCGGTCACGGCGGCGCGGTAGGCGGCCAGCAGTTCGGACCCCGCGGCAGCCAGTCCGGAGCCCGCGGCGGCGAGGTGCCCGTAGACCTCGGGCTGCTGGGTGCGCAGCCGGTCGGCCAGCCCGGAGAGGGTGATGAGGGTGTCGGCGCTCGCCTCCTGCGCCTTCTGCCCGACGGCCGTGGCGAGCCTGCGCACCTCGTCCACCAGCGGGCCCAGCTCCGGACCGAACGGGTGGGCCTGCGGGCCGCCCTGCTCGGCAGTGGGCTCGGTCCGGTCGTCGGTGCTGGTCATCGCGGGCGCCTCCTCAGCCGTGGCCGCACCCCGCGGCCCTCGGGGCCGACGGTACCCGACGGCCGGAAGGCGCCGGGTCGGGCCGGGAGGCGGGGCAGGGCGGGGGCACGGCAGGGGCGGGGCGGCGTCGGGACGGGTCGCGGGGCCGTTGCCGGGAGGGGAGGCGGTGCCGGAAGGGGAGGCGGTGCCGGAAGGGGAGCCGGACCGGCCGCCGAGGGGCCGGGCGGCGTCGGGTGCGGTGTCAGCCCCGGGGCCAGAGCGCCGGGTCGGGCGCGAACCGCACCGAGAGCGCCCCGTCGTGCAGGCCCGCGCCGGCCACCGTGCAGCGGCGCAGCGCCGACGGCAGCGCCAGCACCCGGCGGTGCGCGCCGAGGCCGACCACCAACTCGTCACCGCGGCGCACCAGGTCCAGGTCGGCCCGGTCGGCCCCGGGCAGATCCAGGTGCCAGACCAGCAGGCCCTCCTCGGCCAGCCGGTCCTCGACCGTCCAGGGCTCCGGGGCGAGCCGCTCCGGCCCGGACCCGTCCCCGTACAGCCGGTCGGCGACCGACTCCAGGGTGGCGTCGGCCGGTCCGGTGGTCAGCACGGGGGCGTCCGTCGCCGCGGCGAGGTCGGCCAGCTCCTCCCGGCGGCGCCGGGCCAGCCCGGCCAGCCACGGGTCCGGCGAGTCCGCGGCGGTCTCCGGCAGCACGCCGTGCACCACGACCGCGTCCGGCCGGTGCCCGTGCAGGGCCAGCCCGGCCCGGATCCGGCGCAGCTCCCGGTAGGGGTGGCCGTCGGCCGGCACGACCAGCCGCACGCTGGTGCCGGGCGCGGTGATCGCGGCCCGGGACTCGGCGAGCACCGCGGACGCCTTGGTCCGCCCCTCGTACAACCACTCGGCGGGCATCGGGACGCCGGCCAGCCCCGCCAGCAGCGGGCGCAGCGCCCGGGCGGCCTGCCGCTGCTCGGGGACGAGCCGGTCCAGGTAGCGCTGGAGCTGCTCGGGCAGGGCGAGGGTGGCGATCAGCTCGGCGGGCGGCGGGGCCAGCACCACCAGGACGTCCTGGTCGGCGGCGGGCAGGGCGCGCAGCAGGGCGATCCGGGCGATGCCCGGCAGGGCGGTCAGTTCATCGGGGTCGAGCTGCTCGGCGCCGAGCAGGTCGAGGGCGGGCTTGAGCCGGGCGGTCAGCTCCCCGGCGGCGTAGCGGAAGGCGGCCTGCTCGTCGATCCGGGAGACGCTCAGACCCGGTTCGTAGCCGACGGGTTCCGGGTCCAGGCGCACCCCGAGGACGCCGTCCAGGGAGCGGTGCGGGTCGTCGGCGGCCAGCAGCCAGGTGCGGTGGCCGCGCCGGGCGGCGTGCAGGGCGGTGGCCGCGGCCACCGCGGGCGCGCCCGCGTCGCCGCTGACCAGGATGGTGCGCGTCGCCGTCATGCCGTCCGACCCCCGTTCCGTGCCGTCAGCCCTGCGCGGGCTTCTTGCCCTCGGCGTCCTCGACCCGCTTCTTCAGACCGGCCAGGGCGCGGTCGATGATGACCTTCTCGGCCTTGCGCTTGATCATGCCGAGCATCGGGATCTTGACGTCCACGGCGAGCTGGTACGTCACCTCGGTACGGCCGCCGGAGAGCGGGGCGAGCGTGTAGGAGCCGTCCAGCGAGCGGAGCATCTGGCTGCGCACCAGCGTCCAGCCGACCTCGCGGTCGCCGTCCCAGGTGTAGGCGAGGACGTGTTCGTCGCGGATGGCACCGGCGTCGAGCAGCAGACGCACCTTGGCGGCGCGGCCGTTCTCGCCGGTCTCGAGGACCTCGATCTCCTTGACCTCGCCGGTCCAGGCCGGGTAGGCGGCGAAGTCGGCGATCACGGCCATGACCGTGGCCGGGGTCGCGTCGATGGTGATGCTCGACCTGGTGTGCTCCGCCATGGAATGGCCCTCCGCCTCGTCCCTCTGCCTGCCGGTCCGGTCGAGCGATCGATCCGGTCCGCCCGGAGCAGGCTATCGCGACCGGGGATCGGCCCGGCCGCGCCCCTTTCCCGCGGGAGCGCCGGTCGGCGGACGCCGGGGCAGGCTACCGGCCGGTCACCGCGGGGCTACCGTAGGGTGCCATTCGAACGACCCGGTCACGGCCTGGTCCGACCCGGCCCGGGTGTGACACTTCGAACACCGGAGCCGACCCCCCTGGTCGAAGCTGCCTACCGGGCAGTAACGTCCTGCCGTCCCGCAGCGTCGCGAACGAGGAGCAGTCTTGCTCGACTTCAGCCTTCCGGCCCTCTACCAGGTACCGAGCGGCGGTAACCTCTCCGACCTCGTGCACCAGAACGCCGAGCGGCACCCGGACGTCGCCGTCCTCAGCCGCAAGGTGGACGGCCAGTGGCAGGAGTTGACCGCCGCACAGTTCCTCGTCGAGGTGCGGGCGGCCGCGAAGGGCCTGATCGCCGCCGGGATCCGCCCCGGAGACCGGGTCGGCGTCATGTCCCGGACCCGCTACGAGTGGACGCTGCTGGACTTCGCGATCTGGTCGGCCGGGGCCGTCACCGTGCCGGTGTACGAGACCTCCTCCGCCGAGCAGGTCGAGTGGATCCTCGGCGACTCCGGCGCGGTCGCCGTTCTCACCGAGACCGACCAGCACGCCGCGGTGGTCGAGGAGGTCCGCGGCCGGCTGCCGGAGCTGCGGCACGCCTGGCAGATCGAGCGGGGCGCGGTCGCCGCACTCGCCGAGGCCGGCCGCGAGGTCGCCGACGAGACCGTCACCGAGCGCCGCTCGACGGCCACCGCCGACTCGCTCGCCACCATCGTCTACACCTCCGGCACCACCGGCCGCCCGAAGGGCTGCCAGCTGACGCACCGCAACTTCATGGCCGAGTGCGGCAACGTGGTGGAGCGCCTGGCCCCGCTGTTCCGCACCGGCGAGAGCTCCGTCCTGCTGTTCCTGCCGCTGGCCCACGTGCTCGGCCGGATCGCCGAGATCGCCCCGGCGATGGCGCCGATCAAGCTCGGCCACGTCTCCGACATCAAGGACGTCACCGCCGAGCTGGCCGCCTTCCGGCCGACCCTGATCCTGGGCGTGCCGAGAGTCTTCGAGAAGGTCTACAACACCGCCCGCGCCAAGGCCCAGGCCGACGGCAAGGGCAAGATCTTCGACAAGGCCGCCGAGACCGCGATCGCCTACAGCCGGGCGCTGGACGCCGGCGGCGCGGGTCTCGTCCTGCGGATCAAGCACGCGGTCTTCGACAAGCTGGTCTACAGCAAGCTGCGCGCCGCGCTCGGCGGCCGGGCCACCCACGCCATCTCCGGCGGCGCGCCGCTCGGCGAGCGGCTCGGGCACTTCTACCGGGGCATCGGCTTCACCGTCCTGGAGGGCTACGGCCTGACCGAGACCTGCGCCGCCACCGCCTTCAACCCGTGGGACAAGCCGAAGATCGGCACCGTCGGCCAGCCGGTGCCCGGCGCCGACGTCCGGATCGCCGAGGACGGCGAGGTCTTCTTCCGGGGCCCGCACGTCTTCACCGGCTACTGGAACAACCCGCAGGCCACCGCCGACACCCTGAAGGACGGCTGGATCGCCACCGGCGACCTCGGCTCGCTGGACTCCGAGGGCTACCTCACCATCACCGGCCGCAAGAAGGAGATCATCGTCACGGCCGGCGGCAAGAACGTCGCCCCCGCCGTGATCGAGGACCGGATCCGGGCCCACGCGCTGGTCGGCGAGGTCATGGTGGTCGGCGACCGCAAGCCCTTCGTGGCCTGCCTGATCACCGTCGACCCGGACTTCTTCCCGAAGTGGAAGGAGCTCAACGGCAAGCCCGCCACCGCCACCGTCGCCGAGCTCAGCCAGGACCCGGACCTGCTGGCCGCCCTGCAGGCCGCCGTGGACGACGGCAACGCGGCGGTCTCGCACGCCGAGGCGGTCAAGAAGTTCCGCCTGCTGGACACCGAGTTCTCCGAGGAGAGCGGCCACCTGACGCCCTCGCTCAAGCTCAAGCGCAACGTCGTGCTGAAGGACCACGCCGCCGACATCGAGGCGATCTACCAGCGCTGACGCGGTACCGCGCGGGGCCCGGCTCGACGAGCCGGGCCCCCGCGCGCGTGTCAGCCCGCCAGCAGCGAGGTCAACCGCCCGGCCAGCAGGTCCCAGCGCCAGGAGCGCTCCACCCAGCGCCGTCCGGCCTCGCCCATCCGCCGCCGCAGCTCCTCGTCGCGCAGCAGCCGGACGGTCCGCTCGGCGGCCGCGTCGGCCGAGCCGCCCGGCACCACGTACCCGGTCTCGCCCTCCAGCACCGCGTCCGGCGCACCTCCGGAGTCGCCCGCGACCACCGGCAGGCCGGTCGCCGAGGCCTCCAGGTAGACGATGCCCAGGCCCTCGACGTCCAGCCCCCCGCGCCGGGTGCGGCAGGGCATCGCGAAGACGTCCCCGGCGCCGTAGTGGGCGGGCAGCTCGGACCACGGCACCGAGCCGGTGAAGCGCACCGCGGAGCGCACGCCCCGGGCGTCGGCCAGCTTCTCCAGGTCCGCCCGGTACGGGCCGCCGCCGACGATCAGCAGCACCGCGTCCGGCACGTCCACCAGGATCTGCGGCATCGCCTCGATCAGGGTGTCCTGCCCCTTGCGCGGCACCAGCCGGGAGACGCAGACCACCACCGGCCGGTCCGCCAGCCCGAGCCGACGGCGCACCTCGGCGCCCCCCGAACCCGGGTGGAAGGTCGTCTCGTCCACGCCCGGCGGCAGCTGCACCATCCGGGCCGCCGCCTGCGGTCCGACCGCGCCCGCGATCCGGGAGCGGGTGTACTCGCCCAGGTAGGTCAGCACGTCGGTGCCCGCACCGATCCGCCGCAGCAGCTGCCGGGCGGCCGGCAGCTGCGCCCAGGCGGCCTCGTGCCCGTGCGTCATGCCCAGCAGCCGGCCGGCGCCCGCGCGGCGCAGCGCGGGAGCCATCAGTCCGAGCGGGGCGGCGGCGCCGAACCAGACGGAGTCGCACTTCTCCGCCCGCAGGATCTCGGCCGCCCGCCGGGTGACCCTGGGTGTGGGAACCATCACCTTCGTGCGGTCGCGGATCACCGGGAACGGCTGCTCCGCGTCGAAGCGGGCCACCTCGCTGCCGTCCCGCCAGGTCGAGGCGTACACCACGACGCTCCCTGCGGGCTGACGCACGGCCATGTTGTGCACGAAGGCCTGGATGCCGCCGGGGCGGGGCGGGAAGTCATTGGTGACGATCAAGGTTCTGTGCATCAGGCCACGGCTCGCTCGGTCGGGGGGTGCTCGGTGTACCGCTGGGTGATCCGTACGATAGGTCAACACCATGACCCGCCGGGAACGGATCCGCGCACGGCAACCGTTTCACCCCCGGGTCAGTCCTAGAACCTAGGCGGCCGATGGCGGCCCGGCCGACCACGCGCCGGGCCGCCACCGCCCGCCCGGGCGTCCGTCGCACGGCGCCTCCGGTGGGACGTCCGAGACGAACGAGGGAGCGCAGTGGAGTTGGCCCCGGCCACCGAGCCCGGTACACCCAGCGGCGCCGCCGGCCCCGGCCGGACGCCGGCCGTCCGGCAGGAGTCGGTCCGTGCCCCCGGCCGCCCCCTCGGGGCGCTCGCCGCGCTCGGCGCCACCTGGCTGGCCACCCGGACGGTGCTGGTGCTGCTGATGACCGGCGTGGTGAAGGGGCCCGGCGGGGACATCACCGCCGACGTCTGGATGATCTACCACGCCTGGTACGGCGTGCTGCAGACCGGCACCTTCCCGTTCGACGACGTGACCTGGCAGTACCCGCCCGGCGCCGCCCTGGTGATCCTCCTGCCGGGCCTGCTGCCCTGGTCCTACCTGGTCTCCTTCTGGGTGATCTGCGGGATCGCCGACGTCGCCGCCACGGCCCTGCTGGTGCGCACCGGCCTGCGCCGCGGCCGCGCGCTCACCGGCGCCTGGCTCTGGGTGGTGGCCGTGCCGCTGCTCGGCCCGATGGTCTACAACCGCCTGGACATCATCGTCACCGCGATCGCGCTGGCCGGACTGCTGGCCCTGGTCCGCCGCCCGGCGATCGGCGGGATGCTGCTCGGCCTGGGCGGGATCGTGAAGATCTGGCCGCTGCTCGGCCTGATCGGCACCCCCTCCGGCCGGCGCACCCGCCGCTCCTGGACGCTGGCCGCGGCCACCGCCGTCTCGGTGGGCTTCCTGCTCGCCGCCGGGATGAACGGCGCCTTCGGCTTCCTGGCGTTCCAGAAGGAGCGCGGCATCGAGGTGGAGTCGCTCGGCGCGCTGCCGCTGCACTTCGCCCGGCTGGCGGGCGCCTGGGACGGCAAGGTCACCATGAACTACGGCTCGCCCGAGATGCTCGGGCCGTGGGTCCCGGTGATCAGCAAGGTGATGATGGCCGGCACCCTGCTGGGCTTCGCCTGGCTGCTGCTGTGGCGCTTCACCGCCAAGCGCCGCAACGCGGCCACCATGTACGACGCGGCGCTGTGCGCCCTGCTCATCTTCACCGTGACCAGCCGGGTGATCAGCCCGCAGTACCTGGTCTGGCTGATCGGCGTCGCCGCCGTCTGCCTCACCGTGCACGGCACCAGCCAGCGGCCGGTGGCGCTGCTGCTCCTGATCGCCTGCCCGCTGACGCTCGCCGAGTTCCCGCTGATGTTCAGCCGGATCCTGTCCAGCGAGCCCTGGGGCGTCACCGTGCTCGGCCTGCGCAACCTGCTGCTGCTGGCCGCCACCCTGCTGTCCTGCGTCCGGCTCTGGCGCTCCACCCGCGGCCCGGTCCAGCTGCCCGCCACGGTGGTGCTGACCACGCCCGAGCCGGTGCCGGCCGGTGTCTACCCGGTGCGTCCGGGCATCGCCTACGAGCAGGACCTCCTGGACGGCATCGACCGGCCCGGGGCACCCGCCGAGCAGCGGCGCTGACGGCGGCGTCCGCGCGGCCCGGCCCGGCGTCCAGCCCGCACGGCCCGGCGTCGACGCCCCCGCCTCGACGCCCCGGCCTCAGCGCCCCAGCGCGGCCACCTCGTCCAGCCAGAGCCGGGTGAACCCGTCCAGGCCCACGCCCAGTTCCGAGCGGAGCAGCCCGTCCAGCCACCGCTCCCGGTCCTCCCCCGGCCCGGCGGCGGCGACCGCCCGGTAGAACGCCACCAGGCGGTCGGCCCCGTACCTGCGCGCCAGCAGCTCGCAGGCCAGCCAGGCCTGTTCGTAGGCCTGCGCGATGCCGTCGGCGCCCGCGGCGAACGCCCCGTCGGCCGGCAGCGCGGTGGGCAGCCGGCCCGCGGCGACGTCCCGGGCCAGCTCGGGCGCGATCTGCTGCGGGCTGCGGCCGGAGCCCCGGTAGGCGGTCCAGTCGGCCACGCCCTCGGAGAGCCACAGCGGCGTCCAGGCCCGGGTGTCGGCCCGGGTGGCGACGTGGGTGGCCTCGTGGGTGACGACCACCTGGCGGCCGAACCCGCTGAGCCGCCCCCACGCCTCGGGGTTGACGGTCACCCGGTCCGCCGGGGTGCGCCGGGGCGCGCCGGGGGCGGCCACGGTGACGGCGGCCATGCCCGCCCAGCCGGCCGGATCGCCCTCCAGCAGCCGGGCGAACTCGGCCTCCGTCGTGGTCAGTTCGAGCAGCAGCCGGCCGGCCCAGGCGGACCCCCAGACCTCGCTCACGGCGGGTACCGCCCGGTCGGCCACGGTGACCAGCTCGGCCGGGTCGGGCCCGCCGGCGAGCGCGAGCACCAGGCAGTGCGCGCCCGGCGCGGACCGCACGGTGCCGAGGTCCCAGAGCGCCGGGGGCCCGCTCGCGGCCTCCTCCCGCTCGACCCGCCAGCCGCCCTCGCCCCGGCCCCCGGCCTCGCCTCCGCCACCGCCTACGGCCCCGAGCCGGTCCCGGACGAGGGTGATCCGGCGCGGGTGGACGACGGGGTACTCGTCGTAGCCGGTGATCCGGACCGCCAGGTCGGCGGCGGCGGTCAGCCCGTCCGGTCCGGCGGCGGCACCGAGGACCAGGTTGCGGTACTCCGCCACCGCCTCCGCCGGGCCCGACCGGGTCGGCAGCGTCCGCGCCCGCTCGGCCAGCACCGCGGCCACCTCGGCACGCCGGGCCGCCGCCTGCCGGGCCGCCGTCTGCCGAACCGGGGGCGCCGGAGCGGCCGGCGGCAGCGACAGCTGGGCCAGCCCGCCGGCCGCGAGCAGCAGCGCGGCTCGCCGCGACAGCCCGCGGCGGGGTATGTCGACCGGATCGGACGGCGGCGGGCTCAGAGCCGGACCACCCCGGCGACCGGCATCGCGTTGACGCTCTCGTAGCGGACCTTGGCGCCCGGGTACGGGGCGTGCACGATCACCCCGCCGCCGGCGTACATCCCGACGTGGTGCATGTCCCGGTAGAAGATCACCAGGTCTCCCGGCCGCGCTTCGGAGAGGCTGACCCGCTGGCCGGCGTACGCCTGGGCCTGCGAGGTTCGCGGCAGGGTCACTCCGGCCTGCCGCCAGCTGTAGTACATCAGACCGGAGCAGTCGAAGGCGCGCGGCCCGGTGGAGCCGTAGACGTAGGGCGAGCCGATCATCCGCACCGCGGCGGCCAGTGCGGCCGCCCCGCGCTCGGAGGCGGGCGGGGCGCTGCCGAGGTCCAGCCGGTCGGTGCCACGGGTGGCCCGCTGCTCGGCGTCCCTGGCGTCCTGGGCGGCCAGCCGGGCGCGCTCGGCGGCGCCCAGGCTGTTGAGCAGCCGCTGCGCCTTGGCGAGCCGCTGCTGGACCTGCTGCTTGCCCTCGGCGAGCGAGCGGCGGGCCTGTTCCAGTTCGGCGAGCTTGCCGGAGGTCTCGGTGCGGCGCTGGTCGAGCCGGCGCTGGCGGGTGACCAGCTCGTGCAGGGTCTCCTGCTGCCGCTCGGCGGCCTGGTCCAGGGTGCGGGCCCGGGTCAGGTAGCCCTCGGGGTCGGTGGAGAGCATCAGCTGGACGGTCTGCGCCAGGCCGCCGCCGCGGTACTCGGCGCCGGCCACGCTCGCCAGGTCGCCGCGCAGCTGGTTGAGCTGTTCCTGGCCGACGGCGATCTCGCCCTGGAGGACGGTCGTCTCGCCCTGGAGGCGCTGCTGGGCCTCCAGCGCGGCGTTGTACCGCTCGGACGCCTGCTCGGCCTCGTCGTAGAGCTGTTCGACCTGCGCCTTGACGTCCTTGCGGCTGGGCGGCTCGGGCGCCCCGGGGGCGGCCTGGGCACTGCCGCCGGTCGTGACGCCCAGGGCGGTGGTGGCGGCCGCGGTCAGCACCAGCGCACGGGCGAGCAGTTGGGAACGGCGGTGCACGGGCATGGCGGCGGCGGCTCCAGTCCTGCGGCACGGCCCCGCCGCCGCACCCGGTGGGCGGTCCTGGAAGCGGGAGTCCGGTGGCAGACGTTAGCGAGTCCGGGCAAGCGAGTCCAAACCCCTCCGGACCCGAATATTCGACCACCAATCGGACATCCGTCCGTGCCCGATGGAAAAGCCGCAGGCCCGGCCCTCCGTGACGGAGGGCCGGGCCCGGGTGCTCCGGAGTGGGGATCAGACCCGCACGATGGAGGCCAGCGGCATGTTGGAGACCGCCTCGTAGCGCACCGACGCACCCGGCTTGGGCGCGTGCAGCACCTGGCCGTTGCCGGCGTAGATCCCCACGTGGTGGGCGTCGCTGTAGAAGATGAGCAGGTCGCCGGGCTGCGCCTGGGAGAGGTCGCTGCCGATCCGGGTGCCGGCACCGGCCTGCTCCTGCGAGGTCCGCGGGAGCGACACGCCGGCCTGGTTGAACGCCCAGACCATCAGGCCCGAGCAGTCGAACGAGCTGGGGCCGGTGGCGCCGTAGACGTACGGCGAGCCGACCTTGGTGGCGGCGATGGACAGCGCCGCGGCACCGCGGGAGCTGCCGGCGGCGACCGGCTTGGGGGCGGGCGCCGAGGTGGTCGGGGCGCTCAGGTCGGTGCGGTTGCTGTCCCGCGAGGAGCGGTCGGCGGCCTGCTGCGCGGCCTGCTGCTGGGCGGCCTTCGCGGCGGCGTCGGCCTTGGCCTTGGCCTCGGCGGCGGCCTTCTCCTCGGCCGCGCGGAGCGCCTGACGCTCCTGCTCGGTCAGCGTGTTGAGGAGGTCCTGCGCGGCCTTGAGCTTGCCCTGGACCTCGTCCTTGGCGGCCTTCAGCTGCTGAGTGGTGGTCTCCATCTCGGCGAGCTTGCCCTGGGCCTCGGTGCGCACCTGGTCGAGCTTGCGCTGCTCGTCCTGGAGCTGCTTCAGCTGCCCCTTCTGGGTGTCACCGGCCTGGTTCAGCGTGCCGGCCTGGTTGAGGAAGTTGTCCGGGCTCGCGGAGAACATCAGCTGGACGGTCTGGGATATGCCGCCGTTGCGGTACTGCTCGCCGGCGATCTCGGCCAGGCCGCCCTGCAGGTCGGTCACCTGCGCCTGCTGCCGCGCCACCTGGTCCTGCAGGCCGGTGACCTGCTTCTGCAGCTCCTGCTGCTTCTCCTGGGCGGCGTTGAGCTTCTCGGTGGCGACCTCGGCCTGCTCGTTGAGCTGGTCGACCTGCTCCTTGACCTGGTCCTTGGTCGGCTGCGGGTCGGCGTGGGCGCCGGACTGCGCGGACAGCGCGACCGCCGCGGCGGCGACACCGGTCAGGATCGACACCCGGGCGCGGCCGGCGGGCTTGGGACGACGATGGGACGCCACGAAGGCGGGCTCCTTCTTCCTACGTCCGCCTACCGGGTGAGCTGACGGGTTCGGGCCGGAAGCGGGCCCTACGGCGCCTCACGGCCGTTCCACCGGCCGACCTGACGCCGATTCACCCCGGAGGAACGTGGTTCCCCGGCTCCGCTCCACAGCGCCCCCGACCACTGGGCTCCCCGCCGGGCGACCCTTCGGCCTGCCCCGCTGCTTCGCGAACTCGACGGAAACCACCGCCGCCACCCTGGCTGGGCGATCGACAGTGCGGTGGTTCGAGGCACGACCCTAGTAACTGAACCGTGATCCGTTCAAATCCTTGTCAGAAAAAAGATGGAAGAAGACCCAAGTTCATTTGTGAATATGACCGATGGTGATCACCACCGCACGCAAAGCTGATCGGCTTTCACCGCAAGGCCGTTCAGGAACCCGGGGCGCGCAGAAATCCGAACGCCACCCCCGGTCGGGAGTGGCGGGGATCACAGGGCCGGCGACGGCCCCGCGGTGGCTGTCCCGCCGTCAGACCCGGCGGATGGTGTTGATCGGCATCGCGTCGGCCTTCATCACCTTCACCACGTCACCGGTGTGCGGGGCGTGCACCACCATGCCGTTGCCGATGTACATCCCGACGTGGTGCCGGTCGCTGCCGTAGATCACCAGGTCGCCCGGCTGGGCCTGGTCCAGCGAGGGCACCCGGGTGCCGACGTTGCCCTGCTCCTGCGAGGTGCGCGGCAGCGAGACGCCGGCCTGGGCGTACGACCAGACCATCAGGCCCGAGCAGTCGAAGGTGGTCGAGCCGGTGGCGCCCCAGACGTACGGCGAACCCTGCTTGCTCATCGCCTTGGCGACGGCCACGGCCGCGTACCCGCTCGCGGGCGGCAGGCTGCTGAGGTCGACCCGGTCCGCGCCGCGCGAGGCCCGGTCGTCCTGCGCCTGCTGGGCGCGCAGCGCGGCCCGCTCGGAGGCGCTGAGCGAGTTCAGCAGGTCCTGGGCGGCCTTGAGCTTCTGGTTGACGTCCGACTTGGCCTGGTTCAGGTCCTTGGTCGTGGAGTCCAGCGAGGCCAGCACGGCGGCGGCCTCGGCCTTCTCCTGGTCCAGCCGGCGCTGCTGGTCCAGCAGCCCCTTGAGCGCCTCGGCCTGGCTGGTGCTGGCCTGCTGGACGCTGGAGGCCTTGTCCAGGTACCCGGACGGGTCGGAGGAGAGCATCAGCTGGACGGACGGGTCGATGCCGCCGGTGCGGTACTGCTCGCCCGCCACCTCGGCCAGGCCCGTCTGCAGCTGGGTCATCTGCTCCTGGCTGCGGGCCACCTGGTCCTGCAGCTGGTCGGCCTGCTTGCGGAGCTGGTCGGACCGCTCCTTGGCGCCGTTGTACTTCTCGGCCGCCTGCTCCTGCTCCTGCTGGAGCTGGTCGATCTGCGCCTTGACGTCCGTCTTGTTCGGCTGGGGCGCGGCGTGCGCGGCCACCTGGGCGGAGAGGGCGACCGCGGTCGCAGCAGCAGCGGTGAGCACGGAGACCCGCGCGCGGCTCGGCTGCTTGGGACGGCGGTGGGAGGCCAAGGACCGGCTCCTTCTTCCATCGGCCTCACCCGATCAGGTGAGAATCCGGAAAATAGGTTTGACGCCAGACCCTAGTGAAGATCCAAGGGATTTTCCACTCCCCCGATGGCGTGAACTCCACCCTCCCGCTGACTTCACGAGATCCCCACACCACCCCGAACCGGTCGCTGACCAGCCGTCATCCCGCCCGGGCGGGGTTCAGGGCCGCGCCAGGCGGTTCAGCAGCAGCACCGACGCCACCGGGCGTGCGCCCGCCTTCCGCACGCCCTCGGCCACCTCGCGGTCGGTGGACACCACCACCACCGGACGGCCCTGCGGCTCGGCCCGCACCAGACGCCGGATCAGCTCGTCCGCCGTCTCGCCGGTCCGGCTGAACCGCACCCGCACCCCGCGCGGTGGCGCCATGATCACCGGGACGTCCAGGTCCTGCCCGTCGAACACGCAGGTGACCTCCGCCTGGGTGCGCTGGGCGAGCATCGCCAGACCGCCCAGCAGCCGCAGCCGCTGCTGCTCGAGCGGCAGCGTCGGATAGCCGGTCTTCGTCACGTTGTAGCCGTCCACCACCAGGTGCACCTGCGGGATCGCCAGCAGCTGGTCCAGCAGCGCCGGGTCGTCCTCGGCCAGGCCGCGCCGGGCCACGTCGTGCGGCGAGGCCGACCCGGGCACCACGGCCTCGACCAGGTCCGCTGGCCGGATCTGCGAGACCGGCAGCGCCAGCTCCCGCTGCAGCCCCTGCGCCGACTGCAGCACGGTGTCCAGCAGCAGCCGCAGCCGCATGTCCTCGACGCTGCGCCCCTCCCGGGCCGACCGGCGCGCCTGCTCGGCCGAGGTCTCCAACTCGCCGACCCGGTGCCGCAGGCGGCGCGCCTCGGTCTCGGCGGCGCCGCGCTCGGCGGCCGCCTGCGCCTTCACCGCCTCCAGCTCGCCGGCCAGCCGGCGGGTCTCGGCCTGCGCGCGGCGGGTGTCGCTCTCCAGGGAGCGCACCTTCTTGCGCAGCGACTCCGCCTCCCGGCGGACGTCCTCGGACTCCGCGCGCTGGCGGTCCAGGTCCGCCCGGGCGGCGGAGCGCAGCTCCGCCAGTTCGGCCTGCAGCTTCTCCACCAGCCGGGCGGCCTCGGCGGCCGCGCCCTCGGCCCCGACCCGCTCCGCCTCGTCGCCGGCCTCGGCGACCAGCCGGCTCCAGCCCGCCGAGCGCACCAGGTAGGCGGCGGCCGCGACGTCCATCGGATCGGCGGCGCTCGGGACGCTGCCCGACTCCAACGCCTTCACCAGGTCCGGCTGGCCCAGCCGCAGCCGCTCCGCTATCCGCACCCGGAAGGCCGGCTCCGACTCCAGCGCCGCGGCCAGCGCGGTCGCCGCGTACTTGGCCCGGCGGGCCGGGGTGAACTTCACGTACTGACGCAGGCTCTGCGGCAGCTCACCGGGCGGCAGACCGCCGAGCGCGTCCGAGGCCAGCCCGACCACCCGTCGGCGCACCCCCTCGGGCAGCGGCCGGTCCAGCTTCTCCACGACGCGCTCCGGCGCCGGGCCCTCGCCGGCGCCGGGGTCCTCGCCGGGCACCACGGACTCGGACGCGGCGGCGCCGGCCGCCGGCGGCTGCGCGTCGGCAGCGGGCTGAAGCCCCTGCGCTTCGGCGGGCTCCCTCGCTGCGTCCACCACGTCCTCGGCTCCGATCCTGGTCCTACGGGGTCCGCGGCCCGCGGCCGCCGCCCCTGTCGTCACGCTCCGTGCGTCCTGTCTGCATTGTCCCAGCGCGGTGGGCGGGCGCGCCGCGCACCGCCCGCCGCACCGGGGGCGTCAGCCCTGCTCGGCCGGGTCCGCCACGTCCTCGGCACCGGGACGGGCGACCAGCTCGACCTGGTCGACGGCGTTGCACCAGCGGCAGCGCACCGACTCGACGGTCTCGCTGAGCACCTCGGTCTCCTCGACCTTGGACTCGCCGGCCAGGTCGAAGTGCAGGAACTCGGTGACCCGCGCGGAGCGGGTCACGTCGAAGCGGGTGAGGTTGCCGCACAGCGTGCAGCGCCAGCGCGTCTCGGCGGTCAGGGCGGGGACGGTCATCGGGGGTCCTCTCGGGTGGTCCCTGGGCGGGCTAGGCGCTCCCCCCGGAGCCCCGGCGTCGGCGGCGGGAGGCGGGAATGCCCGCGCCAAGCCTATTGCCTGGGGCAACCATCGCGGCCACCGGTTGCACGAAGCCGCAGGCCCGGCCCCGGCCCCGGTCCGGGGCCCCGAGTAGGCCACCTGCCGTACAGCGCGGTGTCACCCGCCCGGGCCGGAGGGATGCTTGGCCGCATGGCGCTGACGGCCCCGGGCCACACCGACGAGCGGGACGGCCGGCCGGCCGTGCCCGCCCCGGTGGTCACCTACGCCCTGATCGCGCTCAACACCCTGGTGTTCCTGCTGGGCCCGGCCGCCGGGCTCAACCCGCTGTACGGCACCGGCCAGGCCCGGGTCTGCGCGGAGCAGCGGTACGAGCAGCGCTGGGGCGCCGTCCCGGTCGAGCTGCTGACCGGGCACCCGTTGACCGCCGGGCAACTGGCCGAGGCCCCCGACCCCGTCCCCGGCTGCCCGGCCGCCCCGACCCCGGGCAAGCACCCGGCGCTGTCGGTGCTCAGCGGGCTCTTCCTGCACGCCGGCTGGCTGCACCTGCTGGGCAACCTGCTCTTCCTGCACGTCTTCGGCCCCACCGTCGAACTACGGCTCGGCCGCGCCCGGTACGCCGTCTTCTACCTGGCCGCCGGCAGCGTGGCCACGTACGGCTTCGCCCTGGCCGAGGCGCACTCCGCGGACTCGACCCGGGTGCTGATCGGCGCCTCCGGTGCGATCTCCGCCGTCCTCGGCGCCTACCTGCGCTTCCACCCGCGCTCCCGGGTGACGACGCTGGTCCCGCTGCTGCTGTTCCTGCCGCTGCGCTTCCCGGCCTGGCTGGTGCTCGGCCTCTGGTTCGCGCTGCAGTGGTGGTCGGTCCACGCGGCCGGGCCCGGGGTGGCCTACCTGGTGCACGTGATCGGCTTCTCGGCGGGCTTCCTCTACGCCTGCACGGTGGTCAGCCACCCCCCGAGACGACCCGGCTGACGCCCGATACGCTGGCGGCACCCCACAAAGGAGCCGAACGTGATCACCGCCATCGTCCTGATCAAGACCAGTGTCGACCGCATCCCGGAGATCGCCGAGGCCATCGCAGCCATCGAGGGCGTCAGCGAGGTGTACTCGGTGACCGGTGGCTACGACCTGGTGGCGATGGTCCGGGTGCGCCGGCACGACGACCTGGCCGAGGTCATCCCGGGACGGCTGAACAAGGTCCCGGGCGTGGCCCACACCGAGACCCAGATCGCCTTCCGCACCTACTCCCAGCACGACCTGGAGGCGGCGTTCGCGCTCGGCCTGGACGAGTAGTCCCCGCCGGCTCCCGGGCCGCTCAGCCCTGCCGACGGGTGTCGGCGACGCAGCGGCCGCCCTCGTTGCGGTAGTTCCAGGCCGCGCCGTCCGTGACCAGCTCCCGGACGGCGGTCAGGAAGCGGTCGACGTGCTCGTCCGGCGTGCCGGCCCCGAAGCTGACCCGGATCGCGTTCAGGCTGCGCTCGCCCGGCAGCGAGGGCTCCGGCGCACCGCACTCGGAGGGGGCGACGTCCTCGTCCCCGAGCAGGGTGCGCAGCAGCGGGTGCGCGCAGAACAGCCCGTCGCGGACGCCGATGCCGTACTCGGCGGACAGCGCGGCCGAGAAGTGCGAGCTGTTCCAGCCCTGGACGACGAAGGACAGCACGCCCACCCGGGCCGAGCCGGCACCGAACAGGTTCAGCACCTTGACCTGCGGGATCTCCGCCAGGCCGGCCGTCAGCCGGGCGACCAGCTGCCGCTCCCGGGCCTCCAGGGCGTCGAAGCCGGCCTCGGTCAGCGCCCGGCAGGCGGACGCGATGGCGTAGGCGCCGATGACGTTCGGCGAGCCGGCCTCGTGCCGGGCCGGGCCGGTGTGCCACTGGACGGCCACCGACCCGTCGTCCTGCCGGGCCACCGTCCGGGTCGCGCCGCCGCCGGCCAGGTACGGCTCGGCCGCGTCCAGCCAGTCCGCCCGGCCGGCCAGCACGCCGGCGCCGAACGGTGCGTAGATCTTGTGGCCGGAGAAGGCGATCCAGTCGACGTCCAGCTCGCGCACCGAGACCCGGTGGTGCGGGGCCAGCTGGGCGGCGTCCAGCACCACCCGGGCGCCGTGCCGGTGGGCGGTCGCGGTCAGCTCGGCGACCGGCCACAGCTCGCCGGTCACGTTGGAGGCGCCGGTGACGCAGAGCAGCTTGGGGCCCTCGGGCGCGTCGGCGAGCGCGGCGTCGAGGGCGGCGACGGCCTCGGCGTGCGAGCGCGGGGCGCGCAGGTAGCGGACGTCCAGCCCGGCGTGGGCCCAGGGCAGCAGCGAGGCGTGGTGCTCGGTCTCGAAGGCGAACACCCGGGTGCCGGCCGGGACGGCGGAGGCGAGCAGGTTCAGCGAGTCGGTGGTGGCGCGGGTGAAGACCACCTGGTCGCCCTCTCGCAGGTCGAGGAACTCGGTGACGGTGCGGCGGCTCTGCTCGAACAGGTCGGTGGAGAGCTGCGAGAGGTAGCCGGCGCCGCGGTGCACGCTGCCGTAGTAGGGGGCGTAGGCGGCGACGTCGTCCCAGACCCGCTGCAGCGCCGGGGAGCTGGCCGCGTAGTCGAGCGCCGCGTAGCCGACCTTCTCGCCGTTGGCGAGCGGGACCTGGACGTCGTGGCCGAGGACGGCGAGCGGGGCGCAGATTTCGGTGGCGATCGACACGGGGATGCACTCCTCCTGGGTGTGGGACCCCGGGAGTGTGAGTCGTCCGGCGTCCGCGCTTGCCGCACGGACGATTCGCCGAGCGACCCGGTCCTCACCCAGGGCACCCCGCCACGGACGGAGGGTTGCCGGACAGCCAGCTGGGGCTTGACGCTGTCACTCATGACCTGGACAGGACTCTAGGTCGGCCCGCGCCGGGTGGTCAAACGACCGTCCACCATCCGGACGCCCCCGGACGTGCCGGGGCCCGCACCGGCTTCCCGGCGCGGGCCCTGCGACCGCCTCAGATCCGGCTGGTCGCCTCCGACCAGCGGCGCAGCAGCTCCTGCGCCGTCCCGGAGTCGATGGCCCGCGCGGCCCGCTCCATGCCGGCCGCGAGCTGCTCGGCGAGCGGCGCCTCGCCGAGGTCCAGCGCGACCAGCGCGGCCGCGGTGTTCAGCAGGACGGCGTCCCGCACCGGCCCGCGCTCCCCGGCCAGCATCCGGCGCGCGACCTCGGCGTTGTAGGAGGCGTCCGCGCCGCGCAGCGACTCGATGCCGACCAGCTCGATGCCGACGTCCCGCGGGTCGAAGGCGGTCTCGGTGACGGTGCCGCCCTGCACGATCCACACCCGCGAGGTGGTGGTGATGGTCAGTTCGTCGAGGCCGTCGTCGCCGCGGAACACCAGGGCGGTCGAGCCGCGCCGGGCGAGCACCCCGGCGATCAGCCCGGCGAGCCGGGTGTCGAAGCAGCCGATCGCGTGCGAGGTCACCTTGGCCGGGTTGGTCAGCGGGCCGAGGATGTTGAAGGCGGTGGGCACGCCGAGGTCGCGCCGGGCGGTGGCGGCGTGGCGCATCGACGGGTGGAACTTGGCCGCGAAGCAGAAGGTGAGGCCGACCTCCTCGGCCACCTCGGCGACCCGCCGGGCGGGCAGGTCGAGGCGGACGCCGAGCTTCTCCAGCACGTCGGAGGAGCCGCTCGCCGAGGAGGCGGCCCGGTTGCCGTGCTTGACCACCTTGGCGCCGGCGGCGGCCGCGACGATCGCCGACATGGTGGAGATGTTGACCGTCTTGGCGCGGTCACCGCCGGTGCCGACGATGTCCACCGCCGGCCCGGGGACGGTGAGCGGCTCGGCGTGCGCGTACATGGCGTCGACCAGGCCGGTGACCTCGTCGACCGTCTCGCCCTTGGCCCGCAGCGCGACCATGAAGCCGGCCACCTGGACGGGGGACGCCTCGCCGCTCATGATCCGGTCCATCGCCCACGCGGTGGACGAGCGGTCGAGGTCCTCCCCCTTCAACAGCGCCGCCAGGACGTCCGGCCAGGTGCGGACCACCTGCGCGGGGTCGGTACCACCGTTCGCAGGGTTCACGTTCACCATGGCTGACTCCAGCTGTTGTCGGTCTCCCCGTGGCGGGGGGACGTCCGTACGGATGGAGTCAGCCTATCGAGCGGCGGGGTGCCCTCGGCGCTGTCTTCTCTAGTACTGAGACGGCCCGGTCCGAAGACCGGCCGGGCTCACTGGCCGGCCGGGGCCCGCTTGGCCAGCCGGGCCCGCAGCAGGGTGGCGACGGCCTCGGCCAGCGCCACCGGGTCCACCGGGTGGGAGATCGCGGCGTCGGCCCGGCTCCAGGCGGCCAGCCAGGAGTCCTGCGGCCGGCCGATCAGCACCAGCACCGGCGGGCAGCCGTAGATCTCGTCCTTCAGCTGGCGCCCGAGCCCGAGCCCGCCGGCCGGAACCGCCTCGCCGTCCAGCACGCAGAGGTCCACGCCGCCCTTCTCCAGGGCCTTGATCACCGCGGGGGTGGTCGCGCACTCCAGGTAGGACAGTTCCGGAAGGTCCTCGGCGGGCCGGCGGCCGAGTGCCGTCAGCACCTGCTCGCGGGTGTTGCGGTCGTCGCTGTAGACGAGGACGGTGAGCGTCTCGTCGGTCGTGTACGCCATGGGCCCTGCTCCCTCAAGTGTGATCCGGACCACGTTCGCCTGATCCGGATGCTACTCCCGATCACCCGCCGTCGAGGCCCCCTCGCGGACGTTCCCTCCCCAAGCCGCCGCGCCCGGGGCTCACCCGCCCGGAGGACGCGCCGTCACCCGGACCCGCCCGGTCCACCCGTACGGCCGACAGGGCGCCCCCGCACTACCCCGGGAGGCCCTGCAGGGCGTGCACCGACACGCAGGGCAAGGGGGTCGTAGGGCCCTCCGAGGAACCGTCAGAAAAGGGACACGCCGCTGCTCAGCCCCCGTCCGGGCACCCCGCCGCCCCCCAGGGGGGCATACCGCACGCACCGGACACTCCGAGGGAGACCCCCCGGCGTGAAGACGGAATAAGGGACCGACATAATGTCCGTCGTGGCGACAGCAACAGCAGTAGAAACCGGGCACGCGCACGGATCGGTCAACCGGCCGAACATGGTCAGCGTCGGAACGATCGTCTGGCTCAGTTCCGAGTTGATGTTCTTCGCGGCCCTCTTCGCGATGTACTTCACGCTCCGCTCCGTCAAGGGGCCGGAGTTCTGGACCGAGAAGGCGAGCGCACTCAACGTGCCGTTCTCCTCGGTCAACACCACGATCCTGGTGCTCTCCTCGCTGACCTGCCAGCTCGGTGTGTTCGCTGCCGAGCGCGGGGACGTGAAGAAGCTCCGCTCGTGGTTCGTCATCACCTTCGTGATGGGCGCGATCTTCATCGGCGGCCAGATCTTCGAGTACACCGAGCTGGTCAAGAAGGACGGCCTGTCGCTGTCCTCCGACCCGTACGGCACGGTGTTCTACCTGACCACCGGCTTCCACGGTCTGCACGTGACGGGTGGTCTGATCGCCTTCCTGCTGGTCCTGGGACGGACGTACGCAGCCAAGCGCTTCACGCACGAGCAGGCCACCGCCGCGATCGTGGTGTCGTACTACTGGCACTTCGTCGACGTCGTGTGGATCGGCCTGTTCGCGACCATCTACCTGATCAAGTAACCAGCTGATCAGGTCGCTGGCCACCGGCTCCGGCCCCGCCCTCACCGGCGTCGGGCCGATTCTGCCGGTGGCGACGCTCCCAACCGACCGACCGCGCGCGCAGCCCTAGACAGGCAGCCTCGTGCCGGCCAGACCGGCCGCCGGGTGCACCCACCAGTCGACCAGATCCTGACACCGGGGTTATTCCGTGAAAAAGCTCTCCGCACGACGGCGCCACCCATTGGCGGCGCTGGTCGTCCTACTTCTCGCCCTGGCGGCAACCGGGGGGCTGTACGCCGCGTTCGCGCCCGCCGACAAGGCGCAGGCGGACGTCGCCGCGCAGTCGCTCGCGATCGATGAGGGCAAGAAGCTCTTCGCCGTGGGCTGCTCCTCCTGCCACGGCCTGAACGGCCAGGGCAGCAGCGACGGTCCTAGCCTGGTCGGCGTCGGCTCCGCGTCCGTCGACTTCCAGGTCGGCACCGGCCGCATGCCGGCCCAGCAGCCCGGCGCCCAGGTGCCGCGCAAGAAGAACATCTACTCGCAGGCGGAGATCGACCAGCTCGCCGCCTTCGTGGCGTCGCTCGGCCCCGGCCCGGTGACGCCGAGCCAGGAGCAGTACACCTCGACCAACCCGGACGACATCTCCAAGGGTGGCGAGCTGTTCCGCACCAACTGCGCCCAGTGCCACAACTTCGCCGGCCAGGGCGGTGCCCTGACCAAGGGCAAGTACGCCCCGTCGCTGGAGGGCGTGGACGCCAAGCACATCTACGAGGCCATGCAGACCGGCCCGCAGAACATGCCGTCGTTCCCGGACACCACCATGCCCGAGGAGCAGAAGAAGCAGATCGTGGCCTTCGTCCGCCACACCACCTCCGATGAGCCCAACCCCGGCGGTCTCACGCTCGGCAGCCTCGGTCCGGTGACCGAGGGCCTGTTCGGCTGGATCTTCGGTCTCGGGACGCTCATCGCGGTCGCGATCTGGGTCGCCGCCCACACCACCAAGGCCAAGAAGTCATGAGCCACGACATGTCAGAAGAGAAGCTTCCGGAGTCGCACGGCTCCGCCGGCGAGGTCGCCGGTCACGGCGACCCGTTCGCCGACCCGGGCCTGCCGGCCCACGAGCCCCGTCGCACCGACATCGACGAGCGGGCCGCCAAGCGGGCCGAGCGTCAGGTCTCGCTGATGTTCGTGGTCTCGATGCTCGCCACCGTCGGCTTCATCGCCTCGTACGTGGCCATCGACCCGGACAAGATCGTCTACATCTTCCCGCTCGGTCACGTCAGCGCGCTGAACTTCGCGCTCGGCCTGACCCTGGGCGTCGCGCTGTTCATGATCGGCGCGGGCGCGGTCCACTGGGCCCGCACCCTGATGTCGGACGTCGAGCTGCCGGCCGAGCGTCACCCGATCGAGGCCGACGACGAGGTCCGCGCGGACGTCATCCAGCAGTTCCAGACCGGTGCCGCCGAGTCGGGTTTCGGCCGTCGCAAGATGATCCGCAACACCCTCATCGGCTCGATGGCGCTCGTCCCGCTCTCGGGCGTCGTCCTCCTCCGCGACCTCGGGCCGCTGCCCGAGAAGAAGCTGAAGGAGACGGGCTGGAACGAGGCCACCCCGGCCCACCCGATCCAGCTCATCAACATGAACACCAGCCAGCCGATGAAGGCCGAGGACGTCGTCGTCGGCTCGCTGACGTTCGCCATGCCCGAGGGCCTGCACGTCCACGACGAGGACTTCCAGCAGGCGATCGCCAAGGACGCCCTGATGCTGGTGCGCATCGCACCGGAGGACATCAAGGACGACAAGTCGCGTGAGAAGGGCTTCGAGGGCATCCTCGCCTACTCGAAGATCTGCACCCACGTCGGCTGCCCGATCAGCCTCTACGAGCAGCAGACCCACCACGCGCTCTGCCCCTGCCACCAGTCGACCTTCGACCTGGCGGACGGCGCGCGCGTCATCTTCGGCCCGGCCGGCCACCCGCTGCCGCAGCTGAAGATCACCACTGACGAGAAGGGCTTCCTGGTCGCCACCGGCGACTTCGACGAGCCCGTCGGCCCGAGCTACTGGGAGCGTGCTCGATGAGTAGCGCGAGCAGCACCACCTCCGGTGCCACCAAGCCCGCCAGCACGCGCGCCAAGCCCGCCAACAAGTGGGAAGCCGCCGCTGACTGGACGGACGGCCGGCTGGGGATCTACTCCCTCGCCAAGGCCAACCTGCGCAAGATCTTCCCGGACCACTGGTCCTTCATGCTGGGCGAGATCTGCCTCTACACCTTCGTCATCATCATCCTGACCGGCGTCTACCTGACGCTGTTCTTCAAGCCCTCGATGGCCGAGGTCGTCTACAACGGCTCCTACGTCCCGCTCAAGGGCATCGGGATGTCCGAGGCGTACGCGTCGACGGTCGACATCAGCTTCGAGGTCCGCGGCGGTCTGCTGATCCGCCAGATCCACCACTGGGCCGCGCTGGTCTTCGTGGCGGCGATGCTCGTGCACATGATGCGCGTGTTCTTCACCGGCGCGTTCCGCAAGCCCCGTGAGATCAACTGGGTCTTCGGCTTCCTGCTGCTGGTCCTGGGCATGTTCGACGGCTTCTTCGGCTACTCGCTGCCGGACGACCTGCTGTCGGGCACCGGCATCCGCTTCATGGAAGGCGCGATCCTCGCCGTCCCGCTGGTCGGCACCTACGTGCAGATGTTCCTGTTCGGGGGCGAGTTCCCCGGCCACGACATCGTGCCGCGCTTCTTCACGATCCACGTGCTGCTGATCCCGGGCATCATGCTCGGCCTGCTGGTGGCGCACCTGATCCTGGTCTTCTACCACAAGCACACCCAGTGGGCGGGCCCGGGCAAGACCGAGAAGAACGTCGTCGGCATGCCGCTGATGCCGGTCTACATGGCCAAGGCCGGTGGCTTCTTCTTCCTGGTGTTCGGTCTCATCGCCGCCATCTCGGCGATCGCCACGATCAACCCGATCTGGGCGTACGGCCCCTACCGCCCCGACCAGGTGTCCACGGACGCCCAGCCGGACTGGTACATGGGCTTCTCCGAGGGCCTGATCCGCGTCATGCCGGGCTGGGAGATCAGCGTCTGGGGCGGCCACACCCTGAACCTGGGTGTGTTCATCCCGCTGATGATCTTCCCGCTGGTCCTGGTCGCCATCGCCGTCTACCCCTTCATCGAGGGCTGGATCACCGGCGACAAGCGCGAGCACCACATCCTGGACCGCCCGCGCAACGCGCCCGTCCGCACCGCGCTCGGCGCCGCCTGGATCAGCCTGTACCTGGTGCTCCTGGTCGGTGGTGGCAACGACCTGTTCGCCACCCACCTGCACCTGTCGATCAACTCGATCACCTACTTCGTCCGCGTCGGCTTCTTCGTCGTCCCGGTCATCACCTTCATCGTCACCAAGCGCTGGTGCCTCGGCCTCCAGCGCCGTGACAAGGAGAAGGTGCTGCACGGCCGCGAGACCGGTGTCATCAAGCGCCTGCCGCACGGCGAGTTCGTCGAGGTGCACGCCCAGCTGCCGCAGAAGGACCTCTTCAAGCTCACCGCCCACGAGCAGGTCCAGCCGGTCGAGCTGCCCGCCCAGGCGGACGAGAACGGCGTGGCCCACCGGGCCGGCCTCCTCACCCGCACCCGGGCCAAGCTCTCCCGCGGTTTCTACGGCGAGGGCGCCCAGATCCCCAAGCCGACCTCCGAGGAGCACCACGAGATCACCAGCGGCCACGGCCACCACTGATCCCGTACGCCCCGCGGCGTCGCACCCGAGGGCCGCTGACCAGAGTTCTTCTGGTCGGCGGCCCTCGGGCTTTGCCGTCCCCCGCCCGACCCCGTCAGACCGGCCCCCTCCACCCGGCCCCGTCCGACCGGCCCCACCCGTCCGCAGCCCCCAGGAGCCACCGTGCAGCTGTCCGTCGACCCCGCCGCCGCCACTCCCCCGTACGAGCAGATCCGGGCCCAGATCGCCGAGCGCGCCCGCTCCGGCGAGCTGCCCACGGGGCTGCGGCTGCCCACCGTCCGGGCGCTGGCCGAGGAGCTCGGACTGGCCGCCGGGACGGTGGCCCGGGCCTACCGGGAGCTGGAGGCGGACGGCGTGGTGGAGACCCACGGCCGGCGCGGCACGCTGATCGCCGCCACCGGTGACACCGCGCACCGGCTGGCCGCCGCGGCGGCGGCCGACTACGCGGACCGGGCGAGCCGGCTGGGGCTCTCCCGCGCGGACGCCCTGGCCGCGGTGGACACCGCCCTGCGGCTGGCCCTCCCGGAGGCCTAGGGTCCGGGAGGGCCGGTCGCAGGGCCGTGCCGGAGGCCGGTCAGACCTCGGGGCGGACCATCCCGGAGGCGTGCGCCTGGGCGGGCGGCTCGGTGGTGCTGACGGGCTGTCCGAGGGCGCTGTGCTTGACCCAGTCCGTCCAGGTGAGGTTCCAGTCCCCGAAGCCGTTGCCGAACGGCTCCATGGTGGCGCCGAGGCTGTTCACCACCGTCACCAGGTCCCCCACCCGGGTGTTCTGGTAGAACCACTTGGCGTTGTCGGTGCTCATGCCGGTGCAGCCGTGGCTGACGTTCGCCACGCCCTGCGAGCCGACCGACCAGGGCGCCGCGTGGACGTACTCGCCGCTCCAGGTCACCCGGGTGGCCCACTCCACGTTGAGGTCGTAGGACTCCGAGCTGCCGGCGGCTATGCCGATCGTCTCGCCGCTCATCCGGACCGAGCGCTCCTGGCCGAGCACCACCTTGACGCCGTTGCGGGTGTCGAAGCCGGGCTTGCCGGTGGTCACCGGGATCGTCCGGACCACCTCGCCGTCCCTCTTGAGGGTGAGCTCGTGGGCGGCCGCGTCGACCACCGACTCGACCCGCTCGCCGATCCGCAGCCGCAGCGTGCTGCGGTCGCCGCCGTAGAGGCCGTCGGCGATGCGGCTGCCGGTGGCGTCGAAGGCCAGCGAGACGGTGGTCCCGGCCGGCCAGTACTCCTGCGGGCGGAAGTGCAGGTTCTTGTCGTCCACCCAGTACCAGGCGCCGGTGACGGCGGGCTGGGAGGTGACCGTCAGCAGGCGCTCGACCTCCTGACGGGCCTGCGGGTCCTTGACGGCCTCGGAGAGCTGCACGGTGAGCGGCTGGCCCACCCCGTAGACGCCGGTGCCGGAGGAGTCCGGGCCGAGCTTGGCGGTCAGCAGCCGCTGGGCGGCCAGGGTGCTGAAGCCCGCGGTGGTGTCGCCGCGGCCGCCCTTGCCGTCGTCGGCGGCGATCCGCACCGAGTAGTCGGTGGCGGCCTTGAGCCGGCCGGTGGTCCGCCAGCTGCGCTGGTCCTCGGCGAGCTGCCCGGCCACCACCCGCCCGTCCGGGCCGACCACGGTGACGTCGGTGAGCCGGCTGCCGTCCACCGCGGTGACGGTGACGGGCTGGGACGGGTCGACCTTGCCCTCGGCCGAGAGGTGGACCAGCGGGGCCGCGTCGATCCGATGGGGGCCGACCGCCTCCTCGTCGCCGGACGAGCAGGCGGCCAGCGGGGCCAGCACTGCGAGGGCCAGCGAGATGCCGCCGATGCCTGCGATTCCGCGCCTGTCGGGCATGACCGCCTCCGGGGTTCGCACGATTGATCAGATCGTAGGAACGGCGTCCGGAGAAGCGACATCCGAGCGACCCCGGGTTCGCCCGGGTGAGTGAGTCCGTCACCCCGGGGACGCAACGGGGCCGCTCCCCCCGTGCGGGAGGAGCGGCCCTGGTGTGCGTGGCTCGAACCGGAGGACTACTGGTTCTGGTTCTCGCCCCGGTAGAACTCGAAGACCCAGCCGAAGAGGCCGACCAGGATCACCGGCAGCGCCCAGAACATCAGCCACCAGCCGAAGATCACGCCCATGAACGCGAGCGCGCCACCGATCGCCAGCGAGAGCGGCTGCCAGCTGTGCGGGGCGAAGAAGCCCAGCTCGCCGGCGTCGTCCGCGACCTCGGCCTCGGGGTTGTCACCCGCGCCGCTGTCCACCCGGCGGGCGGTGAAGGCCAGGTAGTACCCGATGAAGGCGCAGAGGGCGAAGGCCAGGAACAGCGCGGTGGTGCCGGCCGCCTCGATGCCCAGGTCCGAGTGGTTGGTCCACAGGCCGTAGGTGATGGCCATCGCCAGGACGAAGACCGCGAGGCCGAGGAAGATCTTTCCCTGTTCCTTCATCAGGCGTCGCCCTCCTTCTTGCCCTTGTCCAGCTTCGGGGCGTCGTACTTCGCCGGGGTCACGCCGGCGAGGTGCTTGGCAGGCTCACCGTGGTTCTCGAGGTAGTCCAGCGCGGCGATCTCCGGGTGGTGGAGGTCGAAGGCCGGCGATTCGGAACGGATCCGCGGCAGCGTGAGGAAGTTGTGCCGCGGCGGCGGGCAGGAGGTCGCCCACTCCAGCGAGCGGCCGTAGCCCCACGGGTCGTCGACCTCGACCTTCTCGCCGTACTTGGCCGTCTTCCACACGTTGTAGATGAACGGCAGGATCGACAGGCCGAGGATGAACGAACCGATGGTCGAGACGGTGTTCAGCGTGGTGAAGCCGTCCGAGGCCAGGTAGTCCGCGTAGCGGCGGGGCATGCCCTCCGCGCCGAGCCAGTGCTGCACCAGGAAGGTGGTGTGGAAGCCGATGAACAGCGTCCAGAAGGTCATCCGGCCGAGGCGCTCGTCGAGCATCTTGCCGGTCATCTTCGGCCACCAGAAGTGGAAGCCGGCGAACATCGCGAAGACGACGGTGCCGAACACCACGTAGTGGAAGTGGGCGACGACGAAGTACGAGTCCGAGACGTGGAAGTCGATCGGCGGCGAGGCCAGCAGGACACCGGTCAGACCACCGAAGAGGAAGGTGACCAGGAAGCCGACCGTCCACAGCATCGGCGTCTCGAAGCTCAGCGAGCCCTTCCACATGGTGCCGACCCAGTTGAAGAACTTCACACCGGTCGGGACCGCGATCAGGAAGGTCATGAAGGAGAAGAACGGCAGCAGCACCTGGCCGGTGACGTACATGTGGTGCGCCCACACCGTCACGGACAGACCGGCGATCGCGATGGTGGCCGCGATCAGGCCGGAGTAGCCGAACATCGGCTTGCGGCTGAAGACCGGGATGATCTCCGACACGATGCCGAAGAACGGCAGCGCGATGATGTACACCTCGGGGTGACCGAAGAACCAGAACAGGTGCTGCCACAGCAGCGCCCCGCCGTTGGTCGGGTCGAAGACGTGCGCCCCGAACTTGCGGTCCGCCTCCAGGGCGAACAGCGCGGCGGCCAGGACCGGGAAGGCCAGCAGGACCAGCACGGCGGTCAGCAGGACGTTCCAGACGAAGATCGACATCCGGAACATCGTCATGCCGGGGGCGCGCATGCAGATGATCGTGGTGATGAAGTTGACCGCACCGAGGATCGTGCCGAAGCCGGAGAAGGCCAGGCCCATGATCCACATATCGCCACCGACACCCGGCGAGTGGACGGCGTCCGACAGCGGCGAGTAGGCGAACCAGCCGAAGCTGGCGGCGCCGTTCGGGGTGACGAAGCCGGCCACCGCGATGACGGAGCCGAAGAGGTACAGCCAGTACGCGAACATGTTCAGACGCGGGAACGCCACGTCCGGAGCGCCGATCTGGAGCGGCATGATCCAGTTCGCGAAGCCCGCGAACAGCGGGGTCGCGAACATCAGCAGCATGATCGTGCCGTGCATGGTGAACGCCTGGTTGAACTGCTCGTTCGACAGGATCTGGGTCCCGGGACGAGCCAGCTCGGCGCGCATGACCAGGGCGAGGATGCCACCGATCAGGAAGAAGGCGAACGACGTGCCCAGGTACAGGGTGCCGATCGTCTTGTGGTCAGTGGTGGTCAACCACTTGATGATGGTCGAACCCGGCTTCCGGGTCCGCTGCGCCCCGACCGTGACGGCCCCGGCGCCCCCGCCGGCCGCGGCGGGCTCGTTGAGGATGGTCACTTGTCTTCACTTCCCATGGAGATGACGCCGGAGGGCACCGCGCCGTTCTGGCCCTTGGCTCGCAGCTCCGCCAGGTGCTTGTCGTAGTCGGCGCGGTCGACGACCTTGACGTTGAACAGCATGCGCGAGTGGTCGGTGCCACACAGCTCGGCACACTTGCCCATGTACTCGCCCTTGACGTTGGGGGTGACCTCGAACTTGTTCACCACGCCCGGCACGACGTCCATCTTCATCAGGAAGTTGACGGGCCAGAAGTCGTGGATGACGTCACGCGAGGTGAGACGGAACTGCACCGTCTCGTTGACCGGCAGCCACAGCGTCGGAGCGTCCTTGGGCGTACCGACTTCGTACGCGGCGTCCTTGTTGGCCGGGTCGGGGGTCTCGGTGTTCTCGTAGTTGAACGCCCAGCTCCACTGGAAGCCCACCACGTTGACCACGTGCTGCGGCTTCTCGGAGACGGAGATCAGCTTCGACTCGTCGCGGGCGACGAAGTAGAAGAGCACCGAGACGATGATGATGGGGACCGCGGTGTAGAGCGCCTCGATGGGCACGTTGTACCGGGTCTGCGGAGGAACCTCCACACCGGTGCGCTTGCGCCGGTGGAAGATCACGCTCCAGAGGATCAGACCCCACATCAGTGCGCCGACCACCAGTGCCGCGATCCAGGAGCCCTGCCACATGTGAAGGACCAGGGGTCCTTGCTCAGTGACGGGACTCGGGAGGCCAAGCCTGGGGAGGTCGTTGGCCGAGCAGCCGGTGGCGGTCGCGATGACGAGGCCCAGTGCCAGCGCCTGAGGCAGCTTCCGCCGCATCGTGCGCCGCGGCGAGCGGTCGGAGCCGTTGGGACTCACGTAGCGCCTTCCCGAAGTCTCGCCCGCCTTCGCGTCGCCCCGTGGAGGATTGTGAGCCTCCCCGGCGACCCGTCCACGGGCACGGTTTGAATGCTTATGCGGGCCAAACCCTACTCCAGCCTTATGCGCTCCTGACGGGGAGCCCCCCGTAACGCGCCGCCCGGTCGCCCGATCAGGCCCGGCAAGGGCTGCACCGCAGGTCATCGCAGGCATTCGAGGTCGATACGCCCGATCGGGGGATCACCTCGAACAACCCGGGTGACGACCCGTCGGACGCGGACGAAGCGGACATTCGGGGTGATCGACTGACGGCCGGTAAGTGATGTCGCCCCGCCGGAACGCCCCCGGGAGTGCCGTTAAATGTGACCGTGTACTTCGACGCGGCCTCGACGGCCCCCCTGCACCCCGTCGCACGGCAGGCGCTGACCGCCGCCCTGGACGAGGGCTGGGCCGACCCGGCCCGGCTGTACCGCTCCGGCCGGCAGGCCCGGATGCTGCTGGACGCCGCCCGCGAAACGGTCGCCGAGGCCCTCGGGGCGCGGGCCGACGAGATCTCCTTCACCGCGAGCGGGACGCAGGCGGTGCAGCTCGGCGTGCTCGGCGCGCTGGGCGGGAACCGGCGGCGCGGCGGCCACCTGGTGCACTCCGCGGTGGAGCACTCCAGTGTGCTGCACGTCGCGGAACGCCGGGAGGCCGAGGGGGGCACCGTCTCGGTGGCGCCGGTGGACCGCACCGGACGGGTCGACCCGGACGCCTTCGCCGCACTGCTGCGGGCGGACACCGCACTGGCCGTCCTGCAGAGCGCCAACCACGAGGTGGGGACCGTCCAGCCGGTCGGCGAGGTCGCCGACCGCTGCCGGGAGGCCGGCGTCCCGCTGCTGGTCGACGCGGCGCAGAGCGTGGGCCGGGTGGACGTGCCCGCCGGCTGGTCCCTGCTGACCGCGAGCGCGCACAAGTGGGGCGGGCCGCCCGGGGTGGGGGTGCTGGCGGTGCGCAAGGGCGTCCGCTACGCCTCGCCGCTGCCGGCCGACGAGCGCGAGGGCGGGCGGGTCCCGGGCTACGTGAACGTCCCGGCGATCGTCGCCGCGGCCGCCTCGCTGCGGGCGGTGCGGGCCGCGGCGGAGCAGGAGAACGCCCGGCTGCACGCGCTGGTGGAGCGGATCCGGGCCCGGGTGCCGCGGCTGGTACCCGAGGTCGAGGTGGTCGGCGACCCGGTGCGGCGGCTGCCGCACATCGTCACCTTCTCCTGCCTGTACGTCGACGGCGAGGTGCTCCTCACCGAGCTGGACCGGGCTGGCTTCGCCGTCTCCTCCGGCTCCTCCTGCACCTCCTCGACGCTGACCCCGAGCCACGTGCTGGCCGCGATGGGGGTGCTCACCGAGGGCAACGTCCGGGTCTCGCTGCCCACCGGCACGTCGGAGCAGGACGTCGAGCGCTTCCTCACCGTGCTGCCGGACCTGGTCGCGGGGGTGCGGGCGCCGCTCGGGCTGGACCTGCCGGCGCCGGTGGCGGACCCGGCGGCGGGGACGCCGGAGACCCTCGTGCTCGACGCGCTGGGCAAGCGGTGCCCGCTGCCGGTGATCGAGCTGGCGAAGCGGATCGGCGAGGTGCCGCCGGGCGGCACCGTCGCCGTGCTGGCGGACGACGAGGCGGCCCGGCTGGACATCCCGGCCTGGTGCGGGATGCGCGGCCAGGAGTACGCGGGCGAGGCCCCGGCCGCCGACTTCGGCGGCGACCGGGGCTCGGCCTACCTGGTGGTGCGCCGGTCCTGAGGGGCCCGGTTACCTGACCAGGTGCGCGCGGACGTCCGCGGCGGCCTCGGCGCCGTAGGCGGCCTCGAAGCGCTTCAGGAAGGCGACCGGGCGCAGCTCGTACTCCTGGGTGCCGACGGTCTCGATCACCAGGGTGGCGAGCATGCAGCCGAGCTGGGCGGCGCGCTCCAGCTCGAGCTGCCAGGACAGGCCGGTCAGGAAGCCGGCCCGGAAGGCGTCGCCGACGCCGGTCGGGTCGACCTTGGCCTCCTCGGCGGCGCAGCCGACCAGGATCGGCGCCTCGCCCTTGCGGTCGATCCGCACGCCCTTGCTGCCCAGGGTGGTGACCCGGGTGCCGACCCGGGTGAGCAGCTCGTCCGCGTCCCAGCCGGTCTTGGTCTCGATCAGCGCGGCCTCGTACTCGTTGGTGAAGAGGTACGCGGCGCCGTCGACGATCTCGCGGATGTCGTCGCCCTCCAGGCGGGCCAGCTGCTGGGAGGGGTCGGCGGCGAAGGCGTAGCCGCGGGTGCGGCACTCCTGGGTGTGGCGGACCATGCCCTGCGGGTCGTCGGCGCCGATCAGGACGAGGTCGAGGCCGCCGACGCGGTCGGCGATCGGCTTGAGCTCGATGTTGCGGGCCTCCGCCATGGCGCCGGTGTAGAACGAGGCGATCTGGTTGTGGTCCTCGTCCGTGGTGCACATGAAGCGGGCCGTGTGGCGGGTCTCGGAGATGTGGACGGAGGTGCAGTCCACGTTGTTGCGCTCCAGCCAGCTGCGGTACTCCGCGAAGTCCGCGCCGGCCGCGCCGACGAGGATCGGGCGCAGCCCGAGCACGCCCATGCCGAACGCGATGTTCGGGGCGACCCCGCCGCGACGGATGTCCAGGGTGTCGACCAGGAAGGACAGCGACACGGTGTGCAGCTGCTCGGCGACGAGCTGGTCGGCGAACCGACCGGGGAACGTCATCAGGTGGTCGGTGGCGATCGAGCCGGCGACGGCGATACGCACGGGAGGTCTCCTCAGGATGGCTTCAGGGCCAACGGGCAGGCACGGGTGAACCCACTCACGGTACCGGGCCCCGGCCGGGCAGCAGCAAGAGTGCCGCAAGCGGCTCCGCCCGCACCGCCATGGTGGCACCCGTTGACGTCGAACGTGTACTACCTCCGGGTAGCACTGGTGGGGGGCCGAACCCCGGCCTAGGGTCGGCGACAGGGGCCGTGCCGAGCCGGGCGGGCCCCGTCGTCGACCGTGGCGGTGCGGCCACGGCCCCTGATCGGAGCGATGCCCGATGATGCCCGACCACTTCCCGCTGTCCGTCCTCCGGCCCGACGCGGACGGCGAGACCCTCGACGCGCTGGTGAGTTCGTCCCGGCGGCTGCGCCGCTTCTGGCCGCTGCTGGCGGCCGGCCCGGAGCCCACCGCGCCCGTGCGGGCCGGCATCCGGGTGCCGTCCGGCGCGCAGCGGCTGGTCGCGGGGATGGCCGAGTACGGCAACTGATCCGGCGGCCCGATCCCCCGCCCGTCCCCGCTCCCCCGTGACGGGCGGGGCGGGGCGGAACCGGATCGGCCCGGGACACGTCACATCCGCGCGGAGCGGCCGAGCGGCCGGAGCCGCCCAGCTCTCGGGAGGATGTGCAGATGGATCTGGAGACGACGCCCCGGCGCGGTCGGCGGGCGATGGCCCTGGCGGGTCTGGCCCTGGCGGCGGCGGTCACGGTGACCGGGTGCAACGGCGACGGCAAGTCGGCCTCGGACGCGGCACCGGCCGGCGCCACGGCCTCGGCATCGGCCTCCGGGTCCGCCTCGCCCGGCCCGACGGCCTCCCCGCAGGCCCCCACGCCGGACGCCACCCCGCCCTCCTCCGCCCCGGTCACCGCGCCCGTCCCGGCCAGCCCGGCCCCGCAGCCGACCGGTGCGGCCCCGGCCCCCTCGCAGCCCTCCGCGACCGCCACCCCGGGCACTCCCCCGGGCAACGGGATCGCGGTGGGCGAGCCGAACCCGAACGGGACGGCGGGCGCCCGGCCGGCCGTCTCCTACCGGGTGGACGGCGGCACCAAGCTGACCGTGTACTTCTTCGGCGGGGTCTGCCAGCAGTACGGGCTGAAGGCGGACGAGTCGCACCCGGGCCGGGTCGACGTCCGCGTGGTGGTGGCGGCGCCGATGACGCCCGGGCAGGTCTGCAACGCGCTGGCCAAGCGGCAGTCGGTCTCCACGGACCTGCGGTCGCCGCTGACCGGGCGGACGGTGACCGACCAGTCGTCCGGCCAGGAGGTGCCGCTGGACGCCGATCCGCACATCGGACCGGACCCGGTCACACCGGACGTCGCCGGGCGGTAGGGCCGGCCCGCGGCCGGACGGGCCGGTGCGACGCGAAGGCGGCCCCGGGGAGGGATCCCCGGGGCCGCCTTCACGCGTGCCGTGCTGCTCGACGGAGCGGCGGGCCTAGCTGAACGAGTCGCCGCAGGCGCAGGAGCCGGTGGCGTTCGGGTTGTCGATCGTGAAGCCCTGCTTCTCGATGGTGTCGACGAAGTCGACGGTGGCGCCGCCCAGGTACGGGGCGCTCATGCGGTCGGTGACGACCTTCACACCGTCGAAGTCCTTGAGCACGTCGCCGTCGAGCGAGCGCTCGTCGAAGAACAGCTGGTAACGCAGGCCGGAGCAGCCACCGGGCTGGACGGCGACGCGCAGCGCGAGGTCGTCGCGGCCTTCCTGCTCCAGCAGGCCCTTGACCTTGGCCGCGGCGGCATCGGTGAGGAGGATGCCACTCTCGACGGTGGTCTCGTCCTGGACGGTCATCTGCTTTCTCCCGGTCTTTGACGACGGTCTGCCGCCAGTGCCAACCAACGGCCGCCCGGATTCATTTCCCGGACGGAGGTCGTTTTCGCAGGCCTGTCGGCGGCGGAATTTCCGTGGACCGGGTGTGCCACCCGCGTCCCATGCGCTCCCCATGCTCGCACAACCCGGGAGGACCGGGCACCGCCCCGAGCTGCGGATCCGGTTGAACGGGCCCCGCGGCGGCCCGCCGGGCGCCAGGATGGTGGCCATGATCCTGCGCCCGGTCAGGGACACCGCCGCCGACGCGGAGGCCGTCCAGGACGTCTCCGCCGCCGCGTCCGCCGATCCGTCCGAGCCCGGCACCGCCGCCGCGCCGACCCCGCTGCAGCTGGCCGGGACCAGGCACCTGGCCCGCACCGATCCGGGCGGCTGCTGGCTGGCGGAGAGCGGCGGGGAGCCGGTCGGGGCGGTGCTGTCGCTGCGCCGCGAGGGCCTGTGGATGCCGTCCCTGTTCGCGGTCCGTCCGCAGGCGCAGGGCAAGGGCGTGGGCCTGCTGCTGCTGGAGCGGGCGGCGGCGCACGCCGGGGGCTGCCTGCGCGGGATGGTCTGCGCCCCCGACTCCCCGGCGGCGGTGCGGCGCTACCGGCTGGCGGGGTTCACCCTGCACCCGGCGATGCGGCTGGCCGGGCGGGTGGACCGGGCCGGGCTGATCGACCCGGGGGACATCCCGGTGCACCGCGGCAACGCCACCCACCGGCACCTGCTGGACTCGGTGGACCGGCGGCTGCGCGGCTCGGCGCACGGGCCGGACCACGAGCTGATGCTGGGCCACTTCGAGGAGCTGCTGATCGCCGACTCGCTGGCCGGCAGCGGCTACTGCTACCGGGACGGCGGCGCCGTGCGGCTGTTGGCGGCCACCACCAAGCGGATCGCCGCCCGGCTGCTGCGCGAGGCGCTGGCCCGGGTGCCGGACGGGGTCGAGGCGCGGGTGGACTTCGTCACCGCCGAGCAGGAGTGGGCCCTGGACGTCGGCCTGGAGGTGGGGCTGGCCGTGCGCGGGCGCGGCTTCCTCGGGCTGCGCGGGATGCGGCCGCCGGCGCCGTACCTGCCGAGCGGCTCCTTCCTGTGAGTCCGGGCGGCCGGGTCCGGGCGGCCGGGTGCGGGCGGCCCGCGGGCGCCGCGGCCACGGCCCGGGCACGACGGGACCCCCGCCGCGGGGTGCGGCGGGGGTCCCGTCAGGAGCGTCGGCCCGGACTCAGGCCATGGTGGCCAGGATCTCCCGGACCATCTCCATGGTGGTGCCCGGGTGCAGGAAGGCGAAGCGGGCGACCGTCTCGCCGTCCCAGCCGGTCGGGGTGACGAAGCCGATCTGGTCGGCGAGGAGCTGCTGGGACCAGCGGTAGTAGTCCTCGTTCGTCCAGCCGGTGCGCTTGAAGCAGACGGCCGAGAGCTGCGGGTCGAACAGCAGCTCCAGGTGCTCGGTCTCGCGGATCAGCTGGGCGGTGTCCCGGGCGAGCTGGAGGCCGGTCTCGATGGCGTCGGTGTAGGCCTGGGTGCCGTGGACGGCCAGCGAGAACCAGAGCGGCAGGCCGCGGGCGCGCCGGGTGAGGTGGTAGGCGTAGTCGGTGGGGTTCCACTCGTCGCCCTCGGTGTGCAGGACGTCGAGGTAGGAGGCGTCCTGGGTGTGCACGGCGCGGGCGAGCTGCGGGTTGCGGTAGACCAGCGCCGCGCAGTCGAAGGGCGCGAACAGCCACTTGTGCGGGTCGACGACGAAGGAGTCGGCGTGCTCGATGCCGTTGTAGCGCTCGCGGACGGAGGGGGCGAACAGGCCCGCGCCGCCGTAGGCGCCGTCCACGTGGAACCACAGGTCGCGCTCGCGGGCGACCTCGGCGAGGCCGGCGAGGTCGTCGACGATGCCCTCGTTGGTGGTGCCGGCGGTGCCGACGACGGCGATGACCGTCTCCGGGTGGGGGTCGGCGGCCAGGGCGGCGCGCAGCGCCTCGCCGGTGAAGCGGCGGTCGACGGTCGGGACCTTGAAGGCCTCGACGCCGATGATGTTGAAGGTGTTCTTGACCGAGGAGTGGACCTGGTCGGCGACGGCTATCCGCAGGCGCGCCTCGGGGCCGACGCCGAGCCGGCGGCGGGCGGTGTCACGGGCGACGACGAGGGCGGAGAGGTTGCCCGCGGAGCCGCCGGAGACGAAGGTGCCGCCGGCCGAGGCGGGCATGCCCGCGCGGTCGGCGATCAGGCGCAGCACCTGGTTCTCGGCGGCGATCGCGCCGGCCGCCTCCAGCCAGGAGATGCCCTGCAGGGAGGCGCAGGAGACCACCATGTCGAAGAGCAGCGCGGCCTTGGTCGGGGCGCACGGGATGAACGACAGGTAGCGCGGGCTGTCCGCGGAGATCACCGCGCGGGACAGCTCGTGGTCGTAGAGCTTGAGCACGTCGGCCGGGCTGTTGCCGTGCTCGTTGAGCAGGCCGGCCAGCTGGGTGCGCAGGTGCTCGCCGTCACCGGGGTGGTCGAGGGGGACGGGGTCGTACTGCAGCCGGTCCCGCATGTAGTCGAAAACCAGGTCGACCAGTTCGTTGTCGGGCCGGTGCATGCGGTCGGGGGCTGCGGACACGGCTGTCCCTCTCGGCAGTGGGGGTGCGGGGGTGTTGTGGATCGTGTCCGGTCGGCGGGACGGTTCACCGCGTTGGCCGGACGTGATCAGCGTAGGCAGCCGGAGGGCTTCGCCGCGCGTCGGAACGCGGCTGGTCAGGCAGGTTTCGGGCGTCTTCGGGCCGGTCGGCGCAGGTTTCCTGCGCGGTGTGCCGTTACCGCCGGACGGGTTTCAGCCGATGAGCTGGGATAGGACGACGGAGGAGCGGCTGCGCTGGACGCCGGGCTCGCGCCGGATGCGCTCGATGACGGCCTCCAGGTGGCGCATGTCGGCGGCGCGCAGGTGCACCAGGGCGTCCGGGTCGCCGGTGACCGTCCAGGCGGCGACGACCTCGGGGAACTGCCGCAGGCTGGCGAGGATCTCCTCGGGGGCGGTCCGCTCGCGGCAGTAGACCTCGACGAAGGCCTCGGTCTGCCAGCCGAGCACCGAGGGGTCGAGCACGACGGTGAAGCCGCGCACCACGCCGCGCGCCCGCAGCCGGTCGATCCGGCGGCGCACGGCGGTGGCGGAGAGGTTCACCTGCAGGCCGATCTCGGCGTAGGAGGCGCGGCCGTCGCTGCCGAGTCGGGCGAGCAGGAGCCGGTCGGTCTCGTCGAGATCGGCCCCGATCACCTCGTGCGCTCGGCTGCTGGTCATCGGTGCGGTGCTCCACGGGTCGTACGGTGGCCGGCGGCGGGGCCGACAGGGCGGCGCCGCCGTCATCCGTCACTGCTGAAACGGTTCGCCACCATTCTGGCGGATCTCGGCAGCGGGTTCACCGCGATCGGATGACGGCCCCGGGTCGGCCGGCCGTCCGCCGTCAGTCGACCAGCAGGACGATCTTGCCGCGGGTGCGGCCCTCCGCGCCGAGCGCCTGGGCGGAGGCCGCCTGGGCCAGCGGGAAGGTCGAGGCGACGGTCACCGTCAGCCGGCCGTCGTCGGCGAGCGCGGCCAGTTCCGCCAGGCCCTCCCGGTCCGGGCGGACCCAGACGTAGTGGCCGCCGAGCGCCTTCACCCCGAAGTCCGCGGTCGAGGCGATCCGGCCCGGATCCGCGACCAGGCCCGCCGAGACCTGCACCGCGCCGCCGCCGACCAGGTCCAGGGCCGCGTCCACGCCGCCCGGGGCGAGCTCCCGGACCCGGTCGGCCAGGCCCTCGCCGTAGGTCACCGGTTCGGCGCCGAGGCCGCGCAGGTAGTCGTGGTTGCGCTCGGCCGCGGTGCCGATCACCCGGGCGCCCCGGGCCCGGACCAGCTGGACGGCCAGGTGGCCGACACCGCCGGCCGCGGCGTGCACCAGCAGCGTCTCCCCCTCGCGCAGCCGCAGGGCCCGCAGCGCCTGCAGCGCGGTCAGCCCGGCCAGCGGCAGGCCGCCGGCCTGCGCCCAGTCCAGTGCGGCCGGCTTGCGGGCGAGGGTGCGGACCGGGGCGGCGACCAGCTCGGCGTAGGTGCCGTGCTCCACCGCGTCCTTGCGCACGTAGCCGTACACCTCGTCCCCCGGCGCGAACTCGGTCACGCCGCCGCCCACCGCACGGACCACGCCGGCCGCGTCCCAGCCCATGACCATCGGGAAGTGCGCGTCCAGCAGGCCGTCCAGGGCGCCCTCGCGGACCTTCCAGTCCACCGGGTTCACCCCGGCCGCGCGCACCTGGACCAGGACGGAGTCCGGGCCGACCTTCGGGTCGGGCAGCTCGGTGTACTCGACCACCTCGGGGCCGCCGTAGCGGTTGATCGCGATTGCCTTCATGGCCCCAACCCATACCCCCGACCGGTGCCGCCACCGATTCGGCCACGCCGGGAAGGGTCCGATCCGGCGAGCGGTTCTCGTCACATCGACAGGATGGCCATCGTCACTCTGACGCTAACCGGTTATCATAGATAGTGTCAGATAGACGAAAAGGCTTCACCGCTTGATCGGCCGCACAGAAGGGCACCCGCCCGTGACCACCACCATCACCGAGACCCACGGCGTCGACCCCGCTCCGACGCCGCTCGCTCTGCTGCTGCTCGGCCGTGAGGCCGACCCGAACAGCGAGCGCGGCGTCGACTGCCCCGGCGACCTCCCCCCGGCCTCCGACCCGAACCTCGTCGAGCGCGCCCGCGCGGCCAAGGCCGCGCTCGGCGACCGCGTCTTCATCCTCGGCCACCACTACCAGCGCGACGAGGTGATCGAGTTCGCCGACGTCACCGGCGACTCCTTCAAGCTCGCGCGCGACGCCGCGGCCCGCCCGGAAGCCGAGTACATCGTCTTCTGCGGCGTGCACTTCATGGCCGAGTCCGCGGACATCCTCACCACCGAGGCCCAGCAGGTCGTCCTGCCGGACCTCGCGGCCGGCTGTTCGATGGCCGACATGGCCACCGCCGAGCAGGTCGCCGAGTGCTGGGACGTGCTCACCGACGCCGGCATAGCCGACGTGACCGTCCCGGTCTCGTACATGAACTCCTCCGCCGACATCAAGGCCTTCACCGGCCGGCACGGCGGCACCATCTGCACCTCCTCCAACGCCCGACGCGCCCTGGAGTGGGCCTTCGAGCAGGGCCAGAAGGTGCTCTTCCTCCCCGACCAGCACCTGGGCCGCAACACCGCGGTGCGCGAGATGGGCCTCTCGCTGGACGACTGCGTCCTGTACAACCCGCACAAGCCCAACGGCGGCCTGACCGTCGAGCAGCTGCGCAACGCCAAGATGATCCTCTGGCGCGGCCACTGCTCGGTGCACGGCCGGTTCAACCTGGACTCCGTGAACGACGTGCGCGAGCGGATCCCCGGCGTCACCGTGCTGGTCCACCCCGAGTGCCGGCACGAGGTCGTCGAGGCCGCCGACATGGTGGGCTCGACCGAGTACATCATCAAGGCCCTGGACGCCGCCGAGCCCGGCTCCAAGTGGGCCATCGGCACCGAACTGAACCTCGTCCGCCGCCTCGCCAAGGCGCACCCGGACAAGGAGGTCGTCTTCCTGGACCGGACGGTCTGCTTCTGCTCCACCATGAACCGGATCGACCTGCCGCACCTCGTCTGGGCGCTGGAGTCGCTGGTCGAGGGCCGGGTGCCGAACGTGATCACCGTCGACCCGGAGACCGAGAAGTACGCCAAGGCCGCGCTGGACCGCATGCTGGCCCTGCCGTAGCCGGCCGGCGGCCCGCGGGGAGCGGGCCGCCGGGCGCACGCGAAGGGCGGGCCCCCTCCCAACGGAGGGGGCCCGCCCTTTCGTCTGGCACCGGACCTGCGGCGAGGCTACTCGGGGTAGCCCGGGATCACGCCCTCGCCGTCGGCCATCAGCAGTTCGCGGACCTCGTGGATCGTCGCCTCGGCGCTCGGCAGGATCAGCTCGGACGGCTCCAGCGAGTCCAGCGGCACCGGGGTGCCGAACCGCTTCACCGCCTCCAGCAGCTTGCCGTACGCCCGGCGGAAGAGCTCCTCGTCCCCCGACTCCACTGCGGTGACGAGCTCGGCGTCGAGCTCGTTGAGCAGGTTCAGGTGGGCGTCGCCCACCTCGTACTGCCCCTCACCCATGACCCTCATGATCATGCCGTGCGTCTCCCTGCTTCGTGGGGGTGGAGCTCAGATCACTTGTTGTAGTTGATGCGCGGGGTGTCCTGCTGCGGGTGGGCCTCCGGCTGCTGCGGACGGCCCTGCTCGATCGCGGCCGGACCGGAGGACGGGCCCGCCAGCTCGGCCTTCATCCGGGCCAGCTCCAGCTCGACGTCGGTGCCGCCGGCCACCCGCTCCAGCTCCGCCTCGATGTCGTCCTTGCGGCCGAGGCCGCTCGCGTCGTCGAGCGCGCCGGACGCCAGCAGCTCGTCGATCGCACCGGCGCGGGCCTGCATCTGCGCGGTCTTGTCCTCGGCCCGCTGGATGGCCAGGCCGACGTCGCCCATCTCCTCCGAGATCCCGGAGAAGGACTCGGCGATGCGGGTCTGCGCCTGCGCCGCGGTGTAGGTCGCCTTGATGGTCTCCTTCTTGGTGCGGAAGGCGTCCACCTTGGCCTGCAGCCGCTGGGAGGCGAGCGTGAGCTTCTCCTCCTCGGCCTGCAGGGCCTGGTACTGCGTCTCCAGGTCGGTGATCTGGGACTGCATGTTGGCCCGGCGGGTCAGCGCCTCGCGCGCGAGGTCCTCGCGGCCGAGGGACAGCGCCTTGCGGCCCTGGTCCTCGTACTTCGCGGACTGCTGCTGGAGCTGGGTCAGCTGGAGTTCCAGGCGCTTGCGCGAGGTCGCGACGTCCGCGACGCCACGCCGTACCTTCTGCAGCAGTTCGAGCTGCTTCTGGTAGGAGTAGTCGAGCGTCTCACGGGGATCCTCCGCCCGGTCCAAGGCCTTGTTCGCCTTGGAGCGGAAGATCAGCCCCATACGCTTCATGATTCCGTCGCTCATGGGCCTCGGGTGCCCCCTTCTCCGGCCTGCGGTCTCTATCTCGGTACCAGACACGACGAGTGTATGTGCAGCGAGCCCGTCGCCGCAGTGCACCTGCCTGCTACAAGACTGCTACAGCGGCAAGTGGTAGTTCCTCCTCCCCGGGGTGGATCCGCCTCTCATCCCCTCCATGGTCCATCCGATCGATCCCCTACGGGAAGGGTCGGGAGGCCCCGGCGGCGACGATCGATATGCGTTTGGGTCCGAGGGCACCCGTGGAAGCCGCGCCGCACCCCGTACGCTGGTGGTGTGTTCCGACGCCGTTCAGATGATGCCGCTGCCTCCGCCGCCGTGCTGGAGCAGGACGAGACGACCCAGGCCCGCCACCCCGAGGCCAAGAAGGGGCGCCCCACCCCCAAGCGCAACGAGGCCGAGGCCAACCGGCGTACCCGGGTGACGGTGCCCAAGGACCGCAAGGAGGCCGCCCGCCAGGCCCGTGACCGGATGCGCACCGAGCGCGAGAAGCAGCGCACCGCGCTGCTGGAGGGCGACGAGCGCCACCTCCCGGCCCGTGACAAGGGCCCGGTGCGCAAGTTCGCCCGCGACTTCGTGGACGCCCGCTGGTCGCTCGCCGAGTTCTTCCTCCCGGCCGCCGTGGTCATCCTGGTGCTCAGCATCGTCAAGGTGCCGACCCTCCAGCTGCTGTCCACGGTGCTGTTCCTGCTGTTCTTCGTGCTGGTGATCCTGGACTTCGTCCGGCTCGGCTTCGGTCTGCGCAAGCAGCTCGCCGAGCGCTTCGCCGGCCAGAACACCCGCGGCGCCGTCGCCTACGGCCTGATGCGCATCCTGCAGATGCGCCGGCTGCGACTGCCCAAGCCGCAGGTGCGTCGCGGGGAGAAGCCCTGACCGCCGAACCGGTGGACTACGGCTGGGCCCCGCCCTCCTGGGAGGGGCCCGGCCTGTACGCGTTGCCGGGGCAGGGCGACGGCGGGCACGACCGGATCCAGGAGCGCCGACTGCCCTCCCGCAGCGGCTCCTTCGCCGGCGGCACCGGCGCCTGGCTGGAACGCCACGGCGGCCTGCGCGACTTCGTCAGCCAGGAGCTGGTCTCCCGGCAGCTCGCCGAACAGCTGACCGGCCGCACCGCGCAGCGCGTCCTCGACATCGGCTGCGGCCAGGGCACCCAGGCGCTGCGCCTGGCCCGGGCCGGCCACTACGTCACCGGCATCGACTCCGACCCGGTCGCGCTCGGCGTCGCCCAGGGGGCGCTCGCCGAGGAGCCGGCGGAGGTCCGCGGGCGGCTTCAGCTGCTCAGCGGCGACGCCCACCAGTGCGGGCGCTGGTTCGGCCCGCGCAGCTTCGACGTCGTGCTCTGCCACGGCGTGCTGATGTACCTGCCCGACCCGGACCCGATGATCGCCTCGCTGGCCCGCCTGCTGGCGCCCGGCGGGCTGCTCTCGCTGCTGGTCCGCAACCGCGACGCGCTCGCCCTGCGGCCCGCCGCCGCCGGGGACTGGCGGGCCGCACTGGACGCCTTCGAGACCGACCGGTACTACAACCGGCTCGGCCTGGCCGCCCGCGCCGACCGGCTCGCCGACGTCACCGTCACGCTCTCCGAGGTGTCGGTGCCGCTGAAGCACTGGTACGGCGTGCGGGTCTTCACCGACACCGCGCCCGAGGACACCGCCCCGCCCGTGGACGGCCGGCAACTGGCGCAGCTGCTGGAGGCCGAGTACCGGGCCGGACGCACCGACCCGTACCGGCAGGTCGCCGCGCTGCTGCACGTGGTCGGGGCCAAGTAGGCCCCGCCCGGCGCGGGTTACGCCTCGTGCAGGCTCATCGAGTAGATCACCCGGTCGTCGTCGAGCAGGACGGCCGTGTCGACGCCGCCCTCGGCGAGCTGCTTCCAGCTCTCCCCGATCCACGTCTCGGCGTCCCCCTGGCCGGCGAACTCCTCCTGGCCGCCGTCGGGCGCCACCACGGTGCCGTCCGCCTTCTCGTACCGCCACGTCCAGACCATGCTGGCTCCTCCCACTGACGACGCTGCCTGTGCACTGCCCTGTGTGCTGCGCACCTTAGCCTGCCCGGCCCGATCTTCCGTATGCCTCGTCGGGCAGGATGAGCACCATGGCGACCCACCCCGCACTCCCCCGCACCCTGCTGCTCGGCGGTGCCCGGTCCGGCAAGTCCACCCGGGCCGAGCAGCTGCTCGCCGACCGCCCCGACGTCCTGTACGTCGCCACCGGCGGCACCCGGGACGGCGACGCCGAGTGGGCCCAGCGGGTCGAACTGCACCGCGAGCGGCGGCCGTCCGGCTGGCGCACCGCCGAGACCTGCGACCTGGAGGCCGTGCTGGCCGACTCCGCCGACCCGGCGCCGGTGCTGATCGACTGCCTCGCCCTGTGGCTGACCGCCGTGATGGACGAGTGCGGCGCCTGGGACGACCGGGTGTGGGCGGACGGCGGCGAGGCCGCGGTGCAGCGGCGGTGCGAGGGGCTGGCGCGCGCCTGGGCGACCACCGCGCGCTCCGTCGTCGCGGTGAGCAACGAGGTCGGGATGGGCGTCGTCCCGGCGACCGCGGCCGGCCGGCGATTCCGCGACACCCTGGGCCGGCTCAACATGGCCGTGGCGGACGGCTCGGAGCGGGTTCTGCTGGTCGTGGCCGGACAGGTGATGGCGATCAAGGACGAGCGACCGGTGCGCTGAGCGCCCCCGGCCGACGGCATCGCACGCCAGCCTCGGCCCGAACATCCGCGGCGTGTAGCCTTCCGGACGATGGACACGACCGTGGATCTCGATACGTTCTCCTCGCTCGTCGAGCGCCCCGACGAGAGCGCCCGCAGGGCCGCCGAGGAACGCTGGCAGGAGGCCGGCCGGCCGCGCGGCGGCCTGGGCAGGCTCGAGGAACTGGGCAGCTGGCTGTCGTCCGTGCAGGGGCGCTCCCCGGTGCGGCCGGTGTCGGCCCCCAAGGTGCTGCTGTTCGCCGCCGACCACGGCGTCGCCGCGCTCGGCGTCTCCCGGCTGCCCGCCGAGGGCGGCACCGCCGCCCGGGTCCGCGCGGTGCTGGACGGCACCGCGCCGGTGGCCCGGCTGGCCCGGCGCTACGGCGCCGAGGTGCGGGTCGTCGACGTCGCGGTGGACGCCGACCCCTCCGACTTCCCCGACGAGGTGGTCACCCACCGGATCCGGCGCGGCTCCGGCCGGATCGACGTCGAGGACGCGCTCACCCCCGAGGAGACGGCACGGGCCTTCCGGGCCGGCATGGCCGTCGCCGACGAGGAGGCCGACGCCGGCACCGACCTGGTGCTGCTCGGCGACCTCGGGGTCGGCGCGACCACCGTCGCCGCCGTGCTGGTCGGCGCCCTGTGCGGGACGGACGCGGCCGCGGTCACCGGGCGCGGCTCGGGCATCGACGACCGGGTCTGGATGGTCAAGTGCGCCACCGTCCGCGACTCGCTGCGGCGGGCCCGGCCGGTGCTCGGCGACCAGCTGGCCCTGCTCGGCGCCACCGGCGGCGCCGACTTCGCCGCGATCACCGGCTTCCTGCTGCAGGCCGCGGTCCGGCAGCTGCCGGTGGTGCTGGACGGCGTCGTCTCGGCCGCCTGCGCCCTGGTCGCCCAGCGGATCGCCTTCCGCGCCCCGGAGTGGTGGCGCGCCGGGCAGTCCAGCGGCGAGCCGGCTCAGGCCAAGGCCTACGACCGGCTCACCCTGACGCCGCTGCAGGACCAGGGGATCACCCTCGGCGAGGGCGTCGGCGCGCTGCTGGCCCTGCCGCTGCTGCAGGCCGCGGGCGACGCGCTCGCGGACGAGGCGCCGAAGGCGTTCGTCCCCGCGGGGCCGAAGGAGCAGCCGAAGCTGCCGTCGGCGGCTGACCTGCTGCGCCGGCTGTAGCCGCGCCGCCAAGGATCACCAGCGCCCCGTCCGGGGCCGGGGAGGGCCCCGGCACCCCGGCCGGGGCGCTTCCGGTCGAAGGGAAACACGCCGTGCAGGGCGCCAGTTGGGCCGAGGGCTTGCGGTTCGCCTTCGGGACGTTGTCGGTGCTCCGGGTCCGGGTGGAGCGGTGGGACCGCGCCGCCGGCGGGCGGGCGATGACGGCCGCCCCGCTGGTGGGCCTGGTGCTCGGGGCGCTGGCCGCCGGGGCGGGGGCCCTGGTGGCCTGGCGGGCCGGCGGAGCGCTCGGCGCGGTCACCGCGGTGGGTGTGCTGGCCGCGCTGACCCGGGGGCTGCACCTGGACGGGCTGGCGGACGTCGCGGACGGCCTGGGCAGCGGGAAGCCGGCCGAGGACGCGCTGCGCATCATGAAGCAGTCCGACATCGGCCCGTTCGGCGTGCTGACCCTGCTGCTCGCGCTGCTCGCGCAGGTCGCCGCGCTGGCCGGGCAGTTCGCGGAGTCCCTCCCGCGCGGGGCCCTCGCGGTGCTGGCCTCGGCGGTGGCCGCGCGCTGCGCGCTCGCCTGGGGGTGCCTGCGGTCGGTGCCGCCCGCCAGGCCGGGCGGGCTGGGCGCGATGGTGGCGGGGACCGTCCCGCCCGCCGGCGCGGCGCTGGGGACGGCCGCCGCGGCGCTGGTGCTGGCCGCGCTCGGAACGTTCGACGGATCGTCAGCCCTTCGCCTCCCCGCGTCCGTTGTGCTCGGCGTCGGCTGCGCATGGCTGCTGCTGGGACGGTGTGTGCGGCGGTTCGGCGGGATCACCGGGGACGTGCTCGGAGCGATGGCGGAAACCGCCGCGACCGGGACGCTGTTCGCCTTGGCGTTGCTGGGCTGACACCGGGCGGCGCGTGATCCCACCATGCGGACTACCATGCGGGGAGCACCGCAGCCCTGCACCGTGGCAGGTCCTGCCCGCCCGGCGTTCACCGAGGAGCCGGGGCCTCTGGTGTGCGCGCCCGCCGCGGGCGGCCGCGCGCGCCAGGGGGCCCGGACCCGGCTCGCGCCGGCGGACCGGCCCGCGACGGCTGGCTGCGCCGGTGCGGCAGTCAGGCCGCGACCGGCCGTGGACCGCGAAAGAACAGGACGCATTACGTGACTGCATTGTCTGTGAGCACCTCCTCCGCCGCCTCGCTGCGCGCGGACGCGCTGGTGGTCGGTGTCGCGAAGGGCCCCAAGGGCATCGCGCTGGCCCCCGGCGCCGAGGCCGTGAACGAGGCGTTCGAGGGCAAGCTGGCCGAGGTCCTCGGCACCCTGGGCGCGACCGGCGCCGAGGGCGAGGCCGTCAAGGTTCCCTCCGCCGCCGGCCTGAAGGCCGCGCTCGTGCTCGCGGTCGGTCTCGGCGAGGCCGCCGAGGACGGCTACCAGGCGGAGACCCTGCGCCGCGCGGCCGGTGTCGCCGCCCGTACCCTGGCCGGCGCCAAGAAGGTCGCCCTGGCCCTGCCCGTGGAGTCCGCGGACGACGTCGAGGCTGTCGCGCTCGGCGGTCTGCTGGGCTCGTACGCCTTCGGCGCCTACAAGGGCAACGGCAACGGCAAGGAGCCGGTCGGCGAGCTGGTCGTGCTGACCGCCCGCAAGGGCAGCAAGGACGCCAAGGCCGCCGTGGAGCGCGCCGCCGTGGTCGGCGAGGAGATGAACCGGGCCCGCGACCTGGTCAACACCGCGCCGAACGACCTGAACCCGAAGAGCTTCGCCGCGATCGCCCAGGCGGCCGGCAAGGAGCACGGCCTCAAGGTCGAGGTGCTGGACGAGAAGGCGCTGCTCAAGGGCGGCTTCGGCGGCCTGCTGGGCGTCGGCGGCGGCTCCGCCAACCCGCCGCGGCTGGTCAAGGTGGCGTACACCCACCCGAAGGCGAAGGCCTCGCTGGCGTTCGTCGGCAAGGGCATCACCTACGACTCGGGCGGCATCTCGCTGAAGCCGGCCGGCCACAACGAGACCATGAAGTGCGACATGGCCGGCGCCGCCGCCGTGTTCGCCGCCGTGGTGGCCGCCAAGCGCCTGGGCCTGGTCGTCAACGTGACCGCCTGGCTGGCGCTGGCCGAGAACATGCCGTCCGGCTCCGCCACCCGCCCGGGCGACGTGCTGCGGATGTACGGCGGCAAGACCGTCGAGGTCCTGAACACCGACGCCGAGGGCCGCCTGGTGCTGGCCGACGCGATCGTGCGGGCCGGCGAGGAGAACCCGGACGTCATCGTCGACGTGGCGACCCTGACCGGCGCGATGGTGCTGGCCCTGGGCCACCGCACCTTCGCCGTGATGTCCAACAACGCCGAGCTGCGCGAGAACCTGCACACCATCGCGGGCGAGGCGGGCGAGCAGTCCTGGCCGATGCCGCTGCCGGCCGACCTGCGCAAGGGCATGACCGAGTCGACCATCGCCGACCTGGCCAACATGGGCGAGCGGATGGGCGGCGGCCTGGTGGCCGGCCTGTTCCTGCAGGAGTTCGTCGCCGAGGGCACCGACTGGGCGCACCTGGACATCGCCGGCCCGGCCTTCCACGAGACCGCGCCGTTCGGCTACACCCCGAAGGGCGGCACCGCGAGCGCGGTGCGCACCCTGGTCCGCTACGCCGAGCAGACCGCGGCGGGCGCCAAGGCCTGATCGGCCACCCGCTCCACGGGGGTCCGGCGCGTCCGCGCCGGGCCCCCGTCGACGTTCCCGGGCCGGTTACCTGCGAGTAGACGCGGGGACCGCCCCGCACCCCTGTTCGCTGCGGGCGAAACTTTGTTCCACACTGCGGAAGAGGCTGCCGCAGAGGAGCTCGACAACTCCCGGAAAGCAGCTGTCAACCCCCCGTTGAGCTGCAACGATGCCCTTCCGTCGGGGGTGTTCCCGCCCCGGTGACCACTCCGTGGGACACCCCTGGGGTGGACCCGGACATCAGCCACCGCGAACAAGTGCGAAGATGTATTTCCGGCACGACTGGGCGCCCCACAAAGGCTTCCGACCCACCGGACCGCGACCGGCCCGGCGACCCACCCCATTGCATGGAGGACGTGACGTGGCGAACGACGCCAGCACCGTTTTCGACGTAGTCATTCTCGGAGGCGGAAGCGGCGGTTACGCCGCGGCGCTCCGCGCCGCTCAGCTGGGCCTGAGTGTCGCCCTGGTCGAGAAGGGTGAGCTGGGCGGCACCTGCCTGCACCGCGGCTGCATCCCGACCAAGGCGCTGCTGCACGCCGCCGAGATCGCGGACGAGACGAAGGAGGCCGCCGAGTTCGGCGTGCTGGCCACCTTCCAGGGCATCGACATCAACGGCGTCCACAAGTACAAGGACGACGTCATCGCCGGCCTGTACAAGGGCCTGCAGGGCCTGGTCGCCTCCCGCAAGGTCACCTTCGTCCAGGGCGAGGGCAAGCTCTCCTCGCAGACCTCGGTGGACGTCAACGGCCAGCGCATCGAGGGCCGCCACATCGTCCTCGCCACCGGCTCCGTCCCGCGCTCGATCCCGGGCCTGGAGATCGACGGAAACCGCGTGATCTCCTCCGACCACGCCCTCAAGCTCGACCGCATCCCGAAGTCGGCCGTCATCCTCGGCGGCGGCGTGATCGGCGTCGAGTTCGCCTCGGTCTGGAAGTCCTTCGGCGTCGAGGTCACCATCGTCGAGGCGCTGCCGCACCTCGTCCCGCTGGAGGACGAGAACTCCTCCAAGCTGCTGGAGCGCGCGTTCCGCAAGCGCGGCATCAAGTTCGAGCTGAAGGCCCGCTTCTCCGGCGTCGAGTACACCGAGACCGGTGTCCGCGTCTCCACCGAGAACGGCAAGCAGATCGACGCCGACCTGCTGCTCGTGGCCATCGGCCGCGGCCCGGTCTCGGCCGGCCTCGGCTACGAGGAGAACGGCGTCGCGATGGACCGCGGCTACGTCCTGGTCGACGAGTACATGCGCACCAACGTGCCCACCATCTCGGCCGTCGGCGACCTCGCCCCGACCCTGCAGCTGGCCCACGTCGGCTTCGCCGAGGGCATCCTGGTCGCCGAGCGCCTGGCCGGCCTCAAGCCGGTGCCGATCGACTACGACGGCGTCCCGCGCGTGACCTACTCCAACCCCGAGGTCGCCTCCGTCGGCATCTCGGAGGCCAAGGCCGTCGAGCTGTACGGCAAGGAGAAGGTCGTCACGCTCAAGTACAACCTGGCCGGCAACGGCAAGAGCAAGATCCTGAAGACCGCCGGCGAGATCAAGCTCGTCCAGGTCAAGGACGGCGCCGTGGTCGGCGTCCACATGGTCGGCGCCCGCATGGGCGAGCAGGTCGGCGAGGCTCAGCTGATCTACAACTGGGAGGCGCTGCCGGCCGAGGTCGCGCAGCTCATCCACGCGCACCCGACCCAGTCCGAGGCCCTGGGCGAGGCGCACCTGGCGCTGGCCGGCAAGGCGCTGCACGCGCACGACTGATCACGCCCCGCCCCCACACCCCATTTCCAGTACGCAAGACTTGATAGGAGTCGCTGAAACCATGGCGGTCTCAGTAACACTGCCCGCGCTGGGCGAGAGCGTTTCCGAGGGCACCGTCACCCGTTGGCTGAAGGCCGAGGGTGAGCGTGTCGAGGTCGACGAGCCGCTGCTCGAGGTCTCCACCGACAAGGTCGACACCGAGATCCCGGCGCCGGCCTCCGGCATCCTGGCCTCGATCAAGGTCGCCGAGGACGAGACCGTCGAGGTCGGCGCCGAGCTGGCGATCATCGACGACGGCTCCGGTGCGCCGGCCCCCGTCGCCGCCCCGGTCGCCGAGGCCGCGCCCGTCGCCGCCCCGGCCCCGGCCGCCGAGGCCCCGGCCGCCGAGGCCCCGGCCGCCGCTCCGGCTCCGGTCGCCGAGGCGCCGGCCGCCCCGGCCGCCCCGGCCGGCGACGCCACCCCGGTGCTGCTCCCCGCCCTGGGCGAGTCCGTCACCGAGGGCACCGTCACCCGCTGGCTGAAGGCCGAGGGTGAGACGGTCGAGGTCGACGAGCCGCTGCTCGAGGTCTCCACCGACAAGGTCGACACCGAGATCCCGTCGCCCGTCGCCGGTGTCGTCGTGAAGATCCTGGTCGGCGAGGACGAGACCGCCGAGGTCGGCGCCCAGCTCGCGCTGATCGGTGCCGCCGGCGCCGTCGCCGCCGCTCCGGCCGCCGCTCCGGCCCCGGCCCCGGTGGCAGCTCCGGCTCCCGTGGCCGCCCCGGCTCCGGCTGCCCCGGCCGCTCCGGCCCCGGTCGCCGCCGCCCCGGCCCCCGTCGCCCCGGCCGCCCCCGTGGCCGCCCCGGCTCCGACTGCCCCGGCCGCCCCCGTGGCCGCCCCGGCCCCGGTCGCCGCCGCTCCGGCCGCCCCGGTGGCCGACGCCGGTGACGCCTACGTCACCCCGCTGGTGCGCAAGCTCGCCGCCGAGCACGGCATCGCGCTGACCTCCGTCACCGGCACCGGTGTCGGCGGCCGCATCCGCAAGCAGGACGTCATCGCCGCCGCGGAGGCCGCCAAGGCCGCTCCGGCCCCGGTCGCCGCCGCCGCTCCGGCCGCTGCCGCGCCGAAGGCCGCCGCCGCGCCGTCCGCCCTGCGCGGCCAGACGGTCAAGATGACCCGCATGCGCAAGGTCATCGGCGACAACATGATGAAGGCCCTGCACGAGCAGGCCCAGCTCACCAGCGTGGTCGAGGTGGACGTCACCAAGATCATGGCGCTGCGCGGCCGTGCCAAGGACTCCTTCCTCGCCCGCGAGGGCGTGAAGCTGTCCCCGATGCCGTTCTTCGTCAAGGCCGCCGCCCAGGCGCTGAAGGCCCACGCGGTCGTCAACGCCCGGATCAACGACGCCGAGGGCACCATCACCTACTTCGACACCGAGAACATCGGTATCGCGGTGGACTCCGAGAAGGGTCTGATGACCCCGGTCATCAAGGGTGCGGGCGACCTCAACATCGCCGGCATCTCGAAGAAGACCGCCGAGCTGGCCGCCAAGGTCCGCGACAGCAAGATCACCCCGGACGAGCTGTCCGGTGCCACCTTCACGATCAGCAACACCGGCTCGCGCGGTGCCCTGTTCGACACCGTGATCGTGCCGCCGAACCAGGCCGCCATCCTGGGCATCGGCGCCACCGTCAAGCGCCCGGTCGTCATCGAGGCCGACGGCGGCACCGCCATCGGCATCCGCGACATGACCTACCTGTCGCTCTCCTACGACCACCGCCTGGTGGACGGCGCCGACGCCGCCCGCTACCTGGTCGCGGTCAAGGAGATCCTGGAGGCCGGCGAGTTCGAGGTCGAGCTCGGCCTGTAAGGCGCTCCCCGGTCGCTCCGACCCCGCGGAACCCCGCACCGTCCCCGGACGGTGCGGGGTTCCGCCGTTCCCGGAGGGGGGCGGTCGCGGCGGCGAGCGGTCGGGTGGGGGGCGGTCGCGGCGGCGAGCGGTCGGGCGGGGGCGGTCACGTCACTCCCCGGAGGGTCGCCCAGCGTTTCGCCGGGCCATGGCATGCGCCGGGGCGGGCGAACGGGGATGCTTGAGCGGTGATGGACGAGACCGACTTCTGGCAGATCATCGACGAGACCCGGGAGGCCGCCGACGGCGACCCGGACGATCAGGCCGACCGCCTGGTGGAACGGCTGGTCCAACTGACCCCGGACGACGTCATCGACTTCGCCCGGCTGTTCGAGGCCCGGTTCCAGCGCGCCTACCGCTCCGACCTGTGGGGCGCGGCCTACCTGCTGCTGGACGGCGCCTCCGAGGACACCTTCGACTTCTTCCGCTGCTGGCTGATCGGCCAGGGCCGGGACGTCTTCGAGGGCGGGCTGGCCGAACCGGACGACCTGGCGGACCTGCTGCCCGAGTTCGACGAGGAGGAGGACGGCGAGGCCGAGGACCTCGGCTTCGCCGCCGACGAGGCGTACGAGCAGCTCACCGGGCTGCCGCTGCCCGAGGTGGGCGGGCGGCAGGCCGGCCGGCCCTCGGGGGCGTCGCTGGACTTCGACGACCCCGACGTCATGGCGAAGCGGTTCCCCAAGCTCTGGGAGCGCTACGGCGACTGACCCCGCGCCCGGGCACCCGATCCGGGCGCCGGCCCCGGATCAGGTGGTGCTGCCGCCGCCCGACGTGCCGTCCTGCTGGATCCCCTTGAGGATCTGGTCCAGCACGGAGGCGTCGGGCGCCTTCGGGTCGTCGTCCACGCCGCCCTGGAAGACCACGAAGCCGCCTCCCTTGGCCGGCACCGCGGCCAGCAGGACGTAGCCCTGGGTGCCGTCCGAGGTGCGGACGTGCCAGCGCACGGCGTAGCCGAAGACGCCCGCGACGGTGGCGTAGCCGGAGCCGGAGTCGGTGTGCGAGGTGATCCCGGTGAAGATCTGCCCGGCGTAGGTGGGCATCGTCGCCTCGGCCGCCGCCTTGGCGGTGGCGCCCTGGACGGTGTCCTTCTCGACCGAGAACTGCCCGCGGATGCAGGAGTTGCCGTCCGCGCAGGTGTAGCGGCCGGTGCCGAGGAAGACCGTGGAGTGGGTGGAGTCCGTCCCGGCGTCCCAGCCGTCGAGCACCGGGACGGTGATCGCGTGCTGCGCGTCCGGGACGGTGGACTTCACGGCCGGGGCCGGCTTCGGCGTGGGCAGCGTCGGGGTGACGGTGGGCGCGCTCGCGGTCGGGCTCGGGGAGGGGCTGGAGCCCTGGGTGATGGTGACCGTCGGGACCGGGGTCGGGTCGGCCTGCGGGGAGCCGCCGCTGTTGAGCACGATCCCGGCGATGATCCCGCCCACGGCCAGCACCCCGAGGCCGATGCCGACGAGCATGCCGGGCCTGACCCGGCCGGGCGCGGGCTGCGCCGGGTAGCCGTAGCCGTAGCCCACGCCCTGGGCGGGCGATCCGCCCTGGCCGTCCTGGCCGGGGTAGCCGTAGCCCGGGGCCGGGGCGCTGCCCGGGTAGCCGTAGCCGGGGGTGTCCTGCGGGCCGCCGTAGCCGTAACCGGGCTGCTGCGCGGAGGGCTTCCAGCCCTGGGTGGGGGCGTCGGCCACCCCGGCGGCGCCGCCCTGCAGCGGGCGCACCTCACTGGTCCAGGCGTTGCCGTCCCACCAGCGCTCGTGACCGGCGGTGCCGTCCGCACCGGAGACCGGGTACCACCCGGGGGGCGTCGAGTTGCTCACGGCCGTACGGTACCCGGCACGGCGGCGGTCCAGACAGGGCGCTTTGGTCACGACTCTGCACCACCCGGCCGCGACTGACGGGCCGTCAGGTGCGGCCGTTGGCGGTGCTCGGTCAGGTTCGGTCGACGAGCCGGCGGGCCATCCATACGTCGTCCACGTAGGACCCGTCGATCAGGAACTCCTCGGCCAGCGAGCCCTCGACGACGAAGCCGCAGCTCTCGTAGAGGCGGCGGGCCGGCACGTTCCAGCCGAGCACCCGCAGGGTCATCCGGCGCGCGCCGTCCGCCCGGGCCGCCTCGCAGGCCGCCTCCACCAGGCGACGGCCGACGCCCCGGCCGCGGACCGCGCCGTCGACGGCGAGGCCCTGGATCTGGCGGACGTGCCGGTTGCTGGCCAGCGGGGTCGGCGGGACCTGGCGGACGTAGCCGACGATCCGGCCGCCCAGGAGGGCGAGCAGGAACTGCTCCGGGGCGTGCCGGTCGTCGAAGACGCCGTCCCCCTCGGGCGGCAGCGGGGCGACCTCGGACAGCGGGGACCACGCGGCCCGGTTGAGGACCGCGAGTTCACGCTCGTCCTCGGGCCGGGCCGGGCGGATGATCAGTTCGTCGTCGAGCATGCGCGTCATACTAGTGAGACGCGCCCGGACGTCACAGCGGTTAACCGCCGGCACGACTGGAAGGATGGGCGCATGCGCATCGTTGTCACGGGCTCCACGGGATTGATCGGTTCGGCACTCGTCCGCTCCCTGCTGGCGGACGGCCACGAGGTGGTCCGGCTGGTCCGGCGCCGGTCCAGGACGGGCCCGCAGCCCGACGGCAGCACGGCCATCGGCTGGAACCCGCTGCTCGGCCAGGTCGAGCGGGGCGGACTGGCCGGAACGGACGCGGTGGTGCACCTGGCCGGCGCCGGGGTCGGCGACCACCGCTGGACGGACTCCTACAAGCGGGAGATCCGGGAGAGCCGGGTCCTCGGCACCGAGACGCTGGCCGTCGCCCTGGCCGAGCTGAAGGAGCCGCCGCGGGTCCTGGTCAGCGCCTCCGCGGTCGGCTGGTACGGGCAGACCGGCGACCGGGTGATCGACGAGGACTCCCCCGCCGGCGACGACTTCCTCGCCGAGGTCTGCGTGGAGTGGGAGGCGGCCGCCCGGCCCGCGGAACGGGCCGGGATCCGCGTGGTGCACCCGCGCACCGGGATGGTGCTCTCCGCCGCCGGCGGGGCCGGTGCGCGCCTGCTCCCCCTGTTCAGAATGGGCCTGGGCGGGCGGCTCGGCGACGGCCGGCAGTACTGGAGCCTGCTCTCGCTGGAGGACGAGGTCGCCGCGCTGCGCTTCCTGATCGACCGGGACGACCTCTCGGGCGCCGTCAACCTCAGCGCGCCCGAGCCCGCCACCAACGCCGAACTGACCGCCGCGCTCGGCCGGGCGCTGCGGCGCCCGACTCCGTTCCCGGTGCCGGAGGCGGTGCTCCGGGTGGTGCTCGGGGAGCTGGCGGTCGAGGTCGTCGGCAGCCACCGGGTGGTGCCGCGGCGGCTGCTGGACGCCGGGTTCCGCTTCGCGCACCCGGACGTGGACGCGGTGGTGCGCTCGGCGGTGTGACGAGTGGTCCGACGGGCGGGTGCCCGTGTGGTGCGGCCGGCGGTCGACGAGTGGTCCGACGGGCGGGTGCCCGCGGTGGTGCGCTCGGCGGTGTGACGGGCGGTGGCGGGGCGGGTGCTCCGCCGCCACGGTGCGACGGGTCGGCGGCCGCGTGCCGGTAGGCCCGTCGGCGTACCCCGGCTACGGCATCCACCCTGGCCAGGGGCATATGCCGGGCTGAGGCCGGACGGGGCTCCGGGAGGGGGCGCACGGGAGCACACCCCGGGCGCGTTGCACGCCCCCGGTGACCGTGCGCGCCCGTCGACCCCGGAACCCGGCCGTCACGGCGCACTGTCCGTGACCGCGCCCCCGCCCGGTGCCGCACGACCCCTCCCTGCCCTCGGATCGGGCCCGGTGCGTCTGTCTGATGCTCACACCGACTGGGCATCACATCGTCGGACCGTGTCCCGGCACCCCGCTGCCTGCGTCGGCCGGAGCCCCGGGACCAGGGAGGGAGCACGCCCGTGCCCACGTACGACTTCACCCGCCGCGCCCGCCGTCCGTCCGACCCGGACGTCGTCGTGGTCGGCGCCGGACTCGCGGGCCTGGCCGCCGCCCGCGCACTCACCGGCCACGGCCTCACCGTCCAGGTCCTCGAGGCCACGGACCGGATCGGGGGCCGGATGGCCACCCGCGAGCTCGACGGATTCCGGCTCGACGACGGCGGCCACCTGCTGAACACCGCGTTCCCCGAACCACGCCGCGTGCTCGACCTCGACCGGCTCGACCTGCGCCCGCTCGCGCCCGGCGTACTCGTGCACAGCGGCGGCCGCCGCCACCGCACCGGGGACCCCCAGCTCACCACCGCCCGGCAGGCCGCCACCCGGGCCCCGCTCGGCACCACGCTCGACAAGGCCCGGCTCGGCAGCTGGCTCGGCCGGCTCGCCGCCACCCCCGCCGGCAGGCTCCAGGCCCGCCCGGAGACCACCACCGCCCGCGCGCTGACCGGCCACGGGCTCGCCCCGCGCACCGTCGACGGTTTCCTGCGGCCGCTGCTCAGCGCCCTGCTCAGCGACCCGGCCCTCGGCACCAGCAGCCGGATCGCCGACCTGGTGCTGCGCTCCTACGCGCGCGGCCGGCTCTGTCTGCCCGCCGACGGGATCGCGGCCGTGCCGGCCCAGCTGGCCGCCGCCCTGCCCGCCGGCACCGTGCGCACCGGGGTGCAGGTCACCTCGGTCACCGCCGACGGCGTGGAGACCCTCACCCACGGGCGGATCGGCGCCCAGGCCGTCGTGCTCGCCACCGACGCGCGGTCCGCCGCCGACCTGCTGCCCGGGCTGCGGCTGCCGGACTTCCACCCCGTCACGACCTTCTACCACGCGGCCGACCGCGCCCCGCTGAGCGAGGCCGTCCTGCTGCTCGACGGCGACCGGCCCGCCGGGCAGCCGCCGCTGGTCTCGCACTCGCTGGTGCTCAGCGAGCTGCACCCCTCGTACGCCCCGGCCGGGCAGGCGCTCATCGCCACCACCGTGCTCGGCCGGCGGTCCTTCGACGCGGGCGGCCCGGCCGGGCTGGAACCGGCGGTCCGGGCCCGGCTCGCGGAGCTGTACGGCACCCCGACGACGGGCTGGCAGTTCCTGAGCGTGCGGCACGTCCCGGACGCCGTGCCCGCGATGCCGCCGCCGCACAACCCCCGGCGCCCGGTGCGGGTGCTGGCCGGCCTCTACGTCGCCGGGGACCACCGGGACACCAGTAGCGTGCAGGGGGCACTGGTGTCCGGCCGGCGGGCAGCGCAGGCGGTGCTGCGCGACCTCGGCGTGCCGGCCTCCGCCCGGGAGGCCGCGGCGGCCTGACGGCCCCGGGGCCGCCCCGCGGACGGGGTTCGACGACGGACCGGGGCCCGGCCGGGCCGGTGGTCCGGGCCGGCGACGGGATCGGCTCCGCCGAGCTGCGCGGCAGCCCGCCGGAACGGGCGGGCGCCGCGTGGCCGACCCCGCCGCCCCGGGCCTCAGATCACCCCCGCCTGGCGGGCCGTCTCCTCGAAGGCACGGGCCACCGGGCTGCCCCGGTAGGGGGTGAGGCGGCGGTGGAAGTCCCTGACGTACTCCAGCGAGCGGGCCGAGCGCATCTCCCCCGCCGCCCGCAGCGCGTCGGTGGCCATCGTGCAGGCCTCGTCGAGGTCCCCCATGCCGAGCCGGGCGGTGGCCAGCACCAGCCGGCAGAAGATGCGGCTGCGCGCGTAGGCGGGCGAGCGCAGCCGCAGCGACTTCTCGGCGTGCTGCGCCGAGGTGCGCCACTGCTGCAGGTCGCGGTAGCAGTGGGCGAACTCGTCGGAGAGCTGTGCCTCGTCGAAGTACCGTGCCCAAGAAGGGAGTTCGTCGCCGGGGCGGGCCGCGGCCAGGGCCCGTTCGGAGCGCACCAGGGCGGTGGTGCAGGCCCTGACGTCACCCAGCAGGCCGTGCCCGCGCGCCTCGGCGGCGTGCATCAGCGACTGCACCACCGGCGGCACCGCCGTGCCCACGCCCTGCTGGGCGACCCGGGCCAGCTGGACGGCCTCCCGGCCGTGGCCCAGGTGGACGGCCTGCTGGCTCATCGTCACCAGGACGTACCCGCCGAGCGCGCGGTCCCCGGCCGCCTGCGAGAGTCGCAGCGCCTGCACGAAGTAGCGCTGGGCGAGGCCGTGCGCGGCGATGTCGAAGGACGTCCAGCCGGCCAGCCTGGTGAGGTCGGCGACCGCGCCGAACAGCGCCCGGCCGATCTGCTCGCCGTAGCGGCCGCGCAGCATCGGCTCGGCCTCGCTCTCCAGGTAGCGCACCAGCGCCTGCCGGGCGTGCCCGCCGCCGTAGGCGTGGTCGAGCGCGCGGAAGAGGTCGCCGACGGCGCGGATCGCGGCGATGTCGCCGCGGCCGACCCGCAGCGCGGGGCGGGACTCGCGGGCCGGGTCGTGGTACGGCGGCTCGACGGCGGCCGGCGGGCGGCGGCTCTGGGTGGGGACCCGGCCGACGGCGGGCACGGCGGCGGTGCCGGTGGTGCCGGCGGTCGGGCGTGCGCCCGGGCCCTGGGCGCGCGCCGGGCCCGCGGCGGACGCACCGGGCGGGCCCTGGGCGGCCGTGCCCGTGGGGGGCGGTCCGGTGGCGGCGTCGGGGCGGGCCAGCGTGGAGCCGTCCCGGGCGACCCGCTCGTCGGTGCGCCCGATCAGCCAGTCCCGGCTGGGGACGACCAGGCCGGCCGGGGTGAAGGCGATCCGGCGCAGCTCGGACTGCGGGCCGTTGTCCTTGCGCCACATGCTCGCCACGATGTCCACCGCCTCCTGCGGGGTCTCGGCGAACTCCAGGCCCGCGTACACCGGGGCGCAGGCGTCCAGGCCGAGGTCCTGGGCGGTGAGGCGGCGGCCGAGGCGGCGGGTGAAGACCTCGGCGATCAGGGCCGGGGTCGCGCCGCGCGGCTGCTGGCCGCGCAGCCAGCGGGTGACGGACGTCTTGTCGTAGCGCAGGTCGAGACCGTGCTCCAGGCCGAGCTGGTCGACCCGGCGGGCCAGACCGGCGTGCGAGAAGCCGGCCTCCTCGATCAGCGCGGCGAGCTGGCCGTTCTGCGGGGCCGGACCGGAGTGACCGGTGTGCCCGCCGGAGGGCGCCGGGGCCGGCCCGGCGCCTTCGTGCCGGTCGGCTGCGTGCCGGTCGCCTTCGTGCCGGTCGGGTGCGGCCTGCGCGGGCAGCCGCGGGTCGCCCGCGGTCGGGTCGTCGGCCGTCAGAGGGTCGGCCGTGAGGGTATCGGCGGTCCGGGTGTCGGCGGTCAGGGTGTCGGGGGCGTCCGGAAGGGCCCGGCCGACCGGACCTCGGTGCTGGCCGAGCGGGTCGAGCGGTCCGTACGCCGGGCGGTCGGTAGCAGGCCGTTGGGGCATGTCAGTCAACACCTCTCGGACGTCGCACCTGGCTCCACCAGCGCTTCGGCTGCCTGGGGCGGCGCCCCCTGTCGGGAATCGGCGTGAATGTAGCGAGCATTCGGGCGCTATGGGTGGATCTGACCGAGCAATCCTCCGAACGGGTGAAGCAACCGCGCCCATTGTGGGGAAGCGGGGGCAGGATGTGTTTGGCGTTCCGCGGTCGAACCGTCGATCGGCCGTCATGGCGGTGAGCACCACTGTCGTTCGACGGGCTGTGGCGGTCCACCACATGGGAGCCGGGGCCCCGGATTCCTACCGTTCTCGGCCATGGACACCACTTCAGCCCGCCCGCTCGACGGCCGGACGGCCCTGGTCACCGGGGCCGCCTCGGGCATCGGCCGGGCCTGCGCCGAGGCCTTCGCCGGGGCCGGCGCCCGGGTCTACGTCGTCGATCTCGCGGCCGGCCCGGCCCGGGAGCTCGCGGAGCGGATCGGCGGCCTGGCCGTCGTCGCGGACCTCGCCGACCCGCAGGCCGTGGAGGCCCTGCCGGACGACGCGGACATCGTGGTCAACAACGCCGGCCTCCAACACGTCGCCCCCGTGCACGAGTTCCCGCCCGACCGCTTCACCCTCATGCAACGCGTGATGGTGGAGGCCCCGTTCCGCATCCTGCGCCGCACCCTCCCGCACATGTACGGGCAGGGGTGGGGCCGGGTCGTCAACATCTCCTCCGTCCACGGCCTGCGCGCCAGCGCCTTCAAGTCCGCCTACGTCACGGCGAAGCACGCCCTGGAGGGCCTGAGCAAGACCGTCGCCCTGGAGGGCGCCCCGCACGGCGTCACCAGCAACTGCGTCAACCCCGGCTACGTCCGGACCCCCCTGGTGGAGAAGCAGATCGCCGGCCAGGCGCTCGCCCACGGAATCGGCGAGGACGAGGTCGTCGAACGGATCATGCTCGAGCGCACCGCCGTCAAGCGCCTGATCGAGCCCGCCGAGGTCGCCCAGCTCGCGCTCTGGCTCTGCACGCCCTCCGCCGCCTACGTCACCGGCACCAGCCTGCCCATCGACGGCGGCTGGACGGCGCACTGACCCCTCGCCACCCGTGGCCGCCCGCCCCGTCCCGACCACCGGGACTGTGTGGGTGGCCCACATCGTCCCGACGGTCGGCGCTCCCTACCTTGTGGCGACACCGTCCCCCCCGTCCCGGAAGTGGTGACCATGACCTCCCCCGCACCCGTTCCAGCAGCGAGCCGTTCACTCCCCCGAGTGGTGGCCGCGAGCCTGATCGGCACGACCATCGAGTGGTACGACTACTTCCTCTACGGCACGGCCGCCGCGCTGGTGTTCAACAAGCTCTTCTTCCCCAACAGCGACCCGCTGACCGGGACCCTGCTCTCCTTCCTCACCTACGCGATCGGGTTCGCGGCCCGACCGGTCGGGGCCCTGGTGTTCGGCCACTTCGGCGACCGGGTGGGCCGCAAGAAGCTGCTGGTGCTGAGCCTGCTGCTGATGGGCGGGTCGACCACCCTGATCGGGGCGCTGCCCACCTACGACTCCATCGGGGCGGCGGCCCCCGTGCTGCTCACCGCGTTGCGCCTGGTGCAGGGCTTCGCGCTCGGCGGGGAGTGGGGCGGCGCGGTGCTGCTGGTGTCGGAGCACGGGGACCAGCGGCGGCGCGGGTTCTGGGCGTCCTGGCCGCAGGGCGGCGCGCCGGCCGGGAACCTGCTGGCGGCGGGGGTGCTGTCGCTGCTGACCTCGGTGCTGCCGGACGACGCCTTCCTGTCCTGGGGCTGGCGGGTGCCCTTCCTGCTGTCGGCGGTACTGGTCGGGGTCGGGCTCTGGATCCGCCTCGCGGTGGACGAGTCCCCGCTGTTCCGGCAGGCGCTGGCCGCGGCCGAGCAGCGGCGCAAGAGCGAGGCCGAGGCCGAGCAGCCGCCGCTGGTGGCGGTGCTGCGCCACCACTGGCGGGAGGTGCTGGTGGCGATGGGCGCCCGGATGGCGGAGAACATCTCGTACTACGTCATGACCACGTTCGTGCTGGCGTACGCGGTGACCCACGCGCACTTCGCGAAGCAGACCGCCCTGAACGCGGTACTGATCGGATCGGCGGTCCAGTTCGCCCTGATCCCGCTGTTCGGCGCGCTGTCCGACCGGGTCGGCCGCAGACCGGTCTACCTGGTGGGCGCGGTCGGCGTCGGCGTCTGGGCGTTCGTCTTCTTCGGGCTGGTGGACACCCGCTCCTTCGGACAACTGGTGGTCGCCGTGACGGTGGGGCTGGTCTTCCACAGCGCGATGTACGCGCCGCAGGCCGCCTTCTTCTCCGAGATGTTCGCGACCCGGATGCGCTACTCGGGCGCCTCGATCGGCGCCCAGTTCGCCTCGGTGGCGGCCGGCGCACCCGCGCCGCTGATCGCGACCGCGCTGCTCAAGGACTACGGCAACGCCACCCCGATCGCGGTGTACGTGGCCGTCGCGGCGGCGGTCACCGTCCTGGCGGTGCTCTGCGGACGGGAGACCCGGGGCCGGGACCTCACCGGGGTGGAGCCGGCCGCGGGGGCCGGGGCCGCCGACACCACCGCGATCGGAACGCCCGCCACCACCTGACGGCGCGACGGACGGCGGCTCGGCCCGGCGGCCGAGCCGCTACGATCGCGCTTCCGTCCCAAGGGCACGCGACCCACTGCCGATTGGCGGCACGCACGATGAACGACCCCCTCGACCCCGGACCCGTCGCGGACCGCACGGCGAACGGCACCGCGAACAGCTCCGCGGACCGCACCGCGAACGGCTCCGTCCAGGACGGCCCGGACGGCTCCCCCGCCGTCCCGACCCCCCGGGCCGCCCCGGACGACCCCGCGGCCGCCGCGCCCGCGCTGCGCCGGCTGCTGGACCTGCTCGCCTCGGGCGCCGCCACCGAGGACTTCGCCGACGTGCTCGCCGACGCCCGCCGCCGGGGAGCGCCCGCCGATGTGCTCGCCGAGCTCGACGACGCCACCTGGCAGGCCCTCCGCGTGCACCGCACCCTGCGCCAGCACCGCCGCCGGGAAGCCGAGTTGACCGCCCTGTTCGACACCGCGGGCGACCTCGCCGCCTCCCGCGACCTGGACGCCGTGCTGCAGGCGATCGTCCGCCGGGCGCGGATGCTGCTCGGCACCGACACCGCGTACCTGACCCTGCCGGACGAGGCCGCCGGCGACACCTACATGCGGGTCACGGACGGCTCGGTCTCCGTCCTCTTCCAGACCCTGCGGCTCAGCCTCGGCGACGGACTCGGCGGACTCGTCGCGCAGACCGCCCGCCCGTACGCGACCCCCGACTACCGCACCGACGAGCGGTTCCACCACACCGGCACCATCGACGCCGGCGTCCTGGACGAGGGCCTGGTGGCGATCATCGGGGTGCCGCTGCTGCTCGGCGGGCGGGTCATCGGGGTGCTCTTCGCCGCCGACCGCTCGCCGCGCGCCTTCTCCCCCGACGAGGTGGCGCTGCTCTGCACGCTCGCCGCGCACGCCGCGATCGCCCTGGACACCGCCAAGGCCCTGGCCGACACCCGGGCCGCGCTCGCCGAACTGAACAGCGCCAACGAGCTGGTCCGGGCGCACTCGGCCGCCGTCCAGCGCGCCGAGCAGGCGCACGACCGGCTCACCGACCTCGTGCTGCGCGGCGCCGAGGTGCCCGACGTGGCCGCCGCCGTCGCCGCGCTGCTGGGCGGGGAGATAGCCGTCCTGGACGCCGAGGGGGAGTCGCTCGCCGGGCGGTCCGCACCCGCCGCCGAGCTGGCCGGGGCGGTCGCCGCGTCCCGGGCCGAAGGCCGCTCCGTCCGGCACGGCGACCACTGGGTGTGCGCCGTCCTCGCCGGGCACGACACGCTCGGCACCCTGGTGCTGCGCGGCCGGCCGGACCTCGACGACGCCGACCGGCGGCTGTTCGAGCGGGCCGGCGTGGTGACGGCACTGCTCCTGCTGCTGCGCCGCTCGGTGGCCGAGACCGAGAACCGGATCCGCGGCGAACTGCTCACCGACCTGCTGACCGCCCCCGACCGCGACCCGGCCGGGCTCACCGCCCGCGGGCGCCGGCTCGGCGTCGACCTGGCCCGTCCGCACCTCGTCCTGGTCGCCGAACCGGCCGGCCCCACCGGGCCCCCCGACCGCGGCCGGCTGGTCGGCGCGGCCCGGCGCCACCTGTTCGGCACCCGCGGCGTCAGCGCCGAGCACGGCGAGGCCGTCGTCCTGCTGCTGCCCGAGGCGGGCGACCCGGAGGAGGCCGCGCGGCAGGCCGCCGAGCGGCTGGCCCGACTGGCCGGTTTCCCGGTCACCGTCGGCGCCGGCCGCCCCGCCGCCGGCCCGCCCGCGCTGGCCGCCGCGTACGCCGAGGGGCTGCGCTGCGTGCGGGCCCTGCGGGTGCTCGGCCGCGCCGGGGAGGGCGCCTCGGCCCGCGCACTGGGCTTCCTCGGAGTGCTGCTCGGCGGCGGGCACGACGTGGACGGCTTCGTCGGCACCACGCTCGGCCCGCTGCTGGCCTACGACGCCCGGCGCGGCACCGAACTCGTCCGCACCCTGCGCGCGTACTTCGACTGCGGCGGCAGCCTCACCCGGGCCAAGGACGAGCTGCACGTCCACGTGAACACCGTCGTCCAGCGGCTGGACCGGGTCGAGGCGCTGCTCGGCCGGGACTGGAACCAGCCCGAGCGCTCCCTCGAACTCCAGCTGGCGCTGCGGCTGCAGCTGCTCTCCGGCGACTAACCGGCCTGCTCCGGACGGGGCCGCGCCGCCCCCGGAGGGGCGCCGGGGAGCTCCGATCGGGTGGCTGGACGGTCCGTCCGGGCGTGGGCGTACAGTGGCGAGGTTGGTCTCGAACGCCTGGCAAGGAGCAGTCGTGAGCGAGCGGAGCGAGCGGTCGATCGGGAGTTGCGCGTCCCGCGGAGCGACCGCCCAGCGCAGCGAGGTGGGCGCGTGAGCGAGAACGTGCGGTTCGTCCGGATGGGCATCGGCGAGGGCGCCGTCGCCTACCAGGAGGCCTGGGAGGAGCAGCAGCGCCTGCACGCGCTGCGGGTCGCGGACGAGATCCCCGACACCGTGCTGCTGCTGGAGCACCAGCCCGTCTACACGATGGGCAAGCGCACCAACCCCGCCGACCTGCCGCTGGACGGCACCCCGGTGGTCGAGGTCAACCGGGGCGGCGAGATCACCTGGCACGGCCCCGGCCAGCTGGTCGGCTACCCCATCGTCAAGCTGCCCGACCCGATCGACGTGGTCGCGTACGTCCGGCGGCTGGAGGAGGCGCTGATCCGCGCCTGCGGCGAGTTCGGCGTCGGGACCACCCGGGTCGAGGGCCGCAGCGGGGTCTGGGTGCTGGGCGATTCCATCCCGGACGCCGTCGTCGACCCGGCCCAGGTCGTCGACATCGGCAAGCTGACCCTGCGGATGGGCCTGCCGCTGGGCATCGACCCGCGGCTCGCCGGCCCCGAGTACGCGCCCTCCAACGCCGGCCAGCGCGGCGACGACCGCAAGCTCGCCGCGATCGGCGTCCGGGTCGCCCGCGGGGTGACGATGCACGGCTTCGCGCTCAACTGCGACCCGGACATGACCTGGTTCGACCGCATCGTGCCGTGCGGCATCCGGGACGCCGGGGTCGCCTCGCTCGCCGGGGAGCTGCGCCGCGACTTCACCGTCGGCGAGGCGCTGCCGGTGGTCGAGCGGCACCTGGCGGACGTGTTCGCCGAGCTGCCCGAGCCCGCGCTCAGCCGCTGAGGCCCCCGCCCCCGGGTACCCTCCCTGGGGCCGCCCCGGCGGGAACCCCCGGGAATCTACCGGCCGGTAGCTCTGTTGCCCTGCGATTGCAGGGCGGTAGGCCCGGCGAAGGCCGTACAACCACAGGCGTACCCTGGGGGTACCCCGTCTAGTTCTAGGAGTCGCACGTGTCCGCTGTCGCGCCCGACGGCAGGAAGCTGCTCCGCCTGGAGGTCCGCAACAGCGAGACCCCCATCGAGCGGAAGCCCGAGTGGATCAAGACCCGCGCGAAGATGGGCCCGGAGTACAACGCCCTCCAGTCGCTGGTGAAGAAGGAGGGGCTGCACACGGTCTGCCAGGAGGCCGGCTGCCCCAACATCTTCGAGTGCTGGGAGGACCGCGAGGCGACCTTCCTCATCGGCGGCGACCAGTGCACCCGCCGCTGCGACTTCTGTCAGATCGACACCGGCAAGCCCGCCGAGTTCGACCGTGACGAGCCCCGCCGGGTCGCCGAGTCGATCGTCACGATGGACCTCAACTACGCCACCATCACCGGCGTCGCCCGCGACGACCTCGCCGACGGCGGCGCGTGGCTGTACGCCGAGACCGTCCGCCAGGTGCACGCGATGACCGCCGAGCGCCAGGGCGGCCGCACCGGCGTCGAGCTGCTGATCCCCGACTTCAACGCCGTCCCCGAGCAGCTGGCCGAGGTCTTCTCCTCCCGCCCCGAGGTGCTCGCGCACAACGTCGAGACCGTCCCGCGGATCTTCAAGCGGATCCGCCCGGCGTTCCGCTACGAGCGCTCGCTGGACGTCATCACCCAGGCCCGCGCGGCCGGGCTGGTCACCAAGTCCAACCTGATCCTCGGGATGGGCGAGACCCGCGAGGAGGTCAGCCAGGCGCTGGCCGACCTCGTCGGCGCCGGCTGCGAGCTGATCACCATCACCCAGTACCTGCGCCCCTCGCTGCGCCACCACCCGGTCGAGCGCTGGGTCAAGCCGCACGAGTTCGTCGAGCTGCAGCAGGAGGCCGAGGAGCTCGGCTTCGCCGGCGTCATGTCGGGCCCGCTGGTGCGCTCCTCGTACCGGGCCGGCCGGCTCTACCGGCAGGCGCTGGAGCGGCGCGAGCAGGCCGCGGTCTGACCCGGCGCCCCCGCGCCACCCGCACCCCGCGAAAGGGCGGAGCTCCGGCTCCGCCCTTTCGGCTTCATCGTGCTTTGACTGGCTGGTCACGGGCTGGTAACACGGGGTGGTGACGATGGAACTCGTCGCGATCGTTCGATTCTTCTCAGCCACCAGGGAGCTGTTCGGCATGCGGATGCGGATCCGGTCGGTGGGTGTCGCCCTGCGGCTCGCCGAGAACGTCCTGCTGGCGGGCGGCCAGCGGCAGGCCCGGCGCAACGCCTGGGCGGCGGTCTGCGAGAACCGCCGGTACGCGGCGGACCGCCGGCACGACGCCGGAGCCGTCGGCGCCAAGTCGGCCCCGTAGCGCCTGCGGGGCCCGACCGCGCCGGGCCCGACCGCGGGGCCGACCGCGCGGGGCCCCGACCCACGCCGGGCCGACCGCGCGGCGCTGGAGCGGTCTCGGCCGCGGACCCGGCCGGCACCGCGCCGGACGGCGGGCCCGAGCGCCCCGGAGTCCCGCGGTCGCAGGACGTCACCGCCCCGGGCACAGCCGTCGCCGTACGCAGTCGGGTACCCGCACACGGGTCACGGTTGGGGGCGAACGGGTACCCGGGCTTGGATATCCCGTACCCGTGCCACGTACCATGAGCGTTATGGCGAGGGAAACATCCGAGAACCCCGGGCGACTGAAGCAGATCCGCCTGGCGTACACCATGACCAAGAAGGTCGACACCAAGATCGGCCTGATCATCGCCGGCGTCGGCCTGCTGACCTTCGGCGTGTTCCTCGCCATCGGCTTCGCAATCGACCACCCCGTCTACCTGGGGATCCTGGGCTTCATCGTGGCCTTCCTGGCCATGGCGATCGTCTTCGGGCGCCGGGCCGAGCGCGCGGCGTTCGGACAGATGGAGGGGCAGCCGGGCGCCGTCGCGGCGGTGCTGAACAACATCCGGCGCGGGTGGAGCTCCAACTCCACCCCGGTGGCGGTGACCCGCAACCAGGACGCGGTCTACCGCGCCGTGGGCCGGGCGGGCATCGCGCTGATCGGCGAGGGCAACCCGAACCGGGTGCGCCAGCTGCTGGCGTCCGAGAAGAAGAAGATGGCCCGTGTCGTCGGCGACGTGCCGGTGCACGACATCGTGGTGGGCAACGGAGAGGGTGAGATCCCGCTCAAGAAGCTGCAGATCCACCTGATGCGCCTGCCCCGCGCCATCACCGCCGCCCAGGTCACCGAGACCAACGACCGGCTGCGCGCGCTGGGCGACCTGCTCTCCAAGGCGCCCATCCCCAAGGGCCCGATGCCCAAGGGTGCCCGGATGCCCAAGGGCGGCCAGGTCCGCTGACCCCTCCCCACCACGAACGCGAACGGCCCCGCCGCGGAGACTCCGCAGCGGGGCCGTTCGCTTGTCGTGGTGCTCTGGCCGTGGTGCGCTGGCCACCGACCGCGGCCCGTCGGCCGTCCGGCGTGCTGACGAGCCGGCCGCCCGGATCCGGACCTCCGGATCGGAGCCCCTGGATCCGAACCTCTGGATCCGAACCTCTAGATCCGGACCTCGACCGTGCCGACGGCCTTGTCGTGCAGGCCCCGGGTGTCGCGGTCCCAGACCAGCGGCGGCACCACCAGGCACAGCAGCAGGGTGCGCAGCAGGACCTGCGGGATGGTGGCGCGGCCGCCGTCGAGGCGGACCACCCGGAGGCCGAAGAGCCGCTTGCCGACGGTCGTGCCGGTGGTGGCGAGCAGCACCGACGCGACCAGGAAGTAGAGCGGGCTGGTCCACAGGTTCGCGTGGCCTGCGCTGCCCTTGCCGATCAGCCCGTAGGCGATCAGGGCGACGAGCCAGCCGTCGACGAACAGGGCGCCGATCCGGCGGCCGGGGCCGGCGAGCGAGCCGGAGCCCTCCTTGGGCAGTCCGAGACGCTCGCCGCGGTGGCCGAAGTCGGCGCCCATCTTCTCGGCGGCCGCCTTCGGGCCGTCGATCCACGATCCCAACGCTTCTCTGGTGTCCACGAATCCACACTAACCGGGCGGTCGGCCCGGACCGCCACCGGCTCCCCCGAACGCCACGAGCGGGTGAATCGTGTCGCCGGGGCTTTCCAAGTGGTCCAGACCACTTGCGGAGGGGCGCCCCTGACCGGGAGGCGTTTTGCCCCGTCCCGTACGTCTTTGCCGCCCGCGCGAGGGCCGTGGTTAACATTTACGAAACGGCCGGGTCACCGGCCGGAAACGGGCCATTCCTAGGGTGAGCCCCATTCGCACGCCGAGGAGGATGTATGTTCAACAACGCCGCCGAAGTGAAGCAGTTCATCCAGGACAACGATGTGAAGTTCGTCGATGTCCGTTTCTGCGATCTGCCGGGCGTCATGCAGCACTTCTCCGTACCTGCGGCGACCTTCGACCCGTCCGAGACCCTGATGTTCGACGGCTCGTCGATCCGCGGCTTCCAGGCCATCCACGAGTCCGACATGGCCCTGGTCGCGGACCTCGCCACGGCCCGCCTCGACCCGTTCCGGGCCGAGAAGCACCTCAACATCAACTTCTTCATCCAGGACCCGGTCACCGGCGAGGCCTACAGCCGCGACCCCCGCAACGTCGCCAAGAAGGCGGAGGCCTACCTCGCCTCCTCCGGCATCGCCGACACCGCGTTCTTCGGGCCCGAGGCCGAGTTCTACGTCTTCGACTCGGTCCGCTTCGACACCAGCGCCAACGCGTCCTTCTACCACATCGACTCGGAGGCCGGCGCCTGGAACAGCGGCGCCGCCGAGGGCGACGTCCGCGGCTACAAGGTCAAGTACAAGGGCGGGTACTTCCCCATCCCGCCGGTGGACCACTTCGCCGACCTGCGCGCCGAGATGTCCCTGGAGCTGGCCAAGTCCGGCCTGGAGGTCGAGCGGCAGCACCACGAGGTCGGCACGGCCGGCCAGGCCGAGATCAACTACAAGTTCAACACCCTGCTGCACGCCGCCGACGACCTGATGCTGTTCAAGTACATCATCAAGAACGTCGCCTGGCGCAACGGCAAGACCGCCACCTTCATGCCGAAGCCGATCTTCGGCGACAACGGCTCGGGCATGCACGTCCACCAGTCGCTGTGGAGCGAGGGCTCGCCGCTCTTCTACGACGAGCAGGGCTACGCCGGCCTCTCCGACATGGCCCGCTACTACATCGGCGGCCTGCTCCGGCACGCCCCCTCCCTGCTGGCCTTCACCAACCCGTCGGTGAACTCCTACCACCGCCTGGTGCCCGGCTTCGAGGCACCGGTCAACCTGGTGTACTCCCAGCGCAACCGCTCCGCCGCGATCCGCATCCCGATCACCGGCTCCAACGCCAAGGCCAAGCGCATCGAGTTCCGCGCGCCCGACCCGGCCTCCAACCCCTACCTGGCCTTCTCCGCCATGCTGATGGCCGGCCTCGACGGCATCCGCAACAAGATCGAGCCGCTGGAGCCCGTCGACAAGGACCTCTACGAGCTGGCCCCGGAGGAGCACGCCAACGTCCCGCAGGTGCCCTCCTCGCTCCCGGCCGTCCTCGAGGCCCTGGAAGCCGACCACGAGTACCTCCTCGCCGGCAACGTCTTCACCCCGGACCTGATCGAGACCTGGATCGACTTCAAGCGCACCAACGAGATCGCCCCGATCGCCCTCCGCCCCCACCCCCACGAGTTCGAGCTCTACTACGACCTGTAGGCCGGGTCGCGGCCGATCCACCGGTCAGGACCGGTGGGTCGGTTCGGACGGTCGGACCACTCGGGCCCCGTCGTGCTCCTTCGGGAGGGCGGCGGGGCCCGGTGCGTGGGTGGGGGTCACGGGGCGTCGGGGGTGAGGGCGAGGACGGCGAGGTCGTCGGCGAGGAGGCCGGCGTACTCGTGGACGTCCTGGGCCAGGAAGGACACCAGCCGGTCGGGCGAGGTCGTCCCGAGGGCGGCCAGCCGCGGGGCCAGCGGGTAGAAGGTGCCGGTGGCGTCCCGGGCCTCGCTGACGCCGTCGGTGTACAACAGCACCGTGCGGCCCGGGGGCAGGGCGACGGCGGTCGGCTTGCCGCGCTCCTCGGCGGGGCCGAGGTGGCCGAGGCCGAGCGGGAGCTCGTCGGCGCAGGACACCGGGGTGATGGTGCCGTCGCCGAGCAGCAGCGGGGTGGTGTGGCCCCGGTTGACGATCTCCACGCAGTCGGAGCCCGGCCGGTACTGCAGCAGGACGGCGGTCACGAAGAGCTCGTCGTCGCCGCGGTCGGCGGCGTCGCGCAGCACGGCCCGGTCCAGCTGGTCGGCGAGGTCGACCAGCTCCGGGGTGTCGTGCGCGGTGGCCCGGAAGGCGCCGAGCACGTCGGCCACCGTCCGGACCGCGCCGAGACCCTTGCCGCGGACGTCGCCGAGCAGCACCCGGACGCCGAAGCGGGTGTCGCACACCTCGTACAGGTCCCCGCCGACCAGCACCTCGGCCTGGGCCGGGCGGTAGAGGCCGGCCACCCGCAGGCCGCCGGCCCGGTCCGGCACCGGGCGCAGCACCGTGCGCTGCAGGGTCTCGGCGACCGTCCGGGCCTGCAGCAGGTTGCGGTTCTGCCGGGTGCGCTGCCACGCGAGGGCGGTGCCCATCACCCCGGAGAGCAGGGTGGCGATGTAGACCCAGACGTGGTGCTGCTCGTTGATGTGGCCCGCGCGCAGGGCGAGGACGAGTTGCAGGGCCAGCGAGCCGACGGTGGTGGCGGCGGTCAGCACCGGGCCGTAGCTGAACGCCGCGACCACCGGCAGGGCGGTCAGCAGGAAGCCGGCGGCCACCGCGTCCGGGACGACCGCCTCGGCGGTCAGGTCGAGCAGGAGCAGCAGCACCGGCAGCCAGGGCACCCAGCGCGGCACCCTGGGTTCCACGGCCACCGGGTGCGGTGGGCGGGGTGCTGTGGGCACGGCGGGGACCTCCTGGACGAATGTCCCGGATTGACCGGGTTCGCCCCTCCATGCTCTCCCACGGACGGCCCTGCCACGAACGGTCGAACGTCCCGGATCCCGACGGCCTGCCGGCCGGCACGTGCCACCGGGCCGACCGAGGCCGAGCGGGCCGAGCGGGCCCGACCGCCCGGCAGTCCGGCAGTCCGGCAGTCCGGCAGTCCGGCAGTCCGGGCGGTCGGGGCGCGGTCAGCGGACGGAAACGGGCAGCGTCTCGAAGCCGCGCAGGACCAGGCGGTCGCGGCGGGTCGGAACGCCGCCCGGGGCGAGCCGGGGGAAGCGGGCGAGCAGCGCCGGCACCGCCACCTCCGACTCCAGCCGGGCCAGCTGGGAGCCCAGGCAGTAGTGCGGCCCGCCGCCGAAGCTCAGCGGCTGGCTGTCCGTGCGGCGCGGGTCGAACACCTCGGGGCGGTGGTGGCGGGCCGGGTCGTGGTTGGCCGCGCCGAGCAGCAGCAGCGCCACGTCGCCGGGCGGCACCGGCAGGCCGTCGACGGCCAGGTCGTCGGCCAGGGCCACCCGGGAGGTGAGCTGGACCGGGGAGTCGAAGCGCAGCACCTCGTCGGTGAAACCGGCCGGGGTGACCGCGCCGCTGCGCAGGCCCGCCACCACCTCGGGGTGGCGGAACAGCAGGGCCAGACCGTTGCCGAGCAGGTTGGTGGTGGTCTCGAAGCCGGCGACCAGCAGCAGCACCAGGTTGGCCAGCAGCTCCCGGGCCGGCAGCCGCTCCGGGTCGTCGGCGGCGATCCGGGCCAGGTCGGTGACCAGGTCGTCCTGCGGACGGGCGAGGCGCTCGGCCGCCAGCGCCGTGAAGTAGTCGGCGAGCTCGTCGGCGGCCGCGTCGGCCTCGGCCAGCTCGGAGCGGTCGTCGACGAACTCCAGCGCGACGGTGAGGTCGGAGGCCAGGCCGCGGAAGCGGTAGCGGTCCCGCTCGGGGACGCCGAGCAGCTCACAGATCACGCCGACCGGGAGGCGGAAGGCGAAGGCGTCCATGAAGTCCACCGGGGAGCCGTCCGCGCCCTGCTCGGCCATCTCGTCCAGCAGCCGGGCGACCGCGGCCTCCACCGCCGGACGCAGCGCGGCGACCCGCCGGGCGGTGAACACCGAGGCGATCAGCGGGCGGACCCGGGGGTGGTCGGGCGCGTTGCGCTGCAGGATCGAACGGCCGAACAGCGCCAGCGAGGTGTGCTCGGCGAACTCCGGGGTCAGGCCCGCCATCATCTCGGCGGTCGCGACCGCGAAGGCCGGGGTGCGCAGCACCCGGTCGACCGCCGCGTGCCCGACCACCAGGAAGGTGCCCGGGCCGGCCGGCATCACCGTGCCCAGCTCGTGCGCCCGCGCGTACAGCGGGTACGGGTCCGCCGTGCCCTCGCCCGTCAGCAACTGCTCGATGATCGCCGCGCCGTCCATCCGCTGCTCCCCTCCGGGGGCCCTTCTCCTCGGGCCCCGATTCCTGGTTCGTGAACCACCGTCGGGCGCGGCGGAGTTCCCGTCCCGGCCGGGCCATCCGGGCGGGACGGCCCGGCCTGCCCGGCCACCGGTGGGCGGAGGGCCGTCGGCCGGCTCGGTAGGCTGGACGGCATGGAGATCTGGATCAACCCGCGTTGCGGCAAGTGCCGGTCCGCGCTCGGCGTGCTGGAAGCCGCCGGGGCCGCGTACACCGTCCGGCGCTACCTGGAGGACCCGCCCACCGCGGCCGAACTGGAGCAGGTGCTGGAGCGGCTGAACCTGGAGCCCTGGGACATCACCCGCCTCGACGAGCAGGTCGCCAAGGACCTCGGGATGAAGCAGTGGACCCGGGAGGAGGGCGACCGGGCGCGCTGGATCGCGGCGATGGCCGAGCACCCGATCCTGATCCAGCGCCCGATCATCACCGCGGACGACGGCCACGCCGTCGTCGCCCGCACCCCGGAGGCCGTCAAGTCCGTCCTGGGCTAGCCGTCTCTTCCGAATCCTGCCGGGCCGGAATCGAGCCCGGCGGAGCCTGACCCGGGCCGGTCAGTGCAGCTGGATCCGCTGCACCGGCCGGCCCGGGTGCCAGTTGAGGACCCAGAGGTGGCCCTCCCCCACCGCGGTGTGCACGACCTGCTCCAGCTCCAGCCGGAAGGCGTGGAAGGGGGTGGGCGGCGGCTCGGGCAGATCCGCCGCGTAGGCGGCCAGCTCGGTCTCGTCGGTGATCTCGACCGCGCGGCCGGAGACCTTGGAGTCACCGCCCTCCATCCGCTCGCCCCCCGGGTGGGCGTGCAGCGCGAAGCGGCCGTCCCGCTGGAGGTCGCGCGCCTTGGCGGAGCCGTACATCGACCCGAGCATCAGGTCGGCGCCGACGAAGTCGACCTCGGTGCCGCTCACCCGGGGCGATCCGTCCTTGCGCAGCGTCGCCAGGACGTGGTGCTTCTCGGCCTCGAACCGGGCCCGCACGAGGGGCGCGAGGTCCGGGGCCTCCTGCTCGAAATCCTGCCAGGTAGCCATGGCGCCAGTCTGGCACCCGGTACCGACACCCGCCGGGCACCGCCGGACGGCTGTCGGTGCCCGGTGCCAGACTGGCGGGGTGACCACCACGACCACGTACATCGCCTTCCTCCGCGCCATCAACGTCGGCGGCCGGACGGTGCGGATGGAACGGCTGCGGGAGCTCTTCACCGAGCTCGGGCTGGACGGCGTCCGGTCCTACATCCAGAGCGGCAACGTCTTCTTCACCACCGACGAGCCGGACCGCGCCGCCCTGACCGCACGCATCGAGCAGCACCTGGAGCAGTCCCTCGGGTACCCGGTGCCGGTGCTGCTGCGCACCGTCGACGAGGTGGCCGAGCTGCTCGCCGCCGAGCCGTTCCGGGGCGTCGAGGTGACACCGGACGTCCGGCTGGTGGTGGCCTTCCTGTCCGAGCCGCTGCCTGCCGACCTCGCCGTCCCGTACACCTCGCCCAAGGGCGACCACGAGGTGATCGGCGCCGACCCGGGCGCCGCGTACGTGGTGATCCACCTGAGGAACGGCAAGTGGGTGACCGGGGAGCTGTTCGGCAAGGCCTACCGGGGCTCGGTGACCTCCCGGTTCCTGCACACCACGGAGAAGATCCTGGCGGCGGCCCGCAAGGGCTGACACCCCGTCGGGCCGGTCGCCTGACCGGTCGTCGGGACGGCCCGTGGACCGCCCCCGGACGGCCGGAACCGCGCGCGCCCGGCCGGCGTCTGGAGTGCAGTGACGTACTCATCGGGCGCCGGCGGGCGGCGCGTTCTGGACAGTCCCGGCCGGCTGAGCCGACAATCGGGCCATGACGACGTCTCCTGAGTTCCGCGGCGGCGCGCTCCGGCCGTCCGACGCCGAACGGGAGCAGGCCCTCGGCGCGCTCCGGGACGGCGCGGGCAGCGGGCGGCTGTCGCACGACACCTTCCTCGGCCGGATGGAGATCGTCCTCCAGGCCACCAGCAAGAGCGAGTTGGACGCGGCGATGACCGGGCTGCCGACGGGGAACCCGGTCGAGCGCCTCGTGCTGCGGGCGGTCGGCCGGGTCTCCGCGTTCGGGGACCGGCTGAACCGCGCCTGGCGCACCGAGCGGCTGCCGGGGCTGAGCCTCCCGCAGGCCGGTGCCGTCCAGTTGACGATCGGCCGGATCCCCGGCTCCGGACTGCGGCTGCACGACGCCTCGGTCTCCCGCCAGCACGCCGAACTCCGGCACGAGGGTGGAGGCTGGGTGCTGTACGACCTCGGTTCGACCAACGGCACGCACGTGAACGGCCGCCGGATCGCGGGCGGCGTCCGCGTCCGGGCCGGCGACCAGGTCCGCTTCGGGAACCTGGAGTTCCGGCTGGCCTCCGGCTGACCGTGCCCCGGCCCGGCGGCACGGAGGGCGGTGCCGGGTGGCGCTGACCGCGGGCCGCCGGCGCCCGGTGGCGCTCTGCGTCAGTGCGGGAACTGCCGGGGCGGGCGCTGCCGGGGCAGGTCGTCCCGGAACTCCTCGATGACGGTGCTGATCTGGCGGGTCAGCACGGTGTGCTCGATCCGGTCCAGGTAACGGTTCTCGGCGGCCAGCGCCTCGACGGTCACCCCGAAGTAGAGCGTCATCAGCGGATTGACGAAGAGCTCGCCGCCCTTCGTCCGGTCGGTGAACCGGACGTCGCCGAACTCGCCGCGCAGCGCCGCCGCCACCGAGCCGTTGACGATGCTGGGGTGCTCGGGGAAGGCGGCCCGGGCGTGCTCGACGGCGTCCAGGTAGAGCACGCCCTCCCGGCTGCCGCGGGGGATGGAGAAGGCGCCGAGGTAGCCGCCCGCTCGCTCGATCGCCGCGAGGTTCTCCAGCACCAGCGCGTGGTTGACGCCGTGGTGGGCGTCGATGCCGAAGCCCAGGCAGGCGACCAGCCGTTCGGGCACTCCGGTGAGACCGGCCACCGCGGCGAGGCTGGCCATGTCCTCCTCCGGGGTGCCGAGACCGGCCTCGTCCCCGCGCATCAGGATGTCGGTGCCGCCGTCGACCAGCAGCACCGCGTCGACGCCCAGGCGGCCGGTGAGCGCCCGGTAGGCCTCGCGCAGCGGCTGGACGCCCACGGACGGGAACGCCCACACCGTGTCGGGCATCCCGTGCCGGTGCAGCCAGCGCGCCAGGGTGCGCTCCGGGAAGTAGCCCTCGGGGGCGGCGGTGTCCGGGCCGATCCGGGCCACCTCGGGCTCCGCCCAGACCTCGGCGGGCAGGCCGTAGAGGTGGGTGAAGGAGAGGTTCGCCAGGTGCACCTCCTTGCCCGCGGCACGCAGGGCGAGGGCGATCGGCAGACCGGCGTACACGTCGAAACCGCCCCCGGCGCCGGCGATGAGGATGCGCTCGGCGGCCAGCAGCCGGGAGAGCAGCGGGGGTTGCAGCAGTGAGGTCATCGGCGGACGGTAGCACCGGGTGCCCGCGGGCCGGCGCCGAGGGCCGGGCGTTGTCAGTGACGGGTGCGAGGATCGCCGCATGACCCAGGAGACGGACGTCGACCCCGAAGTCCTGCGCGAAGCCCGCGAGCGGGCCCGCGAGTTGATCCGGTGCGGCTTCCAGGAGCCGGACGAGATAGCCGAGTCCCTGGTCGAGGTCCTCGACGACCAGGGACTGACGCAGGAGGAGGCGGAGCGGATCGTCGCTCCGCTGTGGGACGAGCGGCTGGCCGAGCAGGCCTCCTGGCCCGCGACCACGGACGTGGACCGCCTGGAGGCGGCGTTCGACGCGCTGGAGGAGCAGGGCGTCGTCGCGGCGATGGACTTCACCTGCTGTGCCACCTGCGGCTACGAGGAGATCGGCGGCGAGGCCGACGAGGGCTCGCACGGGTTCGTCTTCTTCCACCAGCAGGACACCGAGGCGGCCGCCGCCGGTCAGGGCCTGATGCTGCGGTACGGCGGTTTCCGCACCGGGGCGGAGCCCGCCGGGGTGGCGGAGCGGCGGACGGTCGAGGTCGGCCGGGCGGTGGTGGCCGCCCTGGCGGCGGCCGGGTTGCCGGCGGAGTGGGACGGCTCGCCGCACACGGCGATCCGGGTCGCTCCGCTGCTGTGGCTCAACCGCCTGCCGGAGTGACGGTGGTGGCGTCGGCGGCGGGGCCGCGGTGGCGACCTGCGCCGGGGCGCCGGGGGTCAGCCCCCGAGGACTCCGAGGGCACCGCGGACGCCGTGGACTGCCGGGGACGCCGGGGAGTGAGGCCTGCGCGAACGGACGCCGGCGAGATGGGCCGGTGCGGTGCACCGCAGCGCGGGCGTCGGCATATGCCTCCGGCGCATGCCACGCGCGTAGACGAACGGCCCGAGAAAAGGCCGGGCAGTCAGTCGGCGATGCCGCCCAGGTCGCCGGGCACGCTGTCGCCCGGCCCGCCCGACGCGCCCCAGAGCTGGGCGGTGCAGCGCTGGTAGGTGGCCTGCCAGTGCGGCCAGTTGCGGGCCACGTCGTCGTCGCAGTCGGCGAGCAGCCGCTCGACCGTCGCCGGCTCCACCCCGTCCAGCAGCCAGGCCAGCGCGTCCGCCGTGCCCGGGCCGTCCGCCGAGCGCAGCAGGTCCAGCAGCTCGCCCAGGCCGCCGAGCCGGGAGGTCTCCGGGACCACCAGCTCCATCCGGGGCAGCAGTTGGCGCTCCTCGATCCGCAGGTGCGTCTCCAGCCGGGCCGCCAGGTCCTCCATCGCGTACGCCACCGGCCAAGCGCTCCCGGTGTCCCGGCTGGCGATCCGGACCAGCGTGGTGACCCGGGTGAAGGAGTGGTCGAGGTTGTGGTGGTCGGCCTCCAACCAGTTGAGCAGCAACCGCAGCTCGGGCGCGAAGCGGCGCACGATCGGCCAGATCCGGGTGTCCTGCTGCTCGTGGTGGCAGGTCAGCATCGCGGTCACGAAGGTCCAGTGCCGCAGCAGCGCCTCACCCGCGTCGTCCTCGCCGGGCTGCAGCAGGCGCAGCGCGTTGGGCAGCCGGGCGAGGTCGCGGCGCAGCGCGGAGTGCACCAGCCGCAACCCGGCGAAGCGGGCCGTCGCCGGCTCCTCGTCGGCGGCCAGCGCGGACGCGGCCGCACCCCTGGAGTCGGCCCCGGACTGCGCCTGCTCGGGCACGGCGGGGGACGGCTGGGGCAGCAGGTGGATCGGCATGGGACTCTCTTCACGAGGTGGCGGATCGGGCGGGCCGGCCGGTGGGACGCGGCGCCATCCAAAGTGCTCACAGTCGATCAGAAGCGAATCAATGTCCGATTGACGCGCAGGTCACAGGCGTTTATGCACCCCCGGGCGGCTGCGCCGGGGACGCCGCCGGAACGCTACGGAGACCGCCGCCGGGCGGGCGGGGGCGGGGCCGGGCACAGCCCGACGCAGCCGGGCCCGGGGTGGGAACGGGGGCCGGCCCGGGAACGCCGAGGGCCCGGGACACCCGTGCGGGTGTCCCGGGCCCTCGGCCGCGTTCGGCGTGCGCGCGCACCCGTCCGCCGTACCGGGTCAGTCGGCCGCAGGCCCGGCCAGGTTCTTGCTCAGCCACTGCAGCGTGTCCGGGATCATCTTCTTGAAGTCCGAGGTCAGGTGCTTGCCACCGGGCTGCTCGTAGTACTCCAGGGAGGTGGGCGGGGCGGCCTTGGCCACCCAGGCCTTGACCAGCTTGGTCTCGTACGGGTTGGCGCCGCCCGCGGTGACCAGCATCTTGACGTCGGCCTTGCTCTGGGCGACCAGCACGTCCGGGTTGTTGGCCGCGCGCTCGGCGTCGTGGCCCTTCCAGAGCCCCGAGTCGGGGACGTAGTAGCCGTCGATCGGGACGGCGGCCTTGTAGACGTCCGGGTGCTGCAGGGCGAGCTTGGCGCTGCAGAAGCCTCCGGTGGAGGCGCCCATCACGCCCCAGCCGTCGCGGCCCTTGAGGGTGCGGAAGTTGGCGCGCACGAAGTCCGGGATGTCCTGGGTCATCCAGGTGCCCATCTTGGGCTGGCCCGGGATGTCGGAGCAGTCCAGCGCGTTGTGCTCGTCGCCGTTGAAGTTCTGCACCGGCATGATCATGATGAACGGGTGGGCCTTGCCGGCCTTCACCAGCTCCGCGTTGCTCTCCTGGATCGGCAGCTGGTTGTCGGTCCAGGTGTTGTAGCCGTTGCTCTGGCCGCCCGCGAAGAGGGTCAGCACCGGGAAGCCGGTCTTGGCGAACTTGGGGTCGTTGTACTCCGGCGGCAGCCAGACCCAGACCTTGCCGGACACCCCGGACTTCGCGCCGGTCACCGTGGTCACCATGATCGGGCCGGCCGCGGTGTCCCGGGCCTTGGTCAGGGCGGCCTGCGGACCGGTGGGCATCAGCACCTTCCCGGTGGCGGCCGTGGGCTCCGCGGTGGTGGGCGATCCGGTGCCGGTGCCGCTCGGGCTGCCCGCCGCAGTGGTCCCGCTCGCGCCCGGGGTGCCGGCCGCCTTGGCGCCGTCCCCCTTCCCGCCGCCGGAACTCCCGCAGGCCGCGAGCGAGGCGGCCAGGGCGAGTGCGGCGGCGCCGGTCAGGACGGCGCGGGAACGGGACGACTGCCTAAGCACGGTGAGGACTCTCCGACCGATGTCGCGCCCGGTCCGTCTGACCGGGCGGCGGCCCCCCGGTGGGGCCGGACAGGCCCGGGGGCACGACGGTGGTACGGCCCCCGGAACGGCGGCGTGCCGCCCCTCGCGGTGGCGCGCCGTCCTGCGATCTTATGACGTGGGCCGGGGTGACCCGGTTGCGCGGCGGGCACCGTAAATCCAATGTTTGTTCGCGATCGGGTAAAGGTCTTCACCGCTCCCGCCGGACGGCGGGGGCCGGACGGCGGGGGCCGGACGGCGGGGGACACAGCGGTCGGCCTGCCCGGGGGCACCGATTTTGGGGCCTTCGACCAGTGACGCCGGCCGCCCCATCCGCGACGATCGCCTCGACGGGGCTGCCAGGCGGCCCCGGCCGGCCCCGCCGGACCGGGTCCGCACGGACCGAGCAGGGCACCCGAGCAGAGCAACCGCACAGAGCAACCGCACAGAGCAACCGCACAGAGCACCGAGGAGAGCGCCATGCCCCAGCAGATCGCCGTCGTCACCGGAGCCGGGAGCGGCGTCGGCCGGGCCGTGGCGGTCGAGCTGGCCGGGGCCGGCTGGCAGGTGGTACTGGCCGGCCGGCGGGCCGAACCGCTGCGGGAGACGGCGCGGCTGGGCGGCACCCCGGCCGTCGCGGTGCCGACCGACGTGACCGACCCGGCGGCGGTGGACGCGCTGTTCGCGGAGACCGCCGAGCGCTTCGGCCGGGTGGACCTGCTGTTCAACAACGCCGGCACCTTCGGCGCGGCCGTCCCGGTGGAGGAGCTCGAGGTGGCGGCCTGGCGGGCCGTGGTCGACCTCAACCTGACCGGTGCCTTCCTCTGCGCCCAGGCCGCGTTCCGGCAGATGAAGGCACAGGACCCGCAGGGCGGCCGGATCATCAACAACGGTTCGATCTCGGCGCACGTCCCGCGGCCGCACTCGATCGCCTACACCGCCACCAAGCACGCCGTGACCGGGCTGACCAGGTCGCTGTCGCTGGACGGCCGCCCGTACCGGATCGCCTGCGGGCAGATCGACATCGGCAACGCGGCGACCGACATGACCGCCGCGATGGGCGCCGGGGTCCGGCAGGCGGACGGGCGGATCGCGCCCGAGCCGACCATGGACGTGGCCGACGTGGCCCGCACCGTCCGGCACATGGCCGAGCTGCCACTGGAGGCGAACGTGCAGTTCGCCACCGTGATGGCGACCGCGATGCCGTACATCGGCCGCGGCTGACGGCCGGGAGCGGGCGGACGGAACGGCAGGGCGCGGCGGGGCCGACGGAACGTCGCGACGCGGCGGGAGCCGGCAGGACGCGGGCCCGGCCGCCCGCCTACTCGTCGTGCGAGTGCCGGTACCGCAGCCCGCCGCCGTCCTCGTCCAGCCGGTAGACGCTGGTGGTCGGCCAGTACTCGCCGTTCTCGGCGACGGGCAGTCGGGCCCGCAGGACCATCCGGAGCACGGGCGGCGGGGCGGCGGCGTGGACGAGCTTGCGGTGTCCGTCCCAGCGGCCGCCGCACAGTTCGAGGTCGAGGACGAGGGGGGTGGTTCTCATCCCGCGATGGTGCCAGCGCCGGACCGCCGCCCGGGGGGCGAAGCGGTGCGGCCACTCACACGGGGGACCCCTGTCAGCCTGGGCTGACAGGGGTCCCCGCATCACGGACGGCCCCCGGGGCCGTCCCGAGGGCCCGGCCCCCGGGGCCGGACGGGCCTTACGGGCGCCAGGTGTCGTTCAGGGTGACCGTGCCCGAGGAGGGCGCGGTGGCGCTCCGGTTGGCCCCGGACTCCCAGGTCACCGCGCCGTTGGCGTCCTTGCGCACGTACTTGTACTGGAAGGCCGTGCCGGCCGGCAGGGGGAGCGACAGCGACCAGACGGGGTAGCCGGCCGAGGAGAGCGGCAGAGCCTTGGCCGGGTCCCAGCCGCCGAGGGCGGGGACGTCCCCGACCACGTAGACGTTCTGGCCGTACGCGGTGGTCGCGTTGACGTTGAACGAGGCGCCGGTGGTCGCGGCGACCGCGCCCTGGACGTAGAGCGCGACCGCGTCGCCCGCGCCGACCGTCGCGGTGAACTGGCCGTTGGCGCCCACCTGGTAGGTCGGGCCGGTGCAGCCGCCGCCCGGCTGCGGGTCACCGTGCTGGACGTCGCAGTAGGTGCCGGCCGGCAGCCCGGTCTGGAAGGTCTGGGTGATCGCGCCGTTCTCGTGGTTGATCGCGACGTAGCCCTTGTTGCCGCGGCCGAACGCGATGGCGTTGTTGCCGTTGGACCACCAGTTGGTGACGCCGGTGCCGGCGACGGCGTTGCGGAAGCCGACCATGTTGGCGACCTGCCGCCAGGCGTGGGTGCAGTTCCAGCCGTCCTGGTAGCAGGCGTTGACGGTGCCACCGTTGGGCGGGCCGTCGTCCTTGTTGGTGAAGGAGTAGCCGGAGTAGACGTTGGGCGCGCCGTACGGCGAGGCCAGCAGGAAGACGTTGGCCAGCGTGTAGGTGTTGCCGTAGGTGTAGTTGAGGGTGGAGCCGTTGCGCTCGGTGTCCCAGTTGTCGATGAAGCTGCGCGCCTGGCCGCTCGGCAGGTAGCCCCAGGAGGCGCCCCAGCCGTTCAGGTTGGCGAGCTTGTCGCTGGTGAACATCCGCTTGAGGTCGGTGCCGACCCGGAACTCGTCCACGTCGCCGGTGCCGGTGTACTCACCGGGCTGGATCGGCTCGCCGGCGCCGTAGATGACCTCCTGCACCCAGTAGGCGCCCGGGTTGGCCATCTTGGCCTTGATCGCGGCGAGGTCGGCGGCGGCGATGTGCTTGGCCGCGTCGATCCGGTAGCCGTCGACGCCGAGCGCGCCCAGGTCGTCGAGGTAGTGCGCGATGGTGGTCCGGACGTAGGAGCTGCCGGTGTCCAGGTCGGAGAGGTTGACCAGCTCGCAGTTCTGGACGTTGGAGCGGTCCTGGTAGTCGGTGATCGGCTGGCGGCAGGGGTGGAAGTCCTGGTCCTGGTAGGTGCCGGGGTAGGTGTACTTGCTGTACGCGGTGCCGCCGGTGCCGGTGCCGGAGCCGGCCGCCATGTGGTTGACCACCGCGTCGGCGATCACCTTGACGCCGGCGGCGTGGCAGGTGTCGACCATGTTCTTGAAGGACGTCCGGTCGCCGAGCCGGCCGGCGATCCGGTAGCCGACGGGCTGGTAGGAGGTCCACCACTGGGGGCCCTGGATGTGCTCCTGGGGCGGCGAGACCTCGACGAAGCCGTAGCCCTTGGGGCCGAGGGTGGAGGTGCAGGCCTGGGCGACCGAGTCGAAGCGCCACTCGAAGAGCGTGGCGGTGACGTCCTTGCCGTTGGCGGTGGGCGGGGTGGCCCCCGCGGTGGGGGCTCCGAGGGTGGTGCCGAGCGAGAGCGCGAGCGCCGCCGAGGCGGCGAGCGCTCCGGCCGCGCGGACGGGCCGGCGGGTGGGGGCGGTGGTGACCACGTCGTCTCCTGGGGGTGGCTGGGGTGGGGCAGCCGGAGGGTGAAGCCTGCAGGAAGTTTCTGTAACTTGCCGGAAACTTGCAGCGCTGAACCTAGAGCCGTCGACACACACCGTCAAGAGCCTGGAAAGAACGTTTCTGCATACCCCGCGCCGGGCTCGGAATCCACCCCCGCCGGACCCGGCGCCCAGCCCCGGCCGGACACACGACAAGGACCCGCCGGACGTACGACAAAGGCCCGCCGGACGCACGACAAGGGCCCGGCAGCCGTGGCTGCCGGGCCCCTCACCTGTCCTGGTTCACCGGGCCCGAGGAGGCCCGACCCGACCTCAGCCGGTCTGGACGGAGGTGTCGTCGATCACGAAGCTCGTCTGCAGCGAGGAGTCCTCGACGCCGTTGAACTTCAGGGTGACCGTCTGGCCCGCGTAGGACGAGAGGTCGAAGGTGCGCTGCTGGTAGCCGGCCGCGGCGTCCACGTTGCTGTAGGTCTTCAGCGTGGTGCCGTTGACCGAGACGGTCAGCTTGTCGTAGACGGTGGAGCCGGTCTCGGCGGTGTCGATGTGCAGCCAGAAGCTCAGCGTCGCCTTGCAGCCGGCCGGGATGGTGACCGTCTGGGACAGCGAGTCGGTGTGGCTGGAGCCGTAGCCGTTCAGCCAGGCCTTCCAGGAGCCGCCGTGGGCCGCCTGCGAGGAGCTGTTGTCGACGACGCCGGAGCTCGCCGTCCACGGGGAGGCGCTGCCGGTCTCGAAGCCGGCGTTGCCCAGCAGCTGCGCCGGGGTGCAGCTGCCGCCGCCACCGCCGGTGACGGTCCAGGTGAAGCTGGTGTTGCCGCTCTTGCCGGCCGAGTCCGTGGCCGTGACGGTCACGTTGGAGGTGCCGGCGGCGGTGGCGGTGCCGCTGATCACGCCGGTGGAGGCGTTGATCGACAGGCCGGCGGGCAGGCCGGAGGCGCTGTAGGACAGCGGGGCGGTGCCGCCCGTGGCCTTGATCTGCAGGTTCACCGAGCCGTTGAGCGCGGTCGACTGGTTGCCCGGGTTGGTGACGGTGACGCCGCCCGGGTTGGGCAGCGAGCCGACGTTGACGCCCGCCCAGGCGGTGCTGACGGCCGTGAGCTCCGCGCTGCCGGCACCGTACAGGTCGGTGGCCGCCTTCTCCGTCGCGGTGCGCGCCGCGGCGTAGTTGGTGGTGGAGGTCATGTAGGTGGTCAGGGCGCGGTACCAGACCTGCGCCGCCTTGTCCCGGCCGATGCCGGTGACCGCGATGTTGTTCTGGGTCGGCGAGTTGTAGCTGACGCCGTTGATGACCTTCGCGCCGCTGCCCTCGGCCAGCAGGTAGAAGAAGTGGTTGGCGACGCCGGAGGAGTAGTGGACGTCCTTGTTGCCGACGGTGGAGGACCAGTAGTCGGCGGACTGGCCGTCCTTGGACGGCTTGTCCATGTACCGCAGCGGGGTGCCGTTCCCGTTGATGTCGATCAACTCACCGATCAGGTAGTCGGGGTTGTCGGTCGGGATGTTGGCGTAGAACTCCACCATGGTGCCGAAGATGTCCGAGGTGGCCTCGTTGAGGCCGCCGGACTCGCCCGAGTAGTTCAGGTTGGCGGTGGCCGCCGTGACGCCGTGGCTCATCTCGTGGCCGGCGACGTCGAGCTCGGTGAGGGGGTGGGTGTTCGAGTCACCGTCACCGTAGGTCATGCAGAAGCAGGAGTCGTCCCAGAACGCGTTCACGTAGTTGTTGCCGTAGTGGACGCGGCTGTAGGCGCCGACACCGTCGTTGCGGATGCCGTTGCGGCCGAAGGTGTTCTTGTAGTAGTCCCAGGTGGCCGCGACACCGTAGTGGGCGTCGACCGCCGCCGACTCGCCGTTGGCGACGGTGCCGTCGCCCCAGGTGTCGGTGGACTTGCTGTACAGGGTGCCGGTGCCCGAGGTCCCGTGGTTCAGGTTGGTGGTGTACATCCCACCGCGCGTGGTGTCCTTCATCTGGTAGGACGACCCGGACTGCGAGGTGCCGATGTTGACGTTGCCGACGAAGACGCCCTTGCCGGTGCCGGTCTGGATGCCCTCGAACTTCTGGATGACCTGACCGCTGGTGGCGTCGGTGACCACGTGCAGCTTGCTCGGGGTGCCGTCCGACTCGGTGGAGGAGACGACGGTCTCCCAGGCGAGGCGGGGGTTGTTGTCCGCGGCCCAGACGACCAGGCGGGGCGCGCTCTCCAGCGCGGCGCCCGACTCGGCGGCGAGCGCGGCCGACTGCGCGGCCGGCGCCGCCAGCTTCGGCGTGGTGCCGACTCCGCTCAGCGAGGCGCTGCTGGCCCGGTCCACGCCCTTGGTCGCGCCGGTGGCGGACTGGTGGACCACCAGGTCGCCGCCCAGGACGGGCAGCCCGTTGAGGGTCCGCTCGTACCGCAGGTGACGGGTGCCGTCCGCGTCCTGCACGACGTCCTTGGTGACGAGCTTCTCGTCGCTGCTCAGGCCGAGGGTCTGGGCGAGGGGCGCGGACTGCTGGTTCGCCGAGGCGATCAGCGCGGCCCGGGTCGTCTGCTGGGCGGCGACGGCGGCCGGGGCGTCCGGCGTGGCGGCCTGGGCGATGACCGGTATGCCGGTCACCAGCAGCGCGGTGGTGGCGGCCATGACAACCGCCGCCTTCCGGGCGTGAGCGTAACGGGACATGCGGACTCCTTTTCCGACCGGTGCGGGTTCGCACGCGGTGGAGAGAACCTGGGCCGCAGGGTTGCGGCGCAGTGGGGGCCCCCGCCCGCGGTGTGCGACGGGGGTGCGGATGCGGTGCTCACAAGTCGTTGCAGGATCGGGACGCGCTGCACCTGAACTGGCCGGCTGCACCGGGGGGTGGGGCCCCCTCGTCTGCAGCCGGAGGAATCGTGGCAGCAAACGAGCCGTTAATGACAGATGCATGCCACGGAATGGCCGATTCATTACCGAAACCGTATGCACGACGGTCCGTCAGTTGTGTTACCCCTTTGCGAACTCGTGAACACGGTTTTCATGGTCCGGGTAAAGTTCGATCACTTCCGGATGTCACTGACCAGCACTCAGGGCTCCCGCCCGGTCCGGCGGGCGGCCGACAGCGCCCCGCGGGCGCGGCACATCACAGTTCCGGCCGTGCCAACGGCTGTTTCCGGCCACCTCGCGGCCAAAACGACACGGGTCCCGCGCCGCCACAACGGCGGTGCGGGACCCGTGAGTTCCGGTTACGGTCCGATCGGCTCCGGGATCACCCCTGGACGAACACCGCCACGGTGCGGCCGGGCACGGTGAAGGTGCCCGTCGCGGCCTCGAAACCGGACTGCTTGACCACCTGGTCCGTGCCGCCCGCCTGGACGGGGTGCAGGGCCTGGGCCGTCCCCTTCAGGGCCGCCACGGTCTGCGTCTGAGCCGTGGGCGTGGCGTTGAAGACCACGGTGACGCCCTTCTCCGCCCCCTTCAGCCCGGTGCCGTCCAGGTGCAGGGTGATCACCCCGGGCGTCTCGCCGGACGTGCCGGAGAGCGGGTAGGAGAGCCGCTGCTGGACCGCCGCCAGGGTGGGCAGCGAGAACAGCGGCGAGGACTGCTTGATCCGCAGGAACTGCTGGTACTGCGCGGCGGTCGCGCGGATGTCGGCCGCCCCCACGGTGAGCCGGGGGTTCGCCAGCAGGGACTTCGCGGTGGGCCACAGGTCCTTGTTGTCGGCCGCGGGCGGCAGCCCCCGCCCCCAGCCGTTGCCGTCCGCCGCGTCCCAGTGGATCGCGTTGAACCAGTCGCCCGAGTCGTAGGAGTTGGCGTCCAGCGACTTGGACCGCAGCTGGTCGCTGCCGGCCTGGGCGAAGCCCGCCCCCTGGGTGAGCGCGGTGAGCGAGAGCCCGAGCGCCTGCATCCGGGCCCGGTCGGCGGGCGCGGTGCCGGCCGGCAGCTTGTAGGCGAGCGCGTCGAACAGGTCGGTGTTGTCGTGGGCGTCCACGTACTCCACCGCCTCGCCCGGCACGGCCGCGTACCCGGTCGGGGCGCCGTTGTAGTCGACCTGGGCGCCGGTGACGCTCCGGCCCCGGCTGTCGGTGAAGGAGTACCCGGCCAGGTTGCCGGTCAGTCCGACCTTCAACTGGTCCATCTGGTGGAGCAGTCGGGCCTTCTGCTCGTCCGCGGTGCCGTTCGCGGGCGAGCCGTTCGGGTCGGTGTACAGGCCCGAGGCGAAGCCCTGCTGGGGTGCGGAGGAGAGCATGAAGTTGCCGCCGCGGGCGGCGTCCCGGATCCGGTCGTCGAAGGTCGCGATGCCGGTGCCGGCCATGTTGAGCTGGGTGGCCTGCTCGAAGCGGGCGCCGTTCGCGACGACGCCGAAGTTCCAGCCCTCGCCGTAGAGGAGGACGTTCTTCCCGTCCACGCCGTCGGAGTCGGGCGTCATCTTCCGCAGCGCGGCCTGCACGTCGAGCATGGTGGACTTCGGGTCCAGGCCCATCAGGTCGAAGCGGAACCCGTCGACCTTGTACTCGCGGGCCCAGGTCGTCACCGAGTCGACCACCAGCCGGTTCATCATGGCGTGCTCGGGCGCGGTGTCGGCGCAGCAGCTGTCCGTGGTGATCCTGCCGTCGGCGTCCAGCCGCTGGTAGTAGCCCGGCACCACCCGGTCGAGCACCGAGTGCTCGGCCTGACCGCCGGCGGCGGTGTGGTTGTAGACGACGTCCAGCACGACCCGCAGGCCGGCCTGGTGGATCGCCTGCACCATCCGCCGGAACTGCACCGTGCGGGCGGTGCCTTCGGGGTCCGTCGCGTACGAGCCCTCGGGCACGTTGTAGTGCAGCGGGTCGTAGCCCCAGTTGTAGGCGTCGTCGGCGGCGACCGCCGCCACGCACTCCTGCTGCTTCGGGCCGTCCGCCGGGAGGGACTTGAGGTCGCAGGCCGGCAGCTTCTGCTCGGCCCGGTTCTCCCGGATGGTGGCGATGTCGAAGGTCGGCAGCAGGTGGATCGTCGTCACGCCGGCCTTGGCGAGGTCCCGCAGGTGCTGCATGCCCGCGGACTGCGACTCGGTGAACGCCAGGTAGGTGCCGCGTTCGGCGGCGGGCACGGTGCCGTCCTCGACGGAGAAGTCGCGGACGTGCAGCTCCTGGATCTGCTGCTGGGCGGCGGGGACGGCCTTCGGGCGGGCATGGTCGTCCCAGCCCTGCGGCTTGAGCGCCCCGGCGTCGAGATCGGCGACCAGGCTGCGCCGGGAGTCGGTGGACAGCGCGACGGAGTAGGGGTCGGTGACGGTGTTGACCACCAGCTGCTGCACCGAGGGCGCCCAGACCTTCACCTGGTACAGGTAGTACTTGCCGTCCAGTTCGGCCTTGTCGCGGACGACCTCCCAGACGCCGGTCTCGTCGTCCCGCTTCAGCGGGAGCGTCCGCGGGGTGCCGCCGGTGGCGCCGTCGAAGACCTGGACGGACACCTCCTGCGCGGTCGGCGCCCAGAGCGAGAGCGCCACCTTGCCGTCGTAGTACGCCGGCCCGAAGTCGACCTTCCCGGTCCGCCGGGCGTACAGGTCGTCCAGGACGCCGGGGGTCTGCACACCGGTGGCGGCGAGCACGGCGCCGCTGGGCAGGTGCTCGGTGAACAGCAGCTGGCTGCGCAGCGCCGCCGGGACGCGGGCGGTGTCCCGGGCGTCCACGGTGAAGGCCCGGTAGCCGGCCAGGTGCGGGAACGCGGCCTTCTGCGCCGCGGTCAGCCCGCCCTGGACGGGGGTGAGCCGGATCCACCGGCCGGGCCCGGTCAGCACGCCCTTGTCGGCCTTGATGCCGCCCGCGGGGTCGTAGACCAGCTGGGCGCTGGTCCCGCCGGCGAGGGCCTGGTCGCTCGCGCCGTGGTTCGCCGGGACGACGACGGTCCTCGCGTCGATCCACTGCGCCTTGGCGGTGCCGAGGTCGATCTGCGAGGAGGCGGCGGCGTTCTGCGGCAGCAGGTGGCCCTCGCGGCCGCCGAGGATCCAGATCTCGCGGCCGTCGACCGCGAAGTCCAGCGACTGGTCGGCGGGCAGGTCCTTGTCGTTGCCCTTGTGCAGGATGTAGCTGAGGCTGGTCGCGCCGGGGGCCAGCGGTACCTCGAAGACGGCGCCGAAGGCGTCGCGGCGCGCCGGCGTCAGCGGCTTGCCCCAGTCGGTGGGGGTGGCGGCGCCGGTCCAGTCGTGCAGGCCCCAGCCGTCGTAGTCGCCGTCGGCCCGGTTGTAGTGGATGACGGCGGTGTTCGCCGGCGGCGTGCCCGTCGGTCCGGGGTTCGCGGTGCGGACGGCCGGGTCGCCCTGGGCGAGCCAGACCTCACCGGTGCTGCCGACGTCGACGTGCCGGTCGGCGTCGACGTCCTTGACGCCGTTCTTCTCGACGATGAAGCCGACGTCCGAGGCGCCCGGCTTGAGCCGCACGTACGCGAAGGCGCCGTACGCGTCGCGGCCGGTGAAGGCGTGCCCGGCCGGCCACGGGGTGGATTCGCCGTCGGCGAGGTCGCCCCAGGCGTAGAGGTTCCAGCCGTCGTAGTCCCCGTCCGGGCGCTTGTAGTGGACGACGGCGTACGGGCGGGAGCCGGCCGTGGGCAGCGGCTTGGGGGCGGGGGTGCCGGTGGTGAAGCTCGCGGTGGCGGAGCGCAGCCGGCCGGCGGAGTCCTGCACGACGGCCTTGTAGCGGACGACCGTGCCGGGGGCGACGGCGCTCAGGTCCTGGGTGACGAGGTACTTCCCGGTGTCGGCGGTGCCCAGGGTCTGCCAGGGCCCGGTGCCGATCTGGGCGGCGAAGGTGACGCGGTCGAAGCCGCCGCCGGTCGTGGCGCCGACCGTGACGAGGCCGGTCGAGCCGTCCGCGGGCGGCTGCAGCGAGAGCTGCGGGCCGGCGGCGGGGGCGGCGAGCCGGGCGTCGGCCTTGAGGACGACCGAGGAGAGCGCGGGCACCGTGACGGTGACCTTGCGGTCCGCGCCGCTGGTGACCCGCTCCCCCGCCGAGGGGTAGATCCGGTCGAAGCCCGTCCCGGCCGAGAAGGTGTCGAGGGTGACGGTCTTCGCCTCGGTGGCGTTGTTGACCGCCACCAGGTACTCGACCTGCTGCCCGGCGTCGATCCGGGAGAAGGCGTAGACCCCGGGGCCGTCGGCCGCGTAGCGCTCGATCTGGGCGCCGTCGGCGAGGGCCGGGTTCTCCCGGCGCAGCGCGGCCAGGGCGGCGACGCCCCGGTAGAGCGGGCCGTCCTGTCCGTAGCGGTCGGCCGGGCCGGTGGCGCCGCCGAGCACGCGGTCGGTGTTGTAGGAGGGCGTGGCGGAGGCGAAGACGTCCTGCCGGGCGTCCTTGTCGCCGCCCGCTCCGGTGAAGCCCTGCTCGTCGCCGTAGTAGACGACGGGCTGGCCGCGGGTGAGGAACTGCAGCTCGTTGCCGAGCCGGTCCTTCTTCAGCAGGGTGGCGTCGTCGGCGCCGGGGTTGTCGGCGAGCAGGAAGGAGCCGAACCGGCCCATGTCGTGGTTGCCGAGGAAGGTGGGCAGCTCGTAGGCGTCGGTGTCGGCCGTGGTGTAGCGGTAGTCCTGGCCGTAGACGTCGGCGAGGTTGCGGGCCGAGCCGCCCTGGGAGACGTAGGAGCGGGCCGCGCCCTGGAACGGGAAGTCCAGGGTGGCCTGGAGCCTGCCCTTGGTGACGTACGGGGAGGTGGTCGCCGGGTCGCCGGAGTAGACCTCGCCGAACATGAAGAACCGCTTGTTGCCCTGCTTGGCGGCGAAGTCCTTGAGGGCGGGGGCCCACTGCTGCCAGAACGCCATGTTGACGTGCTTGACGGTGTCGATCCGGAAGCCGTCCACGCCGGTGTCCTGGACCCACTGCTGGTAGACCTTCTCGAAGCCCTTGACCACCCTGGGGTTCTGGGTGTCGAGGTCGTCCAGGCCGCTGAAGTCGCCCTCGGTGGCGGACTCGCCGACGAAGGTCGAGTCGCCGCGGTTGTGGTAGAGCGAGGGGTCGTTGAGCCAGGACGGGGTCTTGGCGGTGGCGTCGGCGGGGGTGCGCAGGACCGGGGTGTAGGGGAAGGAGTCCTTGGTGATCCGCGGCCAGGGCGCCGCGGAGTCGGCGACCGCGGTCTCGTCGACGGGGTTGCCGTCGGCGTCGAGCGTCGGGTAGGCGCCGGTGGAGCGGTAGGCGTGCTGCTGTTCGGCGGCGTCGACGACGTCGGCGGTGTGGTTGGTGATGACGTCGAAGAAGACCTTGATGCCGCGGGCGTGGGCCTTGGCTATCAGTTCCTTGAGCTGCTCGTTGGTGCCGAAGTGCGGGTCGACCTGGGTGAAGTCGGTGATCCAGTAGCCGTGGTAGCCGGCCGAGGCCTGGTCACCCGTGCCCTGCACCGGCTTGTTCTTGAAGATCGGGGCCATCCAGATCGCGGTGGTGCCGAGGTCCTGGATGTAGTCGAGCCGCTGGATCAGGCCGGCCAGGTCGCCGCCGTGGTAGAAGCCCTTGTCGGCGGGGTCGAAGCCGTTGTCCATCCGCCCGCCGGTGATGCCTCCGGTGTCGTTGCGGGTGTCGCCGTTGGCGAAGCGGTCGGGCAGGACGAAGTAGAACTGTTCCCGGGTGAGGTCGTGCCGCCCGGAGGTGGCCGCCAGGGCGGCGTCCGAGGGCGGGGCCGGCGGGGCGGCGGCCAGGGCGGCGGGGGCGCCGCCGAGGGTGGCGGCGGTCAGTGCGGCGGCCAGCAGGACGGCCGTGCGGCCGGGTCTGCGTCGGTGGGTGCTCCGCGGCGGGTGGAGCCGGGCATCGGCCACTGAGGGTCTCCCTTAGGGGAAGGGCGATCGAGTTCCCTGGAAGCTAGCGGCCTGCAATATGTTTCAGCAAGATGCAGAAACCGTTTCGTCCCGGGAAAACGCAGGCCCCAGGCCCTCTCGACCACCCCGATTACTCCCTTCGAGCGGGCGGCGTGACAATGGGACGTATGTCCGTCCCACCGGTAGCCACCAGACCCGATCGCACCCCCTCCCCCGGTGGGAGCCGGCCCCTAGCCCTCAAGGGGGACAACCGGTGAAGAATCCACTGCCGGAGGATGAGCAGACGGCGACGGGAGGTCTGGCAGACTTCTCGACCATGGGGGAACCGACCGAGATCCAGCAGCGCCGCACCGAGCGCGCCGACGCGGCGCACGGCGACGGCTCCGACGCACGGCCGGCCTCCCCGGGGCGCCTGCCCGACGGAGCCACCCGCGCCGCCCGGTCCCGCACCGCCGTGCTGCGCGGCCGCATCCGCGACCAGCGCCGCTCACCGGCCCGGCCGAGGCTCTGGTTCGAGCTGGCCCTGATCGGGATCAGCTACTGGATCTACTCGATCGTGCGCAACGCCGTCCCCGAGCAGGCGACGACGGCCCAGAAGCACACGACGTGGATCTGGGACCTCGAACAGCACCTGGGCATCGCCGTCGAGCGCTCGATCAACCACGGCGTGGACAGCGTCGGGTGGCTCATCACCGGGATGAACTACTACTACGCCACACTGCACTTCGTCGTCACGATCGGCGTGCTGGTCTGGCTGTACCGGCGCCACCCCGGCCGCTACGCGGCCGCCCGCACGGTGCTCTTCGTCACCACCGCGATCGCCCTGGTCGGTTTCTACTTCTTCCCGCTGGCACCGCCCCGCCTGATGACCGACGGCGGGTTCATCGACACCGTGAAGGCCCACGGCACCTGGGGCTCGATGGCCTCCGGGCCCGCCGCCCACGTCTCGAACCAGTACGCGGCGATGCCCTCGATGCACATCGGCTGGTCGATGTGGTGCGGCCTGGCGATCTTCTTCCTGGCACGCCGGACGTGGGTGCGGGTGCTCGGCCTGCTCTACCCGGCGGCCACCCTGGTGGTCATCGTCTCCACCGCCAACCACTTCTGGATGGACGCCGTCGGCGGCGAGATCTGCCTGGCCGTGGGCTTCCTCGCCGCCCGCTGGCTCTACCACTCCTGGGCGTACCGGCTGCCACAGGTGCCCGCCCGGGAGACGGCGGAGGAGCCGATCACCGTCCCGGAGCAGTGGAGCGAGCCCGCCGTCAGCAGCGCCCGGCGGTAACCGCCCGCCCGCACGACCCACCAGGAGGGGCCCCGACCGGGGCCCCTCCGGCGCGTCCGGGCTCACCCGTGGTCCTCGCGCCTCCGGGACACCCGTGGTCCTCGCGTCTCCGGGCTCAGCCGTAGAACAGCCGCTCCACCACCGCCCGGGCCCGCCGGGTGGTGCGCCGGTAGTCGTCCACCAGCTCCCCGCTGTGCCCGGCCCCGTACCCGAGGTAGCGGGCCACCCCCGCCAGCTCCCGGGCCTCCCCGGGGAAGCTGTCGCCCGGCCGGCCGCGCACCAGCATCACCGCCGACCGCACCCGGGACGCCAGCACCCAGGCCGCGTCCAGCACCTCCGCGTCGGCCGGATCGACCAGACCGGCCCCTGCGGCGGCCGCCAGCGCCGCCCTGGTCCGGGTGGTGCGCAGGGCCGGCAGCTCGTGCCCGTGCTGGAGCTGCAGCAGCTGCACCGTCCACTCGACGTCCGCCAGCCCGCCGCGACCGATCTTGGTGTGGGTGGTCGGGTCGGCCCCGCGCGGCAACCGCTCCGCCTCGATCCGCGCCTTGATCCGGCGGATCTCCATCAGGTCCCGCTCCGGCACCCCGGTGCCCGGGTAGCGCAGCGGGTCCACCAGCTGCCGGAAGCGGGCCCCCAGGTCCTCGTCCCCCGCCACCGGCTCGGCGCGCAGCAGCGCCTGGCTCTCCCAGGCGTGCGACCAGCGCCGGTAGTACGCCGCGTACGAGGCGAGGGTGCGCACCAGCGGGCCGCTGCGCCCCTCCGGCCGCAGGTCGGCGTCGACCAGCAGCGGCGGCTCGGTGGACGGCGCGCCCAGCAGGGTCCGCAGCTCGTGGCAGACGGCCTGGGCGGCCCGGGCCGCGTCCTCGTCCAGCGAGCCGAGCAGCGGCTCGTGGACGAAGAGCACGTCGGCGTCCGAGCCGTAGCCCAGCTCGCGGCCGCCGAGGCGGCCCATCGCGATCACCGCGATCCGGGTCGGCAGGTCCCCGTGCTCGGCCTCCCAGCCGGCCACGCAGGCGCGCAGCGCGCCCTGCAGGGTGGCCGCGTTGATCGCGGTCAGCGCCTCCCCCGCGGCGTCCAGCGCCTCGGCCGGGTCCTCGCCGAGCCGGCCCAGGACGTCCGCGGCGGCGGTCCGGAACAGCTCCCGGCGGCGCACCGAACGGGCGGCCGCCACGGCCGCGGCGGTGGAGCCGGCCCGGCCGACGGCGGCCAGCACCTCCTGCTGCAGGGCGGCCCGGCCGCGCGGTTCCAGGCCCTGCGGGTCCCCCAGCATGGCCACCGCCTCCGGGGCCCGCAGCAGCAGGTCGGGGGCGAGCCGGCCGGCCGACAGCACCCGGGCCAACTGCTCGGCGGCGGCGCTCTCGTCCCGCAGCAGCCGCAGGTACCAGGGGGTGCGGCCGAGCGCGTCGGAGACCTGGCGGAAGTTGAGCAGGCCGGCGTCCGGGTCGGACGAGTCGGCGAACCAGCCGAGCAGCACCGGCAGCAGGGTGCGCTGGATCGCGGCCTTGCGGCTCACCCCGGAGGCGAGCGCGCTGAGGTGGCGCAGCGCGGCGGCCGGATCCGCGTAGCCCAGCGCCTCCAGCCGGGCCCGGGCCGCGTCCGGGGTGAGCCCGGTCGCGCCCGCCGGCAGCTCGGCGACGGCGTCCAGCAGCGGCCGGTAGAACAGCTTCTCGTGCAGGCGGCGCACCTCCACCGCGTGCCGCTTCCACTCGCGCTGCAGCGCGGCCACCGGGTCCGAGCGGGTGTCGTCGTTGATCAGCCCGGCCAGCGACCGGGCCAGCCGGCGCTGGTCCTCCTCGCCGGTCGGCATCAGGTGGGTGCGGCGCAGCCGGTGCAGCTGGATCCGGTGCTCCAGCGAGCGCAGGAAGCGGTAGGCGGTGTCCAGCGAGGCGGCGTCCGCCCGGCCGACGTACCCGCCGCGGGAGAGCGCGGCCAGCGCCTCCAGGGTGTTGCCGCTGCGCAGCGCCCGGTCGGTGCGGCCGTGCACCAGCTGGAGCAGCTGCACCGAGAACTCGACGTCCCGCAGCCCGCCCGGGCCGAGCTTGAGCTGGCGGTCCAGCTCGGTGGCGGGGATCGAGTCGATCACCCGGCGGCGCATCTGCTGCACGTCGGTGACGAAGTTCTCCCGGGCGGCGGCCTGCCAGACCATCGGTGCGAGCGCCTCGACGTACGCGGCGCCGAGCTCGGCGTCCCCCGCGACGGGGCGGGCCTTGAGCAGCGCCTGGAACTCCCAGGTCTTCGCCCAGCGCTGGTAGTAGGCGAGGTGGCTGGCCAGGGTGCGCACCAGCGGGCCGTTGCGGCCCTCGGGGCGCAGGTTGGCGTCCACCGGCCAGATGGTGCCCTCACCGGTGGTGTCCGAGCAGAGCCGGGTCAGGGCCGCGGCCAGCCGGGTGGCGGCCCGGACCGCCTCCTGCTCGTCCACGCCCTCGCGCGGCTCGGCGACGAAGATGACGTCCACGTCCGAGACGTAGTTGAGCTCCCGGCCGCCGCACTTGCCCATCCCGATCACGGCGAGTCGGCAGGCCCGGGCCGCGTCCGGGTCCTGTTCGGCGGCGAGGTCCAGGGCGGTCTGCAGGGTGGCGCCGGCCAGGTCGGCGAGTTCGGCGGCGGTCTGCGCGAGGTCGGTGGTGCCGGTGAGGTCGCGGGCCGCGATGGCGAGCAGGCAGCGGCGGTAGGCCGTGCGCAGGGCGTCCGCCGGGGTGCGCGCACCCTGCCGACCGCCGTCCTGGACGCCCTCGGCGAGCGCGCGGCGGAAGTCCTCCGGGCCCGGGTGCATGTCGCGCAGCTCGAAGGTGACCAGCACGTGCCAGTCGTGCGGGTGACGGGCGAGGTGGTCGGCGAGCGCGGTGGAGACGCCGAGCACGCCGAGCAGCCGGTCGCGCAGCGGCTTGGAGGTGGTCAGGGTGTCGCGCAGGGTGTGCCGGTCCGCCTCGTCGGCGGCCTCCAGCAGCCGGGCCAGGCCGAGCAGGGCGAGGTCGGGGTCGGCGGTGGCACCGAGCGCGTCCAGCAGCACCGGGTCGTCGGCGAGGCCCTCCAGTCCCGGACCGGCCAGCAGCCGCACCGCCTGCGCCGGGTCGGTGAACCCGCGCCGGACCAGCCTGATCTCCGGCCGGCTGACCCGGCTCCCGGCCCGCTGCTCCTCCACCGCCATGGCCCCTCCATCCGTCCGCCCCAGCAGGTTACGCGCCCGCGCGGCCCGCCGCCGGGCGCGAGCGCCGGACGGCCCCACCGGGCGGGGAGCCACCCGGCGGGGGGGGCCGCCGGGGAGTCGCCCCCCCCACACGGGACGGCCCGCCGTCATCCGGTCGGACGACAGCGGGCCCCGGCCGTTCGACCGAACGTCAGCCGCTCACAGCACCTGCAGGTTCTTGCGCAGCTCGAAGGGGGTGACCTCGGAGCGGTACTCCTCCCACTCCTGGCGCTTGTTGCGCAGGAACTGATGCAGCTGCAGGACGGAATCGATCAGCCGCCGGTTACCGGCCGCGGAGGGGTCGTTGGGCGGTGCTGTTGGTCGCTGCTGGCCAGCCCCGGACGGCCCACAGACGGCCCCAGGCAGAAGGACTGCTTTACAAGGAGAGGCGTTCGACGCCCAGCGTGACCTGCGGCTCGTCCACCTTGCCGGTTCCCAAGCTGCCGCACCGCCGGCGCCCGCGACTGACCGCCACGTACCGCCCGATCTGGCACGCCCGTGGCACACAGCGAGCGCGGGTACCTCACGTATTCGTAACTACCCCTTGCACACAAACCGTAGCAACGAGAACATCCTCTGGACGCGCCACAGTACGCATCGGGAGGTCTAGTGGTTCCTGAATGGGGGGATAACGGCTTCCTGTCGCCCGGCCGCTACAGGGTCGATCCGGAGACCGCCGAGAGGCTGCTTGTCAGCGACGCCCGCTTCGAGGGCTCTCGGACCAGGCGCCAGCTTTGGGACGGGCTGGAGAGCTATCTAAGCCGCTTCTTTGAGCTGGAGGATCGCCACAGGGATGCCGTGGGAAGCCTAAGCCTGGTCCATGCCCTATGGCTCGGTGGAAGCTACGTCAGCACGAAACTTGACCCTCAGAACATCGACCTCACTGTCTTGATCGATGAGCGCGCAGTCGCCTCCATGCATGGGCTGGCAGGTACGCGGTGGCTGACCTCCGCGTTCAGCCGCAAGGCTAGGCTCGCCGAGTTCGGAGTGTCGCCGCTCCGGGTTGGATACCGCCCCATCGCGTCTGTCTTCCGCGCCGAGCAGCTGGAACCCTCAGAGCAGGAGTACCTTCGAGAGCGGGGCGCCTGGGATGACTGGTGGCAGCGTTGTCGTATCGATGGAGTAGACAAGACTGAGCCCACCGTCGAGAGTGCGGCACCGAGGCGTGGCTACTTGGAGGTGACGCTGTGAGTACCAGTTGGCGCCAGCGGGTACTTGAACGCAACCGCCTGGCCAACGCACAGTTCTTCGCCGACCAAGAAGAAGATCATCTTAGCAGTGAGGCATACCAAGAGGACCTTCGCAAGAACTGGCTGGAGGCGGCACGGCACTATGATCCGACCGCCCGGCTTTACGAGGAACTAACCGTACGCCTGAGAGGCGAAGCGGCCGATCGCGGCGCACTGGACTTCCGGGTTGGCGATGCACTGCTCAAGCCACTCCGGGAGGGGGTCTCGGCCGCCGCCAGGAAAGACGTTGATCTTGAGCTCACCGGGGTCTCCAGGGGAAGCACCGTCCTGCATATCCACCCCAAGTTTCCCGAAATCGCAAGTAGCGATGCTCCCGAAATCATAGAAGTCGACTCATCGGCAGCCGATCCCGCGATTAGGGACCTCCTGAAGTTGATAGATGCCGCCGAGCATGAACAGGATGTGCGGCAGTGGGAGCGCATTGTTCCTTGCCTCGACGGCCTAGTCGAAGCTCTAGACAGGTTCGATCTTTCAATGGAGATGCGCTGGAGCAGCCTTGACGGCTCCGTTCGAGCATCGCACCTTTCTGGACGGGGAAAGAGTTATGTGCGAAGCCTCCGCGCACTGCAGCTCTCCAGGACAAAAATGGCCGTGACTGGTCGAATTACCGAGCTGCGCGAAAAGGGTCTAGTGAAGATCAAGACTGGGTCCGCAAAGAATTCGACGGCGTACGAAATCCGCGTCTCGCCAGAGCACCTGATGAGCATGCACCTGGAGCTCGGCGTGACGGTTTCTTTTGTAGTCGAAGTCACCAAGAAAGTAGACAAGCTAGGCCGCCCAAAGTCAACCGAGTACAACTTTGTCCGGATCGGCGACAGCCAGGAAATGTTCTTCGAATAGCCGCGCACCGACACGAGGGCGGCGGAGCGGTTTTGGCCGGTGTCCTGCCTGGTTTGGGGTCGAGCATGATCGGGGGGCCGTAAGCTGTTGCGACTCGGTCAGGGCTTTTGGGCCTGACCGCAATTTGGCCGAGTGGCCCCCCGTTCTTGCTCGACTCGGGGCCCGAGCCTGGGAGGTGGGTAAAAGCGTGGAGCCGCCCGACCCCAGCCACGACGGGCTCTAACCTCGGCTACTCTCCCGGCTGCACGTTCGACGTGCGCGGCCGGCCGCCGACGGAGCGGGGCGCAGACAGGAGCGACGGCGAGCGGCAGGGCCGCGCGCTGGCGCGCCGTGCGCGCCCTTGAACCCGTAGGGAAGATCTGCCTGCCGGTTGCCGGCCGGCCGCCGGCCCGGGAAGCTGGATCGCGCTATCGAGCGAACACCAACGCCAGCGCCCGACGCTACTGCGTTCCTGATCACAGCCTGAAGTGCTCGGCACCCGACGCCGCGTGCCCGCTCGCGACGTCGGTAGGGTCGTCGCCATGGGCAGGCTCGTCCTCATGGACCTCGATGACACGCTGATCAACCGGCGCGACGCGGTGACCGCGTGGGCAGCCGACTTCAGCGCCGATCGACGCCTACCGCCGAGGGCCACGCAGATGCTGGCCGAGGCGCTGCAGGACCGCGCCCGGCCCGAGACCTTCGAAGGCCTGCGAGTCGAACTCGGGCTGACTGAGCCGCCGGAGGAGCTGTGGGCCACCTACCGTGCGGGAATGGCCGCGAAGGTGGTGTGTGACTCGGCGACGTTGGCCCGCCTCGATCTGCTCCGAGCTGCCGGGTGGTCCGTAGGCGTGCTGACCAACGGCCCGACCGACATCCAGCAGGCCAAGCTTGCCACCGCGGGCATCCTCGACCACGTGGACGCGGTGTGCATCTCCGAGGAGGCCGGGGCTCGGAAGCCGGATCCTGCAGTCTTCAGGACGGCTGCTTCGCGTTGCGGCTTTGTGCTTCCGGCAGAGGCCTGGATGGTCGGCGACAACCCAGTGACGGACATCGCCGGGGCCAGCGCTGCCGGCCTGCGAACGGTCTGGATATCGGCTGGCACCGCCTGGACCGTGCCCGGGCTGACCCCCGACCACATCGCAACGACCGTCGGCGATGCAGCGGACTTCCTGCTCAGACTTCCAGAAGGTGCACGATGACCATCAAGCCGACCGTGGGGATCCTTCACCCTGGAAGCATGGGTGCCGCGGTGGCCGCCTGCGCCCGACCGAACGCGGCGCGGGTGCTCTGGTGCCCAGCGGGCCGCAGTCCGGCCACCGCAGCTCGGGCCGAGCAGGCCGGTCTGGAGCCGGTCGCCGATCTGGGCGACTTGGTGGAACAGGCCCACGTCATCGTCAGCCTCTGTCCGCCGGCCGCTGCCGAGCGCCTGGCTCACGACGTCGCCGAGCGCCGGTACGCCGGCATCTACGTGGAGGCCAACGCCATCAGCCCGGAGCGCATGGCCCGCATCGCCGAGCTGCTGGGGAGCTCCGCCCGGGCCGTGGTCGACGGCGCAGTCATCGGCTCTCCGCCGATCAACGGGAAGCGAACCCGGCTGTACCTCTCCGGTCCGTCCGCCGCCGTCTCGGTGTTGGAGAGGCTGTTCGCCGGGAGCGCGGTAGCAACTCCCGTCCTCGGGGACGAAGTCGGGCGGGCATCGGCCCTGAAGCTGGCGTACAGCTCGTACCAGAAGGCGTCCCGTGTGCTCGCAGCGGTCGCCTTCGGCGCGGCGCGAGCACACGGCGTGGATGATGCGCTGCTCGACGTTGCCGGCGCGCGGCAGGGCAGCTACCTGCTGGAGACCGGGTACATCGCCAAGACGGCCGCCCGGGCGTGGCGATGGGGGCCCGAGATGGACGAGGCCGCCGACATGGTGTCCGGGGTCGGGTTGCCTGAGGAGTTGCTGAGGGCCGTCTCGCAGACCCTCGCTCGGTGGGAGGGCAGCAAGGACCTCGCCGAGCTGACGCCCGACGAGGCCCTTGACCAACTCGCCCGCCCGTAGAAGCTGTTGCGGCGGCCGCTACCGACCGCCGCCCACGATGAGCTCGTCGATGAGCAGGGCGGCGCCTGCAGGGTCCACGGTGCTGGTGTCCAACGACAGATCCCACACCTGCCCAGGGTGCGCCTCGACGTCAGCTTGGGTGGCGTCCCAGGCACTCAGGCGTGCCTCTGTGTCGTGGTCCCCCCGACCAGCAGAGCGGGCCGCGGTCACTTCCCGTCCGCACCACAGGAGCACCACGGCCCAGTCCGCCGGATAGCCGTCGAGCAGGGCGGCGATGCCGTCGACCTGCCCCAGGTGCACGATCGGGGTGCCTGCCTCGAAAGCGGCGTCCATTCCGGGCCGGTCGATGACGTAGGTATTGCCGTACCGGCTGTTCTGGTAGATGACATCGCCCGCCGACTCCAGCTCGGCAAGCTGCTCGGGAGTGCCCATTCGGTACCCCTCAGACTTCCCGCTTCCGACCTTGAGCCTGGAGAACAGTCGGTAGTCCCCAAGCTCCTGGAGGGCCCGGGTCACCGTGTCCTTTCCGGCTGCCGGCGGGCCGTAGAGGACAAGGCCGCGGGGGGTCACAGCCCACCCCCGCTCAGCGCGTCGCGGGCCTGGTCCGCGGCGGCGACGGCCGCACCGAGTCGGTTGTCCACCACGAAGTGCGGACCGGCCGGCCTGAGCTTCAGGTCGACTGTGGCCAGGTAGTCCTCCCAGGCCTCCATCTTCCACATGTCCCGGGCGGCACCTCGGAACTCGATGTACTCCCTCATGGAGTCGGGGTCACACTCGACCCAGATCGCGGCCACGGCAACACGCTTCGCCTTGCATCGGTTGTAGAAGCGCTGCATCCAGTCCGCCTGCGAGAACTCCGCCAGGAACGGCGCGTCGAGAATCACCGAGGTCCCGCAATTCAGGTTGTCCCACGCAGCCTCCATGAGGCAGCGGTATTCGAGCGGCCTCACCTTCTCCCGATAGAGGTTGGAGCTCCGGTCGTTGGCCTCGCCGCCGAGAGCCAGCAGCAGCTGGTCGACCAGCGGCCGCGTTAGTGAGTCCTTATCGAGAATCGGCCATCCCGTGAGGCGTCCGATGAACTTGGCGTACTCGGATTTTCCGGAACCGGCGTAGCCGCCAACCAGGAGAATGACCGGGCTGGCGACATCGCCGCCTGCGCGGCGCCTCCATTCCTCCACGATGCGGGTTCGGAATGCCTCGACGTCAACCCCTTCCACACCTTCGCGGATACTGCCGAGCGCCTCAAGGATGGTCTCGGCCAGATCTGGGGCAGCCTCTGCTGAACGCGGCTTGGGCACTGTAGCGACCTCTCCGGGGAGAGCTCGGCGAAAACCCAGCTCCGCCTCATTGAGACGGTAGAGAATGCAGTAGGCCCGGCGATAGTCAGGGCGGGGGTACGCGGTCCCCTTCTCGTGTGCCCAGACTGTCTGAAAGTTGGCCGCAAGGCTGAACTTGTGCCGCTCGCCGATTTCCCGCAGCTTCTCGCCGACTTCCTCAAGGGTCAGACCGTGGGACTCCCTGACCCCTTTGAGGACTGTCGGATTCCAATCTGGGCGCTGCCGAGCCATATTCCCCTCCTAGGAAACTGCTCGTGCCGCGAGTGTAGCGGCTCGTTGAGTCACCTGAAAATCGCGATAGAAGTCGTGATACTACTCGTGTAAAGATGCTCCGCCGAATACCGGTAAAGATCCGTGATACCGATTCCTTGGCCGCCGGTGTGAACTGAGATCAGTCCGCACCACCAAGGAGGTAGCAATGGGGAGCCAGCCGCACCGATATGCAGAGAGGGGACCGCGGCGAACCCGCGATCCCCCGATCCCCCCGCCCGACCGTCACCTGGCCTCAAGCTCCGCAACGCGAGCAGCCAGCGCGCGAAGTTCGTCTCGGACCTCCGCCAGTTCCCGCTGCAGCTGCTCGGCGCCGCCGGCCAGCACACCTGCCCTGATCCCTGCATCCGAAGCCAGGAACGCCGCCTTGCCCTGGTGGCTCACCACCAGACCAGCCTCTTTCAGGTGCGTCACGGCCGCCCGGGCAACCGTCTGCGTCACCTCGTACTGCTCCCGGAGCTCCGCCAAGGACGGAATCCGCCCGCTGGCAGCGAACTCACCGGCAGCGATCCGAACGCAAAGGGCATCTGCCACTTGCCGGTAGGCGGGCTTTTCTCCGGTCCACTCGACCATCAACACTCCACATCTCTGCGTCTCTGCCTCATAGTGCCGCACCCATCGCCCGGAACCAATGCTTCCGCATGTCGCCCACCCGATGGACTTGCCAACTCTGCCCACTCTGCCTCACAGTTGAACTGTGAGGCAGAGAGAACAAAGCTCTCAAGTCGCGCTATTCCAGCACGTCAACGCGCTGATCCCACCTGAGCTCCACCTGACGATTCAGGAGGCTTCGCCATGCTCGCCATGTCCCGCACCACCCCCGCTCCGGCTGTGACCGGCCGTTCCTACGCCTGCCGTGTGGCGTCGCTGACCAGCGGTTCCTCCCGGATTTCAGAGGGAGCGTGGGTGGCGAAGGCACAGGGCGACGAGCGGCGGCGGCGGGCAGTGGCGTGCCGACTGGGCCGGTTGACCGGGAATCGTGCACCGCGGTGGAGCGGCGAGATCAGCGAGCAGGACTGGCGGACGGTGCTCGCGGCCGGCGCGGCGGCCCTGGCCGAGGCCGGAACAGTCGCCCGCGAAGCCGTCGAGGAAGAGCACGCCACGTGCACCACCTGCAGGGCCCGGCTGAACCGGGTCAACACTGGCACGCTGTGCAACCCCTGCCAGGCCGCGGCTGCCAGCGAGCAGGAGAGCCAGCAGCAGGCGCCCGCCGGTAAGCGCCTCGAACCCGACCGCGAGCGCCTGGCCGACACGGCAAGGGAGTTCGCCCGGAGTACCGCCGCGCGCAAGGATTCCAGGGTGGTCGACCGGACCCGAATGGGCCGTGTAGAGGCCCTGATCGACGAGCTGCTGGCTGCCCGCCCGGCGAGTGCACTGGACGTGGTCGGCGAGGACGAGCGCAAGCTGGTCGCCGCCTGGAGCCCGTTCCGCAACGGGCCGCGTCACATCGTGCTGTGCGCGGACGGCTCCCGCCGTTACGGCAACGGCGCGCTGGCGCCGGAGCACTAAGCCCCAGCTCAACCTACCTACCGCCTGCGCGGTGGACGGCTCCCGTGTCCTTGGCCGGAAGAGGAGCCGCCCCCGCCAGGTCCACCCCTCAAAACGAGAAACGAGGCAGACCCATGTGGTCGATTGTTGCAGGCCAGACAGCCCTGGACGACAACGAGTTCGCTGAGCTGGCGCTCGGCGTGGACTCGGAGCTGACCCGGCTGTTCGCCGGGGTGCCGGGTGAGAGCGACGCCGAACGCGAGGTCCGCATGGACGCCGCGGCCGACATCCTGGCGGACCTGCACCGGGAGGACCCGGCGCTGGCCGCCTACGCCGAGCGCTTGCTGAACACGGCGCCGGTGCCGCTGCGACGCCGAGCAGGCACCCGCCCCGACGCGGCCGCTGGGCAGGTGGCGGCGTGAGGGCGGGCCCCACGCTCACGGCGCTCACGGCCGCTCACCACGTACTCACGACCCGCTCATCCCGCACCGGGAGATGGTCGCGGTGAAGGCGCCGATGAGCCCCGAGCAGATCCGTTCCGCGGAACGGGCGCTGGCCGTGGGGACGTGGACGATCACGCTGGGCGCGGTGCTCTACAGCGTGCTCACGGTGACCCCGCTGATGTCCCACCACACCCCCGACGGCTGGGAGTGGACGGCGCCGATCCTGCCGCTCGTGGTGGATGCGGCGGTGGTGATCGTGGTCCGGATGGACAGCACCCTGGCCCGCCTGGGCGGCGATGGCGGCCGGTGGCCGGTCGTGCTGCGCTGGATGACCGGCGCCATGACGGTGCTGCTCAACGTGGGTCAGAGCGCGTTGGACCGGGACCGGGTTGGGGTGGCGGTTCACGCGGTGGCGCCGCTGCTGCTGATCGTGACGGCGGAGACGTCGCTGGCCTACCGGCGGGCGATCGCCGCCGCGCTGGGCGCCCGTGAGGCGCGTGAGCGCGATGAGCGGGCCGAGCGCGAGCACCGTGCCGAGGAGCGCCGCCGGCAGGAACGCGCGGACCGTCTGGCCGAGTACGACCGTGCCGACCGGGCCGAGCGTGAGCGCCGTGAGCACGACGCCCGGATGGCCCGTGAGCACGATGAGCGGGTCGCGCACATGGCCCGCGAGGAGCGTGCCGACCAGGCCCGCCGGGCCGCCGCCGAGCGCGAGGAACAGCAGCGCCGCCAGGACGCGGAGCGGGCCGAGCGTGAGCACCGTGAGCGGGCCGTGAGCGAGCGTGAGCGCCGTGAGCGCGAGCGTGAGCAGAGCGCCGAGCAGGAGATCGAGCAGCTGCGGCAGAAGCTCCTGACCGCGCCCGCCGCCGACGATCGGCTGCCCGAGGACAAGGCCCGCCTGACGATCCAGAGCTGCGTGGTGGCCCAGGTGCCGCAGCGCCGGGCGGCCGACCTGACCGGCTGGTCCGCCGGGTGGGTCGCCGCCCGCTACCGCGAGTTCAGCGCGGCCACGCCTGAGCGCCCCGCCCTGCACGCCGTCCCCACCACCGACACCACCGAGGAGCAGGCATCGTGACCACCGAGACGACCACCACCGCAACCGCTGGAGGCCAGGCCGACGCCGGCCGCGCCTTGCTCGCCCTCCTCATCACCCACCCCGACCTGCCCACGCCGAACATCGGCCTGCAGCGGCTCAAGCCCTCCACCGGGCCGTGGATGTGGGGCGTGCGCGCGACCCTTCACGACGACCTCGGCGAGTTCGAGCAGTGGCGCGCCGCCCTCGACCTCGCCCCCGCCGCCGTCGACCACAAGCAACAGGTGGGCGGCACCCTGGCCTGGCTCATCGCCCGCGGCACCCCCTTCGGCGTCCCGCTCGAGCTGGTCGGCTTCTACGAGCTGTCCGAGCCCGCCATCGCCGGGGCCTGAGCCGTGAGTCGCCCTCGCCACTGGGACCCCGACGGCTCCCGCCACGGTGGCACGCCCACCTACCCGTGGCGCATGGCCCCGGCGGGCTACTTCACCCGCCGACAGCTCCGCGCCAAGGGCCTGCGCCCCGGCGGACAGGACGTCGCCGCACAGATCATGTGGCGCTCCCGCTACGGCGGCACTCGCCCCGCCTACCTCTACCGGCTCGCACTGGCCCGGCCCGTACGACCCATGACCCCGGCGCGCGCCGCTGCCCTCGCCAAGGCCAACGCCGCGCGCCGCACCTGCCCCACCTGCCGACACGACGTCGGCTACGTGCTCCCCGCACACCTCGGCACCTGCCTGCCCTGCGCCGAGCCCGCCGCCCTCGCGGCCTGACCACCGGCGACGCCATCGCCATCCGCCCGTGACACAGATTGGAGGTACTGGCATGCCCGACATCGCCCCGGCCACTCCCGGAGCCGTCGAACCGCCCTTCCCGCAGCCCCACGCACTCACCCCGCCGCCGCGTACCCCCGGTCGCAGCGTGCGCTGACTTCAGCGATCTACGGCCCGGAACCGCCGACAGCACGCCAGCACGACGGCGGTTCCGGGCCCTCCGTCCTCACAGAGAACCGGAGCGCCCATCATGTCTGAGCCCGTGGCCTCGACGCTGGTCGAGGTCGTCCCCGCACCCCAGAACCAGCCACCCACCCCCACCCCGGCCAAGGCCGCGCAGAGTGCCCCGCCGCCCGGGGCCGTTCCGGGCATGCCGCTGGCGGTGGCCGCCGTCAACGCCCTGGGCACCGCCAGTGCCGGAGCGCTGGCGCTCGGCGGCCCCGTCGGCGCCGTCGCGTTCGGCACAGTGGCCGGCGCCGCCGCCCTGGGCGGCCTGGCCCGCCGAGCCCGCAACCGCCGCACCACCGGCCGCACCCTCCCCGCCGCTGCTGCTCGTGCGGCGGCTGGACGCTCGGCCGCCATCCCGCACGCATCCGCCTCGCCCGGACGCCGGGCCGCCGGATGGGGCACGCTCACCAACGCCACTGCCCCGCAACGCCGTTACGGCTCGCCGGGCGCCTCCGACGGCAGTGCCGCGTCGTACCGGTCCGGCCTCGGCCCGGCCGGGCGCCGAGCAGCTGCCGGGGCCGCACCCGGGCACCGCCCCGCCGAGCGGCAGGGGCTCGGCCCGGCGCGAACGGCCGGAACCATCCCCCCGGCCCGCGCCGCCGGGGTGGGCGCTGCCAGCCACTCGGGTCGCGGGGCGGGCCAGGCCGGACCGACCGCGAGTCCCGCTGCGGCCGCCCGGGCCGGCGGTGGCTTGCGGCACCGCTCGGCGTCCGCCGCGCACACCCTGGCCAAGGCCACCGGCCGGCTTCCCCGCCGGCCGAGCAGCGGCCCCCGGGCCCACGGTGACCAGGGCGACCCCCGCGCCGGCCGGCAGGAACGCCGGCTGGCCCGGGTCGCCGGCCGGACCGCCCGGCGCGTCGCGAAGGGCCAGGCGCGGGCGGAGCGCGCGGCCGGTATCGACGCGTCGACCGGCGCCGGCGCCCGCCCGGGAGGCCGGCGCGGCGCGGTCGGTCAGGTGTCCCCGGTGCAGTCGACGGCGCTTCGGCGCTCGGCGATGCGTCACCGGGCCCGGATGGCCGGCACCGCCGCGGCCACCGGCCTGGTCGGCCTCGCCTCGGCCGTGGCCGGCAACTGGCGCCACAAAGGCAAGGTCAGCAGCCACATGCGGCGCACGTGGCAGCGTCTCGCGGCGCGCGCCCGCACCGTTCGGGCCACCCGGGACGCCGCGATCCTCGGCACCGCCAACCCCGAAGACACCACCCGCGCCGCGGCGGCGGCCGTGCCGGTCCCGGCCGAGACGGTCAACGTCCCCGGCCAGGCCACCCCTGGCGCGGCCGATGGCCCCGACCGGCAGCAGCCCGGCCAGGGCCCCGTGACCCGCCCGATCCCCCTCGGCAAGCCCACCGTGAAGGAGACCGCCATGTCCGACGACACCCCCGCGTTCAGCCTGTTCGTCGCCGCCGAAGAGATGCTCCGGGCCGCCCGGACCTTCGACCCCGAGACGATGGACGGATTCAAGGCGCTGGTCGAGGAACTCCCCGCCGCCTACGTCCTCCTGCAGGAGGTGCTGCGCGTCCTCGCGGAGAAGTCCGCCGAGCAGCTGCCCGTCGACCCGGCGGTCGTCGAGGAGATCAGCCAGGGCTACCAGGCCATGAACCGCGTGGTCCACGCCCTCGAAGAGGTCGGCCCCACGTTCCGGCAGGCCCACGCGGACGACCTGGAGCGCAAGGAGAACCCCCGCAACGGCCTGGAAGCCGAGCGGAAGTGGAACGTCTAGCACTGCCGATCACCCCTCCCCCCTTTCCGGCCGGGCCCGTCCACACCCTGTGGACGGGCCCGGCCCGCTACCGGCTGGAGACCCCGCCATGACCAAGACCAACAAGACCGAGATGCGGGTGGACTGGACGGCCCGGCACGGCCTGGTGACCGGCACCCTGAACGGCGTCGGAGGAGCCCTCACCGTCACCGCGCTCGGCCACGCCACCGACATGCCCGCCACCTGGGCCCTCGCCGCCGGCGCCGCCGGAGCGCTCGGCACCATCGCCGCGGGCCTGCGCCGACGCCTGACCGGCGCGACCATCGTGTTCCGGAGCACGTGCTGGATGGTCGCGGGCGGCTGGTCGTCCTGGGCCCTCGACCACGGCGGCCCCTGGCAGTGGCCCGACCTGGGCACGCTCGCCGTCGCCGGAATCGCCGCCGGCACCCTGGGCGCCGCGTTCGCCGCACACGAGGAAGTCGAGCAGGCCCGGCGCACACACCTCCTCCTGATCGGGGCCCGCCGCCAACTCGCCGCCGAGTGGACCGACCGGATCCGCCGCGTCTGCAACGTGGAGGTAACCGTCCTCGGCGTCCAGCACTGGCCCTCCGGCGCCGGCTACACCCTGGAAATCGAGCTCCCCGAGGGAGGCACCACCCGACGCGCCATCACCGACCGCGCCGAAGGACTCGGATCCGACCTCGACCTGCCCGACGGCTGCGGCCTGCAGGTCATGCCCGGCATCTCCCGCCGGCGCGTACTCATCCAGGTCACCACCAAGGTCATCACCGATGAACTCCTCTTCCTTGCCGAGGACATCACGGAAATCACCACCGTCAACAACCCGATCCCGGTCGCGCTGCTCTCCGATGGCGCGCGGGCGGAGATGGACCTGCGGCAGGCCTCCACGATCGTCACCGGCCCCACCGGCAGCGGCAAGACCAACTGGCTCCACACCCTGATCGCGCGCCTGGACCAGACCAACGACACGCTGGTGTGGGTGATCGACCTCAACGGCGGCTCGATCGGCCTGCCCTGGCTCAACGCCTGGCGCGACGCCCAGTTGGGCCGCGAGGGTTCGCGCTGGGCTGACGCGGACATCCCCGTGCCGGGCGTCGACTGGGTCGCCTCCACCGTGGAGGAGGCGCGGCGGATGCTCGCCGCCGCCGTTCGCATCGCCAAGGCCCGCAAAGTGGCCTATCAGGAGGCGATGCGCGACGCCAACGACGACAAGCTCCCCGTCGGCCCGCGGATTCCGGAGGTCGTCATCATCATGGACGAGGGCGCCGAGGTCGCCGCCACCCGCGAGGCCCGCCAGGTCCTCGCCGGAGTCTCCGAGGTCGTGCGCATCGCCCGCGCCATGGCGATCCGCGCGGTCATCTCCGTCCTGCGCGTCACTCAGGACGTCATGCCCGACCCGCTGGTGCGCAAGATGGCGAGCAACCGCCTGGCCACCGGCGCCCTGGAGGACTCGGAGTTGGGCCACCTCTTCGGGTGGCGGGCCCTGCGGGCGGAGGACTCGTTCTCGGGGAAGGGCTCGGTGCTGGTCGGCACCGAGGGCAAGCAGCCCGCCAAGGCCCGGCAGTCCCGCATCAAGCCCGACGTGATCGAGGAGATCACCGCGCTCACCGCCCACCGCCGCCCCGCGCTCGACGCCCCCTCGCTCGAAGCGGCCGGCGCCGACTACACCGACCGCTGGCTCCTGGAGCGCTGCGGCCACCTCTGGGCCGGCACCGCACCCGTCACCACCCCCGCCGCACCCGCGGCACGGACCACGGCCGGGCCCGCCGCCGGCCCCGGCGCAGGCAGCGCACCGGCCGGTGGGTGGAAGGCCACCGCCGGATGGGACCGCCCCGCCGAGACGACGGTCGACGACCTGGAGTCGATCTGGCTCCTGCCCTCCGCCATCGAGCCCGACGCCACCCCGCCCGGAACCGACTGGGCCGACGCCTCCACCTGGGCCACCGGCCGCGAGGACACCACCCCCGAGACCCCGGGCGCGAAGGACGCGGCGCTCGCGCTGCTGCGCGAGGCCGGCCCCGAGGGCACCGGCGCCTCCGCGATGGAGAAGGTGTTGCAGCCCCGGTTCGGCACCCGGCGGCAGGCCATCGCTGGATGGCTCAAGGGCTGGGCCGATAGCGGCGAGGCGGTCCGGATCGGCGAGGGCAGCAAGGCCCGCTACGTCCATCGCGATCACGCCCCCGACGCCTGAAACGGCCCCTGTCCTGTCGTCTGTCGCCACTCCCGAACGAGGGGGGCTTTCGCCTGTCGCGCAGCCTGTATCCCCCCTCTGACCTGCGGACGACAGGCGACAGGACAGGACAGACGACAGGCCGCACGACAGGTGAACCAACCCCGCCCCGGACCCCTTCGGGGCCGGCCCCCAACGCCCGCCCACATCTGCCGGAAGGCTCTGCCGTGATCGTCTCGCTCAGCACCGCTGTCCTGTTCGCGATCATCTCCGTCGTCCTCATCCGCGGCCGGCACCTCTCCCTGTCCGCCGCCGTCGTGCTCTGGCTGAGCGGGTTCACCGCCGCCTCCACCGGCATCTCCGGCCCCGTCAACGACGCCCTCACCGCACTCGTCCAGGCCGTCTCCGGCCACTGACCCACCAACCCACCGCCCCGACGGGAGAAGCACCGTGAACCACACCCCACAGCCCGGCCCGGTGCTCTACACCGCCGACGGCCACCCCCTCTACGCCGCAGCCCCGCTCACCACACCGCCCGCCCTCTACCAGCCCACCACCCCGATACCCGCCACGGTCAGCCCGGCGCCCGGGCCGACCGTGGTCTACCTCCCCACCCCGCCCCCGGCCACCGAACCCGCCCCGGCCCGCGACCCGTGGCCCGCCCGCCTGCTCGCCGGCGGCGTCGCCCTCGGCGCCGGCGGCCTGGGCATCGGCTACGCCGTCCAGGCCGTCGCACAAGCCGCCGGAAGCGTCGGCGGCCTCGCCGCCCTCGGCGTCGGCGCCTACGCCCTCGCCAAAACCACCACCGCCCGCGGCGGCGGGGGCGGCGGGCAGAGCGCCGTGAACGTCCACGTCAACGTCACCAACCACAACCGCTGAACGGACCGCCCGATGACCAACCCCATCGACGCCCTGCTGCCGCCCGCACCGGCCACCGTCTGCGACGGACAGCTCCCGCTCGACCTCTGACCTCCCCTTCCGTCGGGCGGTCCCGCCCGGCACCTCGTCCCGGTCTCGGGCCGCCCCGCTTTGCTCCGCACGAAAGGAGCCCGCGTTGAGCACCGAGTACGCGCCGAACGTGATCCCGTTCCGCCCCGAGCCCGCCGAGGTCAAGGCCGCCGAGCAGGCCGTCATCGGCGCAGCCCTGCTCGACCCCACCCAGATCCCCGCGCTCGCCGCCCAGCTCGGCGACCCCGGCGCCTTCCACCACCCCGCCCACGAGACGATCTGGCACGCCATCACCCGCATGGCCGGCGGCGAGCGGCCGGTCGACCCGCTGCTGCTGACCGGCGTCCTGCGCGCTCAGGGCGACCTCGGCCGCGTCGGCGGGCCCGGCTACCTGCACACCTGCATCGAGGCCACCCCGACCGCCGCGAACGGCGACTACTACGCCGAGATCGTGCGCACTGCCGCCGAGCGGCGCCGGATCGGCACGAACACCAGCCGCCTGGCCCACATGGCCGGTGACGACCAGGCCGACCTGGAGGCCGTCCGCACCGCCGCCCTCTCGGTGCTCGCGGACCTCGCTGCGGGTGACACCTGGCTCGACCCCGTTCCCCTTGGCTCCCACACCGGCCTGCCGACCTTCCCCGTGAAGGCCCTGCCCGGATGGGTCGGCGCCTACGTCGAGGCGGTCGCGGAGTTCACGCAGACCCCGCCCGACGCGTCCGCCACCATGGCCCTCGCCGCGCTGTCGACCGCCGCCGGCGGCCGGGTGGGCGTGGAGATCCGGCCCGGCTGGCGCGAGCAGTCCAACCTCTACCTGACCTGCGCGATGCCCCCGGCCAGCCGCAAATCCGACGTGTTCGCCTTCACCATGGGCCCCGTCTACAAGGTCGAGGCCGAGCTCCAGACCGAGGCCAAGGCCGCCATCATCGAGGCCGAGACCGCCCGCGACGCAGCCCTCGCCGAGGTCGACGCCCTGATGGCCAAGGCCCGCAAGAACCCCGACACCGACCGCACCCAGCTCGTCGCCGAGATCGCCGCGGCCAAGATGCTCGCCGAACAGATCATCGTCCCGCCGAACCCGCGCCTGACCCTGTCCGGGGACATCACCCCCGAGACCGTCACCAGCCAACTCGCCGTCCACCGGTGCCTGGCCGCGCTCAGCCCCGAGGGTGACCTGTTCGACAGCATGGTCGGCCGCTACTCGAGCAAGCCGAACCTGGGCGTGTTCCTCCAGGCCCACAAGGGCGAGCGCCTCCAGGCCGACCGCATCACCCGCGAACAGCCCACCGTCGACAAGCCCGCGCTCACCATCGGCGCCACCCCGCAGCCCGCCGTCCTCCAGGAACTCGGCTCCGCCCCCGGCGCCCGCGACCGCGGCCTGCTCGCCCGCTTCCTCTACTCCCTGCCGCCCTCCAACCTCGGCTACCGCAAGATCCGCACCGACCCGATCCCCGACAAGGTGGCGAACGCCTACGACCGCAACCTCACCCGCCTGCTCCGCGCCATGACCGACCTCACCGAGCCCGTGGTCGTCCTCATGGACCAGGCCGCCGACCTCGCCGTCGAGAAGCTGCAGGAGCGTGTCGAGGTGCAGCTGCGGCCCGACCAGCCGCTCGCCCACATCAAGGACTGGGCCGGCAAGCTCGTCGGCCACATCGCCCGCATCGCCGTCCTGCTCCACCTCGCCGACCACATCGCCTCCGACCAGGACCAGGGCGCCTGGCGGGCCGATCTGGACGCCGCGACCGTCGAGCGGGCCGCCGAGATCGCCGACTACTACACCGCCCACACCCTCGCCGTCTTCGACCTCATCGCCGCCGACCCCGCCACCGAGGACGCCCACGCCATCCTCCAGTGGCTCCAGCGCCCGAAGAAGGACGGCGCCCACCGCACCCACATCAAGGCCCACGACGCCGTCGCCAGCAGCCGCCGGTTCAAGAAGGTCGCCGACGTCGAACCCGCCCTCGCCCTCCTCGAACAGCACGGCTACCTGCGCGCCGACCAGCACACCGCGACCGGCCAGCGAGGGCGCCCCCAGGCCGCTACGTACCGTGTCCACCCCACCATCGAGAGGCCCGTGGACGGAGAGGAAGCCCCGTAACCGTCAGGGATGTCAGGACAAATCCCTGACCAGCAAAAACGACCCCGGACACGGCGTCAGGGATTGTCAGGGATGTCAGGAAAAACCCGGCGGCGGCGCTTTTCCCTGACATCCCTGACAATCCCTGACGCCCTGCCAGGAGCCAAAGCCCCAGGTCAACGATTTGTCCTGACATCCCTGACACTTTCCGGCCCCAATCCCCGTCCACACACAGGGGCCATCACGCACTGCAACCACCATCCGTACTCGCCAACGGAGGCTTCGCCATGCCCTCGAAGGGCCGCAGCACGGGCACCGGCTCGAACATCCGCCCCCTCCCAGACGCGTACCTCGAACCCGAGGACATCGCCCGGATCTTCAAGGTTCCGCTGGAGACCGTCTACCAGTGGCGCCGCAAGCGCACCGGCCCGCCCGGCTTCCGTGTCGGTCGACACGTCCGCTACCACCCCGCCGCCGTCGCCGAATGGGCGCACAACGGAGAAGAGGCTGCCTGACCCATGGCCGGACACATCCAGGACCGCTGGTACAAGACCGAGATCGGCCCCGACGGCAAGCCGCGGCGGGTCCGCACCGAGCGCTACGGCACCGGCCTGCGATACCGGGCCCGCTACGAAGGCCCCGACGGCACCGAGAAGAGCAAGAGCTTCCCCGACCGCCGGAAGCGCCTGGCGGAGATTTGGTTGACCGAGATCGAGGCCGACATGTCGCGCGGCCAGTACATCGACCCGAAGGCCGCCCGCGTCACCTTCAAGCAGTTCGCTGAAAAGTGGTTGGAGTCCCAGAACACCGACCTCAACACCCGCTCGTCCGTCGACGCGCAGGTCCGGCGGCACGCGATTCCCTACCTGGGCTCCCGCCCGATGGACTCGTTCCGCCCGTCGCACATCCGGGAGTGGCTGGCCGAGCTGGAGAAAGCAGTCCCCGCCTCCTCGTACCGCCGCGTCATCTTCGGCAGCGTCTCCGGCATCTTCACGGCCGCCGTGGAGGACGAGCTGCGGACCTCGAACCCATGCCGTTCCCGCGCCGTCACCGCGCCGAGCCGGGGTTCGGGTCGTGTGCGACCGTGGCTTCCCGACCGTGTCGCCGCCGTACGGGCCGGGCTACCGGACCGCTACCGGGCCATGAACGACGCCGGCGGGGGCTGCGGGTTGCGGCAGGGCGAGATCTTCGGTCTCCCCGTGGACGAGATCGGGTTCGACACGGGGTGGCTCCACGTCGGCTACCAGGTCAAGGACATCGGCGGACGCCTGGTGTTCGCGCCGCCGAAGCGCGGCAAGGTGCGGGACGTACCGCTCCCGGAGCGGGTGGGGCACCTCTTCAAGGCCCACATGGAGGCGTTCCCGCCGGTGGAGGTCACGCTGCCGTGGCTGACCCCGGACGGGCCGCCGGTCACGAAGCTGCTGCTGTTCTCCCGGGAGGAGGGCGGCCCCGTCCGGCGGAGCGACTTCAACACCTACGCGTGGAAGCCCGCGCTCGTCTCGGCCGGGGTCATCCCGGCACCCGAGAAGGGCAAGCGGCACCAGGCATCCCGCGAGGACGGCATGCACGCCCTCCGGCACTTCTACGCCTCCGTCCTGCTGGACGCCGGCGAGAGCGTGAAGGCACTGAGCGGGTATCTCGGGCACACCGACCCGGGCTTCACGCTCCGGGTCTACACGCACCTGATGCCGAGCAGCGACGGCCGTACCCGCCGGGCCGTGGACAAGCTCTACGAAACGCTCGGATGGACCACCGATCCGAGCGCTGACGGCCCCCAGACGGCCCCGGGCGAGTGAGAGGGCCCCGGGTCGGCGACACGACATCGCCGACCCGGGGCCCTCACTCGCCCGGAAATGTGCTCTGGCCTGCGGTTACAGCACCTGCAGGTTCTTGCGCAGCTCGAAGGGGGTGACCTCGGAGCGGTACTCCTCCCACTCCTGGCGCTTGTTGCGCAGGAAGAAGTCGAAGACGTGCTCGCCGAGGGTCTCGGCGACGAGCTCGCTGCGCTGCATCAGGTCGATCGCCTCGCCGAGGTTCTGCGGCATCGGCTGGATGCCGAGGGCGCGGCGCTCGGAGTCGGAGAGCGCCCAGACGTCGTCGTCGGCGCCGGGCGGGAGCTCGTAGCCCTCCTCGATGCCCTTGAGGCCGGCCGCGAGGGTGACGGCGTAGGCGAGGTACGGGTTGCAGCCGGTGTCGAGGGAACGGACCTCGACCCGGGTGGAGCCCTGCTTGCCGGGCTTGTACATCGGCACCCGGATCAGCGCCGAGCGGTTGTTGTGGCCCCAGCAGATGTACGAGGGGGCCTCGCCGCCGGCGCCGGCGGTGCGCTGGGAGCCGCCCCAGATGCGCTTGTAGGAGTTCACCCACTGGTTGGTGACGGCGGCGGTCTCGGCGGCGTGCTTGAGCAGGCCGGCGATGAAGGAGCGGCCGACCTTGGAGAGCTGGTACTCGGCGCCCGTCTCGTGGAAGGCGTTGCGGTCGCCCTCGAACAGCGAGAGGTGGGTGTGCATGCCGGAGCCCGGGTGGTCGGAGAAGGGCTTCGGCATGAAGCTGGCGTGCACGCCCTGCTCCAGCGCGACCTCCTTCATGACCAGACGGAAGGTCATGATGTTGTCGGCGGTGGACAGCGCGTCGGCGTAGCGCAGGTCGATCTCCTGCTGGCCGGGGGCGCCCTCGTGGTGGGAGAACTCCACCGAGATGCCCATCGACTCCAGCATGGTGATGGCCTGGCGGCGGAAGTCGTGGCCGACGCCGCGCGGGGTGTGGTCGAAGTACCCGGACTGGTCGGCGGGGATCGGCGGGGTGCCGTCGCCGGGCAGGTTCTTCAGCAGGAAGAACTCGATCTCGGGGTGGGTGTAGAAGGTGAAGCCCTGGTCGGAGGCCTTCTCCAGGGTGCGCTTGAGCACGAACCTGGGGTCCGCGAAGGAGGGCGAGCCGTCGGGCATCAGGATGTCGCAGAACATCCGGGCGGTGCCGGGGGTCTCGGAGCGCCACGGCAGGATCTGGAAGGTGGTCGGGTCCGGCTTGGCGATCATGTCGGACTCGTAGACCCGGGCGAAGCCCTCGATCGCCGAACCGTCGAAGCCGATGCCTTCCTCGAAGGCCTGTTCCAGTTCGGCCGGTGCCACCGCCACCGACTTGAGGAACCCGAGCACGTCGGTGAACCAGAGCCGGACGAACCGGATGTCACGCTCTTCGAGCGTCCGAAGCACGAACTGCTGCTGCTTGCCCATGGGGACAGTCTCACCTCTGCTCTTTACGCTCGTGTTACGCCCGGAGAACCCTCGGGAGACCTCCGGAGGCGACTGCCCCCATCATGGCCGATCACCGGCCCGGACGGCAGCGCCGACCCCCGTTCCGCCCCCTCGGACCGCACATTGCGTCAGATCGACGATTACACTCGGGGCATGCCCAATCTCCGTCTCGCCCTGAGCCAGATCGACCCGTGGGTCGGTGACATCGCCCGCAACAGCGATGAGGTGGTGCGCTGGACCGAGCAGGCCGTGGCGGCCGGCGCCCAGCTGGTCGCCTTCCCCGAGATGGTCCTGACCGGCTACCCCGTCGAGGACCTCGCCCTGCGCCGCTCCTTCGTCGAGGCGTCCCGCACCGCGCTGGTCGGGCTGGCCGGGCGCCTGGCGGCCGGCGGACTGGGCGAGGTGCCCGTCGTGGTCGGCTACCTCGGACGCTCGGAGCACGCCTCGCCGCGCTTCGGCCGCCCGGCCGGGTCCCCGCAGAACTGCGCCGCCGTGCTGCACCGGGGCGAGGTGGTGACCCGCTTCGCCAAGCACCACCTGCCCAACTACGGCGTGTTCGACGAGTACCGCTGGTTCGTCCCCGGCGACCAGCTGCCGGTGCTGCGGGTGCACGGGGTGGACGTCGCGCTGGCCGTCTGCGAGGACATCTGGCAGGACGGCGGCCGGGTCACCGCGGCCCGCGAGGCCGGGGCCGGGCTGCTGCTGGTGGTCAACGGCTCGCCGTACGAGCGGAACAAGGACGACCAGCGGCTGGAGCTGGTCCGGCGCCGGGCAGCCGAGGCGGGCTGCACCCTGGCGTACGTCAACATGGTCGGCGGCCAGGACGAGCTGGTCTTCGACGGCGACTCGATCGTGGTCGGCGCGGACGGCGAAGTGCTGGCCCGCTCCCCGCAGTTCGAGGAGCACCTGCTGGTGCTGGACCTCGACCTGCCGGCCGCCAGCAGCGACCACACCGACGGCCTGCTGCTGAGCGACGGGCTGCACCTGGTCCGCACCGAGCTGGACGGCGGCCCGCGGGACGCACCCGCCCTCCCGGTGGCCGCCGGGGTCGCGCCGCGGCTGTCCGACGAGGCCGAGATCTGGGCCGCGCTGGTCTCCGGCACCCGGGCGTACGTCACCAAGAACGGCTTCCGGTCGGTGCTGATCGGCCTCTCCGGCGGCATCGACTCGGCGCTCGTGGCCTCGATCGCGGTGGACGCGATCGGCGCCGGGAACGTGTACGGCGTCTCGATGCCCAGCCGTTACTCCTCCCAGCACTCCCGGGACGACGCGGCCGAACTGGCCCGCCGCACCGGCCTGTACCTGCGGACCGTCTCCATCGCGCCGATGTTCGACGCGTACGTGGCCGCCACCGAACTGACCGGCCTGGCCGAGGAGAACCTGCAGTCCCGGCTGCGCGGCACGCTGCTGATGGCGATCTCCAACCAGGAGGGGCACATCGTGCTCGCGCCCGGCAACAAGAGCGAACTGGCCGTCGGCTACTCGACCCTGTACGGCGACTCGGTGGGCGCGTACGGGCCGATCAAGGACGTCTACAAGTCCCTGGTGTTCCGGCTGGCCCGCTGGCGCAACGAGGAGGCCGAGCGGCGCGGCGAGGTGCCGCCGATCCCGGAGAACACCATCTCCAAGCCGCCGTCCGCCGAGCTACGGCCGGACCAGAAGGACACCGACTCGCTGCCCGACTACGACCTGCTGGACAGCGTCCTGGACCGCTACATCGAGGGCGACGAGGGCCGGGACGCGATCGTCGCGGCCGGTTTCGACCCGGCCGTGGTGGACCGGGTGGTCCGGCTGGTGGACACCGCCGAGTACAAGCGGCGGCAGTACCCGCCGGGCCCCAAGATCTCGGTGAAGAACTTCGGCCGGGACCGCCGCCTGCCGATCACCAACCGCTGGCGGCGCGGCTGAGACCGTCCCGCGGACGGCGGCCGGGGCTACTGGAACCGGTAGGTGGCGGCCACCGCGAGGTGGTCGCTGCCGTCCTGGGGCAGGGTGCGGGAGTCGACCGGCTTGAGGCCGCCCTTGCTCATGATCTGGTCGATCCTGGCCATCGGGAAGGCCGCCGGCCAGCTGAACCCGAAGCCGTCCCCGGCGGCGCCCTGGGCCGAGCGCATCTGCGAGGTGACGGGCGCCAGGCTGCGGTCGTTCATGGTGCCGTTGAGGTCCCCGAGCAGCAGGACCTTCTTCACCTGCTCGGCCTGGATCGCGTCGCCGAGCGCCTGCGCGCTGACGTCCCGCTGGTGGACGGTGAAGCCGCCCTCGGCCTTCAGCCGCACGGAGGGCAGGTGCGCGACGTACACCGCGACCGGGCCCTGCGGGGCGGCGACCTGGGCCCGGAACGCCCTGGTCCAGCCCATCCTGAGGTCCACCGGCGAGACCCCGCTGATCGGGTACTTCGACCAGAGGCCGACCGTCCCCTCCACCGCGTGGTACGGGTACGCCTCGGCGAGCCCGGTCTCGTAGGAGTGCAGCGGCTTGCCGGCCAGTTCCTGGAGGGCGATGATCTGGGCGCCCGAGGCGACCAGCCCGCGGACGGTGCCGGGCACGTCGGTGTTGGCGGCGGCGACGTTGTGGCTGACCACCGTGAAGTCGCCGGAGCCGCCGTTCTTGTCGCTGAGCAGGCCGCCGAACAGGTTGAGCCAGATCGCGACGGGCAGCAGCAGGGCGATCAGCGCGGTGGCGGAGCGGCGCAGCAGCGCGGGCACCAGCAGCACCGGGACGGCCAGGCCCAGCCAGGGCAGGAAGGTCTCCAGCAGGCTGCCGAGGTTGCCGACGCTGTTGGGGACCTCGGCGTGGAACGCCAGCAGGGCGGCGGTGAGCACGGCGAGTGCGGCGACGACCAGTCCGCGGCGCCAGGTGGTGCTGCCGCGGCCGTCCCGGCCCCAGTGCCGCAGGCCCAGGAATCCTCCGGGACGGTCGACGGGCTCCGGGGCGTCCTGCTCCCCCCGCTCCGCGGCCGTGGTCCGGTCGGTCCTGTCCGCCTGCGTCATCCGTGGCTCCCGCCTGTCGTGCCGTCCGCCGCTCCGGGGTCCGGCCCGCGGGTTCACGGGCGTGTGCCGGACCGGTGCCGGTTCGTTCGGATACCGGCTCAGCCTATGCCGGGACAGACGCGGGGCCCGGCGGAGCGGGTTCCGGCGCGGCCCGCTTTGGTGAGCCAGGCCACGTCGGGCGCCGCCGGGCGGTCGGTGGACGGTCGGCGGGCGGCCCGGCGGCGGGGGTCCGGGCGCACGGGGGCCAGGGTGCCCGGGGGCCAGGGTGCCCGGGGTCAGGAGGCGGCGCGCGGCGCGAGGCCCTCCAGCAGTGAGTCGACCATGGTGCGGGCCAGGTCCGGGTCCTCCAGGTCGGAGTCGTCCCAGAGGATGCTGCGGTAGAGGATCGGGCCCATCAGCAGGTCGCCGAGCAGCTCCACGTCGAGGTCGGCGCGGAGCACGCCCTCGTCGACGGCCCGGCGGATGAGGTCGAGCGCGGCCTCCCGGCGCGGCCTGACCACCCGCTCGCGGTACACCTTGTACAGGTCGGGGAGGCCGTGCATCTGACCGAAGGCGGCCTTGAGCACCCAGCGGCTGCGCTTGGCGAGGCCGCGCCGGCGCATGTAGTCGACCATCTCGACCAGGTCGTCCCGGGCCGTGCCGCCGGTCGGCTCGGGCATCGGCACCTCCAGCCGGCTGACCACGTCGACCAGCAGGGCCTCCTTGTTGGGCCAGCGCCGGTAGATGGTGGCCTTGCCGACGCCGGCCGCGGTGGCGATGCCCTCGATGGTGAGGTCGGACAGCGTGGTGCCGCCCGCCATCAGGTCCTCGACGGCGGTGAAGATGGCCTGTTCGGCGGCCTCGCTGCGCGGTCGGCCGCGCCGGGCGGCGACGCAGGGTCGTGCGGTCCCTGCGGCCGGGGTGTCCGTCGTCATCCCCGCTGTTCTCCCTCGCTGTCCGCGTGGCGCGCGGGCGCCGCTCGTCGTCCGGTGGTGGCCCGTGGGCCGGGCCCGCGGGTGGCCGCCGCCCTGGACCACGGCCCCACCACCCGGGGGTTCATCCGGGTGGCAGGGCCCATTGTCGCTCAGTTCAACCGCGGATCAGGCGTCCGCGGGGACGGTCGGGCGGCTGTGGTCGGGCTGGTCGGCGCCCTGCCCGACCGGTCCGCCGGGGGCGGCCGAGCGGCGCGGGAGCAGGAACCAGGCGATCAGGGCGCCAGCCACCGTGATGCCGGCGGACAGCGAGGCCACCACGTGCATGGCGCTGATGAAGGCGTCGTCGGCGGGGGCGACCAGGGCGGCGCCCTTCGGCCCCATCCGCCCGGCGATGGCCAGGGTGGCCTCCAGCGACTCGCCGGCCTTGTCGCGCAGCTCGGCGGGCAGCTGGTTCAGCGTGTCGGACATGTGGTCGCGGTAGACGGTGGAGAGCACCGCGCCGAGGACGGCGACCCCGAGCGAGCCGCCGACCTGGCGGAAGGTGTTGTTGACGGCCGAGCCGGCCCCGGCCTTCTCACGGGGCAGCGAGCCCATGATCGCGACGGTGACCGGCGGCATGACGTGCGCCATGCCGGTGCCCATCAGCAGGCCGAGCACGATCAGCACCCAGATCGGCGTGGCGACGCCGAGCAGCGCGTAGCCGACGAAGCCGACCGCGATCAGCAGCATGCCGACGGCGGCGGTGGCGGCGACGCCGAAGCGGTCGACGACCAGCCGGGCCCGCGGCGCGAACAGCAGCTGGGCGACGGCCAGCGGCAGCATCAGCAGGCCGGCCTGCAGCGCGCTGTAGCCGCGCACGCTCTGGGTGTAGAAGACGCCGAAGAAGGAGACGCCCATCAGCGCGAAGAAGACCACGCCGACGACGACCACGGAGGCGCTGAACACCTTGTTGCGGAACCAGGTGACGTCCAGCGCGGGGAAGCGGGTGCGGCCCTCGAACCAGACGAAGGCGGCCAGCGCCAGCAGGCCGACCAGGGTCGGGCCCCAGGCCTCGACGGCGGTGAAGTCGGCGAGCTCGCCGCCCTTGATGATGCCGTAGATCAGCGCGACCAGGCCGATGATCGACAGCAGCACGCCGACCGGGTCCAGCTTGCCCGGGTTCGGGTCCTTGGACTCGGGCACCAGGACCACCATCGCGATCACCGCGACGATCACGATCGGGACGTTGATCAGGAAGACCGAGCCCCACCAGAAGTGCTCGATCAGCACGCCGCCGGTGATCGGGCCGATGGCGATGGCCAGGCCGACCGCGCCGGCCCAGATCCCGATCGCCTTGGGCTGCTCGGAGCGCTCGAAGACGTTCATGATGATGGCCAGCGTGGCGGGCATCGCGAGGGCGGCGCCGACGCCCATCAGGGCGCGGTAGCCGACGAGTTCACCGGGCGAGGCGGCCATCGAGGAGAGCAGCGAGGCGATGCCGAAGACCACCATGCCGCCGAGCAGCGCGCGCTTGCGCCCGAAGCGGTCGCCGAGCAGGCCGGAGGTGAAGAGCAGCCCGGCGAAGACCAGCGTGTAGGAGTTGATCGACCATTCCAGGTCGCTCTGGCTGGCGCCGAGGCCGACCGGCGCGGGGGTCGCGATGGTCTTCATCGCGACGTTGAGGATCGAGTTGTCGAGGACGACGACGAGCAGGGCGAGCACCAGGGTGCAGAGGATCGCCCAGCGCCGACGGTGGATGGCTTCCGGCACGCGGGGTGGCGCGGCTGCGGTGGTCATTGGTCTTCCCGTCCGTGGTGGTGTGGCACTGGCGGGCAATTCCGAGCCATCGTCGTCTCGTAACCCCCCGCACCAGAGTAGCGGCCATTACGATACGAGACGACCCCGTTTCGTAAAATGAAGGCAAAGTCCGGGCACCCCCCCGGCCACCGGTGTGCCGTAGATCGCACCCGGTCGCACGCACGCCTCTTTGCGCCCGCGCCGGGGCGTGCAAGCATGGAGGTGATCCGGGGACGCCGCACGGCGCCACGAGACGACAACCCTTCAGGAGTCCGTTCCATGAACGCTTCTTCGCCTTCGCCTGCCCAGAACCAGGCGACCACCGCCTCGCTCTACGGCGGGGTCACCAACCGCCGCGTCACCGTCCGGGACCTCGCCGCCGCCAAGCAGCGCGGCGAGAAGTGGTCCATGCTGACCGCGTACGACGCCCTCACCGCCGGGGTGTTCGACGAGGCCGGCACCCCGGTCCTGCTGGTCGGCGACTCCGCGGGCAACTGCCACCTCGGCTACGAGACGACCGTCCCGGTGACCATGGATCAGATGGTGATGCTCTCCGCCGCCGTCGTCCGCGGCACCAAGCGCGCGATGATCGTCGCCGACCTGCCGTTCGGCTCGTACCAGGAGTCCCCGGCGCAGGCCATGCACAACGCGGCCCGGCTGATGAAGGAGGCCGGCGTCGGCGCGGTCAAGCTGGAGGGCGGCGAGCGCAGCGCCCGCTCGATCGAGCTGCTGGTCGAGGCCGGCATCCCGGTGATGGCGCACATCGGCCTCACCCCGCAGTCCGTGCACGCCTACGGCGGCTACCCCGTCCAGGGGCGCGGCGACGAGGCGGCGCACCAGCTGCTGCGCGACGCCAAGGCCGTCCAGCAGTCCGGCGCCTTCGCGGTCGTGCTGGAGGCGGTGCCGGCCGAGCTGGCCGCCCAGGTCACCGAGCAGCTGATGATCCCGACCGTCGGCATCGGCGGCGGACCGGACACCGACGCCCAGGTCCTGGTCTGGACGGACATGGCCGGGATGACGGCGGGCCGGGTGCCGAAGTTCGTCAAGCAGTACGCCAACCTGCGGGCCGTCCTCGGCGACGCCGCCCGCGCGTTCGCCGAGGACGTCCGCGGCGGCGCCTTCCCGGCGGAGGAGCACAGCTTCCACTGACGGCGCCCGCCCGGCCGGGCGAGCAGCAGGGCCCCGCTCCCGACCGGAGCGGGGCCCTCGTCGTCCCCGGACCCGACGCGCCCGGCCCGGATCCGGCCCGGCCCCGACCCGGCGAGCCCGCTCCCACCGCTCCAGGCCCTCCCGGGGCGGCGGGCCGCACCGGTGACAGCGGCCCGACAGCGCACTGACAGCGGCCCCGCCGGTCCGCCACCGCCACGACAGCCCGCTGACAGCCGGGCCGGACAACCTGGTGGCATGACACGAATCGCCACCGCCCCGAACGACCGGGGGAACGCCGTCGAGGTGCACGGCATCGTCAAGCACTACGGCAGCACCAAGGCCCTCGACGGGGTCGACCTGACCGTCCGCGAGGGCACCGTCCTCGGCGTGCTCGGCCCCAACGGCGCCGGCAAGACCACCCTGGTCCGGATCCTCTCCACGCTGATCAAGCCGGACGCCGGCACCGCCTTCGTCGGCGGCTACGACGTGCTGCGCCAGCCCAAGCAGCTGCGCCGCACCATCGGCCTCACCGGCCAGTACGCCTCGGTCGACGAACTGCTGTCCGGGTACGAGAACCTCTACCTGATCGGTCGGCTGCTCGACCTCTCCAGCCGCGACGCCAAGGCCCGGGCCACCGAGTTGCTGGAGCGGTTCTCGCTCACCGAGGCCGCCAAGCGGTCCGCCAAGACCTACTCCGGCGGCATGCGCCGCCGCCTCGACCTGGCCGCCAGCATGATCGGCCGCCCCCGGGTGCTCTACCTGGACGAGCCCACCACCGGCCTGGACCCGCGCACCCGCAACGAGGTCTGGGACGAGGTCCAGCGGATGGTCGCCGAGGGCACCACCGTGCTGCTGACCACCCAGTACATGGAGGAGGCGGAGCAGCTCGCCGACGAGCTGACCGTCATCGACCGCGGCCGGGTCATCGCCAGCGGCGGCGTCACCGAGCTCAAGGCCCGGGTCGGCGGCCAGACCCTGCAGGTGCGCCCGGCGGACCCGGCCGACCTGCCGGAGATGACGCGCTGCCTGCAGGAGACCGGCATCGCCACCGCCACCTACTCCGCCGACACCGGCCTGCTCGCGGTGCCGCTCACCGACGACGGGCAGCTGACCACCGTCATCGGGGTGCTCGGCGGCCGCGGCTTCGCGATCGCCGGGATCGACACCAAGGTGCCCAGCCTCGACGAGGTCTTCCTCGCCATCACCGGCAAGCCCGCCGCCGCGGACACCGCCCTCAGCCTCGCCAAGGAGCCCGTCGCATGACCACCGCCACCGTCGCCCCCGCCCGGGTGGAGGACACCCGGATCGGCCTGGCCGGCACCATGCGCCACGTCGGTGCGCTGACCAGGCGCAACCTGATGCGGATCAAGGCCGACCCGGAGTCGATGTTCGACGCCGTCCTGATGCCGGTCATCTTCACCGTGCTGTTCGTCTACGTCTTCGGCGGCGCCGTCTCCGGGGACCAGGACGCCTACAAGCAGTACATGATCCCCGGCCTGCTCGGACAGACCGGGCTCACCCTCGCGATGGCCGTCGGCACCGGTCTGAACAGCGACTTCCAGACCGGGGTGATGGACCGCTTCCGCACCCTGCCGATCGGCCGCTCCGCCGTCCTGCTCTCCAAGATCGCCGCGGAGACCTGCCGGGCGCTGCTCTCCTTCGTCATCCTCATCGGCTTCGCGATGTGCATCGGCTTCGAGGTGAAGACCGGCCTGCCCGAGGTGGTCGCCGCCGTCGGACTCTCGCTGCTGTTCGGCATGTCGATCGTCTGGATCTCGATGCTGCTGGGCATGTCGCTGCGCAGTGCCCAGGCCGTCCAGGGCGTGTCCATGCTGGTCCTGATGCCGATGCAGTTCGGCAGCTCGATCTTCGCCCCCACCAGCACCATGCCGGGCTGGCTGCGCTCGTTCACCGAGGTCAACCCGCTCTCGGCGCTGGCCGACGCCTCCCGCGCCCTGCTCAACGGCCACGCGCCGGTGGCCCACCCAGTGATGATCGTGCTCGTCTGGTCGGCGGCCTCGACCGCGGTCTTCGCCCCGCTCGCCGTCGCCCGGTTCCGCAAGCGGACCTGAGCCGACGGCCCCGGAACGTCCGCCGCCCCCTCCCCCGGGCCCGGCGGACGACCGGCCGGCACCCGGGACAGGTGCCGGCCGGAGCACGGGTGGGCCGGCCGGTGACCAGGGGACGGGCACCGGCCGGCCAGGCCCTCGCCGCCAGGTGGCCCCGGGCCCGTTCGGCGGATTCCGCCGGGCGGGCCCCGGGCGCGCCCCGGCTGATCGGCTGGGGCGGGCCCTAGGGGCGTGTCTTTCGGATCACGCCAGGCGGTCGCCGCCGGGGCACGCACTCCCCCAGCCTTCGGCCGGGGGTACCCCCACGCCGGCTTCTCGTCAGTCGCCGATGGCCCCCAGCCTGGCGGCCGGGAGGTGCCCCCACCGCATGGACTCCCTCCTCGGCGCCGCCGATGCACGCACCCCAACGACGCCCGCTGATCCGACGTGATCCGAAAGACACGCCCTAGCCGATCAGCTCCTCCAGCAGGTCCCGGGTCTGCCGCGTGGTCAGGCCCTCCCCGGCGGCGCGGGCCGCGTCGAACCCGTCGTCCCCCAGCAGCCGCCGCAGCTCGGCCTCCGCCCGCTCGCGCTCGGCGCGCTCCAGGAAACCGCCCTTCGGGCCGTTCAGCCCGCCGTACGCCCCGTGCAGCGCGGCGGCCTGCCGGGCCTTCGACAGGTCGCCGTCGCGGACGGCGAAGGCCCGCAGCACCCCGACCGCCGCCGGGACCACCATGACCGTCATCTGCTCGGCGAAGCCGCTCGCGACCTCCATCGAACGGAGCAGCCGCCGCCCTTCGCGGAGCAGGGCGAGCCCCTCCTCGGGATCGCCGCCCCGGGCGGTGATCCAGCCCCGGGAGGTGGTCAGCAGCCCGGCCACGATCCCGGGGGCGAAGCCGCCGACGCTGGACACGGTCAGCTGGTCCAGCTCGGCCAGGGCCAGCCGGTACTCGCCGCGGTAGGCGTGGATGCCGCAGAGCGTCAGCCGCCCGAACAGCAGCGCGCCGGTGTTGGCCTGGTCCACGGCCGGCGAGTCGATCCCCGCGAGGGTCTCCCGGATGATCCGCTCGCCCTCGGCCATGTCCCGTTCCAACAGGGCGGCGCCCATGTTCACCTGCAGGATCGGCACCTCCTGCGGCGCCCCCAGCTCCTCGGCCAGCGCGATCGCCCGCCCGTAGGCGGCGACCGCGCCCTCGGCGTCGCCGCCGTTGGCCAACGACTCCCCGCGGGCCGCCAGCGCCTGGGAGGTCCCCCAGAGGTCGCCGGCCTGCTGGTACAGCGCCAGCGAGCGCTCGCCGTCCAGGATCCCCTGCTCGGCCCCGCCCGGCCAGTCGTTCATCATCTTGGCCCGCACCTGCAGGATGAAGGCCAGGTCGCTCGGCTCGCCGTGCTCCTCGCAGCCGCGCACCGCGTCGTCCAGCAGGTCCTTCATCTTCTCCAGGTGGCCGGCCAGGAAGGCACCGAACACCCGCATCAGCGCCGGGAAGCGGTAGGACTGCGGCAGGTCCGGGGTGTAGACCGCGAGCAGGTGCTCGGCGACGGCGAGGGCGTCCGCGTCCCCCAGCACCTCCAGGTTGCCCTCGAACAGCCCGATCAGCCGGTGCATCGCCAGCAGTCGCCGGGCCTCCTCGACGACCCCTTCGGGCATCGGCACGCCCTGGGCCAGGACGCCGCGCTCCAGCGGCACCGGTGGCGGGGTGCCCGGGGCGAACGGGTCCGGGCCCAGCCCGGCGACCGCGGTGTACCAGCCGCGGGCCTCCATGCTGTAGCCGCGCAGCGACCAGTACCAGCTCATCCCGAGGGCGAGGACCAGCGCCTGCTCCTCGTCCGCCAGGTCGATCGCGCGGCGCAGCGCGGCCCGGATGTTGTCCTGCTCGCGCTCCAGCGTCGACAGCAGGTGCAGCTGGCGGGGGCCGTGGATGTCCAGGTCGGCGGCGGCGACCACCGCGCGGAAGTGCGCCAGGTGCCGGGCCTCCGTCGCGCTCCGCTCCTCGCCCGACTCGGCCAGCCGCTCCGTCGCGTACTCGTGGATGGTCTCCAGCATCCGGTAGCGCGGCAGGGCGCCGTCGTCCAGGTCGGCCACCAGCAGGGACTTGTCGACCAGCGAAAGCAGCAGGTCGGCGACCTCCTCGCGGGCGACCCCGGTGCCGTCGGCGCAGATCGCCTCGGCGTCCTCCAGCTGCCAGCCCCCGGCGAACACCGATAGCCTGCGCAGCACCGCCCGTTCGCGCTTGCCCAGCAGGTCCCAGCTCCAGTCGACCACCGCGCGCAGGGTCTGCTGGCGCGGCAGCAGGGTGCGGCTGCCCGCGGTCAGCAGGGCGAACCGGCCGTCCAGGCGGTCGGCGATCTGACGGGCCGTCATCACCCGCAGCCGGGCGGCGGCCAGTTCGATGGCGAGCGGCAGGCCGTCCAGGCGGCGGCAGATCTCGGCGCAGGCCTCCGGGTCCCCGCCCGGGTCGAAGCCCGGTCGGGCGGCGGCGGCGCGCTCGGCGAGCAGCCGCAGCGCCACCGGGTCCGGCAGCGGCTCGACGGGCAGCACGCTCTCGCCGGGGACGCCGAGCGGCTCGCGGCTGGTAGCGAGCACCGTCAGCCCGGGGCACTCGGCGAGGAGGACGTCGGCGAGGTCGGCGGCGGCCTGGATCAGGTGCTCGCAGTTGTCCAGGACGAGCAGCATCCGGCGGTGGCCGCAGTGCTCGACCAGGCGGCGCACCGGGTCCTCGGCGCGCTTCTCCATCACCTCGGCGACCATGTTGGAGCTGTGCAGGACGATCTCGCGCAGGCCGAGCGCGGAGACCACCGCGGCGGGCACCGCGTCCGGGCTCTCCAGCGGGGCGAGTTCGGCCACCCAGACGCCGTCCGGCCACAGGCCGGCGGACTGCTCGGCGCGGCCGGCCTCGATCGAGAGCCTGGTCTTGCCGGAGCCGCCGGGGCCGGTCAGGGTGACCAGCCGACTGTCCGTCAGGGCCGCCCGCAGCGCCGCGAGGTCGGCCTCCCGGCCGACGAAGCTGGTCAGCCGTCCGCGCAGGTTCCCGCGCGGGAACGGTACGCGCGCGGCGGGCGGGCCCGCTGCGGGCGCCGGTATCGGCTCCGGCGCGGCGGCCTGCGCGGACGGCTCCGGCACGGGCTCCGCCGGTGCCAGCAGCTCGGCGTACAGGGACTGGAGCCGGCGCCCCGGGTCGACCCCGAGCTCCTCGGCGAGGGCCCGCCTGGTCCGCTCGTAGTGGCGCAGGGCCTCCGCCGTCCGACCGCTCTCGTGCAGCGCCCGGATCATCAGCTGCTGCAACGGCTCGTCCAGCGGCTGCCGTTCGCACAGCTCGGCGAGTTCGGCGACGAGGTCGGCGGCCCGGCCCAGCCCGAGGTCCGCGGTGATCCGGTGCCGGCGGGCCTCGTCGCGCTGGGCCTCCAGCCGGGCGGCCGGGCCGCCGCGGTCCGGCAGGTCGGCCAGCGCGGGCCCGCGCCACAGCGCCAGGGCGGCCCGCAGCCGGTCGGCGGCGAGCGCGTGGTCGCCGGTGTCGAGGGCCCGGCGGCCCTCGGCGCCGAGCCGCTGGAACTCGGCGAGGTCGGTGGCCGGGCCGGTCAGCCAGTACCCGGCCGGGCCGGAGCCGACCTCGTCCCGGCCGATGGTGCGGCGCAGCCGGCCGACCAGGGTCTGCAGTGCGGCGGAGGAGTCCTGCGGCGGCTCGGCCTCCCACACCTCGTCCACCAGCAGGTCGGCCGGCACCGGGCGGCCCTGCCGCAGGGCCAGTGCGGTGAGCAGCGCCCGCAGCCGGGCGCCGCCGAGCGGCACCGGCGTGCCGTCGTCGTGGTGGGCCGTGGTCGTTCCGAGGATGCCGTAGTGCACCGGACCATTCTGGTCGATGGGCGCCTCCGGGGCCGCACAATTGTCCTGTCGGCCGTCCCGTCCGCCGCCCGTCGGCCGTCCGCCGGCCCGCTCCGGCCCCGCCACCGGGGGCGGAACCCGGGACGGGGTCCCGGACGTTCACCCTGGGCGGCTTGTCCGTCCACCGGAGCGCCGGGCATGATCGGTCCCCGGTCCGGTCACCCGGACACCAGCCCGCACGCCCGGCCCGGACAGCCGGCCCGGCCACCCCTCGGACCCCCCGGAGCACCCACGCCATGACCTTCGCCGCCACGCAGCGCTCACGCAGCGAGGACCGCCGGATCAGCCCGGTGTTCTGGGTGCTCCTCGCCGTCCTCGGCACGTCCGGCTGGGCGGTGTACGCCGGCTACGGCAACGCCTCGTTCGGGGTGTTCCTGTTCGTGGTGGCGGGCTGGATGGTCTCGCTCTGCCTGCACGAGTACGCGCACGCGCGCACCGCGCTGCACGGCGGCGACATCACCGTCGGCGCCAAGGGCTACCTGACCCTCAACCCGCTGAAGTACACCAACGTGCTGCTCAGCTTCGTGCTGCCGATCGTCTTCGTGATCCTCGGCGGCATCGGCCTGCCCGGCGGCTCGGTGTGGATCGAGCGGCACCGCATCCAGGGCCGGCTCAAGCACAGCCTGATCTCGGCGGCCGGACCGCTGGTGAACGTGGTGTGCGCCGCCCTGCTGCTGATCCCGATCGGCGCCGGCTGGCTGGACGACCCGAAGGTGCACGCGGTCTGGAACGGCTACGAGCTCACCGTGTCGCCGTTCGCCGGGGCGCTCGGGTTCCTCGGCCTGCTGCAGCTCAGCGCCGCCCTGCTGAACCTGCTGCCGGTGCCCGGCCTGGACGGCTACGGGATCGTCGAGCCCTGGCTGTCGCTGAAGACCCGGCGCGCGGTCGAGCCGTTCGCGCCGTACGGCCTGCTGGCCGTGTTCGCGCTGCTCTGGCAGCCCGAGGTGAACTCCTTCTTCTTCGGCGTCATCCACGACCTGATGAACCTGTTCGGCGTGGACCAGGACTACGCGACGCTGGGCCGGTACCTGTTCAGCTTCTGGAAGAACTGACGGCTCCCGGCCTCGGGCCGGGGCGGACGCGGGCCGGGGCCCGTCCGGTGGATCCCGCCGGGCGGGCCCCGCTCCGTCCGGCGGATCCGCCCCTACGCCTGCTCGGCGGCCTCGACGGCCTCGGCGATGCGCGCGCGGCGGCGGTTCAGCCAGAGCACGTTGCTCGCCACGCCGGCCATCGGGAGCCAGATCAGGCCCAGCCAGAAGCCCTGGGTCAGCGAGACCACGGCGGCCGCCAGCGCGAGGACGACGACGATCAGGGCGAAGAGGGACGTGCGGGGCATGGCGGGAGGCTCCTAGGGGCGGCTACGGACGGCCGGGTCGTGGCCGGAGCCCATTGTCGCCGACCTCACCTCCGGACCGGGTCCGGGGGTGAGGCCGACACGCCCGTCGGGCTCAGACGTCGGTCACCCGCAGGCCCGCGTGGGCCTTGTAGCGGCGGTTGACCGAGATCAGGTTGGCCACCAGCGCCTCCACCTGGTGGGCGTTGCGCAGCCGGCCCGCGAAGACGCCCCGCATGCCGGGGATCCGGCCGGCCAGCGCCTGCACGACGTCGGTGGCGGCCCGCTCCTCGCCGAGCACCATGACGTCGGTGTCGATCCGCTCCACCGACTCGTCCTGCAGCAGCACTGCGGAGAGGTGGTGGAAGGCGGCGGTGACCCGGGAGTCCGGCAGCAGGGCGGCGGCCTGCTGGGCGGCGCTGCCCTCCTCCGGCTTCAGCGCGTAGGCGCCCTGCTTGTCGAAGCCGAGCGGGTTGACGCAGTCGACGACGATCTTGCCGGCCAGCTCCTCGCGCAGCGCGGTCAGGGTCGCGGCGTGCCCGTCCCACGGCACCGCGACGATCACCACGTCGCTCTCCCGGGCGGCGGTGGCGTTGTCGGCGCCGCGCACGCCGACGCCCAGTTCGGCGGCGGAGGCCTCGGCGCGGGCCGCGTCGCGCGAGCCGATGATCACCTGCTGGCCGGCCCTGGCCAGTCGGAGGGCGAGTCCGCGCCCCTGGTCGCCGGTGCCGCCGAGGACACCGACCACCAGGTGCGAGACGTCCGGCAGTTCGTGGGCCGGGTTTGTCGCTGAATCGAGGGAAGTCATGGGCCGATCCTGCCAAATGCCCGGCCGGGCGCGACATTCTGGGCCGCATGGACGCGGTGAGAGTTTCGGCACTCCGGCAGCACCTGGCGGGCACCGGCTGGCTGGAGGCGGTCGGCGGCTTCGCCGGATCGCTGCGGCGCGCGGTGTCCCGGCGCGGGGCCGGCGAGCTGCTGCTGGTCGGCACGGAGGCGTACGAGCCCTGGCACCTGGCCGCGCACCTCGCGGACGAGGCCGCCTGGTCGGCCGTTCCCCGACTGGCGCCCACCCTGCTGCGGCACCGCCCGCCCGCCGGCGCCGCGGCCCACCTCGCGCACGACCTGGACCGGCTCGCCGCGGCCCGGCGCGGCGCCACCGTCCTGGTGGTGGCCCCGGACGCGGCCGGCGCGCCGCTGCTGGAACGGGTGCAGGACGCCCGGCGGCACGGCGCGACGGTGCTGGCGCTGGACGGCGCCGCCCCGGCCTCGCCGGGCGACCTCGGCGGCCTGGCGCACGAGCGGCTGGCCGTCGGCACCGCCGCCGAGGAGCCCTTCGACCTCGCCCAGCACCTGGTGAGCGCGGCCGCCGGGCACCCCCCGGCCCGCCGGCCGGCGCTGGAGCGGCTCGCCGGGCTGGCCCGGCGGCTGACCGCGCCGCCGGCGATCAGCCGCTGGTAGCGCCGGCGCCGTCAGCCACGGCCGGACGGCGGAGCCGCAGGCGGGCAGGCGGGGCCGCGGGCGGGCAGCGGCTGATCGTCGGCGGCCGGCCGGAAAACCCTTTGCGGCGGCGGGAACGCCCGCCGCAGGATGGTGGTTCGTGAACGACGACGAACCACCGCATCCCCCCGGCCGGGTGCGGTCGCTGCTGCGTGCCCTCCGACCCGACCTCGCGCCCTGGCACGCCTCCCGCGACTTCCGCTTCCTCTGGCTCTCCGGCTGCGTCACCAGCTTCGGCAGCTTCCTGACGTACGTGGCCGTGCCGATGCAGATCAAGCAACTGACCGGCTCCTCGTTCGCGGTCGGCCTGGTCGGCGCCTTCGAGCTCGTGCCCCTGATCGTCTTCGGCCTCTGGGGCGGCGCCCTCGCCGACGCCCTGGACCGCCGGAAGCTGGTGCTGCGCTCCGAGGCGGCCCTCGGACTGCTGGCCGGGCTGCTGCTGCTCAACGCGCTGCTGCCGTCGCCGCTGCTCTGGCCGGTCTACGTCGTCGCCGCACTCGTCGCGGCCTGCGACGGGCTGCAGCGCCCGGCGCTGGACTCGCTCACCCCGCGGATCGTCCCGCACCAGCACCTGGCCGCCGCGTTCGCCCTCAAGTCGCTCTACCACAACGCCGCTTCGGTGGCCGGCCCGACGCTGGCCGGCGTGGTGGTGGCCTTCTCCGGGGTGCAGACCGCGTACGCCCTGGACGTGCTGACCTTCGTCGTCTCGCTGCTGCTGCTCGCCCGGATCCGGGCGGTGCCGCCGGCCACCGGCGCCGAACGGCCCTCGGTGGCCGCGGTGCTCACCGGTGTGCGGTACGCCTGGAGCCGAAAGGACCTGCTCGGGACCTACGCGATCGACCTCTGCGCGATGCTGTTCGCCTTCCCGGTGGCCGTCTTCCCCTTCCTGGCCGCCGAGTTGGGCGCGGACTGGGCGCTCGGCCCGATGTACGCGGCCTCCGCGGCCGGTGCCCTGCTGGTCGGGGCGACGAGCGGCTGGACGTCCCGGATCCACCGGCACGGCCGGCTGCTGCTGGTCGCCGCCGTCGGCTGGGGCGCGGCGATGACGCTCGCGGGCCTGTCCGACAGCGTCTGGCCGGTGCTGTTCGGGCTGGCGCTGGCCGGCGGCGCCGACCAGATCAGCGGGATCGCCCGCTCGACGATGTGGAACCAGTCCATCCCGGACGAGGTCCGTGGCCGGATGGCCGGGGTCGAGCTGCTCAGCTACTCCGTCGGCCCGCAGCTGGGCCAGGTCCGGGCGGGCACCATGGCCGGGCTGATCGGCGTCCGCGCGGCCGTCTGGACCGGCGGCCTCGCCTGCGTCGCCGCCGTCCTGGCGGTCGCGGCCGCGCTGCCCCGCCTGCTCGCGTACGACGACCGGACCGATCCGCACGCCGCCGCCGTCCGCGCCCGGCACGAGGCGGCCGAACGCGAACAGGCCGAACGCGAGCAGGCCGAGCCCGAACCCACCGGGTCCGCACGGACGGACGGCGAGCGCGCCGGGCGGGCGCCGGCGGCGAACTGACGGCCGGACAGGACCTACTCGGCCCGGTCCTCGGGCTGGTCCGTCCGGTCCGTCCAGCGCGGGTCGTTTTGCCACTCGCGGTTGCGCTCGTCCGCGGTCTGCAGGGCGTGCGCGGCCTCCTCCGGGCTGCCGTACGGCCCGAGGCGGTCCTTGGCGGGGCACTCCGGCCCCTCCTCGACCTTGCCGTGCTTGATGCAGTAGAACCACTCGCCGGGCTTGCCGGTCGGCTTGCGGTGGAATCCCAGGGGCATGGTGCCCTCCCGTCGACGTGTTGGGGTCGTACTGATCATTCCCCGGCCCGGGCCGCCGCGCACACCACCCGGTCGGGCCGGGGCCGGCCGATAGACTCGCGGCCATGGCACTCGTACCCGGCATCCAGTCCCCCACCCGCAAGGTCCCGTCGCACATCGCGCGCCCCGAGTACGTCGGCCGGCCCGCCCCGGCGCCGTACACCGGGCCCGAGGTGCAGACCGCCGAGACGATCGAGAAGATGCGGATCGCGGGCCGGATCGCCGCGCAGGCGATGGCGGAGGCCGCCGCGCTGATCGCCCCCGGCGTCACCACCGACGCGCTGGACGCCGTCGCCCACGAGTACATGTGCGACCACGGCGCCTACCCGTCCGACCTCGGCTACCGCGGCTTCCCCAAGTCCGTCTGCACCTCGATCAACGAGGTGATCTGCCACGGCATCCCGGACTCGACCGTGCTGCAGGACGGCGACATCGTCAACATCGACGCCACCGCCTACATCCACGGGGTGCACGGCGACCTCAACGCCACCTACCTGGTCGGCGACGTGGACGAGGAGTCCCGCCTGCTCGTCGAGCGGACCAGGGAGTCCCTCGACCGGGCGATCAAGGCGGTCAAGCCGGGGCGCCAGATCAACGTCATCGGGCGCGTCATCGAGTCCTACGCCAAGCGCTTCGACTACGGCGTGGTGCGGGACTTCACCGGGCACGGCATCAACACGTCGTTCCACTCCGGCCTGATCATCCCGCACTACGACAGCGAGCGGGCCACCGAGGTGATCAAGCCCGGGATGACCTTCACCATCGAGCCGATGCTGACCCTCGGCACCTACGACTACGAGATCTGGGCGGACGGCTGGACGGTCGTCACCAAGGACCGCAAGCGCACCGCCCAGTTCGAGCACACCCTGGTGGTCACCGCGGACGGCGCGGAGGTCCTCACCCTGCCGTGACCCCCGCGCGGCGCGCCGCCGTCAGCCGATGAGCCACTGCTCCTCGGCGACGGCGCCCACCTCGGTGCAGGCGTCGGTCAGCACGTCCAGGACGCGCAGCGGGTCCGGCAGCGGCTGCTCGGGACCGCGCAGCCAGCGCACCCGGGAGCCGTCCGGCAGGGCGGCCGGCGGCAGCAGGGTGTACGAGCCGCGGCAGTGCCAGCGCAGGCCGGGGTGCTCGGACATGGTGTCCGGCGTGGAGTCGAGCGCGCTCGGCCACCACTCGTCCTCGTCCTGCGGGGTACCGCGGGTGGCGGTGAAGAAGAGGTACCGGTCCTCGCCGACGGCGGCGACCGGGCCCTCGACGCCCAGCTCGGTCAGCCGCTCCAGGGCGAGCCGGCCGGCCTCCGCCGGGACGTCCAGCACGTCGTGGGCGCGGCCGGTGGCGGTGACGAAGTTGGCCTGGGGGTCGCGGGAGAGCCAGCGGGCGAGCTGTTCGGGGTCGGTGGTCGCCTGCGTCTGCCAGGCGAAGGACACCGGGTGCTGGGCGGGGGCCGGACAGGCCACCCGGTCACAGGAACACCGGTACCCGGCCGGATGGGCGGCGGGCGCGAGCGGGAATCCGGCGCGGACCGCGCCGAGCAGCTGATCCAGTCTGGCCGCGGGGCCGTCCACGTCGCCCGACCGGGCCCGCTGACGATCACGCTTCTGCCACCAGGTCGTCCACCTGCCGCCGGCTTCCATCGGGCCCCTTCCGCGCACTGCCGTGCCTGGTGCGACACAGCGTTCGACGTACCACTCCGACGCAACGCACAGCGCCCCCCGCTGCTTCCCGGGACGGTGCTCGGCCCTGCTGTCCGCGCCCTGCCGACCGGATCCGGGGTCACCGGAGGCCGACGCCCGGGTCACGGTACGAAGTCGCGGCAGCACGCTGTCCGCGCCATCTCGGCCGGAACGCACGCGGATTCGCGCCTCGCCCGGCCCGTACGGGGCCCGCTGACCCGGGTGAACCCCGAGGGCGTAACAGGAAGGATAAGGGTGCGCGGGGCATCCGGATGACCGGGGGCGGTGCCTCTCCGGTCACACTCCCGGCACCCGGCCGACACACGGCCTGCGCCGGACCCCCCTGCCACGTCCTCCCGGCACGGCCCGGACCAGCCGTGCGGCCCGTCCGCACGGCCCCGCCGGCCGACTGCTCCGGCCGGCGCTCCGGTCACCCGTGCGGAGGTGAGACCCTGGTGGGGTGAAGAGCACGGACACCGCATTCGTCGGCGGCCCCCTGGACGGCCGGATCCTCCCCGTCCCGCTGGGGCCGATGTTCGGCGTGCCGAAGAAGTACACGGTGCCGGTCCCCGCGCACGGGGACACCCCGGCGCGCACACTGGTCTACGTCCGGTCCAAGCAGGTGCGGGGCATCAGCTGGCACTGGCGCTACGAGTTCGACGAGGCGGCCACCGCCCGCGCGTCCGGCTGACGGCCGCGCCCCGCGCGTCCCGGGCCGCCCTCGCAGCCTCCCCGGGAGGACGGCATGGCGAGAACGGTACGGCACCCCAGGTCCCGCTCCCAGGCGGTCGCGCACCACAACCGGCAGGTCGCCGGCGTCACCGGGGCCCTGCTGGTGGTGGTGAGCCTCTACACCGTGGTGATCGGCCCGAACGGCTGGCTCTGGTTCGGCTGGGCGGTGCTGCTGCTCGCCTGCGTGGCCCTGTTCGCGGTCCGCTCCTGAGCGGCCGCACCGCCCGTCGCCCCGGTACCGGTCGGCACCCCGCACCGGTCAGTCGTCCTCGGCGAGGATCAGGTACAGCTTCTTGCGGGCCTCGGTGAGCACCGCCAGGCCCTTGGTGCGCTGCGCCTCGGTGCCCGTCGTCATGACCTGACGGATCGCCTGGTCGACGGCGGCCAGCGCCTGGCCGACCTCCTGGACGGCCTCCCAGTCGACCTCCCGGCCGGCCTCCGCCCACGGCTCGGCGGGCCCCGCCTCGGCCACGGCCCGGCCCGCCTCGGTGAGCGAGACCAGCCGCTTGCCGCCGACCTCCTCGGCCGTGATCAGGCCCTCCTCCTCCAGCAGCTGGAGGTTGGGGTAGATCGAGCCGGGGCTGGGCCGCCAGGCCCCGCCGGTCCGCTCGACGATCTCGGCGATCATCTCGTAGCCGTGCATCGGCCGTTCCTTGAGCAGGGCCAGCAGCGAGGCGCGGACGTCCCCGCGCCGGGCCCGGCCGCCGCGCCGACCGTGCGGACCGCCGCGCCGGCCGCCGTGCCCGCCGAAGCCGTGGCCGAACGGGCCGCCCATCGGGCGACCGGGGCCGCCACCGCCGAACGGCGGGCCGAAGCCGCCGAAGGCCTCCCGGCCGCCGAAGCCCTCCGGCCCGGGGCCCGGCCCGAACCGGCGCCGAGCACCGCGCGGGCCCTCTCCCCTGAATCGCATTCCCGGGTTTCCTGAGCGCATGGCGCCCACCTCCTTGTCGACCGAGCCAGTCGAGTTACTGTCTCGATAGCTCGACGATATATCGGTGACTGTCGCTCGTCAACGGATTCCGACACGGCCGCCGGACGCGGCGCCCGTCCGCGACCCAGCCGCTACGGTGGCGCGCATGGCCGGAGAACGAGACCTTGCGACCCTGCTGCGCGGAATGCGCCCGCTGCTCAACCCGGGGCGGTACGTGTACTGCACGCTCCCCGCGAAGGTGCCCGCCGGAATGCGGCCGGTGGTGACCGTCGCCGAACCGGAGGGGGTGACGGTGGTGGTGACCCAGGAGGAGGCCGACGCACTCGGCCTGCGCTACTCGTACGTGGCGGCCTGGATCACCCTCCGGATCCACTCCGCCCTGGAGGCCGTCGGTCTGACCGCGGCCGTCTCCGGGCGGCTCGCCGAGGAGGGCATCAGCTGCAACGTGGTGGCCGGCTTCCACCACGACCACCTGTTCGTCGGCGCCGACGACGCCGAGCGCGCCGTCCGGGCCCTCGAGGAGCTGGCCGCCCGGTCCACCTGACGCAGCCGCCGGGTGGCCGCCCCCGGGCGACGCCCGGACACTGGGAGCAGGCCGCCCGGCCACCCCGGCCGGCCGGCCCCGACCGGAAGGAGACGGCCGCCATGGCCATCTGCGTCACCTGCGGCAACGACTACTGGCTCGCCTTCGAGATCAGGACGGTCACCGGCGACACCTACACCTTCGACAGCTTCGAGTGCGCGATGGAGAAGCTCGCGCCGCGCTGCGAACAGTGCGACGTCCGCATCGTGGGCCACGGCGTGGAGGTCGCGGGCATGTTCTTCTGCTGCGCCAACTGCGCCCGGGTCAACGGCGGCCTGGGCGAGCAGATCCGCGACGCCGTCGGAGTCCACCCGTCCTGACCCCGCCGGCGCCCGCCCCGGAGCGGGGCGGGCGCCGGGCCACGGGGGTCCGCTCCCCCGTCACGGAGCGACGGCCCCGCACTCGAGGTCGAACTTGTGCTGGAGATCGGACAGCCGTTTCTCGTCCTGCGACAGCAGGCGGCGGTCCGCGGCCAGCCCCGCCTCCGCCGATGCGAGCTTCTCCGGATCGGGGTACGGCTGGGTGCGCAACTGGTCGAGGCCGGCCGCGTCGTGCTCGACGACGAACTGGTCGTGCTTCACCGCACGCTCGGCCGAGGCGATCCAGGTCCGCATGCGACTGCACGGGTCGGGTGGCAGAGGAGCCATGGTCCCGCCCCCTTCCTCTCGGATTCGGGCGTTGCCCGCTGCCTCCATCGTGGCGCCGCCCTGCCGGGGCCCGCATCCGGAACTCCACGGCGGGGCGCCGGAACACCACCGAGGGCCCTCCCACCTGTCGTTTCCGCAGGTCGGAGGGCCCTCGTGAAGTCAGGGGCGGAAGAGTCGGCCTTGTACGCCGGGTTCTGTCTCCCGGGTTGCTCGCGCGGCCCGGGGAGGCGGCCATCCATCTAGGACTGCCGTTGCCGACAGCCTCGTGCGGTCTACCCGCGAGCTCGGGCGAGCAGCCCTCGAACACTCGCGCACGGTGCCCGAGGGCACCGATCTTGACCTTGCTCCAGGTGGGGTTTACCGAGCCGGCCGGGTCACCCCGGTCGCTGGTGGTCTCTTACACCACCGTTTCACCCTTACCCTCCGCCGAAGCGGTGGGCGGTCTGTTTTCTGTGGCACTGTCCCGCGGGTCACCCCGGGTGGGCGTTACCCACCACCCTGCTCTGTGGAGCCCGGACGTTCCTCGGCGGGTCCTGGGACCCGTCGCGACCGCCCGGCCGGCTCTTCCGCCGTAGTGGTCATCGTAGCCGCTCGGGCGGCGCCTCCCGCACACCGGACCGGTCCACCGGCGGATCGCCGCCGAGGCGGGCGGCCACCCGGGCGGCCGTCCCGGTGGCCCACGCGGTCGTGGTGACCAGGCCGAGGAGGGAGATCGCGCAGCCCAGGCCGACCAGGATCCACCAGCCGGCGTGGGTCGCCGGGGCGAAGCCCGTCGCCACCGGGCCGACCACGGCCGCCGTCACCACCGTGCCGATCACCGCCACCCCCAGCGACTGGCCGACCTGCCGGCTGGTCGAGGCGACCGCCGCGGCCACCCCCGCCTGGGCACGCGGCATGCCCGAGACGGCCGCGTTGGTGATCGGCGCGTTGACCGTGCCGAAGCCGAAGCCGAACAGCGCGTACGCGACCAGCAGCAGCGCCGGCGGGGAGTCCGCGGCCAGCCGGGTGAGCAGCAGTCCGCTCGCGGCCAGGCCCAGCCCGGCCGCGACCAGCGGCCCGCGCGGCCCCCGGGCCGCGACGACCCGCCCGGACAGCGGCGCGCAGACCAGCATCATCCCGGCCATCGGCAGCGTCCACAGGCCGGCCTCGATCGGGCCGTAGTGCCGGACGCCCTGCAGGTAGAGGGTGTTGAGGAAGAGGAAGCCGCCGAGCGCCGAGAAGGCGCAGACCGCGGTGACGGTGGCCCCGGTGAACGGCGCGCCGGCGAAGAACCGCGGGTCCACCAGCGGCTCGGCCACCCGCCGCTCCCAGAGCGGGAAGGCAACCAGCGCGGCCAGCGCGGCCGCCGCCAGGGCGAGGATCAGCGGGGACGTCCAGCCGTGGCCCGGGCCCTCGATGATGGCGGCGGTCCCGCAGCCGAGCAGGACGACCATCAGCAGCTGCCCGACCGGGTCGAGCCTGCGCGGCCGGGGCGAGCGGGACTCCGGGACGAAGCGGACGGTCAGGGCGATCGCGACCAGGGCGACCGGGACGTTGATCAGGAAGATCGACGGCCAGCCGGCCGCGTCGACAAGGAAGCCCCCGAGCAGCGGGCCCAGCGCCATCGAGAGGCCGACCACCCCGCCCCAGACGCCGATCGCCCGGGCCCGCTCCCGCGGGTCGGTGAAGGTGTTGGTGATGATCGACATGGCCACCGGGTTCAGCATCGAACCGCCGACCGCCTGCAGGGCGCGGAACGCCACCAGCCACTCGAGGTCCGCCGCCAGGCTGCACAGCAGCGAGCCGAGCGCGAAGCACGCCAGCCCGGTCGTGAACACCCGGCGGCGGCCGAAGCGGTCGGCCACCGAGCCGAACAGCATCAGCAGGGAGGCGAGGACCAGGGTGTAGGCGTCGATGATCCACTGGAGCCCGGACGCCGGGGCGTCGAGGTCCCGCTGGATCGCCGGCAGCGCGACGTTCACCACGGTGTTGTCCAGACCGACGATGAACAGGCTCAGGCAGCAGATCGCGAGGACGAGCAGACGGCGGCGGCGCTCCGGGGCGCTGGAGGGGTCGGCTTCGGGCACGCACCGATCCTCCCATCCCCGCGGCGCTCAGACGGCGGCGAAGCGGACCGTCCGGGTGGCCGGGTCGGCCCGGGTCAGCCGGACCCGGACCAGGCCGCCGAGCGGCAGGGCGCCGGGCGCGGCGGCGCCCGCCTCGGCCGGGCCGTCGCAGCGGGCCCGGACGGCGGGCTCGCGCAGCTGCACCGTGCCGGAGCCGGGCCGCTTCCCGTCCACGTCGACCACCACCGCGGTGAAGTCCTCGCCCTCCCGGCCCGTGAGCAGCTCCGCCTCGACCAGGTCCACGCAGGCCCGTTCGACCTCGGCCGCCCGGCGGTCCCCGGTCGCCATCAGGCCCGGCACCTCGGGCAGCGCCTCGCGAGCCCAGTCCGGCACCTCCTCCCCGGCCGCCACCGCGGCGCACACCTCCTGCGCGAAGCGGTCGCCGAGCCGGCGCAGCGGCGCCGTGCAGTGCGCGTACGGGGCGGCGAGCGCGGCGTGGGCCGGATCCGCCGGGGCGGGCACGCCGCGGGCTTCGTCGAAGGCCCAGTAGCCGGCGCCCCGCAGCAGGCCGGTGCACGCGTTGAGGAAGGCGGCGTCCAGCGGGGTGTCCGGGTCCAGCGAGCGGACCAGCTCCGGGTACGGGAGCCCCTGCGGCCAGTCCACGTCCAGTGCGGCGGCGATCCGGCGCAACCGCTCGTACGCGGCGGCGGGGGCGGCCGGCAGGGTGCGCAGCAGGCCGACGCCCGCGTCCAGCATCAGTTCGGCCGCGGCCATGCCGGTGAGCAGCGAGATCTGCGCGTTCCAGCCGTCGGCGGGGCCGGCGGCGCGGTAGCCGAGCACGTACCCGTGCAGGGTCTCCTCCACCTCCTGCTCGGGCACCGGCAGGCTGACGCCGCCCCGCGCGCGCTCCTGCTCCTCGCGCAGCCGGCCGACGGCGGCCAGCAGGGCGAGCTGCTCGTCGGCGCCGCCCAGTTCCACCGCGCGCTCGACGGCGGCGTAGTCCAGGCGCCGGTGCGAGCGGACCAGGGCGCGGCGCAGGTCGGCGAGCAGCACGGCGCCGTCGGCGTCGAGGTCCAGCTGCCAGAGCAGCGCGGGCCGGGGCTCGCCGGGCAGCAGGCTGGCGGCGTCCTCGGAGATCCGGGCGGGGTGCAGCGGGACGCGGTGGTCCGGGAAGTAGAGGGTCTCGACGCGGCGGCGGGCCTCGGCGTCGATCGCGCCGCCCGGGCGGACGAAGGCGGCGACGTCGGCGATGGCGTAGTACACCCGGTACCCGCCGCCGGGGCGGTGGGTCAGGTGCATGGCCTGGTCGAGGTCGCGGGAGCCGGGCGGGTCGACGGTGAACAGGGGCAGGTCGGTGGCGTCGTACTCGGGGAGCCGGGGGCGTTCGGCGGCCTCCTCCGCCTCTGCCAGCACCGGTTCGGGCCACTCGGTGTGGACCTCCAGGCTGGCGCGGAGCTCGGCCAGTTCGGCGTTGATCCGGGCGGAGTCGGCGGCCTTGACGCGCAGTTTTCGGCGAGGCATGCAGGCAGCGTAGGGCGAATCGGGTGATTCCGGACGGAGGCGGCCGCCCGGCGGCGTGCCGCGAACTCACCGCCCCAGCAGGGACTTGAGGTCCTTGGCGGCCAGCGAGACCGCGTCGTCGTAGCCCCCGGTGGCCAGCCGCAGCATGAAGGCCACGGCGTCGTCCGGGTGCGGGTCGGTGTACGGCTCGGCGTTGTAGTCGAGGAACAGCAGCATCGCCTCGAAGGCGGTGCGCTTGTTCCGGTCGACCAGCGGGTGGTTGCGGGCCAGGCTCTGGCCGAGGGCGGCCGCCTTGGACCAGAGGTCCGGGTAGGCGTCGCCGCCGAACAGGCTCGCCTGCGGGCGGGCGATCGCCGAGAGCAGGCCGCCGAGGTCGCGGACGTTCCCCGGACCGCCGGCGAGGTAGGTGACGTCGTCGAGGTCCAGGTACTCGGTCACAGGTCCTTGAGCCTCTCCAGCGTCTCCGCGTTGGCCGCACGGATCCGGGCCACCAGGGCCGCACGGCGCTCGGCCCGGCCCGGCCCGGCATGCTCCGGGGGCTCCGACGGATCCGGGGACTCCGGGGACGGCTGCGCCGCCGGCCGGGACGGCGGCCTCGGGTGCTCGGTGAGGACGTCCGGGACGGCGGAGCGGCGGACGTCGAAGGCCAGCTCGGCGGTGTCCGAACCGGCCGGCGCCTCCGTCACCCGGACCCTCCCGGCCATCACGGCCTCGGCGGCCGCGCGCACCGCGAACTCCAGGGCCTGCCGGGTCTCCGCCGGCAGGCCGGCGGGCACGGGCACGGACAGGGCCTCCGCCGCGGCGTCGTCGTCGCCGGGCACCGGGTCCAGGGGTCGCAGGGTCATCTCGTTCACGCTCCTCGTTGCTCACGGTAGTGGCGGACGCCGGCCGGGCCCACCGGATTTCGGGGGCGCGGGCACGGACCGGGCGCGGCAGGTGCGGAAGGTGCGCGCGGGAGGTACGGGCGGGGGCGCCCGGGCGGCCGTCCCGGCGACGGTCGCCCCCGCCGGGGTCCGGCGGCCCGGCGGTAGGGTGGCGGGGTCCGTCTGCCACAAAGTGTTGAGGAGTCCGCTGTGCTGGTGCTGTTGCCGCCCTCGGAGGGCAAGGCCGCGTCCGGGGACGGCGTGCCGGTGGCACTCGACCGGCTGTCGCTGCCCGGGCTGACGGCCGCGCGCGGCGCGGTGCTGGACGCGCTGGTCGGCCTCTGCCGGGGCGACGAGGACACCGCCGCCGGGGTGCTGGGGCTCAGCCCGGGCCTGCGCGGGGAGGTCGCCCGCAACGCCGGGCTGCCGACGGCGGGGGCGCGGCCGGCCGGCGAGGTGTACACCGGCGTGCTGTTCGACAACCTGGGCCTGGCCACGCTGGACGCCGCCGCGTACGACCGCGCGGAGCGTTCGCTGCTGGTCTTCTCCGGTCTCTGGGGCGCCGTGCGGATCTCCGACCGGATCCCGCCCTACCGCTGCTCGATGGGCGTGAAACTGCCGCCGCTGGGGGCGCTCGGAGCGTACTGGCGGGGTGCGATGGCCGACGTGCTGCCCGAGGTGGCCGACGGGTTGGTGCTGGACCTGCGCAGTTCGGCGTACGCGGCGGCGTGGAAGCCGGCCGGTGAGGTGGTGTCCCGCACGGCGACCGTCCGGGTGCTGCAGGAGCGCAACGGCAGGCGCACGGTCGTCAGCCACTTCAACAAGGCGACCAAGGGCCGTCTGGTGCGGGACCTGCTGGTCGCGGGGGCCGAGCCGAAGACGCCCGGTGAACTGACGGACGCGCTGCTGGGCCTCGGCCACCGGGTGGAGGTGGCGGCCGAGGGGACGGCGCGCAGGCCCTGGCAGCTGGACGTGGTGGTCACCGAGGTGCACTGAGCGCGGCGGCCCCGCGGCGCGCCTCCGGGGCGGGGCACCGGCCCCGGCCCCGGCGGCGCGGACGCTCAGCGCAGGTGCGAGGTGTCGTTGAGCAGCCGCAGCGAGGCGTTGCCGTCCGCGTAGTACTGGACGGAGCACAGCGCGGCGGCGGACAGCTCCATCCGGTACATCGAGTCCGGCGGGGCGCCGAGGGCCAGGCGGACCAGCGTCTTGATCGGGCTGACGTGGGAGACCACCAGCACCGTCCGGCCCGGGTTCCGCGCGATGATCCTGTCCCGGGCGATGCCGGCCCGGTGGGTGAGCGTGGTGAAGCTCTCGCTGCTGCCGGTCGGCTTGGCCTTGGCCGAACCGAGCCAGGCCGCCAGGTCGTCCGGGTAGCGCTCCTGGACCTCGGCGAAGGTCAGGCCCTCCCAGTCGCCGAAGTCGACCTCGCGCAGCCCGTCCTCGTACCGGACCTCCAGGCCGAGCCGGGCCGCGACGATCTCCGCGGTCTGCCGGGTGCGGCGCATCGGGGAGGCCACCACGGCCTGGACGCTGCCGCGCGCGGCGAGCGCCGCGGCGGCCCGTTCGGCCTGCCAGCGGCCCCGGTCGGAGAGCTCCGGGTCGGTGCCGCCGCTGCCGGAGAACCGCTTCTGCGGGGTCAGCGCCGTCTCGCCGTGGCGCAGCAGGACGAAGGTGGTCGGGGTGCCGAGGTCGGCCTCGGCCGCCCAGCCGGCCCTGGGGGCGGCGGTCTCCAGCGGCGGTTCCGCGGCGACGGCGGCGGCCTTCGGCCGGGGCTCCCACTGGCGGCCGGCCCGGCCCGCGTCCATCGCCTCGTTGGCGAGCCGGTCGGCGTCCTTGTTCCGCTCGCGCGGGATCCAGGTGTACGTCACCCGGCCGCGCGGCAGGACGGTGCGCGCCTCGGCGGCCAGCGGCTGCATGTCGGGGTGCTTGATCTTCCAGCGGCCCGACATCTGCTCGACGACCAGCTTGGAGTCCATCCGGACGTCCACCGAGGCGTCCGGGTCGAGGTCCCGGGCCGCCTTGAGGCCGGCGATCAGGCCCCGGTACTCGGCCACGTTGTTGGTGGCGTGGCCGATGAACTCGGCGGCCTCCGCGACGATCTGCCCGGTGTCGCCGTCCCGGACCACCGCGCCGTAGCCGGCCGGCCCCGGGTTGCCCCGGGACCCGCCGTCAGCCTCGACGACGAAGCGTGCCGCCACCGGTTCAGACACCCGAGTCGGCGGTCCGGACCAGGATCCGCGAGCAGTTCTCGCAGCGGACCACCTTGTCGGCCGGCTCGGCCTTGATGGCGTTCAGCTCGGTGATGGAGAACTCGGTGCGGCAGCCCTCGCAGCGGCGCTGGTACAGCCGGGCCGCGCCGACGCCGCCCTGCTGCTCGCGCAGCTTGCCGTAGACCTTGAGCAGGTCGGCGGGGATGACGGCGGCGACGGCCTCGCGGTCCCGCTTGACCTTCTCGGCCTCGCCGTCGATCTCGGCGAAGGCGGCGTCGCGGCGGGCCTCGGCCTCGGTGAGGACGACGGTGGAGTGCTCGAGGCGGGCGCCCAGCTCGACGACCCGGCCCTGGGCGCTCTCCAGCCGCTCCATGACCTCCAGCACGACCTCCTCCAGGTCGCCCTGGCGCTTGGCCAGCGAGCCGATCTCGTGCTGGAGGTTCTCCAGGTCCTTCGGCGAGGTGATCGCGCCGGAGTCGAGGCGCTGCTGGTTGCGGGCGGACCGGGCGCGGACCTGCTCCACGTCCCCCTCCGCCTTGGTCAGCTCACGGGTGGTGTCGCCCTGCTGGGCCTCGGCGGCGACCACCAGGTCCTTGAGCGCGGTGTGGTCGGCGGAGGCCTTCTCGATCTCGGCGTGCTCGGGCAGGGTCCGGCGCCGGTGGGCCAGCTGGTCGAGCTTCGAGTCGATGGCCTGGAGGTCGAGCAGGCGGATCTGGTCGGCGGGCGCGGCGTTCAAGCGGAGGGCTCCTGTGAATCGGGTCAGGCGGTGAAGGACATGGGGGCGTGCGCGGTCCACGGGTCGGTGACCCGGTGGGAGACCTTGGTCTCCACGGCCCAGCCGCGCTTGTCCGCGGCGGCCAGCAGGGCCCGCTCGGCCAGGGTCAGCCAGGGCCATTCGGTGGCCCAGTGCGCGGCGTCGACCAGCGCGACCGGCGCCGCCTCGGCGGCCTCGGACGCCGGGTGGTGGCGCAGGTCGGCGGTGAGGTAGGCGTCCACCCCGGCCGCCCGCACCTCGGCGAAGAATCCGTCGCCCGAGCCGCCGCACACGGCGACCCGGCTCAGCAGCCGGTTCGGGTCCCCGGAGACGCGGACCCCGGCGGCGGTGGCGGGCAGGCCCCTGGCGACCTGCGCGGCGAAGGCGGACAGCGTCAGCGGGGGCTCCAGCAGGCCGATCCGGCCGGAGCCGCGGCGGCCCAGCGGGTCGGTCGGGTCCGGCACCAGCGGGCCGGTCACCCGGAGTCCGACCGCCTCCGCCAGCGCGTCCGAGACACCGGGGTCGGCGTGGTCGGCGTTGGTGTGCGCGACGTGCAGGGCGATGCCGTTGCTGATCAGCGTGTGCACCACCCGGCCCTTGAAACCGGTCGCGGCGACGCTGGTGGTGCCGCGCAGGTAGAGGGGGTGGTGGGTGACGACCAGGTCGGCGCCCCATTCGACGGCCTCGTCGACGACCGTCTGCACGGGGTCGACGGCGAACAGCACGCGGCCGACCTCGGCCTGAGGGTCCCCGCAGACCAGGCCGACGGCGTCCCAGGACTCCGCCCACTGCGGGGGGTAGACCTCTTCGAGCGCGGTGATGACGTCGGACAGTTTCGGCACCTGTCGAGACTACCGTGCGCGCGGGGGCGGTCGGGCCCCGGCCGTGGGGCGGGGCGGGCCGGGCTGCGGGGGCCGGAGGAGTCCGGGGTGCCGTTCGGGCGGGGCGCGGGCCCCCGTCGGGCGGGGGTCGGGCCCGAGCGGGGGCGGCGTTCGGACGGAGGTGCCGTCGGCGTACGGATGCGCGTCAACCGGCGGAGGGGGCGGCCGGGAGCGACCGGCGCGGCCTCCACGCCTCCGCACGCCGGGCGCGCGTTGCTCACACCGGGGCCCTCGCACGAAGGCGAAACGAAGCCCGGATCACCCTTATGAGTGAAGTGACCGGCGCTCCGTTGAGTCACCCCCGCCTCGAAAGTAACTTCAGTCCTGCGAACGGGAGTTGCCCCGGGAGGCGCCCCGACTTGGCGGTCCGGACGGCGCTCCGCCCCGCGCGGGCCCGGCAGGAGCGGGCACCGGGCGGGGCACGGCGGGGCCGGTGACTCCGGCCCCCGGGGCTCCCGCTCCTTCCGAGGAACCGATCAGGCCGGGGCGTCGGCCCGGGTGCCGGAGCAGTGGGCACCCGGGCCGGCGGCCCAGACGAAGGGATGTGGCGGCGCATGGAGGCGGACACATCGCTGCGTACGGCCGCGGGCGGGGAATCGGCGGGCCACGGGCCGGATGCGGCGGCCCCGTGGCCGGGGACGACGCGGGCGGCGCCGGCCGGCGCCGGAGGCCGGGGAGGCGACGACGACCGGGAGGTCGCCGTCGAGGGCCTCCGGTGCACGGCCGGGCCGTCCGCGTCGGGTCCGCCCGGTCCACCGGATCCGCGACGGGCCCGCGTCCGGAGCCGGCACGGCCGGAGGTCCACCGGTGTCGCGGCACGACGAGCGGGGTGATCGGGACGTGAACCTGGCCACCCGGACCGTCGCGCCGGCGCTGCGCCGGCTGGGCTTCGCCTTCGCCGCCGACGGCGGACACGCTGCCTGCCTGGCCTCGGCCGCCGACGGCGGCTGGTACGCGGAGAGCTGGCGGCTGCCCCCGGACGGCGGCCCGGCCGCCCCGCTCGCCCTGCCGCTGTCCGGCAACCGCTCGGAGGACCTGCGCTCCCACCTGGTCGCACTGCCGGACGGCTCGGTGCTGATCTGCCGCCACGACGGGGACCGCCACGACCTGGTCCGCCTCTCCTACGGCGGGACCTCCGCCGCGGAGCAGCCGGTGGCCACCATCCGGATGCCCGGACTGCGGCTGCTGGCACTCCCGACGGGCCCCGGCGCCGGCCCCCGCACGCCCGTCGCCCTGGCCCTCGGCACGGACAACCGCCCGGCCACCACCGCCTGGCTGGTGCGCACGGACGGCAGCGAGCCCGAACGGGTCGCCGAGATCCCCGGACTGCACGGCGGCGGCACCTGGCTGGACCGCACCGGTGACCTGCTGGCGCTGGACCGGGTCGACGCCGGACTCGTCCGCAGCGTGCTGCTGGACCTGCGCAGCGGCACGACCGCCCCGCTGCTGGAGATCGGCGGGCACAGCAACGACCGGCTGGTGCTGTTCGACCCGGACAGCGGGTTCGCGATGGTGCGCAGCGACGCACCGGGCACCGACCGGCTCGGCTGGGGCGTGCTGGGCGGCGGCGAGCCGCTGCGGTTCCCGGCGTGCCTGCACGTCGCGGGCACCGTCCTGCGTCCGGTGGCGCTGCGGCCGGACGGCGACGGCCTGCGGGTCGCGGTGCAGGTCGACCACGGCGCCGGCTCGGCGCTCGCCCTCTGGCGGCCGGGCACCGGCCGGCTCGAACCGCTCCCCGTCCCGCCCGGCCGGCTCGGTTCGGTCGGGCAGTGGGGCGAGGCGGCACTGCGGCTCCCCTACTCCTCGCCCGACCACCCCGCGGCGCTGGCCGCCCTGGACGTCGACGCGCTGCTCGCGCACGGCCCCGCCCCGGCCGCCGGCGGCCCGACGCCGCTGCCGCTGCAACTGGCACCACTGGGCTCCGGGCCCCCCGGCCCCTGGCGGGGGGCCGGGCTGCCGTGGCAGCCCGACGGCCCCCGGGCCACCCGCACCCCGCCGCCGGGCTGGCGGGTGGACGGCAGCACCGCACCCGGCGACGGCGGCCGCTGGCAGCCCGCGCAGAGCCTCGAACTCGCCGGCCCCGCAGGGCCCCTGGAGGCCGTGGTGTACGGCGGGGACGCCTGGCTGAGCAGCCCGCACCTGGTGCTGGCGCTGCACGGCGGCCCGGCCGACGCCTGGCGGCTGGAGTTCGACCCCGCGCTGCAGCGGATGTCCGCCGAGGGGCTGGCCGTCGTCGCCCCCAACCAGCGCGGCTCCACCGGCTACGGGGTGGCGCACGCGATGGCCATCCGGGGCGCCTGGGGAGGACCGGACCTGGACGACGTGCTGCACCTGCTGGACGGCATCGCCGGGCAGCGTGCGGCGCTCGGCCTGGAGCCCCCGGCCCTGTTCGGGGTCAGCTACGGCGCGTTCCTCGCCCTGCTGGCGGCCGCGCACGCGCCCGCGGAGCAGGTGTCGCGCTGCGCGGTGGTCGCCCCGTTCCTGTCCGGCGCCCGGCTGCTGGCCGAGGCCGCCGGGCCCGTCGGAGCGTTGACCACCCGGCTGGGCGGCGGCGAGACGATCGCCGACGCCCGCGGCCCGCGCGACGTCCTGCAGCTCGCGCACCGGCTGACCGCACCGCTGCTGATCGTGCACGGCAATCGGGACGAGGTCGTCCCGGTCGGCCAATCCCGCTCGCTGCGGCACGAGTTGCTGCGGATCGGCCGGGTCGAGGGAGTGGACTTCCGGTACGTCGAGGCGGCCGGCTCCGGCCACGAGGTGCTCGCCGAGGAGGGCGCCGCCGTCCTGCACGAGCTGCTCGCCGGGTTCCTGCGGACCGGCCGACCGGGCTGATGACACCGCCGCGCCCGGCCCCCGGGCGCGCATCGTGATCTCGATAGGATCTCGTCCGCTCCGGCCGTTATGGTGGCCGGGGCACGGGCCGCGATCACCGGCTGTGGCGCGTACCGAGCGCCCGATCGGGGACCGGGCCGCGCGCCACGCGCCGGCCGGGCGCCGATGACCTGCACCCTCGCACGGAGAAGACGATTCTGATGTCCGACACCCTCACCGACACCACCGGACCCGCGGCCAACGGGACCGACGCCGACGAGAACACGGCCGAGGACACCGCGTCGCACGGTCGGCACCGCGGACGGTCCGCCGCCGACGACAGCCCCGCGGCCGACCCGCACGGCCGGCACCGCGCCGCGGCGCGCCTGGGCTGAGCACGCACGCACGGAAGGGCCCGCCGGGGACGCACCCCCGGCGGGCCCTTCCGCGTCCGGTGCCGGCCGCCTCAGCCCAGCGTCACGACCGTGCGCAGGGCCTCGCCGCTGCGCATCTGCGCGACGGCCTCGTTGACGTCCGCCAGCGGGACCCGGTGGGTGATCATGGCGTCGAGGTCGATCCGCCCGGCCCGCCAGAGGTCGACGACCAGCCCGATGGTGCGGGCGACGGGCGCGCCGCCGTAGAGCGAGGGCAGCAGGCGCTTCTCGTTGAAGAACAGCTCGCCCATGGTGAACTGCGCGCGGTCGTCCTGCGCGCCGGCGCCGATCACCACGACCGCGCCGCCGCGCCGGGCGGCGTCGTACCCGGCCCGGACGGTGGCGGCCCGGCCGACGGCCTCGAAGACGTAGTCGAAGCCGCCGCCCGGCAGGCCCTTGGCCGCGGCCCTGAGCTCCTCGGGGGCGAGGGCCTCGGTGGCGCCGAAGGAGAGCGCCCGCTCGCGGCGGGACGCGACCGGGTCGACGACGGTGATCCGGGCGGCCCCGCAGACCCGGGCGCCCTGGACGGTGGCGATCCCGACCCCGCCGGCGCCGATCACCGCGACGGAGGAGCCGGGTTCGACCCGGGCGGTGTTGACGGCGGCGCCGACGCCGGTGGTGACGCCGCAGCCGATCAGCGCGGCGGCCTCGTGGGGCAGGTCGGCGGGCACCTTGATGACGGCGTCGGCGGAGACCACGACCTCCTCGGCGAAGGCCCCGGTGCCGTAGAACCCGGAGGCCTCGACGGCGGCGCCGCCCTCCTCGAAGCGGAAGCCGGGCGCGCCGAGCCGCCGCAGGCTGGCGACGCACAGGTGGCCCCGGCCGTGCTCGCAGTGCGCGCAGCGGCCGCAGGGGGCCATCCAGCAGAGCACCACGCGGTCGCCGGGGGCGATGCCCCGGACGCCGTCGCCGACCTCGACGACGTCCCCGGCACCCTCGTGCCCGGGGACGAACGGCGCGGGCTGCGGCAGGACGCCGCTCATGGCGGAGAGGTCGGAGTGGCAGAGGCTGGCCGCGCGCATCCGGACCCGTACGGTGCCGGGGCCGAACCCGACGGCCGTCACGTCCTCCCGGACGTCGAGGGTGTCCTGGCCGGTCTTGTGCAGGACGGCTGCGCGCATGGGGCTGCTCCCGGTGTGCCTGGTGTGCCTCGGATCGGCGGTCGGGCCGATTCTGGCACGGGCGGCCCGGCGGGACTAGAACACGTTCCAGGGCCCCTGTGGTCCCCCCGTCTACCGTCGAGTAGGGTCCGGGGCGAGCACGTCCGCCCCCGTCCCGGACGTCCCGAACCCGAGGAGCACGGCATGTCCGACCTGCTGGAGAGCGCCCGCCCGGCGCCCGAGGTGCTGGCGGCGTTCGAGGCGGCGACCGGGTTCATGCCGGTGGACGAGGGGCTGGCGCTGTACGCGGCGGCGGTGACCGCGGCGCGCGGCACCGGGCTGCCGGTGCTGGAGATCGGCACCTACTGCGGGCGCTCCGCGGTCCTGCTGGCCGCCGCGGCCCGGGAGACCGGGACGGTCGCGCTCACGGTGGACCACCACCGCGGCTCGGAGGAGCAGCAGCCCGGGTGGGAGTACCACGACCCGACGCTGGTGGACCGGGAGGTGGGGCTGATGGACACCCTGCCGCGGTTCCGCCGCACCCTGCACGCGGCCGGGCTGGAGGAGCACGTGGTGGCGCTGGTGGGCCGCTCGCCCCGGATCGCCGCCCTGTGGGGGCGGCCGCTGGCTCTGGTGTTCATCGACGGCGGGCACACCGACGAGCACGCGACCGGCGACTACGAGGGCTGGGTCCCGCACCTGGCGCCGGAGGGGCTGCTGGTGGTGCACGACGTGTTCCCGGACCCGGCGGACGGCGGCCAGGCCCCGTACCGGGTGTACCTGCGGGCGCTCGCCGAGGGCTTCGAGGAGGTCTCGGTGACGGGCTCGCTGCGGGTCCTGCGCCGCACGGCGGGCTGAGCCTCCCCCGCCGTCCGCCCCGGCGCCCGCCGCACCCCGCCCGGGGAGCCCCGACGGGCCCCGCGAACCCTCCCGCCCGGCCCCGACGCGCACGGACGACCGCCGCGCCTCCGACCGATCCGCCGAGCCGCCCCACAGCCACACCCCGATGCTCTAACGTCGTGCCGGGGCTGTCGGGCGGGGGTTCGAACGGTACGGTGTCCGCGCAGCACCAGGCAGAGCAATCGGCGGACGGTGGGGGCTAGCGGCACATGACGGACCAGCACAATACCGCTCCGGCGGTCTGGGACCCCACCGCGCGCGGTGGTGCGGGCGGCTGGGTGCGCGGCCCGCAGCAGGCCTCGGGCGAGGAGGCCGCCGGCCCGCCGCCGCTCGTGACCGGCCCCGTCCCTCCCGGCCCCGTGGCCCCGCCGCCCACCGCGGGCGCCGTGGGCGACCAGGGCCCCCCGCTGGCCGCCCGCCCCTACCTGGCCGCCGCACCCGGCCACGAGGCGCCGACCGCGCCCGCCTTCCCCGCCGCGGCCCCGCAGCCGCCCGCCGCGCCGCCCGCCGCTCCGTTCCCCTCCCACGCGACGTCCCAGCGCACCGCCCCGGGCCCGGGTCACGTCTCGGGCCGGGAGGCCGGCCCCGGCTACGTCTCCGGCCAGGCCCCCGGCCCCGGCTACGTGTACCCGCCGCAGCCGCCCGCCGGCCCCCCGCAGGCCCCGTACGGGCACGGCCCGGGCCCGTACCCGGGCGGTCCCGGGCAGCCGGGGTACCCGGCCGGCCACCCCGCCGACTACCCGAACGACTACGCGGACCCGGACGACGAGGACCGCCCGGGCAACCGGAAGGCCCCCCTACTGATCGGCTTCGCCCTGCTCCTGGTGCTGGCGGTCGGCGGCGGCCTGCTGATGGCCGCCAGGAACGGCGACGACAAGAACGGGCAGGCCGCGCCCGCCCCGTCGGCCACCGCCCCGACCTCGGCCGGCAACCCGCCGCCGGCCCCGGCCCCGACGGGCACCGACGCCGCGCCGAGCGGCGCCGCGACCGACCCGGCCTCGGCCGGCGCCACGCCGAGCCCCACCGCCTCCGGAGCCGGCCCGAACGCCAAGGGCCAGGCCCAGGCGCTGGACGACCTGCTCACCCAGGGCGAGAGCGCGAAGGCCCCGATCGGCAGCGCGGTCGCCAAGGTGACCAGCTGCCCGGCGAAGGCCGACATCGAGAGCGCGGCGCAGGTGTTCGACAACGGTGCGAAGCAGCGCGACGACCTGCTGCGCAAGCTCGCCGGGGTGGGCGTCGGCGACGTGCCGGGCGGCGCCGACGCGGTGGCCTCGCTGAAGCAGGCCTGGCAGCTGTCGGCCGACATCGACCGGGCGTACGCGAGCTGGGCCCGGGCGGTGGCCGGCCAGGGCTGCTCGGGTTCGGCCCCGAACACCGCCGACAAGAAGCACGCCGACGAGCTCAACCCGCAGGCCACCCAGGCGAAGAAGGACTTCGCCGCCAAGTGGAAGCCGATCGCCGACAGCTACGGCCTCACCCCGCGCACCCAGGACAGGATCTGAACCACCCGTGACCGGCTCCGCCTCCCGACCGCCCCGCCGTTCCGCCCTGCTGCGCGTCACCACGGTGGTGGGCGCGGCCGTACCGCTCTGCATGGCGGGCTGGTTGGGCTGGCAGGCCCTCGAAGGCCCCACCCCGGTGAGCGCCGCGGGCACCTCCGCCGCGGCGCCCACCACCCCGTCCGGCACCGACCCGTCCGGAGGACCGGGGACGCCGGGTGCGTCCGGCGCGCCGGACGCCTCGGGCACCCCGGCCGCGGACCGGCCCACCGCGGCCTCCCCGGCTCCGTCGGACACCGCGGCCGCCACCGCCTCCCCCGGCGCCTCCGGCTCGCCCGACGCGACCGCGCTCAGCGGCCGCACCGTCGTGCTCGACCCCGGCCACAACCCGGGCAACTCGGCGCACACCACCGAGATCAACCGTCAGGTCGACATCGGCAACGCCCACAAGGAGTGCGACACCACCGGCACCGAGACCAACGCCGGCTACACCGAGGCCGAGTACACCCTGGACGTGTCCCGCCGGGCGCGGGCCATCCTCGCCGCCCGCGGCGCCACCGTGGTGCTGGTGCAGGACGGTGACCGCCCGTGGGGCCCGTGCATCGACGAACGCGCCCGGGCGAGCGCCGCCGCGCACGCCGACGTCGCGCTCTCGGTGCACGGCGACGGCGGCCCGGCGAGCGGCAGCGGCTTCCACGTGATCATGCCGGCGCGCGTGGTGGCGGGGAAGGCGGACACCTCCGCGATCGTCGAACCCTCGCACCGGCTCGGCCTGCTGCTGCGCGAGCACTTCCGCGCGGCGACCGGCGAGCAGTACGCGGACTACGTCGCGAACCAGGGCCTGGACACCCGCTCCGACCTGGGGGGCCTCAACCTGTCCACGGTCCCCAAGGTGTTCATCGAGTGCGGTAACATGCGCAACCCGGCGGACGCGAAGCGGATGACGGATCCTCAGTGGCGGCAGCAGGCGGCACAGGGGATCGCAGACGCGCTGACGGCGTATCTGACCACGCGGTAAAGGGAGTTGGGGCGGGCCGGCCCGGTGGGCGGCAGCGCGCCCGGCCCGCGCCGTTTGCAACGACTTCGCCCCATTACCGGTCCCGCCGTGCGCCGGCGGCGCGGTTGGGCCTAGGCTTCTGGTCCGTTCGGGAGTTTCGGCCGGTCAGCCCGACCGCACGAACCGCCGACCACGACACGTCAACGAGGGGAACGTTAGTGAATCTGCGCGCTCTCACCAGGGGAGACGCCGCCGTCGCAGGCGCGGCCGTCCTGCTCTTCATCGCCTCCTTCCTGCCCTACTGGACCGTGGACTGCAGCGGCCGGTACTGCGGCGACACGTCGCAGAACGCGTGGAGCACCCAGCTGTTCCCCATCCTGCCCTCGATCTACCTGCTCGGCATCGCCGCCGCGGTGCTGATCCTGCTGCAGCGGTTCCAGGGCCCGGCCGCGGCCGGCCGCCAGGTGCTCGGCCTCCGGCTGGACCAGTGGGGCATCGCGTTCGCCGTCACCGCGCTGTGGACGGCGCTGTGGTCGCTGGGTGGCGGTCCGTCGGGTTCCGGCTTCGGTCACGGCTTCGGCGCCTGGCTCGGCCTGATCTCGCTGATCGTGCTGGCGGGTGCGGCCGCGGCCGCGCCGCTGGTGCCGGCGCTGAAGGCCCCGCTGGTCACCGACCGCCCGGCCGCCGTGCCGTACCAGGGCTACCCGGCCCCGGGCCAGCCCGGTCAGCCCGGTCAGCCCGGTCAGTACGGCTACCCGGGCCCGGGCCAGGACCCGAACCAGGCCCCGGCGTACGGCGCCCAGCCCGGCGGCTACGGCTACCCGGCCGGTGCGGCCGCCGGCCAGCCGCAGGACGCGGCCGCCCCGGCCCCGCAGCCCGTCCCGGCCGCGCAGGCGCAGCCGGCCCCGGCGGCCGACTTCGCGCCGTTCTGGTTCGCCGTGCCGGCCCCGCGCCCGCTGGCCCCGAAGGACAACCCGGTCGGTGCCCCGATCGGTGAGCTGGTGCCCGGTACCTGGTACCTGGCGGTCGAGCAGCGCGGCTCCGCGCTGGTCGCCCAGCTGGCCGACGGCAGCCTCGGCCTGCTGGCCGACACCGCGGGCATCCAGCGCGGCTGACGCCCCGGCGGTACGGCGAAGGGGCGGGACCGGATCTCTCCGGTCCCGCCCCTTCGCGCTGTCACGTCCCTTCGCCGTCCCGCCCCTTCGGGCCGGCCCGGCGCGGGCGGGTCAGCAGCAGTCCCGGACCACCAGCCCGGCGGGCAGCTGCTCGCCGCCGAAGACCGCGACGGTCGCCGGGTCACCGCCGAGCGCGGCGACCGCGAGCAGCAGTGCGCCGGCCGTCCAGGTGGTGCGCTCCTCCGGCCAGATGGCGTCGTCCTCGAAGACGTACCCCGTCCAGTACGAGCCGTCCTCGTGCCGCAGGTGCTCCTGGATCCAGCGCAGGATGTCCACCGCGCGGTCGGACTGGCCGATCGCCCAGAGCGCCAGGGCCAGTTCGGCGCTCTCCCCGCCGGTCACCCAGGGGCGGTCGCTGACGCAGCGCACGCCGAGGCCGGGGACGACGAAGCGGTCCCACTCCCGGTCGATGCGCTCGACCGCCGCGTCGCCGCGCAGGCCCGTGCCGAGGACCGGGTAGTACCAGTCCATCGAGTAGCGGTCCTTGTCGAGGAAGCGCTCGGGGTGGTGCGCCACGGCGTGCCCCAGCCGGCCGGTCGCGAGCTCCCAGTCCGGCTGCGGCTCCTCCAGGTACTCGGCGATGGCCAGGCCGCAGCGCAGCGCGTGCAGGATGCTGGACGAACCGGTGAGCAGCGCCTCGTCGGTGGCGGTGCCGTCCTCGTCGAGGCGCCAGGCGATCGGGCCGCCGGGCAGCCGCAGGCCGACGATGAAGTCCAGGGCGCGCCGGACGACCGGCCAGATCCACTCCAGGAAGGCGTCGTCGCCGGTGCTGAGGTGGTGGTGCCAGACGCCGACGGCCACGTAGGCGCAGAAGTTGGTCTCCTTGGCGTGGTCGGTGACCACGCCGTCGGTGTAGGCGGCGTACCAGGAGCCGTCCGGGTTCTGGCTGGCGGCGAGCCAGCGGTAGGCGGCCTCGGCGGCGGCGTGCTCGCCGGCGGTGTCGAGGGCCATGGCGGCCTCGGTGTGGTCCCAGGGGTCCAGGTGGTGGCCGGCGAACCAGGGTATGGCACCGTCGGGGCGCTGTTCGGCGAGGATGCTGCGGACGGTGCCGGCCGCCTGCTCGGCGTCGAGCACCCCCTCGAGCAGCAGCACCTCGGGGACGGCCGCGGTCATGCGCCCGCCCTCCGCGGCTTCGAGGCGTACGCGACGAAGCTCTTGCCGATGACCGGGTTGAGGGCCCGCTCGGCGGCCTTGGTGAGGGTGCTGATCACCGGGGTGCCGACGATGTCCCAGACCAGCAGCTGGTGGTAGGCCTTGACCGGCAGCGCCTTGTCGTTGTCCACGCCGACGGCGCACTTGATCCACCAGTACGGCGAGTGCAGCGCGTGCGCGTGGTGGGTGCCGTACGGCTCCAGGCCGGCGTCCTTGAGCTTGCCGAGCAGTTCGTCGCCGCGGTAGATCCGGATGTGGCCGCCCTCGACCTCGTGGTACTCGTCGGACAGCGCCCAGCAGATCTTCTCGGGCAGCCAGCGCGGCACGGTGACGGCGAGCAGGCCGCCGGGCTTGAGGACCCGGAACATCTCGTTGAGCACGCCCTTGTCATCGGGTATGTGCTCCATCACCTCGGAGATGATGATCTTGTCGAAGTACTCGTCCTCGAACGGCAGCGCCAGCGCGTTGCCCTCCATCGCGACCGCCGACGCACCCTCGGGGGCCTCGCCGGCCTGCTCCATCGCGGCGAACCACTTCTTGACCTCGGCGATCTCCTCGGTGTTCTGGTCGAGGGCGATCACGTTGGCGCCGCGGCGGTAGCACTCGAACGCGTGCCGGCCCCCGCCGCAGCCCAGGTCGAGCACCCGGTCGCCGGGGGCGAGCGGGAAGCGCGAGAAATCGACGGTCAGCACTGCAGGGCTCCCATTCCTTTTGCTACCAAGCGGACTTGACGCCGCGTCAGAACGATTCGCGCCGGGCCGGCGGCCGGGTGGGTCGGGGCCGCCGGAGCGCGCCCGGGCCGGCCGGGGCGGGTGGCTCAGGGCACGTAGCGCCAGCCCGGCCCCGAACGGGCCCGGGCCCCGGCCCCGGTGGCGATGGCCGCGCGGTAGGCCTCGGCGGTCAGCTCGGCGGCCCGCTCCCAGGTGAACCGGGCCAGCACCCGCTCGCGGCCGGCGCCGCCGAGCCGCCCGCGCAGCTCCGGGTCGTCCAGCAGCCGTCCGAGCGCCGCCGCCAGCCCGTCCGCCTCGCCCGGCGGCACGGCCAGGCAGGTGCGCCCGTCCGGGCCGGCCACCTCGGGGATCGCGCCGCCGGTGGTGGCCACCAGCGGGGTCCCGGTGGCCATCGCCTCGGCGGCGGGCAGCGAGAAGCCCTCGTACAGCGACGGCACGCAGGCCACCTCGGCCGAGCGGTAGAGGTCCACCAGCTCCCGGTCGGTGAGGCCGCTGCGGAACTCGATGTGCTCGGCCAGTCCGAAGCGGCGCACCGCCTCGGCCACCGGGCCGTCGTCCTTCTGCGGCTTGCCGACCACCACCAGGTGCGCGGGGCGCTCGGTGCGCACCTTGGCGAGCGCCTCGACCAGGAACACCAGCCCCTTCAGCGGGACGTCGGCGCTGGAGGTGGTGACGATCCGGCCCGGCACCCGCTCGACCGCGTCCGAGGGCGACCACAGCCGGGTGTCGGCGCCGATCGGCACCACCGAGATCGCACCGGGCGCAACGCCCAGGTGCTCGGCGATCTCGCGCTGCGAGCTGCCGGAGACGGTGATCACGTGCTCCAGGCGGGCGGCGACCCGGCGCTGCATCCGGGTGAAGGCGTACCAGCGGCGCAGCGACAGCCGGCGCAGCCGGGTGCCGGCCGCGTCCAGCTCCAACTGCCGGTCCACGGTGATCGGGTGGTGGATCGTGGTGACCAGCGGGAAGCCGTGCCGGGCCAGGCCGAGCAGGCCGTAGCCGAGGGTCTGGTTGTCGTGCACCACGTCGTAGCGGCCCTTGTGCCGGGCCAGGTACTGCCGGGCGCGCAGCGAGAAGGTCAGCGGCTCGGGGAAGCCGCCGGTGCGCATGGTGGCGAACTCCAGGACGTCCACCGGGCCGCGGAACTCCCCGCGGGCCGGCGTGCGGAACGGGTCGTCGGCGCGGTAGAGGTCCAGGCTGGGGAGTTCGACCAGGCGCACCGAACCGGGGCCCTCGACCTCGTCCAGCACCGGGAAGGGCTGGGCCCCGATCACGTCCACGTGGTGGCCGAGCCTGGCCAGCTCGCGCGACAGGTGCCGGACGTACACGCCCTGACCGCCACAGAAGGGGTCCCCGCGGTACGACAGCAGGGCAATCCGCAGCGGCTGCGCGGTCATCCTCGGGCCCTCATCTCTAGCTGCTATCTGTGCTGCTGGTCGCTAAAGTAGATCAGGTTTCAGTGGGTGTGGAACTCGTCATCGACCATGTGAACAATGAGAGACCTCGAAGATACCGGCCCGTAGCTTTCCCTCAGGAGCCAGGGCTGGTGATTCCCGCCACGCCGGACCATGCCGACCTTGTGGAGCACACCGCCACCCACGCGCCCCGGGAGCACTCCTTGCCGCCTCCGACCACCTCCACGAGCCCCGCCGCACCGCCGCCCGCACCGCCCGGTGAGCCGTCGCTGACCGCGCGCCAGGCCGAGCGCCGCCGGCGGATCCTGCGGGCCGCCACCGCCCTGGCCGCCCGGGGCGGGTACGAGGCCGTACAGATGCGGGAGGTCGCGGAGAGCGCCCAGGTCGCCCTCGGCACGCTCTACCGGTACTTCCCGTCCAAGGTCCACCTGCTGGTCGCCGTCATGCTGGAGCAGCTGCAGGGCCTCCAGGAACACATCCGGCGGCACCCGCCGACCGACCTCGAACCGGCCCCCCGGGTCGCCGACACGCTCACCCGGGCCTTCCACGCCCTGCAGCGCGAGCCCCTGCTCGCCGAGGCGATGGTCCGGGCGCTGTCCTTCGCGGACCGCTCCGTCGGTGCCGAGGTGGACCAGGTCAGCTCCGCCACCGGACAGCTCATCCTGGACGCCATCGGCCAGTCCGGGCCACCCAGCGACAGCCAGCGCGCGGCCGTCCGGGTGATCGAGCACACCTGGCACTCGGCCCTGGTCGCCTGGCTCTCCGGCCGCGCCTCGATCGCCGAGGTCCGCGCCGACCTGCAGACCGCGGCCCGGCTGCTCACCCTGCCCTGAACCGGGCCCCGACTGGAACCTGTTCCTCCCCGGGCGGCACCCCGGCGGGCTGCCCCGGACGGGCCCTGAGCCCGGCGGCGGACCCCAGGGCTTAGAGTCGACGGGCAGCACAACTCCATCCCGCCCCTCCCGCGGGGGAAGCCGGTGCGAATCCGGCGCTGACCCCGCAACCGTGAGTCCGGAGCCGCCGCGGCCCCGGCGAGTCGGACCGCCCGCGGAGGGGCGAGCGGCCAGTCCGGGCCCGCCACCGCGCACCGCCCGGCACCGTCGAGGACTACGGAACGGCCCCCGGGGCCACCACCGCTCACCGAAAGGCACCACTCCACCATGCTCACCGCCGCCCGCCTGGGCGCCGCCGCCCTGTCCGCCGCGCTGCTCACCGGCGCCGCCGCCGCACCGGCCCTCGCCGACAGCCCCGCGCCGACCACCGCGGTCGTCCCCGACGGCCTGTACGGCAAGGGCGACCCGACGTACGACGGCGTCTGGCGGCAGTCGCTCGCGCTCACCGCCCTCGCGGCGGCCAAGGTCACCCCGGCGGCGTCCGCGGTCGGCTGGCTCACCGGGCAGCAGTGCGAGGACGGCGGCTGGCCCTCCTACCGGGCCGCCGGCGCGGCCTGCGACGCCAAGACCGAGGACAGCAACGCCACCGCCGTCGCCGTCCAGGCCCTGGTCGCGCTCGGCGGGCACCAGGACGCCGTCGACAAGGGCGTCCAGTGGCTCAAGGCCAACCAGAACGCGGACGGCAGCTGGGCCTACAACCCGGGCAGCCCCGGCGACGCCAACTCCACCGGCCTCGCCGTCAACGCCCTGTTCGCCGCCAAGGCCGACCCGGCGGCCGTCGCCAAGGCCGGCCGGAACGCCTTCGACGGGCTCGCCCTCTACCAGCTCGGCTGCGCCGCGCCCGCCGACCAGCGCGGCGCCTTCGCCTACCAGCCCGACCCGGCCACCGGCGCCCTCGCGCCCAACGCCCTCGCCAGCGGCCAGGCCTCGCTCGCCGCCGCCGGCGGCCACCTCCCGGTCGCCACCACCGCCCGCGCCGACGCCGCGCCCAAGGCCCTCGGCTGCCCCGACGGCGCCCCCGCCGCGCCCGTCGCCCACGCCGACTCGGGCGAGGCCGCCGCCGCGTACCTGAGCGCCCAGCTCACCGCCGGCGGCGACCACCTCTCGCTCACCACCCCCGGCGCCCCGGCCACCCCCGACTACACCGCCACCGCCTGGGCCGCCCTCGGCCTGATCCAGAGCGGCCACCCGCAGCAGGCCACCGGCGCCGTCGACTGGCTCGGCAAGGAGGGCGCCACCTGGACGAAGGGCGGCACCGACGCCGGCGCCACCGCCACGCTCCTGCTGGTCACCCAGGCCGCCCAGCGCGACACCGCCGCGCTGACCGCCCAGCTCACCGCCCTCGGCCCGGCCCCCGCGGCCACCGCGAGCCCGGCGGCCGCCGCCACCCAGCCGGCGAAGAAGAGCGACGGCTTCGGCCAGTACTGGCTGATCATCGTCGGCCTGCTGATCGGCGTCGGCGGCGGCCTGGTGCTCAGCCTCCAGCGCAAGCGCGGCGCCAGGCCGTGACCCCCCGCACCACCGGCCCCGCCGGGGGCGGCCCGGCGGGCTCCCCCCGGACGGGCCCCGGGGCCCGTCCGGGCCGGCGGCCCCGCACCGCCCTGCCGCTCGCCCCGCTGCTGCTCGCCCCGCTGCTGGGCGCGCTGCTGCTGGTCGCCACCGCCGCGCCCGCCGAGGCCGCCGGGTACCGGTACTGGTCGTTCTGGCGCGCCACCGACACCGGCTGGGCCTACCAGCAGCAGGGGCCGGCGGTGTCGGTCCCCCCGGACGGAGCGGTGGACGGCTGGCGCTTCGCCGTCAGCCCGGACGGCGGCCGCGACGCCGCCCGGCCGCGTGCGGCCACGGGCTTCGCCGCCGTCTGCGCGGACACCCCGGCCCAGGAGGGCCGCAAGCGGGTCGCCGTGGTGCTGGACTTCGGCACCGCCGCCGACGCCGGCTCCACCGAGGCGCCGCCCGAGCAGCGCACGGCGTGTGCCGCCGTCGCCCCGAACGCCACCTCGGCCGAGGTGCTGGCCGCCGTCGCCCCGCCGCTGCGGTACGACACCAACGGCCTGCTCTGCGCCATCGCCGGCTACCCCAGGGCCGGGTGCGGCGAGCAGCTCGGCGGCGCGGCCGCGGCGGGCGGCCCGGCCGACGGCGGGGGCCACGGCGGGCCGGACCTCGGCCTGATCGCCGGCGGAGCGCTGGTCGCCGTCCTGGCCGGCGGCGCCGTCTGGCAGACCCGCCGCCGCCGCTCCTCCTGATCCCCCGAACCGAACCACAGCGAACCGAACCGCAACGACCCGAACCGGCCCGCCCGCCCCGATCCCGACCTGGACTGATCCGTGCGCCCAGCCCGCAGCACCCGACCCCCCACCGGCCCCCGTCAACTGCACCCCGGGGCCTGGTGGCTGTGGGCGCTCGGGCTGGGCGCCGCGGCGACCCGCACCACCAACCCGGCGATCCTGCTGCTGCTCGCCGCCGTCGCCGGGTACGTGGTGGCGGCCCGGCGCGGCGACGCGCCCTGGTCCCGTTCGTACGGCGCGTTCCTGCGCCTGGGCCTGCTGGTGCTGGGCATCCGGCTGGTGTTCGCGATCCTCCTCGGCTCGCCCGTCCCCGGGACGCACGTCCTGTTCACCCTGCCCGAGGTACCGCTCCCGGCCTGGGCGCAGGGGGTGCGGATCGGCGGCCGGGTGACCGTCGAGGGGCTGCTCGCGGCGCTGTACGACGGCCTGCGGCTGGCCACCCTGCTGGTCTGCGTCGGCGCCGCCAACGCCCTGGCCAGCCCGGCGCGCCTGCTGCGCACCCTGCCCGGGGCGCTGTACGAGGCGGGTGTCGCGGTCGTGGTGGCGATGACCTTCGCGCCCAACCTGGTCGCGGACGTGCGCCGGCTGCGCGCCGCCCGCCGGCTGCGCGGCCGCAGCGACAAGGGCGTCGCCGCCGTGCTCAAGGTCGGACTGCCCGTCCTGGAGGGCGCGCTGGAGCGCTCGGTGGCGCTGGCCGCCGCGATGGACACCCGCGGCTTCGGCCGCACCGCCGACGTCCCGCGCCGCCTCGCCCGGGCGACGGCCGCACTCACCCTGGCCGGCCTGCTCGGGGTCTGCCTGGCCGCGTACGGGCTGCTCACCGCCGGGGGCGCCGGCTGGGCGCTGCCGGTCCTGCTGCTCGGCCTGGCGGCCGCCTTCACCGGGCTGCTGCTGGGAGGCCGACGGTCCGTCAGGACCCGCTACCGGCCCGACCCCTGGGCGCTGCCCGAGTGGCTGACCGCAGGCTCCGGCGCCGCCGTCGCCGCGCTCACCGTCCACCTCTCCTCCGTCGATCCCGCCGCCTTCGCCCCCACCGTCGTCCCGCCGACCGTCCCCGCGCTGCCGCTGGCCGCCGTCCTGGCCGTACTCCTGGGCCTGGTACCGGCGTTCGCCACCCCGACCCCGCCCCGGAGGGCCTCGTGATCACCTTCGAGCAGGTCTCCGTCCAGTACGCGGACGCCGCCGAGCCGGCCCTGAGCGGCGTCGACCTGACCGTGCCCGAGGGCGAACTGTGCCTGCTGGTCGGCCCGTCGGGCTCCGGCAAGTCCACCCTGCTGGGGGCGGTCAGCGGCCTCGTCCCGCACTTCACCGGCGGCGTCCTGCACGGCCGGGTCACCGTCGGCGGCCGGGACACCCGCGAACACCGGCCCCGCGACCTCGCCGACCTGGTCGGCACCGTCGGACAGGACCCGCTGGCGCACTTCGTCACCGACACCGTCGAGGACGAACTCGCCTACGGCATGGAGTCGCTGGGCCTGCCCGCCGACGTGATGCGGCGCCGGGTCGAGGAGACCCTCGACCTGCTCGGCCTCGCCGACCTGCGCGACCGCGCCCTCGCCTCGCTCTCCGGCGGCCAGCAGCAGCGCGTCGCGATCGGCTCGGTGCTCACCGTGCACCCCCGCGTCCTGGTCCTCGACGAACCCACCTCGGCGCTCGACCCGGGTGCGGCCGAGGAGGTGCTCGCCGTCCTGCAACGGCTGGTGCACGACCTGGGCACCACCGTGCTGATGGCCGAACACCGGCTGGAACGGGTCGTCCAGTACGCCGACCAGGTGCTGCTGCTGACCCCGGGCTCCCCGCCCGTCCTCGGCGGACCGGCGGAGGTGATGGCGCACTCGCCGGTGCACCCGCCGGTGGTCGGCCTCGGCCGGCTCGCGGGCTGGCGGCCGCTGCCGCTGTCCGTCCGCGACGCCCGCCGCAAGGCCGGCCCGCTGCGCGAACGCCTCGACGGCCGCCACCCGGCCACCGCCGGCACCCCGACCGGCACCCCGGTCGCCACCGTCGAGCGCCTCGCCGTGCGACGCGGCCCCGTCCAGGCCCTGCGCGGGGTCGACCTCACGCTGCGCCCCGCCGAGATCACCGCCCTGATGGGCCGCAACGGCGCCGGCAAGTCCACCCTGCTGGGCGGCCTGGTCGGCCTGCACGCGCCCGCCTCCGGCAGCGTCCGGGTCGGCGGCCGCACCCCGCACCGCACCCGGCCCGCCGAGCTGGTCCGCGAGGTCGGCCTCGTCCCCCAGGACCCGCGCGACCTGCTGTACGGCGAGAGCGTCGCCGCCGAGTGCGCCGCGGCCGACGGCGACGCGGGTGCCGACCCCGGCACCTGCCGCGCCCTGGTCGAGCGCCTGCTCCCGGGGATCCCCGACACCGCCCACCCGCGCGACCTCTCCGAGGGCCAGCGGCTCACCCTGGCCCTGGCCGTGGTGCTCACCGCCCGGCCCCCGCTGCTGCTCCTCGACGAGCCGACCCGCGGCCTCGACTACGCCGCCAAGGCCCGGCTGGTGGAGATCCTGCGCGACCTCGCCGCCGACGGCCACGCCGTCCTGCTGGCCACCCACGACGTCGAGCTCGCCGCCGAACTCGCCCACCGCACGGTGATCCTGGCCGAGGGCGAGGTCGTCGCGGACGGGCCGACCGCGGAGGTCGTGGTCTCCTCCCCCGCCTTCGCCCCGCAGGTCGCCAAGGTGCTGGCGCCCGGCCCGTGGCTCACCGTGCGGCAGGTCGCGGAGGCGCTGAGCTCATGAGCCGCCCCGACCCGGGCCCGCCCCGCCCGAACCGCCCGGAAGCCCACCGCCCGGAGCCCCGACCCCCGGCACCCGTGCGCCCGGAGCCCGGGCAGCCCGAGGCGGCCCGCACCCGCACGCTCGCCCGGCCCGTCCCGCTCGGCCGCCGCTCCGTCACGACCCTGCTGCTGGTCTCCGCGGTCGGCGTCGCCGGCTTCGGCTGGCCGCTGCTCGCCGCCACCGACTCCGCCCTGGTCGGGCACTCCGCCGACGCCCCCTGGCTGTTCGCACTGCTGCTGCCGCTGCTGCTCGCCGTCGTCGTCGCCCAGATCTCCGAGGGCCGCACGGCCGGCGGCGGGGCCCCCGGACTGGACGCCAAGTCCGTGGCCCTGCTGGGCGTGCTGGCCGCGACCGGCGCGGCCCTGCGCCCGCTCGGCGCGGGCACGGCGGGCCTGGAGCCGATGTTCTTCCTGATGGTGCTCTCCGGCCGGGTGCTCGGGCCGGGCTTCGGCTTCGTCCTCGGCGCGCTGTCGATGTTCGCGTCCGCGCTGCTGACCGGCGGCGTCGGGCCGTGGCTGCCGTTCCAGATGCTCGCCATGGGCTGGGTCTGTCTCGGTGCGGGCCTGCTGCCCGGCCCGGCCACCCTGCGCGGCCGGCGCGAACTCTGGCTGCTCGCGGTCTACGGCGCCCTCGCCGCCGTCCTGTACGGCACCGTCATGAACCTCCAGGGCTGGCCCTACATCGCGGGGCTGTCCGGCTCCATCTCGTTCGTCCCCGGCGACCCGGTCTCCGCCAACCTGGTCCGCTTCGCGGCCTACTGCCTCACCACCTCCCTCGGGTGGGACCTCCCCAGGGCGGCCCTCACCGTCGTGCTGTGCCTCACCCTCGGCACGCCCGTGCTGCGCGCCCTGCGCCGCGCCACCCGCCGCGCCGCCTTCGACGCCCCGGTGTCCTTCCGCCCGCCGGGCGGGTGAGGCCGCACCCGGGGCGGGCCCGCCGGCCACCGGCCCGTACGCGCGCCGCCGGCGCCGTCAGGTGTCGCGCAGCAGCCGGTACGCCGTCGGGGGGTGCAGCCGGAGCAGGGCCAGCAGCGTGCGGGCGGCACCGATCGGGATGGTCGGGCGGCCCCGGCGGATGCCCTCCAGCAGGGCGGCGGCCGCCGTTGCGGCCGGGATCTTGCGGACGGCGCCGTCCCGGCCGGCCGTCATGGGCGTGTCGACCAGCGGCAGGACCGCCTCCTGGACCCGGATCCACGGGGTGGACTCCTCGGCCTGGTAGCGCAGCGACCGCAGCAGGGTGTGCACGGCGGCCTTGGTGGCGCAGTAGACCGGGGCGGAGCGCTTGGGGGCGTAGGCCAGTCCGGAGGTGACGGCGACGAAGGCCGCGGGCTCGGCGCCACCGCCGGCGGCCAGGTGGGGCCAGGCCGCGGCGGCCAGTTCCACCACCGAGCGGAGGTTGACCTCGATCTCCTCGGCGGTCCGGTCGAGGACGGCGGCGCTCGGGCCGCCGGTGAGGTCGACGAGGTGCTGCACGCCCGCGTTGGCGACGACCACGTCGAGCCCGCCGAGCGCGGCCGCCGCCCGGTCCACCACCCGGACGGCCTCGCCGCGGCGCCCGAGGTCGGCGGCGAGGGCCGTCACCCCCTCCGCCGGCGGCGCGCCGCCCTCCACGACCCGGCGGCCGCAGACCGCCACCCGCGCACCCGCCGCCGTCAGTTCCGCCGCCAGGGCCAGTCCGACCCCGCTGGTGCCGCCGGTGACCAGGACGCGTCTTCCGTTCACGTTCATGCCCCCACGATGGCCTCCCCGGCCGGTCCGCATTTGTACCATCGCGCCATGCCGCACGCCTGGCCGCTCCGCCCGGCGGGGCCCGACCGGTGACCCGCACCGTCAGCCCCGAGCTGGCCGCCGCCGCCCTGCACGGGGTGCTCCGGCACGGCCGGGGCCCGCTCGCGCCCTCCGCCGGCACCGTCCGGGCGCTGCTCGCCGAGGGCGCACCGGTGCCCGAGGGCCTGCACCGCGAGCTGCTCGGCGCCCTGTACTCCTGCGGGCCGGCCGCCGTGCTCGACGCCGCGCGCCGGCTGTTCGAGCGCCCCCGGGACGCCCGGCTGCGGGCGCTGCTCTGCGCCGCCGACGTCGCCGACCTGCTCGCCCGGGCGAGCCTGGCCGAACCGTGGCTGCACGCCGGCCACCGGACGAGCACCCTGCTGCGACCCGGCCGCCTGACCGTCGAGCACCTGCCCTACCTCGGGCGTCGCCCGGCCGTGGCCGAGACGGTCTTCGTCTGCGCCCTGCACGCCGCCGGGGTGGGGGCGGTGGTCGACGGCCCGGTGCGCGTCACCCTGCTCGGGGCGGCCTCGACGGCCCTTCCGGCGGACGCCCCCTGGCGGCCCGGCGGGGCCCCGGAGATCCACGGGTGGCGACTGGAGTGGTCGGACCGGCCCGCCCCCACCGCTGCGCCCACCCCCGGGCCGCGGGCCGGACGGGCCCTGGTGGACGCGGCCCGCGCCCGGTTCGCCCGGGAGCCGGCCGCGGCCTGGCGCGTCGCCGCGCTGGCCGGCGAGCTCGCGGTGGCGCCGCGCTCGCTGCAGCGGGCCTTCGCCCGGGCGGGCACCAGCTTCCAGGCGGAGCTCGCGGCCGTGCGCCTGGACGTGGCGGGCCATCTGATCCGCCGCACCCGGCTCCCGCTGGCCGAGATCGCGGCCGCCGCCGGGTTCACCGACCACCCGCACCTGACCCGCCGGTTCCGCGCGCACCACGGATGCACCCCGACGGAGTTCCGCCACCGCGGTCCCGCCGCCGAACGTCGCGCGCCGCAGTCGGGGTGACGCCCCGCCGGGCGTCCCGAAACCCGATCGCCCCCGCCCTCGGCGGACGGGGGGCACACGAAGGGCGCCCACCGCGGAAGCCCTCCGCTCCCGCCGACCTGCACGACACACCCCCGCACGACGTGTAACCAGGTGTTCACCATGGGTAAGTTTGACAGACAGTCACATTTTCTCGGCCGCCCCACACGGCCGCAGTTCATCGATCGGTGTCGCCATGCGTCGAACCTCCTCCTGGACGCGAACCCTCCGCCTCGGCCTCGGTGGCTGTCTCCTCACGGTGACCACCGCCTCCGGAACCACCACCGCGGTCGCCGCCCCCGCCCCCGCCCCCACCACACCCCCCACCACCCCCAGGACCGCCACCGCGGCCTCCCCGGAACAACGGGTCGAGGCCCTGCTCGCCCAACTGACCACCGACGAGAAGGCCCGGCTGCTGCTGGGCGTCACCGCGCCGGACGACGCCCACTCGGTGGGCTACGTCGAGGGCGTGCCCCGGCTCGGGATCCCCCCGCTGCTGCTCTCCGACGGCCCGGCCGGCGTCCGGGACGGCCTGCCGGCGACCGCGCTGCCCGCGCCGGTCGCCCTGGCCGCCGCCTTCGACCCCGCCCTGGCCACCACCTACGGCACCGTCCTGGGCCGCGAGGCACGGGCCCGCGGCTACCAGGTGCTCTACGCCCCGATGGTGAACATCGTGCGCGTCCCGCAGGGCGGCCGGAACTTCGAGACGCTCGGCGAGGACCCGTTCCTGGCCTCCCGGGTCGCGGCCGCCGAGGTGCGCGGCATCCAGTCCCAGGGCGTCGCGGCGCAGGTCAAGCACTACGCGGCGAACAACCAGGAGGACAACCGGCAGTCGTACAGCTCCGAGGTCGACGAGCGGACGCTGACCGAGATCGAGCTGCCGGCCTTCCGGGCGGCCGTCCGGGACGGCCGTGCCTGGTCGGCGATGTGCGGCTACAACCCGGTCGAGGGCGTCTGGGCCTGCGAGAACTTCCCGCTGCTGCGCGACGTGCTGAAGGGCCGCTGGGGCTTCGACGGGGTCGTCGGCTCCGACTACCCCGCCACCCACTCCTCGGTGAACGCCGCTGCGGCCGGACTGGACCAGGAGTTCGGCGGCTCCACCTGGTTCACCGACCTGCCCGCCGCCGTGGCCGACGGCCGGCTCGCCCCGGCGGTCCTGGACGACCAGGTGCGCCGGGTGCTGCGGCTGATGGTCCGCACCGGGGCCCTGGACGGCGGCCAGGCACCCGCCGCCGATCCGGCCGCCGGGGCCCGCGACGCCCGGACGGCCGCCGCGGCCGGAACGGTCCTGCTGCGCAACCAGGGCGCGGCACTGCCCCTGGACGCCTCCCGGCTGCACTCGATCGCGGTCATCGGGCCGTGGGCCGACCGCAGCTACACCGGCGGCTACGGCTCCTCGCACGTCACCCCCTACGACGGCTACACGGTGACGCCCCGCCAGGGGATCGCCGCCAGGGCCGGCGCCGGGGTCCAGGTGCGCTACCACAAGGGTGACGACGCCGGCGCCGCCGCCTCGGTGGCCGCCGGGGCGGACGTCGCGGTGGTCGTGGTCGGGGACGAGGAGACCGAGGGCGCCGACCGCGGTTCGCTGGACCTCGCGCCGGCGGACGACGCCCTGATCCGGGCCGTCGCCAAGGCCAACCCCCGGACGGTGGTGGTGCTCGACACCGGCGGCCCCGTCACCATGCCCTGGCTGGACTCCGTCCCCGCGGTCGTCGAGGCCTGGTACCCGGGCGAACAGAGCGGCACCGCGCTCGCCGACGTGCTGTTCGGCGACGTCGACCCCGGCGGCCGGCTGCCCGTCACCTTCCCCACCTCGGCCGCGGCCACGCCGATCCGCGACGCGTCGCAGTACCCCGGCACCGACGGCGCCTACCACTACACCGAGGGGCTCGACGTCGGCTACCGCTGGTACGACGCCTCCGGGACCCCGCCGCTGTTCCCCTTCGGGTACGGCCTGTCCTACACCTCCTTCGGCTACTCCGGGCTCACCGTGACGGGCCCGGACGCCGCAGGCCGGGTCCGGGTCGGCTTCGACGTCACCAACCGGGGCACCCGGACCGGCACCGAGGTCCCGCAGCTGTACGTCGCCTTCCCGTCCGCCGCCGGGGAGCCGCCGCAACAGCTCAAGGGCTTCGACAAGGTCACCCTGGCGCCCGGCCGTTCGACCCACGTGGAGCTGCGGCTGGAGCGCCCGGACTTCTCGGTCTGGGACTCCGGGGTGCACGGCTGGCAGGTGCCCGGCGGCCGGTACGGCCTCACCGTCGGGTCCTCCTCCCGGGCCCCGCGGCTGCAGGGTGCGGTCGAGGTGCCGGGCTCCCCGGCCGTCTCCACCTGGTCCGGCCGGATCACCGGCGCCGACGGGTCCTGCCTGGACGCCGAGGTCGCCGCGGCGGACCCGGACGAGGCGGTGCGGTCGGCCGGTTGCGCGGGCACCGCGGCCCAGGACGCCACCGTCGGCTCCGACGGCGGCATCGCGTTCCCGGGCGGCTGCCTCACCCCGGCCGGCACCGCCGACGGCTCCGCGGTGCGCCTGCGGGACTGCACCGGCGGCGCCGGCCAGGAGTGGCGGCTCCGCCCGGACGCCTCGCTGTTCCAGCCCGCCTCCGGCCGCTGCCTGGCCGCCGCCGACGGCCGGCTGCTCCTGCGGGACTGCTCGGGAGCCGCCGACCAGCGCTGGAACACCCCCCGGCCGAGCGGCCCGGTGACCGGCATCGCCGGCCAGTGCATGGACGTCATCCGCGCCGCGACCGTCAACGGCACCACCGTCCAGCTCTACCACTGCAACTCCACCGGCGCCCAGGACTGGACCGTCCAGCAGGACGGCTCGCTGCACGCCTTCGGCAAGTGCCTGGACGTCACCAACGGCTGGACCGCGGCCGGGACACCGGTCCAGCTGTACGAGTGCAACGGCACCGGAGCCCAGCACTGGCAGCCGCGCCCGGACGGCACCCTCGTCAACCCGCTCTCCGGCCGCTGTCTGGACGCCCGCGACGGCAGCAGCGCCGACTGGACCCGGCTGCAGATCTGGGACTGCCACGGCGGGGCCAACCAGCGCTGGATCCTGCCCTCCTGAGCCGCCCCGCACCGCACCGCCCCGGACCCGGCCCCCGCGCCGGGCCCGGGGCGGTGCGGTGGTGACGATCCGTCGTACCCGTACGCGACCACGCGTCCCACCCGTACGCTGTCCCGCGGAACGAGCAGCAAGGACGTTCGAGGGGTGCCGGGTGGAATTCCGTCAGTTGCGCGTCTTCGAGGCCGTCGTGGCCCACCGGACCGTCACCGGCGCGGCCGTGGCGCTCGGCCTCGCACCCTCCTCGGTGTCCGAGCAGATCCGGACGCTGGAACGGAGCCTGGGCACCGAGCTGTTCGACCGGGCCCCGCGCGGAATGGCCCTCACCGCCGCCGGCGAACGGCTGCTGCCCTGGTCCCGCCGCCTGCTCGACCAGGCCGACCAGGCGCGCCGGGAGGTGGCCACCGCCCGCCCCCGGCTGCGGCTCGGCGCCCTGGAGACCGTCGCGGCGACCCACGTGCCCGCCGTGCTGGCCCGCCTCGCCGAGCGCCGGCCCGACCTGGCGGTCTCACTGCACACCGGCACCGCCCGGGACGGCCTGCTGGGCGGCGTCGCCGCCGGGGCCCTGGAGGCGGCGCTCGTCCTGGACACCGCGGGCCCGCTCGGCGAACTCGGCTTCTACCTGCCGCCCGCCCCGCTCGACCACCTGGACCTGTGCGACGTCCCGCTCTCGCTGGTCGCCGCGCCGGCCCACCCGCTCGGCCGCGCCGGCGGCCTCCACCGCGAGGACCTGCGCGGCCGGCACCTGCTGGTGGACTCCCCCGCCTGCTCCTTCCGGCTCGCCGGGGAGCGCCTGCTCGGCAACGACGTCGAGCGCGTCCGCACCGGCGGTGTCGCCGTCACCCGCGCCTGCGCGGAACAGGGCCTCGGGATCGCCCTGCTCCCCGACTTCGCGGTCCGGGAGCAGCTCGCCTCGGGCACCCTGGTCCGGCTCCCCCTGGAGGTGCCGGGGCTCCGGCTGCGGCTGGTCTGGCGCGCCGACCGCGAGCCCGTCCCCGGCCTGCGCGAGGCCCTCCGCCCCGCCGCCGCGTGACGGCGCCCGACGGGGCGTCCCGCCGCACACGACGGCGCGCCCCGGAACCCCGGGACGCGCCGCCACCGCCGTCGGATCAGCCCTTCGGGCCCGCCGACTGGACGACGTCGAAGGACCAGAGGGTGGAGCCGGAGGCCGCGGGGCGCTTGGGCGCCTCGCCCTCGCCGCCGTTCTGGTGGGCCGACTTCATCGGGCCCTCCATCCAGGCCTGGAAGGACTCCTCGTCACGCCAGCGGGTGTAGACGAGGTAGCTGTCGGTGCCCTCGACCGGGCGGAGCAGCTCGAACCACTCGAAGCCGTCGGAGCCCTCGACCGAACCGGCGCGGGAGGCGAAGCGCTTCTCCAGCACCTCGCGCTGCTCGGCGGGAACGGTCAGTACGTTGATCTTGACTACGCTCATGGCTCCATCCTGCCCCACCGAACAGCGCACGGAACGGAGCGGTGCCCCGAAGCGGTCGGCGGCCCGGAGGCGCACCGCCCGGGCGGCGGCTCAGGCGATCCAGGCCGGGAGGACCCGCTCGGCGTCGCGCGGGGCCATCGCGCAGGCGCCCTCGGGGGTGACGGCGTCGGGGTTGTAGGCGTGGGCCGGGGAGGGGCCGGCGACGACGGCGGTGAAGCCGTCGGCGGTGGTGAACTGCCGGGCGGTGTCGGCCGGGAGGACCAGGGTGTCGCCGGCCGCGACGGTGACCGGGCCCTCGACGAGGTCGACGGTGGCGGAGCCGGTGAGGAGGGTCCAGACCTGCTCGACGTCCATGGCGTGCAGCGGGCCGGTGCCGCCGGCGCGCATGTCGACGCGCCACAGGGCGAGGCCGGTCGAGCCCTGGGTGGGCGAGGCGTAGGTGGTCATGACGGCGTTGGGGGTCTCGGTGCGGCGGGCTTCGGCGTGACGGATGACGGGCATGGCTGAGGAATCCCCCTAAGATGGTCAATGGCGTTGTCTATATGGTCAATGAGGTTGTCTATCGTGTCAAGTGAACCCGCCCCGCCCGGCTTCGAGCTGCCGCTGCGCCTGCTGTCCGCGTTCCGCACGATCATCGACGAGCTGCACGAACGCATCGCCCGCGAGGGCCACCCCGACCTGCGCCCGACGCACGGCTTCGTCTTCCAGGCGATCGGCCCGGACGGCACCACCGCCGTCGAGCTCGGCCGCCGCCTCGGCGTCTCCAAGCAGGCCGCCGGCAAGACCGTCGAGCACCTGGAGCAGCTCGGCTACGTCGAACGCGCCGCGGACCCGGCCGACGCCCGCCGCAAGGTGGTCCGCCTCACCGCCCGGGGCGTCGACTGCCTGGTCCGCTCGGCCCGGATCTTCGACGAGCTGCGCGCCGAGTGGTCCGCCGCCCTCGGCGAGGAGCGGCTGCGCGAGCTGGAGGCCGGCCTGCGGCTGCTCGCCCCCGGCGACCCGTTCCGCCTCGACACCGCCCGGTGGTTCGGGGGCCCCTGACGGGCGCCCACCGACCCGGGCCCTACGCCTGCGGAACGACCACGCCTAGAGCGTCCGGCCCTCCGCGAAGTTCGGCGGCTCGGGCTCGACCCGGTCGGGGCGGTCGCGCCGGTCGGCGCAGAGCGCGGAGCTGAGCCGGGTGAGCAGGTCGGCGAGGTCGGCGTACTGCTGCTCGTCCCAGTCGCCGAGCAGTTCGGAGAGCTGGGCGCGCCGGGCGGCGACCAGCTTCAGCGCGGCCTCCTCCCCGGCCTCGGTGAGCCGCAGCGGCAGGCCGCCGGAGCGGGCCGCCAGGCCGCGGCCCTCGACCTCCCGGACCGCCGCCTCCACGACGGCGAACGGGACGACCCGGTGCTCGGCGAGCTCCGCCGGCTCGACCGAGCCGTGGTGGTGGATCTGCAGCAGCAGCCAGCTGGAGGCCGGGAGCAGGTCGAGCCCGGCGGTGGCGGTGATCCGCCGGAAGAGGTCGCGCCGGGCCTCGCGGGTGTTCAGCACCGAGAGGGCCCGGGCGATCTCGTCCAGCGAGGAGCGTTCGACCGGGTTGAGGCCGATGGACTCGCTCAGGTCGGGGGCGGTGACGGTGGAGCGCAGCGGTTGCTCGCGCAGGAACAGCGAGAGCACGAAGGCGACCGCCGTAACGGGCACCGCGTAGAGGAACACCCGGGTGATCGACTCGGCGTACGCGTGGTGGACGCTCTCCTGGACGGCGGCCGGCAGGGCGGTGATCACCCGCGGGTCGGAGGTGATGGCGTCGGGGTCGAAGCCGGGCGGCAGCGGCACACCGGCCAGGGCGTCGGCGAGCCGGTCGCGCAGTCCGCCGGCGAAGACCGTCCCGAAGACGGAGACGCCGAAGGAGGCCCCGATGGAGCGGAAGAACGTGGCGCCGGCGGTGGCCACGCCGAGGTCCTGGTAGCCGACGGAGTTCTGCACGATCAGCACCAGCACCTGCATCACCAGCCCCAGCCCCAGGCCGAAGACCAGGAAGTAGAGGCTCATCTCGGCGGTGCTGCTGTGCTCGTCGAGCCGGGAGAGCAGCAGCAGGCCGACGGTGGTGACGGCCGTACCGGCGATCGGGAAGGCCCGGTAGTGGCCGGTGCGGGCGACGACCTGGCCGGAGCCGATCGAGGTGACCAGCATGCCGAGCACCATCGGCAGCATGTGGATGCCGGACAGGGTGGGCGAGACCCCCATGACGACCTGGAGGAAGGTCGGCAGGTAGGTGAGCGCGCCGAACATCGCGAAGCCGACCACGAAGGAGATCACCGCGACCAGGCTGAACGTCCGGGAGCGGAACAGCCGCAGCGGCAGCACGGGCTCCTCGGCCGTCCGCTCGACCTCGACGAAGGCCAGCAGCAGCACCAGCCCGAGCACCCCGAGGCCGACGACCTGCCAGGAGCTCCAGGCCCAGGTGGTGCCGCCCAGCGAGGTCATGAGCACCAGGCAGGTGGCGACGGCGGCGATCAGCGCGGTGCCGAGGTAGTCGATCCGGTGCCGGCGCCTGACCTCCCGCCCGTGCAGCACCACCGCGATGACCACCAGGGCGACGGCGCCGATCGGCAGGTTGACGTAGAAGACCCAGCGCCAGCTGAGGTGGTCGACGAACAGCCCGCCGAGCAGCGGGCCGAGGACGCTGGTGACGCCGAAGACGGCACCGAACAGGCCCTGGTACTTGCCGCGGTCCCGGGGTGGGACGAGGTCGCCGACGATGGCCTGGGAGAGCACCATCAGACCGCCGCCGCCGAGGCCCTGCAGGGCGCGGAAGGCGATCAGCTCCCCCATGTCCTGCGCCGCTCCGCAGAGGGCGGAGCCCAGCAGGAAGATCACGATGGAGGCCTGGAAGAAGCGCTTCCGGCCGTACATGTCGCCGAGCTTGCCCCACAGCGGGGTGGCGGCGGTGGAGGCCAGCAGGTAGGCGGTGACCACCCAGGAGAGGTGTTCCAGGCCGCCGAGGTCGCTGACGATGGTGGGCAGCGCGGTGGAGACGATGGTCTGGTCGAGGGCGGCGAGCAGCATCGCCAGCAGCAGGGCGCCGATCGGCAGCCACAGGTTGGGGACGGTGACCTCCGGCGGCCCGGGCGCGGGCGCCGGGCCCCGGTCGGACGCGGCGAGCGGGTCCGTCATGGCGTCTCCGTAGGGTCGCGGGCCGGCCGACGCGGCGGTCCGGGCGGATGATCACTCCCAGCTCACCATGCTGTCAGAAATGCCCTGGTTTGCGCCTCGTGGTTGAGCCGAACGTAAGCACGGGGGACATCCGCTCCTCCCCGACCGTTCATCAGGAGCCAACCACCACCAACCGGCACAACACCCCCACCCGGGGTCGGACGCCCCTGTCCACCCTCCGGGACGTCCTGCATAATCAGGCGCGATCGTGGGCCGGGGGGCACCGCGATCGTGAGCCCGGGACCGCCCCGGAGACCACCCGAGTACCGAGGAGGGCCGGCCGATGCCGGACCAGCACTGCCCGACGTGCGGCACCGCACGCTCCACCGGGTGCGGCTGCCTCCCGGACCCGAGCCTCACCGAGACGGCCGTCCTCCCGCACCTGGAGGGCCCGCCGCTGGTCCGCCCCTACGTGGCGCAGGCGGCCGGCCGGCCCACCGACGGGGCCGCCGCGGGATTCCCCGCGGCGGACGCCTTCGCCACCGCACTGCTCCCGCCGGTCGCGCCCCCGGCCGGGCCGGCCACGCCGGTGGCCCCGCCGCTCGGGCCGGACGCCGACGCCTACGCCACCACCGTGCTGCCGCCGGTGCCCGCCTCCGGGCCGGGCGCCTACGCCGCGGCGGCGCCGCCGCAGGCCCCGCCCGGCGGCGACCTCGGCGTCTTCCCGTTCGAGTACGCGGCGCCGGCGGCGGAGGACCCCGACCGGGCCGGCGGCCGGGCCGCGCGCCGGGCGGCCGAGCAGTCCGCGCAGAACCCGCTCGCCCGGCACAAGCTGGTGCTGGCCGGGGCCGGTGCGGGACTGCTGGCGCTGACCGTCGGCATCGCCTACGCGGTGACGCCCTCGCCCGGGGCGGGCCACCGGCAGGCGCAGCCGCTGCCCACCACCACCCTGGCGCCCGCCCCGGTGGATCCGACCACCCCGGCGGTGCCGACCCCGAGCGCGCAGCCGCCGACCAGCGAGGCGCCGAGCCCGACGCCGACCAGGACGAGCCGGCCGAGTCCGACGAGGACGCCCTCCCCGGTGGCGACCAGTCAGGCCCCGCCGGCCGCTCCCCCGGCCCCGGCCGCCACGCCGACCCCCACGCCCACCCCGACCCCGACGCCGACGACCACCCCGTCGCCGACCGCCACCCCGACGCCGACCGCGACCACCCGGGTGCTGCAGCTCGGGATGTCGGGCCCGGACGTGAAGGACATGCAGCAGCGCCTGTGGGCCGCCGAATGCGGATTCGTCGACAAGTCGATCGTGACCGGCACCTTCGACTACTGGACCCAGTCGGTGCTGACGGACTACCAGAACTACAACCGGATCAAGGGCGAGAAGAACGTCTACGGGCCGAAGACCCGGGCCGCCCTGGAGGCCGACCCGGGCTGCTGACCGGCCGGCGCCCCCGGAACCCGGGCGGCCGTCCGCCGGACGGCGACCAGCCGGGCCGTCCGCCGGAGGGCGACCGCCCGGCCCGTCGCCGGAGAGTGGCCGACCGGGCGTCAGCCGGTGATCGCCTTGACGATGCTGACGCCCGCCAGCACCACCATGATCGACGCCGCGACCCGGATGATCAGCTTCATCGGCACGTGCTTCAGCAGCTTCTGCCCGCCCACGATGGCGACCCCGCCGACCGCGCACAGCGCCAGCCAGGAGCCCAGGCCGACGGCCAGCGGGTCGGCGTACTTGGCCGCCAGGTTGGCGGTCATGATCTGGGTCAGGTCGCCGAACTCGGCCACCGCGACGACCACGAAGCTCGCCCCGGCCACCTTCCAGAAGCTGTTCGAGGAGGGCTCCTTGGCGGCGTGGCCGTCCTCGTCCTCGCCCCCGCCGTGGAACAGCAGCATCGCCGCGCCGGCCAGGAACAGCACGCCGGTGACGCCCTCGACCCAGCGCTGCGGCAGCAGCGAGAGCAGGTGCCCGGCGGCGAGCGCGAGGCCCACCTGCAGGGCGAAGGCGGCGGCGATGCCCGCGAACACGTAGCTCGCGCGGTACTTGGTACCGAGCACCAGGCTGGCCAGGGCGGTCTTGTCCGGCAGTTCGGCCAGGAAGATGATGCCGAAGGTCAACGCGGCAACGGTCAGGCTCATCAGGGGGATTCCCTCGGTCGGGCTGCCCGGCCTCCGCAGCTCCGTCAGGGGACGCCTCGGCCCGACAGCACTGGTCATGGTCACAGCACTGCGGCCGAAGGTCTCGCCGGCACCGACCCGGAGGTACGGGTGCCCCGGGCGCCGGGCCCCGGGGGGCCAGTGTGTCGACGGTCCGGTGGAGGGCTACTCCCCTTCAACGTCGTCAAGGGTACCCGACGTCGCCCGGTGCCCCGGCGGCCACCAGTCCGCGGCCCACCAGTTCCAGCACCACCACGATCGCCACCGACTCCACCGCCAGCAACCCGACCAGCACGAACAGCTGCACCGCCCCCGCCTGGACGGGCGAGGCGCCGCCGAGCAGCATCCCGACGAAGGCCCCGGGCAACGTGACCAGGCCCACCGTGCGGGTCTGGTCGAGCGCGGGCACCAGCGAGGTCGCGGCGGCGGTGCGGCAGATCTCCAGCCGGGCGTCGCGGTCCTCGAAGCCGAGCGCCAGCGCGGCCTCCACCTCGCCGCGGCGCTGCCGCAGCTCGTCCAGGGCCCGCCGCCCGGCCAGCGAGGTGGCGGTGAGCCCGCCGCCGATCAGGATGCCCGCGACCGGGATGACCGACAGGCCCTTCGGCGGCAGCAGCCCGACGGCCAGCAGCAGGCCCAGGACGGGCAGCACCCCGGCGCCGATCGGGGCGGCCGCCCAGACCCAGCCGGGGCCCGGCGTCATCCGCCGCCCGGCGGTGCGCACCGCGACCGTGAACATCAGCAGCACGAAGAGCGCCGACCACCAGAGCGAGCCGACCACCCAGGTGATCACCGCGGCGACGGCGGCCAGCTGCACGACCGCCCGCAGCCCGGCCCGCAGCACCGCGTGCCCGTGCCCGAGCAGGCCCCACCCGGCCACCCCGACGGCGGCCAGCAGCAGGACGGCGGTGACCGCCCCGAGCACCGGGGTGACGGGCAGCAGCTGGCCCCCCTGGGCGGCCAGCGCCACCGGCGTCAGATCCAGCTGGTGAACCACATCCGGTCCTGCCAGGACGACATCGGGATCACCTCCGCCGTGTACAGCGGGTAGAAGAAGGCGAAGCAGCCGACGATGGCGAGCACGATCAGCCCGGCCCCGGCCGCGCCGATCCGGCGGCGCTCGGCGCTGCACCCGGGCGGGCCCAGGATCGCGCCGAGCATCTGGGCGACGGCCAGGCACAGGAACGGCACCAGGACGACCATGTAGAAGGAGAAGACCGTCCGCTCCTGGTACTGGAACCAGGGCAGGTAGATCCCGGCCACCGCGCACAGCACGGCGCCGGAGCGCCAGTCCCGGCGGAAGAACCAGCGCCACAGCAGGTAGACCAGGGCGAAGCAGGCCGTCCACCAGAGCAGCGGGGTGCCGAGGCCGAGGATCTGCGCCGCGCAGCCGCCGGAGTCGGTGCAGCCGCGCTGGCCGTTCGGGACCTGCTCCCAGTACATGGAGACCGGGCGCCCGACCACCAGCCAGCTGAAGGGGTTGGACTGGTAGGTGTGCGGGGTGCTCAGGCCGGTGTTGAAGTCGTACATCTGCGAGTGGTAGTGCCAGAGGCTGCGCAGCGCCGCCGGCACCCAGCTCATCGGCACCTGTGGCAGCGGGACGCCCAGAAAGCGGTCCGGGGACAGGCCGGCGCGCCCGTCGGCCCAGTGCCGGTCGTAGCCGCCCTCGCCGTTGCCGCCGCTGGCGAGCCAGCCGCCCCAGGCGCCGACGTAGACCACCAGGGCGGAACCGACCATGGCGAGGAGGGCGGGGGCGGCGTCCCGGCGCAGCATCGAGCGCCACGGGCGGCGGGCACCCGCCCCGCGGCGGCCGGACTGGTCCCACAGGACGGTGAGCAGGCCGAAGGCGGCGAGGATCATCACGCCGTTCCACTTGACCGCGCAGGCCGCGCCGACGAGGACGCCGGCGGCGATCCGCCAGGGCCGCAGGCCCAGCCGGACCCGGTCCGCGTCGGCGACCCCGGCCAGCCGGGCGCGGACGTGGTCGCGGTCGATCAGCAGGCTCCCGAAGGAGGCCAGCACGAAGAACATCTGGATGCCGTCGAGCAGGCCGACCCGGCTCATCACCAGCTGGAGGCCGTCGACGGCCATCAGCAGCGCGGCGGTGCAGCCGATCAGGGTGGAGCCGAAGAGCCGGCGGCCGATCCGGGCGAGCATCAGCACGGTGACGGTGCCGAGCAGCGCGGTCATGAACCGCCATCCGAACGGGTGCAGGCCGAACAGCTGCTCGCCGATCGCCATCACCCACTTGCCGAGCGGCGGGTGCGCGATGAACTCGGGCGAGGGGGTGAGCGGGACGGTCTGCGGGACGGCCAGGATGTCGGTGTTGGCGTGGTCCGGCCAGCTGCCCTCGTAGCCCTGCCGGAGCAGCGACCAGGCGTCCTTGGGGTAGTACGTCTCGTCGAAGACGAAGGCGTTGGGGTAGCCGAGGTTCCAGAACCGCAGCAGGCCGGCGAAGAGCGCGACGGCGATCGGTCCGAGCCAGCCGGCGTGGTCGGCCACCCAGGGGGGCAGCCGGCGCGGGGCCGGTGCGGGGGCGGCGGGGGCCGCTGCCGCCGGGGGGTGCGTGAGCGCCGCTTGCGTCATTGCCTCGCCGATCCGACTGTCTGCTGTGCCCGGGTCCGCCCCGTCGGCCGGGGGCCGGGCGGCCAACAGCCACTGACACTATGTGGCGGTGGTCGCGAAGCCAAGCGCGACGGGCGCCGACCAGGTGACCTGGTCGGCGCCCGTTCGAACGGCTCTGCTACGCGGCGGTCTGCAGCTCCCGGACCGGGGCGACGCGGACCACGGCCGGTGCGGCGTTGTCCTGCTCCGGCGTGAGGTGCGGGCGCAGCCGCAGCGCCAGGGCGACGATCAGCAGCGTGGAGCCCGCCATGGCCGCGAGGTAGAGCGGCCAGGTGCCGGAGCCGACCAGCAGCACGCCGACGGCCGGGCCGACCGCGATCGCGATCTGCTTCACCAGGGCGTAGCCGGCGTTGTAGGTGCCGAGCAGCCGGGCCGGGGCGAGGTCGGCGACGATCGGGCCCATGGTGGGCGCGAGCAGCGACTCACCGACGCCGAACAGCGCGTAGATCGAGACGATCGCGACCGTGGCGGCCATGGTCTCGGTCCGGATCAGGCCGGCGACCAGGGCCATCGTCCAGGCGCCGAGCCAGACCACGCCGGCCGCGGCCATCGCGGTGGTGCGGCGGCGGCGCGCGGTGATCCGCACCACGAACATCTGCAGGACGACGATGGTCAGCGCGTTGGCGCCGATCGCGAAGCCGAGGGTGGAGGGCGCGGTGCCGACGGTGTCGGTGGCGAAGGCCGCGACACCGGACTCGAACTGGCCGTAGCAGGTGAAGAAGATCAGCCCGGCGAGCAGGCAGAGCCGCAGCATCGCCTTGTCGGCGACCAGGGCGCGCAGGCCGGTGGGGCCGTCCGCCTTCCCGTGCAGGACGGTCAGCGGGGCGGCCGGCATCCGGGCGGTGCCGGTGACCAGGGCCAGGCCGAGGAAGGTCGCCGCCTCGATGGTGAACAGCCGGGTGAGGCTGGCCGGGTCGGCGACGTCCACGATCTGCCCGCCGACCAGCGCGCCGATGCCCATGCCCAGGTTGACCAGGGTGAACTGCAGCGCGAAGGCGTGCGAGCGGGTCGCGGCCGTCGAGCAGCGGACGATCATCGTGGCGAGCGCCGGCTGGCAGGTGGTGACGCCCGCGCCGAACAGGAAGGACGCGACCAGCAGCGCCGGGGTGCCGGTGGCGTGGCCGAAGGCGAACGCGCCGGTGGCGGCGAGCGCCGTGCCGGCCAGCAGGACCGGGCGGGGGCCGTACCGGTCGATGCCGCGGCCGGTGAACGGGAGCACGGCGAGCGCGGCCAGCGCGAAGACGGTGAACACCATCCCGGCGGCCAGCGAGCCCAGCCCGCGCACCTGGTCCACGTACACGAACATGTACGGCATCGTGAACCCGCTGCCGAACGCGCTGAGCGCGTTGCCGATCTGGACGCGGCGCAGCGGGCTGCCCGCCCCACGTCGCTGCTGCCTCTGCTGCTTCACCGTGCCGATCACCGTGCACATCCCTTCCTGGCTTCAACTGGATACTCTTAAGTCCAGAAGATTTCAGAGCTAAAGTTTGACGAGATAAAGTCTTAGCACCGGAAGACTGCGGAGTCAAAGGCTTAAGAGATGCACGCCCCCGTGCGACACTGGTCCGCATGACTACGGACAAGCCCGCGCCGGCCACCGACCGGGAGCTCGGCATCGCCGAGCAGGTGGCCGTCTACCAGCGGGAATTCCCCACCGTGGACCCTCAGGTGGAGACCATCGTGCAGACCCTCTCCCGGGTCGCCCGGCGGATGGGCGTGGCCTACGACCGGCAGCTGACTGTGCTGGGGATCACGGCCGCCGAGTGGGAGGTGCTCAAGGCCCTGGTGGTCTCGGGCAGCCCGTACCGGCTCGGACCCGGCGAGCTCGCCAAGCGGCTCGGGCTCACCCCGGCCGCGATGACCCACCGGATCGACCGCATGGTGGCCGAGGACCTGGTCACCCGGGAGCGGGACGAGAGCAACCGGGTCCGGGTGATCATCGAACTGACCGAGAACGGCCGCGACAAGTGGCTGGAGTCGATGCGGATGGCGGCGGTCTTCGAGGAGGAGCTGCTCCAGGACATCACCGGCGAGGAGCGGGCGGTGCTGTCCGGGCTCCTGGCCCGGATGCTGCGGCGGATCGAGGAGAGCCAGCCGGACGCCCTCGGGCGCACCGCCGACCTGGCCTGAGTCCGGGTCCGGCCCGAACGCGAGGAGTCCGGCCCGCCGGGGGGTGCTCCCCCCGGCGGGCCGGACTCCTCGCGTTCAGGTGACGTCGGGGTCCGTCGGGCCCCCGGCGCGTGGTGCGTCGGTCAGCAGGGGCCGTTGTCGGTCCAGACGCCCCACTGGCCGCTCAGGCTCGGGTCGTCGCCCTTGGTCCACCACTTGTTGGTGTAGTAGTGACCCTTCCAGGAGACCTTGGTGCCGCCGGCCGCGTAGGTGGTGCCGGCGTCCCAGCTCGGGGCGGCCGGGCAGCCGGCCGGCGAGGTCGGGGTGCTGGTCGGAGTGCCGGTCGGGGTCGACGTGGGGGTGCTGGTCGGCGTGCCCGTGGGGGTCGGGGTGGCCGTGCCGGTCGGGGTCGGCGTCGGGCTCGGCGCGGCCGGGCAGGACGCGGCGGAGCCGTTGGTGGCGTCGACCATCTTGTCGAACAGCGCGGTCTTGGTGCCCAGGTCGTACAGCGAGAAGGCGAAGGAGCCGCCGAGGCCGTTGCAGTGCGCGTAGTCGGCCTTGGCCTGGATCGAGCGGGCGTCCTCACCGCTCCAGAACGTGGTGCCGTCGTAGAAGTAGGTGGCCTTCGCGTCGTCGTCCCAGAAGGTCTTGGACGGGTTGTCGACGAAGCCGCCGAGCTCCTTGTACATCTGGATGCCGGGGACGTTGCCGGACATCGCCGCACCGGCCGCCGGGTTGGCGGCGGGCTGGAAGAGGCCGTTCTTGCCGTTGTTGGCGACGCCGGTCCAGCCGCGGTAGTAGAACGGGACACCCATGTTGATCTTCTTGGCAGGGAAGCCGCCGGGGATGCCGTAGTCCGCGTCGCCGGCCGTCCAGGCCTTGATGGCGTTGTCGATCGAGTACTTGCCGTGGCCCGGCTTGGCCGGCGTCATCGGGTCGTTCGGGCCGGAGTAGAGCGGGGCCTGGTGGTTCGTCGGGCCCTGGGCGTCCCAGCCGCCGTGCATGTCGTAGGTCATGACGTCGAGGAAGGTGAGGTACTGGCCGACCTTGTCGGTCTCGACGTTCATGATCTTGTCCTGGCCGGCGCCGACCGCGGCGGACAGGGCGTAGGTCTTGTTGTTGGCCTTGCCCTGGGCGTCCAGCTGGTTGCGGAACTCCTGAAGCAGCAGGGTGAAGTTCTGCTTGTCGGCCGGGCTGGAGATGTTGCCGGTGTGGCCGCCGCCGCCCGGGTACTCCCAGTCGATGTCGACGCCGTCGAAGAGGCCGGCCGCCGAGCCCGGGCCGCCGTAGCCGGCGTCCGAGGGGAGGTTGCCCTTGATGAACATGTCGATGCAGGAGGACACCAGGTGCTTGCGCGAGGCGTCGGTGGCGGCGGCCGCCGAGAAGTACTTGGAGTAGGTCCAACCACCCAGCGAGATCAGGACCTTGAGGTTGGGGTTCTTCGCCTTCAGCTTCTTCAGCTGGTTGAAGTTGCCCGCGATCGGCTGGCCCCAGACGTCACCGACGCCGTCGACCGCGATGTCCGGGCCGAAGCTCTTCTGGTAGTCGGCGAACGCGTCGCCGGCGCCGTCACCCGCGTTGGGGTTGTTGTCGTCGGTGCTCGCCGCCTTGGTCGCCTCGAAACAGCCGAGGTCGGTCGGGTGGATGTTGGCGAACGAGTAGATCATGTAGTCCAGCTTCCCGGCGACGCCGGTGTCCTGGATGGTCTTGGGGTAGTACGCGTTCGCGTAGATCGACCACTGGTCGAAGTAGGCGACCTTGATGCCGCCACTGGTGGCGGGCGCGCCGGTGCTGTTGGTGGTCGCGGCGTTGGCCGCGCCGCCGCCGGTCAGCGCGAGGCCCGCGCCGAGCAGCACGGAGGCGGCGGTGCCGGCCGCGATGGCGGCCAGGCTCTTCGGGCGGCGCCGACGGCCGCCCTCCGGAGCCGGGGCCCCGGCCCTTTCAATGCGTGAACGCAGCATGGGTGCGTGACTCCTGGTTGTGGGGGGTTCCGTCGCCCGGTGGGCAGCGTCCGGGGTGGGGCCGGACGACCGGGACATGACAGATCAGGGGTGGGGATCGAGCGGGATCAGCGGGATCAGGCCTGACGGACACCGGGATGTGCCGAACCGGCGCCCCCGGCACGAGGCCGGTGACGCCGGTTCAGGGGCTCCCTGCACCTGGGCATTAAAAATGGACTAGACCAACTCCCCCGTCAAGGGGTGATGTTGGGGCTTGAGCCGCGCTTAAGGTTCGGTCGCCCCCGGCCACCCCCGCCGACCTGCGGGTCAGTACCGCACCGCGTTGGCCACCACGGCCTTCACCGTCCCGGACAGGTCCCGGTTGCTGGAGGCGACGGCCTGGGCGGTCTGACCGGCCGCCACGTCCTGGACCGTCACCACGGTCGCGTCCTGCACCTGGCCCGAGTCGTCGGTGAAGTTCACCTGGATCAGGTACCGGTACGACTGCTGCCCGTGGTTGGTGACGGTCAGCGCCGCCTGCGCCTTGCCGCCCGACACGCTCGTCACCCCGTCGACCGTCACGTCGCCCTTGGCGTCCAGCCCGCCCTTGATCCCGGCGATCGCCGAGGAGGCCGAGGCCACCGCCGAGGAGGCCTGCGACCCGGCCGAGGCGAGCGCCGAGGAGACCCGCGCCTCCGCCGAGGCGAGCGCCGACCCGGCGCCGCCGGCCGCCGAGCCCAGCGCCGAGGCCGCGGAGGCCGCGGCCGAGGCGCCCTTCTCCACCGCGGAGACCGCCGAGGAGGCCACGCTGCTCGGGCTGCTGCCGGAGGAGCACCCGGCCAGCACCAGTGCGCCGGCCGCGACGGCGGCCAGCACCCCGGCCGCGGCCCGCTGCCGGCGGTGCGGCGGCCGCCCGCCGGCGCGCGCGTCCGGGCGCTGTGCGGTGACCCTGTGCTGCGTGCCGGTGCGTGGCCCGGACGGGCCCCGGGTGAGCGGCTGGCGGTTCATGCGGTTCCTCGATTCTGCCCGGCGCCGGGCTGCCCGGCACACCTCTGCGCCCACCCTCGGAGCGCCGGACGGGGCCCGCCAGCAGGGCTGGTGCCTCCGGGTGACGCCGCCACCGGGAGGCACCGGCACCGCCGCCGCGAGGCACCGCCCCGCCGGGAGGCACCGCCGCCGGGCCGCTGTCAGGACAGGCCCGAGCCCTCCTGCTCGTCCGCCTCCACCGCGGCCCGCTCCTCGCGCAGCCGCACCACGTGCCGGCGCCGGGCCACCACGCCGTAGGCCCCGGCGGCGCTCGCCACGAAGGCCAGCAGGCCCACCCACGGCCGGCCGAAGGCGTGGCCGCTCAGGTGGTCCAGCGAGTACCGCCCCGGGCCCGCCAGGCCGAGCGCCAGCCCGGTCGCGCCCAGGAAGGCCGGGTACTCGTAGCCGCCGGAGGTCACGAAGAAGCCGGCCGGCGCGTGCACGGCCACCGCGCCCGCCATCGTCCCGGCCACCACCGCACCGGCCGCCGGGGTGGCCAGTCCGGCCACCAGCAGGGCGCCGCCGCCGGCCTCGCCGACGCCCGCCGCGATCGCGCTCTGCCGGGCCGGATGGAACCCCATGTGCTCCATCGCCGCGGTGGTGCCCTCCAGGCCGCCACCGCCGAACCAGCCGAACAGCTTCTGGGTACCGTGCGCGATCAGCACCCCGCCGACCGCACCGCGCAGGGCCAGCAGGCCCAGGTCCCTACGGTTCAGACACATCTCGGATCCTCGTTTCCGCGCGGGGCCGCCCGCCCGTTGGCGCAGCCTGCCTCCATAGCAACCGAGAGCGCGCACCCGTTCGAGCCGGGACCGCCATCCGGGGGAATCCGGCCGGTTCGCGGAATGAACCGCGGACCGGCCGGATCACGCCCCCGTCGGCCCTCCGCGCGCCGTTCCCGACCGCGCCCGTCCGGGCCGCACCGTCCGCCCCCCGGCCGCCCGGTCCGCGGCCGCCCGATCCGCGTCAGGAGCGGCCCGCACCACGCCGCGCCCGGCCGCGGGGCGTGGCGGAGCTGCCGCGCCGACCGGCGCGGTCATGCTTGGCGCATGTTCGTCTTCAACCTGAGCAGCGCCTTCATCGCCTTCTTCGCCGTGGTCGGCCCGCCGAAGGTCCTGCTGGCCTTCGCCCGGCTGGCCACCACCCGGAGCACCCGGGAGCTGCGGCGGCTGGCGGCGTGGAGCACGGTCATCTCGGCGCTGATCGGCCTGGTGCTCGGCTTCACCGCGGACGAGGTCAGCACGCTGTTCCACATCAGCGACCAGTCGCTGCAGCTCGCGGGCGGGACGATCTTCTTCATCTACGCGGTCGCGCTGGTCTTCGGCCTCCACCTTGGCGCCGACGACGAGGACGCCGAGCACCTGCGGAACCCGCTGGTGGACGGCATCCGCGAACTGCTGCTGCCGTACATCGCCAGCCCGCTCGCGGTCACCGCCGTCCTGGTCGCCTCGCTCGCCAAGGACGACTGGGGCTGGAAGGCCACCGTCGCCGGGGCCTACGTCGCGGTCGTGGTGATCAACTACGTCTGCGTGGCCCTGCTCGCACCGCTGATGCGGCGCACCCACCGCACCTCGCTGGAGGTGCTCTCCCGGCTGCTCGGACTGCTGCTGGCGGCGGTCGGCGTGGAGCTGTTCCTGAACGGGCTGTCCGGGCTCGGCGTGCACCTGCCCGAGGCGCACTGAGCCCGGCCGCCCGCCCTCGGCCCGTCGTCGGCCCGCCACCCGGCCCGTCGTCAGCCCGCGGTCAGCCTGGCCAGCACCTCGCCGATCCGCTCGCGCACCAGCGGGTCGGCGACCAGTCCGTCCGGGCCGACGGCCTGGCGGTCCAGCGGGATCCTGGCGCAGGCCCCGTCCACGACCGCCGCGCCGGTGTAGCCGAGGACGGTGCGCAGGGTCGCCTCGGCGCCGCCGCCGCGGCCCGGGCCGGCCGCGTTGATCCAGGCCGAGGGCTTGTCCGAGATCTCCGTGCCGCCGACCGTCCAGTCCAGCAGGTTCTTGAAGGAGCCGGGCAGCGTGCCGGCGTACTCGGGGGTGCAGATCAGCAGCGCGTCGGCGGCCGCGACGGCCGCGCGCAGGTCGGCGACCGGTCCGGGCAGCGGGTCGGTGTCGTGGTCGGGGTTGAAGTGCGGCAGCGCGGCCAGCCCTTCGAAGTACGTGGCCCGGACGCCCGGGGTGGCGGCCGCCACGGCGGCGGCGGTGCGCAGCACCGTCTCGTTGGTGGAACCGGCGCGCAGGCTCCCGGACAGCAGCAGGACGTGACGCTCGTTCGACATGCCGAGGAACCTACCGCGTCCCGCCCGGCCCCGGGCCGCCGGACGGGACGCCCTACGGCGCGACCACCGGGCGCCAGGGCACCGGGCTGGAGAGGATCATCGAGCTGGACGGCTGGCCGTAGCCGCCGAGCCGGTCGCAGAGGGCCTCGAATTCGGCCATCGTGGGCACCGCGACCAGCAGGGCGCAGCAGGCCCCGCCGGTGACCCGGTGGAGCTGGAGCACCTCCGGCCAGGCGGCCACCTGCGGGTCGCGCAGCACGCAGCGCGGGCCGTAGCACTGGATCTGGACCAGCGCGGTGATCGGCAGGCCGGCCCGGGTGAGGTCCACGTGGGCGTGGTAGCCGGTGATCACCCCGTCCGCCTCCAGCCGGCGGACCCGTTCGGCCACCGCGGGTGCGGACAGGCTCACCCGGCGCGAGAGTTCGTTGTAGGAGAGCCGGGCGTCGGTCTGCAGCTCGGCCAGCAGGCGGCGGTCCACGGCGTCCACGGCGGCTCCCTGAGTGACTGAAAACGAGTGGTTTTGCGATCGTAAAGCGAATCCGCCGAACGCCTCGCAAACGACAGCCGCGAGACCGGTTGCGGTGTCCGTCGACCATTCAAGCCGGGGGTGGCACCGCCGCACAATGGCCTCCCCGGCGGAACCAGGCCGTCCGCCTGGTCGCCGGTCCGGGCGACGCGCCCGGGTGGATCAGGAGGAATCGGGATGGGGCACGACACGGTGGAGACACCCAACCTGTCGTTCGGTCGGCGTGGGGAACCGGGTCGCGGCACACCGTACTCCCGGTACGTGCGCCTGGAGGAGCTGCACAGCCTGCAGCAGCCGCAGAGCAAGATACCGGCCGAGCTGTCGTTCATCGTCACCACCCAGGTGATGGAGCTGCTGTTCGACCTGGTGCGGCACGAGTGGACGCTCGCCCAGCAGGCGCTGCGCGAGGACGACCTGCCCGCCGCACTGGCCGCCCTGCGGCGCGGCACCCACGCGCAGAACGTGCTGGTGGAGTCCTGGGACCTGCTGGCCACCATGACCCCGCAGGAGTTCAACGCCTTCCGCCCGGCGTTCGGCGAGGCCTCCGGCTTCCAGTCCTCGGCCTTCCTCCACCTGGAGTTCCTGCTCGGCAACAAGAACCCCGCGCTGCTGTCGATGTACGACGGGATGCCGCAGACCCGGGCCGAACTGGACGAGGCGCTGCGCGCGCCCAGCCTGTACGACGACGCGCTGGCCCTGCTGGCCCGCCGGGGGCTGCCGCTGCGCGCGGAGCCCTCCGCGCAGCGCTACCGCCCCTCCGAGGAGGTCGCGGCGGCCTGGCGCCTGGTCTACACCGACCCGGAGCACGCGGCCCTGCAGCCGCTCGGCGAGGCGCTGCTGGACGTCGCCGAGCGGGTCACCCGCTGGCGCCAGCGCCACCTGTCCGCGGTGAAGCGGACGATGGGCGGCAAGCCCGGCTCGGGCGGCTCGAGCGGGCTGACCTGGCTGCGCAAGTCGGCCGAACAGGACGTGTTCCCGGAGCTGTGGACGATCCGGGACGAGCTGTGAACGAGGGGATGGGCATGATCACTCGCGAGGAGTGCGCGGCGCTGGACGGCGTAGACCCGCTGGCGGCGTTCCGCAAGGAGTTCGCCCTGCCGGACGGCGTCGTCTACCTGGACGGGAACTCGCTCGGCGCGCTGCCGGTGCGGACCCCGGAGCGGGTGCGCCAGGTGGTCGAGGAGGAGTGGGGCCGGGAGCTGATCCGCAGCTGGAACGACGCCGGCTGGTTCGAGCAGCCGTACCGGCTCGGGCGCCGGATCGCGCCGCTGGTCGGGGCCGCGCCGCAGGAGGTGGTCGTCTGCGACACCACCTCGGTCAACCTGTTCAAGGTGCTGTCGGCCGCGCTGCGGCTGCGCCCCGGGCGGGGCACGGTGCTGGGCGACGGCGAGGCCTTCCCGACCGACCTGTACATCGCCGAGGGCGTCACCGGGCTGGTCGAGGGCGCGCGCAGCGTGCTGATCAGGCCGGAGGAGCTGGACCGGCACCTGGACGGCGACGTCGCCGCGGTGGTGCTCTCCCACGTGGACTACCGCACCGGCGAGCTGCTGGACCTGCCCGGGATCACCGCCCGGGTGCAGGCCGCGGGCGCGCTGATGATCTGGGACGTCTGCCACTCGGTCGGCGCGGTGCCGGTCGAACTCGGCGCCGCCGGGGCGGACTTCGCGGTCGGCTGCACCTACAAGTACCTGAACGGCGGCCCGGGCTCGCCGGCCTTCCTCTACGTCGCCGAGCGGCACCTGGCGGCCGGTCCGCTGCAGCCGCTGAGCGGCTGGTTCGGCCACGCCCGCCCGTTCGCCTTCGAGCCCGGGTACGAGGCGAAGCCGGGCATCGGCCGGTTCCTCACCAGCTCGCCCTCGCTGCTCGGCCAGGCCGCCCTGGAGGCCAGCCTGGACGTCTGGGAGCGGGCCGACCTCGCCGCCGTGCGGACCAAGAGCCTGGCGCTGACCGACCTGTTCATCGGTCTGGTCGAGGGCCTGGACGGGGTCGAGGTGGCCACCCCGCGCGAGCACGCCCGCCGGGGCAGCCAGGTGGCGCTGCGGCACGCCGACGGCTACCCGGTGGTGCAGGCGCTGATCGAGCGCGGCGTGATCGGCGACTTCCGCGCGCCGGACCTGATGCGCTTCGGCTTCACCCCGCTCTACCTCTCGTACACCGACGTCTGGGACGCGGCCCGGCAGCTGGCCGAGGTGCTGGAGAGCGGCGAGTGGCGGGCGGAGCGGTTCTCCCGCCGGGGCGAGGTGACCTGAGCCCGGGGGCGGAGGGCGTTCCTTGCCGCCGTGCAGTACCGGTTCGGCTCCCGCGAGGGCCTGCTCGACGCGATCACGGCCGGCCACCAGGAACGCGCCGAGCAGCCCCTCGCACCGCGTCTGCCCGCACTCGCGGACGCGGACCCGCCCGGGCTGCTCGGCGCCCTCGTCGCAGCCGAGGCCACCGAACCGCGCACCGAACGTGGACGGCACCGCCTGCGGATCTCCGCCGGCGGCGGCTCGATCGTCAACATCTCCTCGGCCGCCGGCCTGATGGGCCTGGCGCTGACCGCCGGCTACGGCGCCTCCAAGTGGGGCGTCCGCGGCCTCAGCAAGATCGGTGCGGTCGAGCTGGGCGCCGAGCGGATCCGGGTCAACTCGGTGCACCCGGGCATGACCTACACCCCGATGACGGCCGCGGTCGGCATCCGGCGCGGCGAGGGCAACTACCCCAACACCCCGATGGCCCGGGTCGGCGAGGCGCCCGAGATCGCCACCGCCGTGGTCTACCTGCTCTCCGACGACGCCTCCTACGTCACCGGCGCCGAGCTCGCGGTGGACGGCGGCTGGACCACCGGCCCGACCGTCCGGTACGTCATGGGACAGTGACACACGTCATGTCCAGGTAAAGTTCGACGCCCATCATCCTTGGGAAGCCTCCCGGTTGACCGTCCGTCAGCACCAAGGGAGGTTTGCGTGAACTTCGAACTCGGACCGCTCAAGCCCGAACCTTTCATGCTGGCCCTCGGGCTGGCCCTGTTCTTCCTGGTCCTGTGGATCCTCGGCCACGGCCTGTTCCCCCGCATCGAACGGATCATGGCGGAACGCTGGGAGGCCACCGAGGGCCGCACCCTGCGGGCGGAGGCCGTCCGGGCCGAGGCCGAGGCCGCCCGCGACGCCGGCCGGCACGAGCTGGCCCGGGCCCGGCTCCGGGCGGCGCGGATACGCCAGGAGTACGCCGAACGGGGTGCGGCCGCCGTCACCGCGGCCCGCGAGGAGGCGACCCGGGAACGCAGCCGGCTGGTCACCGCCGCGCACGCGCGGATCGCCGCCGACCAGACCGAGGTGACGAACCGGCTGCGCAGGGACGTGGGCGAGCTCGCCGTCGCGCTGGCCGGCCGGGTGGTCGGCGAACCGGTGCACGGCGTCGCCGCCGACCGCCGCACGGTGGACCGCTTCTTCGGCTCGCTCTGAGCCGGGGCCGGGCCGGGCCGAGCCGGGCCGAGCCGGGGCAACCCTGAGCCGGGCCCGATCCGAGCCCTGCCCGTGCTGAGCCCGGCCGGCCGCGGGCCCGTCGTCCCGCCACGCCGGGCGCCGGCCCGTCGGCGATTCAGGCCTTCGAGGCGGCGGGAGCCACCGTCAGCTCCGCCACGAGCCGGCGGTAGACGTCGAAGGCCGGCTTGCGGGAGTAGTCGTCGCGCAGCAGCCCGAAGTGGTGGAACAGCCCCGCGCCGGCACTGTCGGCGTCCCGCAGGCCGAAGAACGCGTAACCGCTGACGGCGAGTTCGGCGGCGAGGCCGGCCACCGTGCGGACCACCTCCTCGACCACCTCGGCCTGCCGCGCCTCGTCGCGCCCCGGGCCGGTGGGCCAGCCGTGCTCGCAGATCCGCATCGGCACCGAGGCCGCGATGCCGGCCCGGGCGGCGTCCCGCCGGAAGCCCGCGAGCACGGCCCGCACCCCGTCGGCGAGCCGGTCCGGCGGCAGCGGACGGAAGACATCCGGGAAGAAGTCCAGGCCGACGTAGTCCAGCGCGCGGTGGAAGCGCTCGTCGGCGAGGCGTCCGAGCTCCGGCCAGAAGGTGTCGGCCGGGTCGAAGACCGGCACCGCGTTGAAGCCGACCGCCAGGTCGTACCCGTGTGCCAGCGCCTCCTCCTTGGCGGCGACCACCCCCTCCACCAGCGCCCGGCGCACGCCCGGGACGCTGCCGTCCAGGACGGGCAGGTCGGCGTTGGGCTCCTCGCAGATCTGCAGCAGGGCGATCCGCCCGCCGTCGGTCCGGACGGTGTGCCGGACGAAGTCCAGCCAGCCCGCCGACTCCCCGCTGCGCTCGCGGTACTGGAGCACCAGGTCGAGCCGCCGGCCCTGCCCGGCGTACTGCTCGGGCCGCTCCGGGGTGTGCTCCCCGGTGGGGTACGAGCGGTAGGCGCGGACGAGGAACTCGGGCGCGTCGCCCTGGAGTTCGCGCAGGGCGGCGGCGATCAGGGCGGGGTCGTCGGGGCGGACGGGCTCGATCACCGAGGTTTCGTCGCCGAGCAGGCCGCCGGGATAGATGCCGAAGGTGAAGGTCATGCCGTCACCGTACCCGATATTTTTGGTGTCACTGCAAATTTACTGTGACACCATGATTCGCCCGTAGGATGCCGCCATGGGACTTCGCGAACTCAAGAAGCAGCAGACCCGGGAGCTCCTGTCGGGCACCGCCATGGTCCTGTTCGCCGAGCACGGGTTCGACCGGGTCACGGTGGTCGAGGTGGCCCGGGCGGCCGGGGTATCCCCCAACACCGTGTTCAACTACTTCCCGACCAAGGAGGACCTCTTCTTCGACCGGCAGGACGAGGTGGTCGCCCACCTGGCCGGAGTGGTCCGGCGGCGGCCCCCGGGCAGCTCCGCGGTCGACGCCGTCCGGGCCGACCTGCTGGCCGCGGTCGAGGCCGGCGAACCGACGGTCGGACTGGACCCCGGCATGACCGCCTTCTGGCGGATCGTCGCGGACAGCCCGGCCCTGCGCGCCCGGCTGCTGGAACTCGGCGAGCGCTCCGAGGCCGCGCTGGCCGAGGTGCTGGCCGAGGAGTCGGCCGCCGCCCCGGCCGACCCGCTCCCCCGGATCGTGGCCGGCGCCGTCGCCGGGGCCCACCGCGCGGTGCTCGGAGAGATCCGCCGGGCGGTGGTGGCCGGGGAACCGGTCGAGGCGGTGCGCACCCGCGCCCGGGAGGCGGTGGAACGGGCCTTCGGCCTGCTGGCCGCCGGGCTCGCCGACTACCCGCGGCGGCGCTGACCGCCGCCCGTCCCGTTCGCCATCTCCCCCCGTGACCGCGACCGGACCCGGGGGCGGCCGCGTGTCCGGCCCCGGCCCCGGCCGCGTGTCCGGCCGGGCACAGGCACGGCACGGCACAGGCCGCCCGGTCGGATGCGGACCGGGCGGCCTGTGCCGTCACCTCGGGTTCCGGGTGCGCTCAGACGTCACGCACGCACCCGCCCTGTGGGGGTCGTTCAGCTGTGCCGGCCGCGGCGGCGGGCGGCGAGGACGGCGAGACCGCCCAGACCGAGCAGGCCGACACCGGCCAGCCCGAAGACCACCGGCGCGTTGCCCGCACCGGTCGAGGGCAGCTCACCGCCGCCACCCGGGTGGTGGCTGCCCGGGTGACCGGACGGGTGGTGGCTGGTCGGCGCGGGGCCGGAACTGGACCAGCTCGCCGAGGGCGAGGTGCTGCTCGCGGTCGGGGACGGGGAGGTCGGGGTCGCGGTCGGGGACGTGGGCGTCCAGGTCGGCGACGGCCAGGTCGGCCTCGGGGAGGTGGGCCGCGGCGAGGTGGGAGTGGGAGTCGGCCGCGGGGAGGTGGGCCGCGGGGAGGTGGGAGTGGGGGACGTCGGCTTCGGCGAGGTGGGGGTCGGCGAGGTGGGGGTCGGCGAGGTCGGGGTCGGCGAGGTCGGGGTCGGCGAAGGGGACGGGGACGGCGAGGGCGACGAGGAGGTCGGCGTCGGACTCGGGGTCACCCGGCAGTCCGGCAGGTCCCCGTCGAACGGGTAGCTGTGGATCTCGTAGCCGCCCGTGCCGGTGTGGATCAGGTTGCCCGCCAGGTAGACCCGGCCGTTCGTGCCGGCCTGGCCGATGGTCGTGGTGCCGGCCGGATTGCCGGCCATGACGGACCCCTGGAACTGGGCGCCGCCGAGGATCCGGGCGTCGGTGGCGGTCGGGAAGTTGTACATCAGCCTGGGGCGCAGCTCGGTGGTCTGGTCCCCCGCCAGGCCGGTGCCCGTGTAGGTGTTGATGACCGGGCTGTCGCCGAGCATGTTGACCACGACGGTGGCGCCGTCCGGGATGCCGCGGAAGACCAGGCCGATCTGCCCGCCGGACGACGAGGCGAGGTTCCGGGTGACGTTGAAGACCTGCTTCATGCTGGTGCCGTCGCCGGTGAAGGTCGCCTCGCTGTTGGTGACGGCGACCGTCCCGGTCGCGGCGGCCCGGCCCACGCAGGCGGAGACGTCCTCGATCCGGGTCAGCACCGACCGGTACGGCGCGGCGGCGTCCGCGTCCGCGATCGACCGGCCGGTGGGGTCGATGTTGACCGTGCCGGTGACCGTCCCGGCGTGGCGCAGGTTGCCGAAGGCCTGGCCCTTGGAGTCGCTGCCGCCGATCAGGATCCGGTTGCCGGTCTTGACGTCGACGTTGCCGCCGGCGGTCACGAAGTCGCTGCCGTTGGGCGGTGCGATGCGCGAACCGACGCCGACGACGCCCATGTTGTAGGCGCCGCCGCCCTGGCTCTTGTCGACGGTGAGGTTCCCCAGTGCGACGATCTTGCCCTCGGCCTCGGCCGCACGGCCGGTCACGGTGTAGTCGCCGCCGGCGAAGACGTTGATGGTGGCGTCCCGGCCGGTGAAGTCGCCGTTGTTCGGCGGCGGCCAGGTGGCCGGGCAGTCCGGCCCCGTGCAGGCGCCGAGCGGCGGCGCCAGCGGCGCGGCCGAACCGACCGTCAGCACGGCGGCCAGCGGCAGCGCGGCGACGGCGGTGGCCACGGCGACCCGCGCCGCCCGACGCCGACCGGTGGTGGACACGCCCCTGGCGGCGGTCGTTCTGTGATCCGGCGTACCGGTGCCCTGAGCCATCGACACATTCCTCCGCGCATAGAAAAGGGCAGGTGTATGACCTGCCACGTTCCGTGTGATGTGCTGCCAATCCCACAAATCCGAGACATCCAACCCGAAACAGGACGAATGACACCCTGGAGACCCTCGGATGCGATCCGGCGATCAGCCGAACGGCGGAGCGGCTCCGCCAGGACGGCCCCGGCCCCGGGGCTCCGGCCGGGGCCGTTAGGTTGGGGGCATGACCACCGAGGCCAAGGACCACAGCGCACCGCTCGTCGCCGTCGCGTCCGCCGACGCCGTGCTGCGCCACCCCGAGGCGGGCGAGCACCTGCTGACCCCCGTCGAGCGCGAGCGCGCCGCCCGCTTCCGGCACGAGTCCGGGCGGATCGACTTCACCGCCGGGCACCTGCTCGTCCGGCTCTGCGCCGCCCGGCTCCTCGACGTCCCGGTGGCCGCCGTCACGCTCGCCCAGCAGTGCCCGGACTGCGGTCTGGCCGACCACGGCAAGCCCTTCCTGCCGGACCACCCCGACGTGCACGTGAGCCTCTCCCACACCCGCGGCGTGGTCGCGGCCGGGGCCGGCCGCCACCCGGTCGGCGTCGACGTCGAACTGGCCGGGCGCAGCGGATCGCTGCGCGCCGTCGCCCGCCGGGTCCTCACCCCGGCCGAACTGGCCCGGGTCGAGGCGGCACCGGAGCCGGACCGGGCCTTCCTGCGCCAGTGGGTCCGCAAGGAGTCACTGATCAAGATCGGCCGGGCCACCCTGGACACCCTGGCCGGCGTCGACCTCTCCGCCCTCCCCCTGGACGTCCCGCCCGGCCCCCCGCTGCGCAGCCGGCACCAGGACCTGCACCTGCTCGACTGGACCGACCGGGAGCACGACGCCGCCGTCGCAGCCGTCAGCACCGCCGCACCGGAGGTCGTGGAGCTGACGACCGCGGGCTGAGCGGGCGGGACAACCGAGCGGTCTGGCGGGCCGAGCAGGCGGACGGCTGGGCGGGCCGAGCAGGCGGACGGCGCGCGTCCGGGCCCGCCGGACGGGCGCGGCGGACGGGCCCGGCGGCGACGACCCGCGCGGCGGCCCGGTGCGTAAGCGGTGTTAGCGTGCCTGGTCGCGGGCGGATGTCCACCGGTGTCCACCGGGCGCCCGCCCCACCAGCTGCCCACCGCCGGATTAAGGGTGTCCCCGCCATGGCCAAGTTCCTGCTGAGCCTGCACGTCCTCGCGTCGGTCCTGTTCATAGGCCCGGTCGCGGTGGCCGTCAGCATGTTCCCGCGGCGGGCCAGGGCCGCGCTGGCCGGCGGACCGGACCAGGCCTCGGACGCCGGCGTGCTGCGCATCCTGCACCGGATCACCCAGGTCTACGCCCTGCTGGGGATCGCGGTGCCCGTGCTGGGGATCGGCCTGGCCCAGGTGATGGACGTGCTCGGGCAGTCCTGGCTGATCGTCTCGATGGTGCTCACCGCGATCGCCGCGCTCTCGCTGCTGCTCTTCGTGCTGCCCGGACAACAGGCCGCGGTGGACGCACTCGGTTTCGACGACTCGGACGAGCGGCACGCCAAGGCCGTCAGCGGCCTGCGACTGCTGCCGATGACGGCCGGGGTGTTCAACCTGCTGTGGGCCGTGGTCGTGGTGATGATGGTGATCCGCCCCGGGTCCAGCACCGGCGTCTGAACCTCCCCGAGCGGGCACCCGGCCCTCTCCCGCCCGACCGGCCCGGTCCAGTACCGTCGTCGACCATGACGATCATGGCGGGCATGGGGACCGGGGTGGGGACGGGCGTCGGCGCACTGCTGCGCGGCTGGCGGGAGAGACGGCAGCTCAGCCAACTGCAACTGGCCCTGCTGGCCGACTCCTCGGCCCGGCACATCAGCTTCGTCGAGAACGGCCGCTCCCGGCCCAGCCAGGAGATGGTGCTGCGGCTGGCCGAGCACCTGGACGTCCCCGTCCGCGCACGCAACACGCTGCTGCTCGCCGCCGGCTACGCCCCCCTCTACCCCGAGACGCCGCTGGACGACCCCTCGATGGCGGCGCTGCGGGGCGGCCTGGAGCGCCTGCTCGCCGCGCACGACCCCTACCCCGCCCTGGTCGTCGACGGCGCCTTCCGGGTGCTGGCCGCCAACCGCGCGCTCGGCCTGCTCCTCGACGGCGTCGCCCCGCACCTGCTGCAGGACCCGCCCAACGCGATGCGGATCACCCTGCACCCCGAGGGCGTGGCGCCGCGCATCGTCAACTTCCGCCAGTGGCGTCGGCACCTGCTGGAGCGGATGGAGCACCAGATCGACCTGGTCCGCTCCGAGCCGCTGCGCCGACTCTACGAGGAGGTCTCCGGGTACCCCGAGCCGGCGTCCGACGCGGGCACGGCGGAGGAGGACACCACCGAGGCGTTCCCGTTCGCGCTGCCGCTGCGGATCGCGCACCAGGGGCGGGTGCTGTCCTTCCTGTCCACCATCGCGACCTTCAACACCCCGCTGGACGTGACCGTCTCCGAGCTGGCCATGGAGACCTTCCTCCCGGCGGACGCGGAGACGGTCCGGTTCCTGCAGTCCGCGGTGGGGCCGGAGCGGTAGGAGCGGGCGGTCAGGCGGGCGGACGGAGGGGCGTCCGTACGGTCCGGACCTCAGGTGCGGTCGGCGCGGCGCAGGGCGGTGGACTGCAGGGCCACGAACAGGGCCACCACCGCGGCCTGCGCGGCGATCCAGACGGACCCGGCGGTGGTCGGCTCCAACCAGACCTCCGGCGCGACCAGACTGAGCACCACCCACACCGCGTTGAGGCCGGTCACCGTCCACACGGCCGCCCGCGGCGGGCGCCTGCGGGCGGCCAGGGCGCCGACCGCCACCGCGTACACGGTGAGGAAGGCCCCGAGCTCGACCAGGGTGGACCGGCCGACGCCGAGCAGCTCGCCGACCGGACCGGCGAGGATCAGGTAGGCCAGGCCGTTGCCGCCGGTGACCAGTGCGTCCAGGGCGAGCACCCCGCGCACGGTCCGCAGCGAGAGGACGGAGTCGGCGGGGCGCGTGGGCGGCGTCAGGGTGTGGGCGGACACGGCGGATCAGCCTCCTGAGGGGGTTCGGGTCCTGGTTGCCGGTGGCCGTGCGCCGACCGGACGCCTCCAGCCTGCCCGGCGACCCGCGGGGCGTCGATTACCCGCCAGGTCATGATCGGTACCCGCCGGGTCACGGCCCGGGTCGGGGTCAGGTCGGGTCGGGTCGGGTCGGGGCTGGGTCGGGGTCGGGTCGGGGCCGGGTCAGGTCGGGTCGGGGCCAGGGCGTCAGCCGGCGTGTCGGTCGGGGCGTGCGCCGGAACGTGGCTCGGTGCGTGCGCCGGGCCGCGGATCGGCCCCGGGGCGGCGGAGCACGACACCCGCCCGTTTCACCGCCCGGGCGGTGATCGTGGTCTCGGCCCGGGCCACCCCGAGCGGGCCCAGGGTCTCGGTGAGGAACCGGTAGAGGCCGCCGTGGTCCGCGCAGAACAGGGTGGCCAGCAGGTTGGCCGGACCACTGGTGGCGAACACCCCGTGCACCTGCGGATGACCGGCGAGCGCGGTGCCGACCTCCGCGAGCCGACCCGGCGGGACGTCCAGCCAGAGGTTGGCGTCCACGGCCATCCCGAGCAGCCTCGGGTCGACGGTGGCGTGGGTGCGCAGCAGCCCCAGCTCGTCGAGCCTGCCCAGCCGGCGGCGGACGGTCGACTCCGCGGCGCCGACCGCTCCGGCCAGCGCCGCGTGCGACTGCCGGGCGTCCTCGCCCAGCCGGGCCAGCAGCGCACGGTCGAGCTCGTCCGTCGGCGGCGGCACCGCGGGACGCGGCACGACCGGCCGGGCGAGCGCGGCGACCTCCGCCTCCGTCAGCTGGCCGGCCCGCCACTGCCCGGCGTCCGCGAAGGCGTGCAGCACGGCGTGCGTGGTGGTCTCGACGACCGCGCTGGTCGCGGGCAACTGCCCGTACAGCAGGCGGTCGCGGGCCCCGGCGTCGGTCAGCATGACGGCGCCGACCTCCTGGCCGCCGAGCATCACGTCGACGAAGGGCACGTCGGGCCGGTCGGCCAGCGCCCGGGCGACCGCGTCCACCGCCCCGCTCAGCACCCGGACCCGCAGCAGCAGCGCGCCCACCGCGGCGTCCTCGACGTCGGGCAGCCGGACCACCCGCAGCACCCCGGTCTGCCGCAGCCGGCCCAGTCGGCGGGTGACCGTCCGGGCGGAGACGCCGAGCACCTCGGCGATGCGGCCGGGCTCGGCCCGTCCGTCGACCTGCAGGGCGCAGACCAGGCGGCGGTCCAGCTGGTCCAGCACGGTGTCCGGATCAGCGGCGGAAAGGTCCATGGTGTCCGATCTCCGTCATCCGGGGCCGTTCGAGCGTCCTGTTCCAGCGCCCTGACGGTACTCCTTGTCCCGGGAGGCCGGAGCGACCGGCCCCCGGCGGAAGGGACGACGACGATGGAGGCTGCGGCGATGGGGACCGTGTCGGCTGAGACCGTACCGGCCGAGCTGTGGGCGCTGGCGGAGCAGGTGACGACGGCCGTGCGCCTGGCCGGTGCGGGGCTGGCGGCCCGTCGGCCCGCCGCGCCGACCCCGGCGGCGACCGGGGAGGAGGCGGGCGCCCGGTTCGCCGAGATCGACGGCCCGGCCGCCGCCGAGCTCCGCGAGCGGCTGAGCGCACTGCACCCCCGCGCCGGGTGGGTACCGGAGGAACTGGACGGCTCGATGCCCGCCGAGGGCGAGTGGTGGCTCTGCGACGCGACGGACGGCGCGGTGCAGTACCTGCTGGGGCAGCCGCACTGGGCCGTCACGGCGACGCTGATCCGGGACGGCGCGGCGGTGCTCGCCGTGGTGCACGCGCCGGAGCTGGGCACCGGCCCCGGCGCGGGGTGGACGTACCAGGCGGTGCTGGGCGGCGGGGCCCGGCTGGACGGGCGGGCGATCGCGCCGCTGCCGCGCGAGCTCGCGGCCACCGTCGCCGGCACCAGCCAGCCGCCGTTCGTCGCGGCCGACCCGGTGGCACTGCGCCGGGCGGGCGAGTCGCTGTCCGCGATGGCCGGCGCGGTGCCCGCCGTGCGCAACCTCGGCCCCACCGCGCTGCAGGTGGCGCAGGTCGGCTCCGGACACCTGGCGCTGTTCTGGGAGTACGGCCGGGACGCCGGCAACCTGCTGCCCGGAGCACTGGTCGCGAGCGAGGCCGGGGCGACGGTGACGGACGCCGCCGGTGCGGCCTGGACGGCCGGGTCCGACAGCTTCCTCGCCGCCGCGCCCGGGCTGCACGCGGACGCGCTGGGGGTGCTGCGGGTGGTGCGTTGAGCCGGCGTCGGTCGGCCGGCCGGGGGCGAGGGGCGGGTCGCTCGGCGTACGGCCGGGCAGCGTACGGCCGGGCGGCGCGCGTCTGGTGACGTGCGGTCTGGTGACGTGCGGCCGGCCGGGGTAGGGCGGCCGGCCGGCGCGTCAGAGGCCGAAGAGCGCGGCGGCGTTGTCGTGGCAGACGGCCCGCAGCCACTCCTCCCCCAGGCCCAACCCGGCCAGCGCCTCCAGCTGGTGGACGTACCGGTACGGGATGTTGGGGAAGTCGCTGCCGAGCAGCACGCGGTCCCGGAGGGCCCGCAGGCGCGGCAGTTCGGTGCGCGGGAACGGGTCGTCGGCCTCGACGAAGTCCGTGAACGCCATGGTGGTGTCCAGCCGGACGGAGGGGTGCCGCTCGGCGAGGTCGAGGAAGTCGCGGTACTCGGACATGCCGAGGTGGGCGACCACCAGGACCAGTCCGGGATGCCGGTCCAGCACCTCCCCGATCGGACCGGGGCCGGTGAACTTGCCGGCCACCGGCCCGGATCCGCAGTGGCAGACCACCGGCGTCCCGCTCTCGGCGAGCATCCCCCAGACCTCGTCCAGCCGGCGGTCCGTCGGGTCGTAGCCGCCGACCTGCAGGTGTGCCTTGAACACCCGGGCGCCGTCCTCGAGCGCCCGCGCCACGTAGCCGGGTGCCTCGGGCTCGGCGAAGAAGGTCGCGGTGTGCAGACAGTCCGGGGTGCGGGCGGCGAAGTCCGCCGCCCAGGCGTTCAGCCAGGCGGCCATGCCGGGCTTGTGCGGGTAGAGCATCGACGTGAACGCGCGGACGCCGAACTCCCGCAGCCGGTCGACGCGTTCGGACTCGGCCACCCGGTAGGTGATCGGCCACGGGCGGTCGACGAGCGGGCCCGCGGCGTCGAAGTACGCCCACACCTTGTCCATGACGTTCTTCGGCATGAAGTGGGTGTGCACGTCGATCAGCCCGGGCAGGCCCAGCGCCTGCCAGAACGCCCGGACGTCCGCGGCCTCGGTGCCGGTCACGCCGGCACCGGGCGGGCCCGGTCGATGATCGCGGTGGTGTCGACGCCGGAGGGCAGCGTGCCGAAGGCTGCGCCGTGGTCGCCGCCGAGCCGGCTGGCGCAGAACGCGTCCGCCACCGCCGCACTGCCGTGGCGCACCAGCAGCGAGCCCTGCAGGGCCAGCGCCATCGACTCGACCAGCCGACGGGTCCGGAACTCCAGGTCGGCGGGGTCCGACAACTGCTTGCGCAGGTCGGCGACGGCGGCGTCCAGCCGGCGGTCCGCCCCGGCCGCGGCGTCGAGCTCGCCCAGGAAGGCCTCCACGGTCTCCGGGCGCCTGGCCATCGCGCGCAGCGCGTCCAGGGCGGCCACGTTCCCGGAGCCCTCCCAGATCGACACCAGCGGCGCCTCCCGGTAGAGCCGCGGCATCCCGGACTCCTCGACGTAGCCGTTGCCGCCCAGGCACTCCAGCGCCTCGGCGGCGTGCGCCGGACCGCGCTTGCAGACCCAGTACTTGGCCACCGCCAGGCCCAGCCGCCGGACCAGCGACTCCGTCCCGTCCCCGGCCAGCGCCCGGTCGGTGGCCTCGGCGAGGCGCATCGCGACGGCCGTCGCCGCCTCGGACTCCACCACCAGGTCGGCGAGCACGTTGCGCATCAGCGGCTGGTCCACCAGCGCCTCGCCGAACGCACGCCGGTGGAGGGCGTGGTGGACGGCCCGGGTGGCGCCGTAGCGCATCCCGGCGGCGGCGCCGGTGGTGCAGTCCAGGCGGGTCATGTTGACCATCTCGATGATGGTCGGCACCCCGCGCCCCTCCTCGCCGACCAGCCAGCCGACGGCACCGTCGTACTCCAACTCGGCCGAGGCGTTGGACTTGTTGCCCAGCTTGTCCTTGAGCCGCATCAGCTGGAGCCGGTTGCGGCTCCCGTCCGGCAGCACCCGCGGCAGCACGAAACAGCTCAGGCCGCCGGGCGCCTGGGCGAGCGTCAGGAAGAGGTCGGACATCGGCGCGGAGGTGAACCACTTGTGGCCGGTCAGCCGGTAGGTGCCGTCCGCCTGCGGGGTCGCGGTGGTGGTGTTGGTGCGGACGTCCGAGCCGCCCTGCTTCTCCGTCATCGACATGCCGGCGATCAGCCCGCGCTTGGTGCGCGGCTCGCGCAGCCCGAAGTCGTACTCGGTCGCGGCCAGCAGCGGCTCCAACTCGGCCGCCAGGGCGGGGTTCGCGCGCAGCGCCGGGACGGCGGCGTAGGTCATCGAGATCGGGCAGGTGTGGCCGGCCTCGACCTGGCTCCAGACGAGGAACTTCGCGGCGCGGGCCGCGTGCGCGCCGGGCCGGTCGTCCCGCCAGGGCGCGGCGTGCAGGCCGTGGGAGACGGCGGTGCGCATCAGCTCGTGCCAGGCCGGGTGGAACTCGACCTCGTCGACCCGGTGGCCGAAGCGGTCGTGGGTGCGCAGCACCGGCGGGTTCTCGTTGGCCAGCCGACCCCACTCGGCCGCCTGCTCGGAGCCGGCCAGCCGGCCGAGCTCCCGCAGCTCGGGCTCGGCCCAGCCGGCGCCGGCCCGGTGCAGCGCGGCGAGCAGGGTCGGGTCGGCGGCGGTGTCGTGGCCGTACGGCAGGGGCACCTGGTTGGTGACCTCATGCGTCGCTGTCATCGCGTCCTCCCAGGGCACGCAGGGTGAAGGAGACCAGGGCGGGAACCACCACGGCGGCGGCCCCGGGTGCGGGTGCGGGTGCAGGCTCGGTGGGTGCGCCGGTGGCGGGTGCGGGCTGGGTGGGTGCAGGCTCCGGGAGCGCTCCGGCGGCGGTGGCGGGTACGGGCTGGGCGGCGGTGGCGGTGGCGGGCCCGGCGGGTGCGCCGCGCCGGCCGGGTGCGGCCGAGAGCGGGCCGGCGAGCGCCTCGCCGACCGCGCCGACCAGGGCGGCCGCGGTCAGCACCGGGTCCTGTTCGGGGAGTTCGCCGTCGGCCACGGCGGTGGCGATCTCGGTGGCGATCACGTCCCGGAACGCCCGCCGGAACACCAGGCGCTCGCCGTCGACCACCGCGTCGGCCGGCTCGACCAGCAGCGCGTACGCCAACCGGGGCGCGCGCAGCGCCCGGGAGGCGAAGGTCTCGACGACGGCGGCGATCCGGTCCTGCGGGGTCTCCCGGGCGGCGACGGCCGCGTTGACGGCGTCCATCTCGCGGGTCACCACCCGCCGGAACAGCTCCACCGACAGCTCGGCCTTGTTGGCGAAGTGCTGGTAGAGGCTCCCGGTCGCGATCCCGGCGCGGTCCGCCACGGCGGCCATGGTGCAACCGCCGTACCCGCGCTCGGCGAGGAGCAGGACGGCGGCCTGGAGCACCGTCTCACGCTGGGCGTCCAGCCGGGCTTGGACGGCGGGCGTGCGTCGGTAGGCCATGGAAGCATTGAAGCACCGATTCACTGCTTCGGTAAGGGGGCGGACGGCGTCGCGCGACGCCCCGGGCCCGGCCCGGGGCGCGCGGCCGGCCCGGAACGCGGAAAGGCTCCGGAACGCACGGGCCCCGGGAACACACGGGCCCGGGGACGCGGGGGAGCCCCGGAACGCACGGAGGCCACCCCGGCGGGGGTGGCCTCCTGGTAGCGCGGTCCCGACTACAGCGGGCGGCGCTCCAGCTTCTGGCCCTCCTCGTCGAGCGGGCCGAACGGCGGGATCTGCTGCGCCTTGGCGAGCGAGCGGGCCGAGTCGTGGTCGGCCAGACCGGCCCACTCCAGCACCTTGGCGGTCGCCTCGGCCGACTCCGCGGCCGGCAGCTTGCCGATGTTGGAGCCGTGGTTGCCGCCCGGCACGGTGTAGACGTAGCTGTCCTCGCTGCCCCGGCCGAGCTTGAACGGCTTGGCGCCCCACGGGTCGTTGCCGCCGTAGACGAACATGATCCGCTCGGCGTCGCGCTTCACCCAGCGGTCGATGTCACGCATCGCGTACGGGTTGAAGGTGGTCGGGATCTCCTTCGGCACGTAGGAGCGAGCCGAGTAGAGCTCCTTGTAGTCGTAGTGCAGCTGGTCCTTCAGGTACGAGACGTCGAAGAACGGCGCACCCAGCTCGGTGGCGGCCTGGTAGTAGTAGGCGGTGTACTTCGCCAGCGACTGGTCGCTGTTGCCGGTGATGCCGGACTGCGCGTCGAACCAGGCGTACAGCTCGTCGTCGGTCGCGGTCGCGGCGGCCGGGACCTTCGCGCAGTCCGCCTCGGTGCTGTACTGCCAGAACGCCCAGACCACGTCGAGGACACCCGCCTCGTAGGCCCGGTCCGGCGTGCCCAGGGTGTTGAAGGTCGAGCCCGCGGTCTTGTTGTCCGCCACGTAGCGCGCCTCCAGGCGGTCGCGGCGCACCAGCAGCTCCCGCTGCGCCGCGTTCAGCGCGGCCCGGCACTCCGCGGTGCCGACCGTGCGGAAGAACTGGGTGTAGGCGGCATAGTCGTTGACGTCGGTGTTGTTCGGCGCCACGTACGCGACCGTGCCCGCCATGTCGTCCGGGTAGAAACGGCGGTAGTAGGTGGAGGACATGCCGCCCTTGCTGGCGCCGGTGGAGATCCACTCCTGCTGGTAGATCCGCTTGAGCGCGGTCACCAGCCGGTGCGAGTCGGCGGCCTGCTGGCGGATGCCGGCCTTGGTCCAGTCCGCCGGCTCGGGGCGCGAGGGCATGAAGAAGCGGTACTCGATCGACACCTGGTTGCCGTCCACCAGTCGCGCCGGCTCGGTGCGGGACGGCGTGGTGCCCAGCGTGTAGCCGTTGGTGTAGAAGACGGTCGGGCGGTCGTACCCGCGGTGCAGCAGGCTGAAGCGCTGCTGGAAGGTGCCCAGCCAGGGCCGCGCGTGGTCGATCGGCTGGGTGTAGGTGGCCAGGAAGTACCGGTGGCCGGTGGTGGTGGGCTTCTCCTCGGTGACGGTCACCCCGGGGATCGCCGCGAGGCGGTCCTTGATGTCCGCGTTCGGGTCGTCGGCGGGGCTCCGACCGGCGGCGGCATCGGCCGCCCCGACGCCCTGCGCACCGGCGGCCATCGCCGGGGCGGACAGGCCGCCGAACGCGAGCAGCGGTATCAGCAGGGCGGAAACCAGCAGCCTTCGCACTGTGGTGGTCATCAACTCTCCATCTGGTCAACGGACATGACTGCTGCCTTGTCGGCACAACTCTGCGGTGCGGGTGGTGCGACGGCCGCCTGGTAGACGGCCGAATGGGCCACCCGCCGATCGCGGGTGGCCCATCGGGAACGGATGCTGGTCAGTGGGGTCGCCCCGGGCCCGTGACGGGCGGCCCACCGGTCACGGGCGGGGCAGGGTGCAGCCGGGCAGGGTGAGGTCGAAGCGGTTGCCGGCGGCGAAGCAGGCGGGGATCCCGTAGGTCTCCTGGGCGTAGCCGATGCCCTGGTGCACCGTCACCCGGCCGCTCTGGTCGACCTCGCAGGGGTTGTCCAGGGTGCAGGACTCGCCGCTCTCGTTGATCGTGTTGTTGACGGCGACCACCTGGCCGGTGTTCGCGTCGACCACCGGCGAGCCGGAGGTACCACCGATCACGTTGCACCCGGAGGTGTAGCGCACCGAGTCCTTGAAGACCCAGTCGGCCTCGTGCAGCCGGTAGGCGAAGCCGTCGATCGAGCAGGAGTAGATCTTCTTCCAGTACCCGGAGACGACCTTGATCGAGGCGCCCTGGGTGGGGTGGGCGGCCGAGATCGTCAGCGGGGCGATCCCGTAGCGGGACTGGATCGAGGAGTAGCTGGTGTTCAACTGGTAGATCGACACGTCGGTGTCGGTCATCGCCCCGTAGACCACCTTGGTCGCGCGCAGGGTCGCGAGCCGGCCGCCGGTGGAGCTGAGCAGGGTGAAGGTCCGGCTGGAGGACTGGTTGAGGACCACTTGGCCGGGGCCGGGCATCCCGGACTCCAGGCAGTGCCCGTTGGACAGGACGAGGGCCGGGTCACTCGCGGCCGAGCCGGGCATCCGGACCAGCGAGCCGGAGCAGTTGCTGAGCGCCACCGTCCCGGCGAAGGTCACGGCGGCGAGGGGGGCAGCCTTGGTGTCCACCGCGGCGGCGTCCGCCCCGGACGCGGCGGCGGTCTCGGCGGCGGTGTCGGCGGCGACGGAGGCGGGGGCCTCCGGGGTCGCGGCCTGGGCGGGGAGGGCTCCGGCGAGGGCGGTCGTCCCGGTGACCAGGAGCGCGGCGAGCATGCCTATGAGCGGCTTCTTCATGAGAGACCTCTCGGTGTGGGGGTCCACCAAAGCTGTCGCGGACATGACTCACTGTCAAGAGTCAAGACCACCCCAAGAGGTCACTCCGGCCGCAATGGCCAGTTCCCGCCCTCAGCCCGCCAGGGGAGCCGTCAACTCCCCTGCCAGTGCCGCCGACCGACGCTGATCAGGCGCAGCTGCAGGCGCGCGGTGGCGGCGATCCGCTGCACCCTGGCCGGATCAGCCTCCACGGCCTCCAGCAGGGCCGAAGCCGTCGACACCATGTGATCCACGTACAACTCGGCGAGCATCCCCAGGTCCCGCCCGCTCCACCCGCGCGAGACCGGCTGGAGCGCCAGCGCCTCCCCCACCTCGGCGGCGAACCGCCCGAGTTCCGCGTCGATCGCCTCGCGCACCCGCCGGACCCCGCCGTGCCGCTCGCGCGCCAGGAAGCGGACATGCGCCCGGTGATCCATGACGTGCCGCTCGATGACGTCCACCGCACGGTCGATCAGCTCCTCGGCGCCGCCCGCCTCGGCGAGCACCGACCTGATCATCACGTGCAGGCTCGCCAGCGACTCCTCGACCAGCGCCACCCCGAGCGCGGCGAGGTCCGGGAAGTGCCGGTAGAAGGCGGCCGGGGACAGTCCGGCCTCCCGGGTGACCTCGCGCACGCCGAGGCTGGCGAGGTTCTGATCGGCCAGCAGGTGCAGACCCGCGTCCAGCAACGCGCGCCGACTCTGCTGCTTCTGGGCCTGTCTGGCCCCAACGATGTGACTCACGCCATTCAGTAAACAAGTGTTTGCCGAAATTGGCCAGTCGGCGTAGAGTGACACCGAAGTCAGTGAACACTTGTCAACCGAAACTCGGATGACACCGCACCGGCCGGAGGGGCCAGCCATGATCCTGTTCTCTGCCCTGGTCGCCATGGGCGTCCTGATCGGCGCCGCCGCACACACCTCGCTCCCCGTCTTCCTCACCGCCTCGGCCGCCATCGCCGCCTGGCTGCTCGCCTTCGGCGCCCGCGAGGGCATCGCCCGCCTCCGGCAGCGCTGACCCGGCCGCTCCGACTCCCCAGAGAGGACCCGCCACCGCCATGAGCACCGTCACCGAACACCGCGGCACCGCCACCGAGCACCGCGGCACCGACCACGCCACCGAGCACCGCGGCACCGCCACCGACCGCGCCGGCGCCGAGGCCGACAACCTGGCCGTCGCCTCCTTCCTCCTCGGCCTGCCCGGCCTGCTGATCTTCAACATCGCCCTGGGGCCGCTCGCCATCGTCCTCGCCACGCTGGCCCTGGTCCGCGGCACCCGGCGCCGCGGCCGCGCCCTCCTCGGCCTGGCCCTCGGCATCGCCTCGCTGGCGATCCTGACCGTCACCACCGTCTCCGCCCACGGCGTGCTCATGGACTTCGGCAGCTGAACCGCCGACGCCGGCCGCTCGAACGCGCGATCCCGCCAACCCGCCCCACGGCCCCCATCCGCCACGTACTGTGGCGACATCGGCAGGGTGAGCACAGGGGGCAGGAGTGACGACCGAACACCGCGGCGACGCGTCGACGGAGCCGACCGGAGCGGGCGGGCGGCTGCTCGCCGTGAGCGACCTCCACATCTCCTACCAGGAGAACCGGGACCTGGTGGAGAAGCTCCAGCCCACCTCCCCCGACGACTGGCTGCTCGTCGCCGGGGACGTCGCCGAGCTGACCACCAGCATCGAGTGGGCGCTCGGCCTGCTCGCCGAACGCTTCGCCCGGGTAATCTGGGCCCCCGGCAACCACGAACTGTGGACCCACCCCGAGGACCCGGTGACGCTCCGCGGTGTCGCCCGCTACGAGCACCTCGTCGAACTCTGCCGGAACCTCGGCGTGGTGACTCCCGAGGACCCGTACCCGCTCTGGCAGGGCGCGGGCGGCCCGGTCCGGATCGCCCCGCTCTTCCTGCTGTACGACTACTCCTTCCGGGCGCCGGGGACGACCACCAAGGAGGAGTCCCTCGCGGCCGCCTACGAGAGCGGCATCGTCTGCGCCGACGAGCGGATGCTCCACCCGGACCCGTTCCCCGACCTCGACTCCTGGTGCCGCGAGCGGGTCCGGCTGACCGAGCAGCGGCTCGCCGCCTGTGACCCGGACGTACCGCTCGTGCTGGTCAACCACTATCCGCTGGTCCGCCACCCCACCGAGATCCTCTGGTACCCCGAGTTCGCCCAGTGGTGCGGCACCGAGCTGACGGCCGATTGGCACCGCCGCTTCAACACCGCGGCGATGATCTACGGCCACCTGCACATCCCCCGCAAGACCAGCTACGACGGCGTCCCCTTCGAGGAGGTCTCGCTCGGCTACCCGCGGGAGTGGCGCCGCCGCGGACTGCCGGACCCGCTGCTGCGGGAGGTGTTCCCGCGGTAGGCCCGGGGAGCACCGGGCCCGGGGGGGGTACGGCGGCACGGGGGGTACGGCGGCACGGGGGGTACGGCGGCACGGGGGCACGCTCCCTCTCCTCGTCCGCTCACGACTCCGCCTCCTTCCGTCGTTGGTTCGGCCCGCCGACCGTTCTCCGCCCTGGCCCCTGCCGTCACTCCGTGGCGATCGCCCGAAGGACGTCCAGCCGTGCCGCCCGCCCCGCCGGGCGGAGGCCGGCCACCGCGCCGGCGAGCAGCCCGGCCGCCAGCACCACGGCGAGCTGCCCCGGCGGTATCGCGAAGGAGCTCGTCCCCGCGCGGTCCGCGGCCCGGACCAGCGCCCAGCCGAGGAAGGCCCCCAGCCCGAGCCCGCCGACCGTCCCGAAGGCGGCCACCAGCACCGACTCCCAGCGCACCATGCCGCGCAGTTGCGCCCTGGTCTGGCCGACGGCCCGCAGCAACCCGAGCTCCCTGGTCCGCTCGTGCACCGCCAGCGTCAGCGTGTTGGCGATGCCCAGCAGCGCGATCAGCACCGCCAGCGCCAGCAGCGCGTAGACCACCGACAGCATCATGTCGACGCCGGAGGCCGCGCTCTTCGCGTAGCCGTCGCGGTCCTGCACCTGCGGACTGCCGAACGGGACCAGTGCCTTCTCCACCGCCGCCTTGCCGGCGGTGGTGGAGACGCCGTCGCGCAGGCCGACCGCGACCATGGTGTCCGCGTCCTGCCCCCGGTGCGGGGCCCAGGCCTGGCGGGTCACCAGGTAGTCACCGGCCAGCCCGCCGCCCTCGTAGAGTGCGCGGATCGTGAACGGACCGCTGCTGCCGTCGGTGAAGCCCACGGTGACGGACTGTCCGAGCTGCCAGCCGTGCTGCCGCGCCTCGCTGCGGGAGACCGCCAGGCCGTCCGTGCCGAGCCCGTCCAGCGAGCCGTCGACCCGGCCGAGGTCGACGATCCCCGGCAGCCTGGCCGGATCGGTGACGTCCAGCGCCCGCCCGTGCCCGTCGATCCGGGCGACGCCCCGGCCGAGCCCGACCGCCTGCCGGACTTCGGGCAGCCCGGCCAGCGCGTCCGCCACCTTCGGGCTGATCCCGCTGCCGCCGGCCCCGAACGAGGGGCTGGTGACGGCCAGGTCTCCCGCGAAGGACTTGCTCACCGTGGAGTCCAGGGTGGCCTTGATCGATGCGCCGAAGACGGTGAACAGCGTCACCACCGCGACCCCGATCATCAGCGCGCTCGCCGTCGCCGCCGTCCGGCGCGGGTTGCGCGCCGCGTTGCGTCGGGCCAGCAGGCCGGAGACCCCGCGCAGCCGGGGCAGTGGCGCGCCCAACGTCCGGACCGCGAACGCCGCCGCGACCGGGCCGAGCACCGCCAGCGCCCCGCCCGCCGTCAGGGCCACCGACGGGCCGTCGGTGGCGCCGAGGACGGCGACCGGCACTCCGCCGGCCAGCAGCAGACCGCCGGCCAGCACCCGGACGGTGCCGGAACGCCCCTGTCCGGCCCGGTCGACGCCCGTCTCCCGCAGCGCCGCCAGCGGTGCCGTCCGCCCGGCCCGGACCGCGGGCAGCAGCGCCGAGCCCACCGCGACCAGCGTCCCGACCAGCAACGGGAGCACGATCGCCGCCGCACCGATCACCATGCCGCCGGTCGGCAGGGCGAAGCCGAGGGTGGAGAACAGTGCCTTGAGGCCGGTGGCCACGCCGATCCCGCCCAGCAGGCCGCCGAGCGAGGCCAGCAGGCCGACCGCCGAGGCCTCCGCGAGCGTCGCGCCCAGCACCTGACCGCGCACCGCGCCGAGCGCCCGCAGCAGCGCGTTCTCCCTGGTGCGCTGGGCGACCACGATGGCGAAGGTGTTGTGGATGGTGAACGTGGCGACCAGCAGCGCGATCCCGGCGAAGACCAGCAGCAGGGTGGTGAACATGCTCAGGAACCGCCCGGACAGCAGCTGGGTGCTCTCCTGGGTGGCCGCCGTTCCCGTGATGGCCTGGACGCCCGCCGGGAGCCGCGGGGTGATCCGGTCGACCAGCTCCCGCTGGCCGACCCCGGCCGCCGCGCGGACCTGGATCGAACTGGCCTGCCCGGCGCCCTTCGGAGTGAGGTGGTGCTCGGCGTCCGCGAAGGTCATGGCGGTGAAGGTGCTCGGGCCCATGCCGTCCGCGCTCGCCCCGAAGGTGGCGATGCCGACGACGGTGACCGGGACCGGGTCGGGGGTGCGCAGCACGGTGGTCGAGCCGATGTGCAGCCCGCCCGACCGCGCCGCTCCCCGGTTGACCACGACCTCCCCCGGCGCCGCCGGTGCCCGGCCCTCGGCGAGCCGGTACGGGTTGAGCCTCCCGTCGGTGAGCCAGTTGCCCGCCAGGGTCGGGGGCCCCTGACCGCCGATCGGCTTGCCGTCGGAGCCGACCAGTTGGCCCGCGCCCTGGACGGACGGCTCTGCGGCGGCCACCCCGGGGACGGTGCGCAGCCCGTCGGCGAGCGCGGCGTCCACCGGGGCCCGCACCCCGCCGGCGGTGCCCGGGGAGTCCAGCACGTCGGCGCTGCGGACCACCACGTCGGTGCCCGCGTTGGCGTCGGCGAAGAGGGTGTCGAAGTTGGCCCGGAGGGTGTCCCCCAGCACCATGGTGCCGGTCAGGAAGCTGACCCCGAGCAGGATGGACAGGAAGGTGCCGGCCAGCCGCCGCTTGTGGGCGCGCAGTGAGCGCAGGCTGAGCCGGAAGGTGACCGCGGACGTCATGACCGCCCCCGTTCGAAGGCCTTCATCCGGTCCAGCACCGCCGCGGCGCTGGGGCGCTCCATCCGGTCCACCAGCCGCCCGTCGGCGAGGAAGAGCGCCTCGTCGGCGTGGCCGGCGGCCGTCGGGTCGTGGGTGACCATGACCACCGACTGCCCCATCTCGTCCACCGCGCGGCGCAGCAGGCCGAGCACCTCGCCGCCCGAGCGGGAGTCGAGGTTGCCGGTGGGCTCGTCGGCGAAGACCACCTGCGGCCGCCCGGCCAGTGCCCGGGCCACCGCGACCCGCTGCTGCTGGCCGCCGGAGAGCTCGCCGGGCCGGTGGTGCAGCCGGTCTCCGAGGCCGACGACGTCGATCAGCGCCGTCAGCCAGTCCTCGTCGGGGGCCGCCCCGGCGAGGTCGAGCGGCAGGGTGACGTTCTCCAGGACGGTGAGCGTGGGCACCAGGTTGAAGGCCTGGAAGACGAAGCCGACCCGCTCGCGGCGCAGCAGGGTGAGCCGCCGGTCGTTCAGGGAGCCGAGCTCGGTCTCGCCGATCCAGGCGCGGCCCGAGCTGAGGGTGTCCAGCCCGGCCGCGCAGTGCATCAGGGTGGACTTGCCCGAGCCGGAGGGCCCCATGATCGCGGTGAAGCGCCCGGCCGGGAACTCCACCGTCACGCGGTCCAGCGCACGGACCTCGGTGCCGCCGACGCCGTAGACCTTGACGGCGTAGGCGACCCGGGCGGCGGTGCCCCGGACGAGGTCGAGGGTCGTCACTTCCCGGCACCCCCTCGGGACTGGTCGCGCGGCGACTCGGTGAGCACGGCCCGCTTGGCCCGGTACTCCTCGGCGTCGATGTCGCCCTCGGCGTAGCGGCGGCCCAGGACGGCCATCGGGTGGTCCGCCCCGGCCCCGGGCCCGCAGCCGCGCCGCCAGAACGTCCGGCGCAGCACCGTGATCACCAGGACCACCACGGCGATCCAGACCAGGGGGACCAGCAGGATCCAGGGACCGGGACCGTGACCGTCCCAGTCGGCCAGCAGTGTGTACATGGTGGTTCATCTCCTCGGCGGTTGCCTCCAGGACCCCGGGCGGTTCCCGAGGTGACTAGAGCGTGCCGCGGAGCCCTCTCATCACGCGTCCTACCAGCAGCGACAGTTGCGGTACTCCCGGGAGAGTACGGACGGCTCCCGACACGCCGGGCCGGGAGTACCGGGCCCTTGCGCACCGCCACTCGGCCCGGTCGCCACTCATCCCTGCCACCGCTCGGACCCACCGGCCCTCGGACTCACCGGCCCTCGGACCCACCGCCGATCGGCCCGGCTGCCCGCGTCCCTACCGCCGCTCAGCCCAGCCAGCCCGGCCGCACCAGCCCCGACTCGTAGGCCAGCACCACCAGTTGCGCCCGGTCCCGGGCGCCGAGCTTCAGCATCGTCCGGCTCACGTGCGTCTTGGCCGTCAACGGGCTCACCACCAGCCGCCGGGCGATCTCGTCGTTGGACAGCCCCATCCCGACCAGCGCCAGCACCTCCCGCTCCCGCTCGGTCAGCGCGGAGACGTCCGTGAGCCCCGCCGGCGCCGCCCCGGGCCCCTTCGAGCGGGCCGCGAACTCGCCGATCAGCCGCCGCGTCACCCCCGGCGACAGCAGCGCGTCCCCCGCCACCGCGACCCGGATCGCCCGCAGCAGCTCGGCCGGGTCGGTGTCCTTGACGAGGAAGCCCGCCGCCCCCGAACGCAGCGCCTCGAAGACGTACTCGTCCAGCTCGAAGGTGGTCAGCACGACCACCCGTACGGAGGACAGCGCCTCGTCCCCGGCGATCCGCCGGGTCGCCTCCAGGCCGTCCATCCGCGGCATCCGGACGTCCATCAGCACGACGTCCGGCAGGAGTTCGCGGGCCAGCCGGACCGCCGCCTCGCCGTCGTCCGCCTCGCCGACCACCGTGAGGTCGTCCTCCAGGTCGAGCAGGGCGCGGAACCCGGCCCGGACCAGCAGTTGGTCATCCGCCAGCAGTACCCGAATCACTCACTCTCCGCCTTCGGTGTCGGCAGCTCCGCCCTGACCCGGAAGCCGCCGCCGGGCAGCGGCCCCGCCGTGATGGTGCCACCGAACGCGCCGGCCCGTTCGCGCATCCCCGCCAGTCCGCTGCCCGAACCGCCCGCGTCGCCCAGCACGGCCGGGCCCGGGTCCTCGACCAGGACCACCAGCACCGCCGGATCCCGCCAGTCCAGGACCACGACGGCCTGCCGGGCCACCGAGTGCCGGATCACGTTGGTCAGCGCCTCCTGGACGATCCGGAAGGCGGTGAGGTCGACGGCGGCGAACAGCGCCCGCCGGTCACCGTCCTCGTGCACCTCGACGGCCAGGCCCACCCGGTCGGCCTGGTCGGTGAGTTCGTCCAGCCGGTCCAGCCCGGGCGCCGGTCCGCGCGGCGCCGCACCGGGCCCGCGCAGCGTCGCGAGGACCTGGCGGACCTCCCCCAGCGCCTCCTTGCTGGTCGACTTGATGGTGACCAGCGCGGTGCGGGCCTGCTCCGGCCGGCGGTCCAGCAGCGCGAGCGCGACCCCCGCCTGGACGTTGATCAGCGACAGGCTGTGCGCCAGGATGTCGTGCAGCTCCCGGGCCATCCTCAGCCGCTCCTCGTTCGCCCGGCGCTGCTCCACCTGCTGCCGGTAGGCCTGGTGCGCGGCGATCCGCTCCCGCCGGAACCGGACCAGCTCGGCGCCCACCGCGACCAGCAACAGCCAGGCCAGCAGGCCGAGTTCCTCCTGCCAGGCGACACCGGACGACGACGTGCGCTGCCAGTCCTCCGGGAGCACGAAGGTGACCAGCACGTGCACCAGGTACACACCGGCCAGACCCGCCCAGGCCGCCCGGCGGTGCCCGGCGCCGATCGCCGCGCAGCAGGCGATCAGCCAGCTCAGGAACACCGGCCCGTACGGGTACCCGGCGCCCAGGTAGACCGCCGTGACCACCGAGGTGCCGAGCACCGCCGCGACCGGCCGGCGGCAGCGCAGCACCAGCAGCGCCGGGCCGACCAGCAGCAGGAAGTAGCCCAGCCCGTCCAGCGGGACCCGGCCGGGCTGGTTCCGGGCGGCGAACGTCGACCCGACCACCTGGATCATCGCGGCCGCGGCCGCCAGCCCGAGCGGCCAGCCCGCCTTGGCCGCCCGCACCCACGGCGGGCGCCACGGCTCGGGCGGCCCGGGCGGCTCGGACGGCGGCCCGGCCGATCCGGGCGGCTGCGGCGGCCCGGCCGGTTCCGGTGTCCCCGGCCCGACCGGGGGGTCCTCCGACGGCGGGGGCGTGCGCGGCATCATGCCCGGAAGGCTAGACCCGCGCCGCCTCCCCACGCGTCCTCCACCAGTGGCGTTCGGGCGTACTCCCACGGGAGTACGCCCGAACCCGCCCGCGGGCACGCCGACCTGCCGGTCTGCCCGCCTGCCTGCCCTGTCTGCCTCTCTGCCCGCCGGCCCGACCGCGCGCGGCCCGACCCGCTCGCCGGGCCCCCGGTCACCCTGCCGCCGGCGCTCCCTGCTCCGCCACCGCGACGTCCGCGGACGCCTCCGGCCGCGCCAGGGTGACCACCAGCTCGCCGTCGCCCACGTCCGCGATCAACGTGTCCCCCTCCCGCACCGTGCCGTCCAGCAGCAGGTTCGACACCCGGTTGTCCAGCTCCGACTGGATCGTCCGACGCAGCGGCCGGGCCCCGAACTCGGGCTGGTAACCACGGTTGACCAGCCACTCCTTGGCCGCCTCGGTGACCTCCAGCCGCACGTCCTGCGCCCTGAGCCGGCGCCGGCTGCGCTCCAGCAGCAGGTCGACCACCGACAGCAGGTCCTTCCGGGTGAGCGCGTGGAAGACGATCACCTCGTCGATCCGGTTCAGGAACTCCGGCCTGAACTGCTGGCGCAGGTCGCGCATCAGGTCGTCCCGCAGCGCCTGGTCGGGTGCCCCGCTCCGGGCGTCCACCGCTCCGGCGCGCTCGAGGATCCGCTGCGACCCGATGTTGCTGGTCATGATCACCACGGTGTTCCGGAAGTCGACCGTACGCCCCTGGGAGTCGGTCAGCCGCCCGTCGTCCAGCACCTGGAGCAGCAGGTTGAAGACGTCCGGGTGCGCCTTCTCCACCTCGTCGAAGAGCAGCACGCTGTACGGCTTGCGGCGCACGGCCTCGGTCAGCTGCCCCGCCTCGTCGTAGCCGACGTACCCGGGCGGGGAACCCACCAGCCGGGAGACGGTGTGCTTCTCCTGGAACTCGCTCATGTCGAAGCGGATCATCCGGTCCGGGTCCCCGAAGAGCAGCGCCGCCAGGGCCTTCGCCAGCTCGGTCTTGCCGACGCCGGTCGGCCCGAGGAAGAGGAACGAGCCGGTCGGCCGCTCCGGGTCGCCCATCCCGGCCCGGCCGCGGCGCACCGCCTGGGCCACCGCTGTGACCGCCTCGTGCTGGCCGACCACCCGCTCGTGCAGGTGCTCCTCCAGTTTGAGCAGCCGCTCCCGCTCCGTCGCGTTCAGCTCCGCCACCGGGATCCCGGTCCGGGACGACAGCACCTGGGCGATGTCGTCCGCGGTGACCTCCACGACCTCCTCGCGGGACTCCCCGACCGCCGCCAGCTCGTCCTCGGTCTGCCGCAGCTCCGTCTTCAGGTTGGCGGCCCGCACGAACTCCTCGTCCGCGACGGCCTCCTCCAGTTCCCGCTTCAGCTTGGTGATCCGGTCCTGCACCCCGGTCGCCGCGGTCGACCCGCTCAGGCTGCGCAGCCGCACCCGCGCACCCGCCTGGTCCAGCAGGTCGATCGCCTTGTCCGGCAGGAAGCGGTCACTGACGTACCGGTCGGAGAGCGACGCCGCCGCGTCCAGCGCCGCATCGGTGAACCGCACCTGGTGGTGCGCCTCGTAGGCGTCCCGCAGCCCCTGCAGGATCTCGACGGTCTCCTCGACGCTCGGCTCGGGCACCAGCACCGGCTGGAACCGCCGCTCCAACGCCGCGTCCTTCTCCACGTACCGGCGGTACTCGTCCAGCGTCGTCGCCCCGACCACGCTCAACTCACCGCGCGCCAGGGCCGGTTTGAGGATGTTGCCGGCGTCCATCGAGCCCTCGCCGCCGCCCCCGGCACCGACCACCGTGTGCAGCTCGTCCAGGAAGAGGATCACGCTCTTCTCCGCCGCCGTGACCTCGTCGATCACGCTCTTCAGCCGCTCCTCGAACTCCCCCCGGTACTTGGACCCGGCCACCAGGGCGGTCAGGTCCAGGGTGACCACCCGCTTCTCGCGCAGGCTCTGCGGCACGTCCCCGGAGACGATCCGCTGCGCCAGCCCCTCCACGATCGCGGTCTTGCCGACCCCCGGCTCCCCGATCAGCACCGGGTTGTTCTTGGTCCGCCGGGAGAGGATCTCGACGGTCTGCTCGATCTCCTCGGCCCGCCCCACCACCGGGTCCAGCCGCCCCGCGCGCGCCGCCTCGGTGAGGTCCCGGCCGTACTCGTCCAGCGTCGGGGTCTCGCTCGGGTGCGCGCCCGTGCTGCTGCGCTCACCACCCACCCCGCGCCCGTCCAGCACCGTCTTCAGCGCCTCCTGCGAGGGCGCCGCGTTGCGCAGCGCCGTCCCCGCACCGGAGCGCTCCTGGTCCAGCAGCGCGCCCAGGATGTGCTCCGGACCGATGTACGAGGCCCCGGCCGCCTGCGACCGGGCGTGCGCGGCCAGCAGCGCCCGCTTCGCCGCCGGGGTCAGCGCCGGCCGCCCCTCCGCCCCGGACACGTCCCCGGGCAACCCTCGCGACCCGCTACCGGACGTGTTCCCGGACGGCAGCGACTGCTCGAGGTCACCGCGCAACCGGTCCGGATCGATCCCCGCCCGCGCCAGCATCCGGCGCGACGGCTCCGCCCGGGTGGCCGCCCAGGCCAGGTGCGCCGTGTCGAGGTCGCTGCTCCCGTCCTCCGCCGCCCGCTGCGCCGCCAGCGCCAGCAGCTCCTGCGAGGACTCGCTCAGCAGCCGCCCGATCGGCACCCGCTGCACGGCGGGCGGGGAGGCCACCGGACTCATCCCGAAGAACCGGCTGAGCAGATCGGAGAACGGATCGCTCGATCCGAACGGGGGCATGGTCACGGCACTTCACCTCTCCCAAGCGGTCTGCAGCCACACAAACACAGCCCGCACCACCCCGCCTCCCGAACGAACCCGCCCGGTCCCACCCCCGTACCCCGTCACCAACCCCGCCAGGCACCCCCACCCGGCCGCCGGCCACGGACTGGTCAACACCAGCGGTTCGATGCCGAGTTCGGTCCACGCGCCGTCGACCCCACCATCTCCCCCGGCCTGCGCACCCACCGTGATCATCTGGGAGGAAATCAGGAGATCCGGACGCTCCAGGAACCCGGAGACCGGCGCAAACGGCGGTGGCCTGGATCGGGATCACGTTCCCGATCCAGGCCACCGCCTGCGCTTCTTCGTTCTGCTGGTGGGCGCGGACGGTTTCGAACCGCCGACATCTGCTTTGTAAGGCTTGGTGTGGAGCATCCGCTCTGACCTGCACCGCGCGTGGCCTGCCCGTTCCCCGGTCGCCTCGCTGCTGGCGCCCGTGGCTGACCGCCACGTACCGCCCGTTCTGGCACGCCTACGGCACGGTGCGGTGCCTCGACTGGGGCTCCAACCCCCGCATCGCCGGTCCACTTCGCGCTGACCAGGATCGCTCCGGCCTCGCAGGGGCGACCCGTCATTAGGTGCGCCGTCCAGCCCGCCGGCGCCTTGGATCTCAGGTCGGTGTCAGACTCGGAACCCCCTGAGCGCCTGCGACTCAGACTAGTAGGGTTGGCCCATGGGTAGCGATGCGCGAACCTTCGGTTCCTGGCACCTCCGCGGCGGCCGGTATGAACAGCACGGCCTACCGGTCGATGTCTTGTCTGAGTTCGCCCGGTACCAGCGTCTTGTGGTGGATGTGGCACGAGGGCTGTACAAGCAGCGCTTCATGACTAGGCAGCGAGTTCCTCGCGGCTTCGCTTCCGGCTTCTCTCTTCGTCTGGCGGCAGTCCATGAAGGCAGCGTTATTCCCGTCCTTGAGGTCAGTCGACCCAGTGAGCCAGACCTCTTTGATTGGGATGCGCTCGGAATCTTCGACGACGCTCGGGTTCTGATCCAGGAAACGCTCCGCGCCGTCTCCGATGGGGAGAGAATCCCGCCAAACTTCCCGGTTCACGCCCTTCGAGAGTTTTCCACATTTGGCCGCAGTCTACAGGAAGACGAGTTCATCGAGTTTGATCCAGGAACGGATCATGCTGCAGTCTATTCGCAGGCAGTGCGGCGGTCACTCCAGGAACGAGCCAAGCTCGATAAATTTGAAGTTGAAACACTAATCACTGGCCAGGTCACAGGAATCTATGCTGATGACGGAAGCTTCAAGTTTCGTCTCGCCGAGAACGGGCGAGTAATCTCCGGGCACTTCTCCTCAGACGATGTCGTACCGGACTTGAAGCAATACCTAGACCTTTCGTCGATGGCCCCGACAGTAGCGCTGAGCGCCGTCGCCATCCAGTCGATGACAGAAGATATTATCGAGATTCAGGATGTCCTGGGTATCGAGCCTGTCCTTCCTTCAGAACTCGTGGAACGCCTTACTGAGCTGTCAAAGCTTGAGAGCGGCTGGCTTGAGGGGGCCGGGGAGGAAATCTCCAAGATCGTTCTAAGGCAGGCAGAATCCCTTCTACTCAGCTTCCTTGACGAGGGAATTGAGCGACCTCGGATCTTTCCAACAGACCGGAGCGGGGTCCAGTTCGAGTGGTCTGGCGCCCATGGCGAAGTCACTGCAGAGATCACCCGCGACGAGAAGGTGGAGCTGTACGCCTATTCGAAGACTGATGACGACGACGAGGAAGAGGCCACTTACAAGTGGAGTCAGTTCGAGGACGTGATCAGCTTCCTCCGGAGGGGGATTCGTGAGTACGCAGGATGAGTTCGGCGAGCTCCGAGATAACGAGGTTCAGGTTCCCGCCTCCAAGGAGCTCCTTTGGAGGCAGATTCATCCGGCTTTCCTCGACGGCGGGCAGGTGTCGAGCCAAGCTTTCGCACCCTCCGACAAGGACGATGGCGAGCTGTCAGTAAATCGCCAATCGATAGTCTCCGCCACAGAGGCTTTTCAGCACTTCACGGAAGTACAACGCTTCCAGTCTGCCGCTGTTTATGCGGTTTCCGTCGAGGAGGTCGCGGCTAAAGGCTTGCGAACAGTCGACGACTCCACGTCAGATCCAGAAAATGCACCATCCCCTGGGCATGCGTATATAGACTTCAAGGCAGTCGCCGCGAACAAGCGGCGCAAGAAGATCGGCGGCCTGCTCCGCGACCAGGCTGTCGCGCGGGGCCAACAGCACCCCTGATCGTGATTCGCGCGGGCGGTGGAGCGGTTTTGGCCGGTGTCCTGCCTGGTTTGGGGTCGAGCATGATCGGGGGGCCGTAAGCTGTTGCGACTCGGTCAGGGCTCTTGGGCCTGACCGCAATTTGGCCGAGTGGCCCCCCGTTCTTGCTCGACTCGGGCCCCGAGCCTGGGAGGTGGGTAAAACCGTGGAGCCGCCCGACCCCAGCCACGACGGGCTCTAACCCCGGCTCCCTCCCGGCCACACGCTCGTCGTGCGCGGCCGGCCGCCGCCGAAGCGGGGCGCAGACAGGAGCGACGGCGAGCGGCAGGGCCGCGCGCTGGCGCGCTGTGCGCGCCCTTGAACCCGTGGAGAAGATTTTTACGCACCCACCCTCCCGCTTCCTCCTTCTCGCACCCCTTCCGCTCTGCCTCCTTGCCTCTGGCTGAACTGGCCCGGCTGTCTGCTTCTCCGCGTTCCTGCCGATCCGCGCGTGGGCATGCTGACCATGGTCAGGACGCGCATGCCGGAGGGGGACGCATGACAGCGCTGGTGGTCAAGCCTTGGCGGGTGCCGGGGAAGGAACGGCTCTACGTCAACAAGGCTGGTGCCCGCGGCGATTCGGTGGCCTGGCTGGACTGCAAGACCGGCGTTGTCATGGTCGAGCTCCCGGAGTTCGAGGAGTCTGCACTGGCCAAGGTCGAAGAGTGGTGCCGATCCTTCGGCGCTCATGTGCCGCCCCGCATCGTCCAGCGTCGCGGAGAGAAGAACCTGCCTCCGAAGGTGGTCTCAGCACAGGTGCCGCAGCCTCGTGCAGAGGTCCCGTTCCTGCCCCCGATGCGCGACGAGGACGACCTTTCACGGAACCTGCCCGGTGCCGGGCTGGAGAGCCTGGTGCGTGAGGGCGAAGAGCGGTACGGGCTGCTTGTCCGCCTCGCTGCCAAGCTCTCTCGCCAGCGTCTCGGCGATTCGAGCACGCTTCGTGGTCTGGAGGGCGAGCAGATCGTCGGGGCCCGGCTGGAGCCGTTGAAGGTCGCCGGCTGGAGGGTCCTACACGGGGTGCCGCTGCCGTCCGGGTCCGACATCGACCACGTGGTGATCGGTCCGCCGGGCGTTTTCACGGTCAACTCGAAGCACCACCCGGGCGCCACCGTGTGGGTCGGCGACAAGGTGGTGAAGGTCAACCGCAACGGCTTCCCGTACCTGGAGAACTCGGAGTTCGAGGCGAGCCGTACCGCCAGACTGCTCACCGAGTGGTGCGGCTTCGAGGTGCCTGTTCACCCGGTCATCGCCGTCGTCGGCGCCCAGAAGATCACGCTTGGGGCGGCGCCGGCGGTGACGGTCATCGATGGCGAACAGATCGCCGACGTCCTGCCCACTCGGCCGGCCGCGCTGTCCCCGAGCAGGGTGGACCGGGTCTTCACCATCGCTCGCCACCGCCATGTCTGGAGCCAGATAGGCAAGCGCGGCAAGAAGACTCGCTGACTCAGCTTGCCCGCGGCATGTCGATGAGCGTCCGCCCGTCATGGGTCCGGACCTGCGGGACCGTGTCGCTCCGGACGGCGTCGAGCAGGCGGACGGCGTAGACCTCGCCCATGCGGTCGGTGATCTCTTCCGGGGTGAGCCAGGCGACGGCCGTCGACTCGTCGGACAGCTGCTCGCTGCCGCCCTCGGGGTGGCACCGGAAGACCAGGGCAACGATGCCACGGGTCACGTTCTTGTAGACCCCGGTGAGCCGCTCCACCGAGACCTTGATCCCGGTCTCCTCGTACACCTCGCGGCGCACGCCGTCCTCGACCGTCTCCGACAGTTCCAGCACTCCGCCGGGCGGTTCCCAGGTGCCGTTGTCGGCTCGCCGGATCGCGAGAATCCGGCCGTCCTCACGCACCACCGCCCCGGCCACGGACACGGAGTGGAGAGGCGTTGAAACTTGTCGCGAGGGACTGGTACTCATGTACAGGAGAATAGGAGACCTGTAGCACCATGGCGAGTGGCGAGGCCGCATCGACGGCGAAGGCGAAGTACCAGCAGATCGCGGATGACCTGGCGTCGCAGATCCGGTCCGGGGTCCTGGCCCCGGGGGCGGCGATCCCCAGTGAAGCCGAGCTCATGGAGCGCTATGGAGTGGCCTCCGGCACGGTCCGCAAGGCCGTCGCCGAGCTACGGACGACGCAGCTGATCGAGACGCACCACGGCCGCGGCTCTTTCGTCCGCTCCCGTCCTCCGGTCCAGCGCAAGTCCTCGGACCGCTTCCGCCGCGCCCACCGGCTCGCCGGCAAGGCGGCCTATCTTGCCGAGGCCGAGCAATCCGGCGGCAAGCCCTCCGTGAACGTGCTCTTCGTCGGACCGGTCGACGCCCCGGAGGAGATCGCCGAGCGGCTGAACGTGCCCGCCGGCTCGAAGGTGCTGGCCCGCAAGCGACGGTACTTCCGCGACGGGACTCCGACCGAGGAAGCAACGTCCTACCTGCCGTGGGACGTGGTCAAGGACATCCCGGAGACCTTCGCCGAGAACCCCGGCGGCGGTGGCATCTACGCACGGCTGGAGGAGCACGGCCACAGGCTGGCTGAGTTCACCGAGACGGTCCGGGCCCGCCTGGCTACCAAGGCGGAGACGGCGGCGTTGGCGTTGAGCCCCGGCTCCCCGGTGATCCATCTCGTCCGGGACGCCATCTCGGACGCCGGCCGCGTCGTCGAGGTCTGTGACACCGTGATGGCTGCTGACCAGTTCGTTCTTGACTACCGCTTCCCAGCACGGGACTGACGCCACCTCAACTCCCGCAACCCGTCGCGAGATTCTTTCTCGCGGCGGGTTGACTCATGTACAGGAGTCGGGCACTCTTCTATCCATCAACTCATGTACATGAGTGCATGAGCTTCACTCCGCTAGAGGAGAAGCACCCGGCTGTGCTCATTGACCCGGGTGCCCGATGAAGGAGCCAGAGAATGCGCTTCATCCCCGTCGACACGACCGCCGCACTGGTGATGGTCGCCCAGGCGCCCCGACCGAAGCTGAAGGACCGCCGCACCGGCGAGATGGCCATGGACGCCGAGACCGGCGCGCCGCTGGTCACGCTGGACGTCACGTTCGTGGCCAACGGCGAGGCCGACATCCTGTCCCTGACCGTGCCGCAGCCGGGCATCCCGGACGGGCTGGCGCCGGGCGTGCTGGTCAGCCTCACCCGGCTCATCGCCCGGCCGTGGGAGAACGAGTTCAACGGCCAGAAGCGCTCCGGCATCGCCTTCCGGGCCGACGCCGTGACCGTCACCGCCGCGCCGGCCCTCGTCGGCACGAACGCCTGACCATCGTGAACACCCTGACGACGACGCTCCTGGAGCTGAGCGTCCCCGCGGCCGCCGTCGGCTCCGGAGCGCTCTACGCCAAGGCGAAGATGCCCCGGACCTACTGGGCGACCGTCGGCCTCCCGCTGACCGTCCACCGCATCTGGCACGACTTCGAGAACGTCATGGAGGCCTGCGGGCTGACCGTGGAACCGTCGTTCTGGCGCGCCATGGCCTCGTCCGCCACCAATCGGCCGACGAAGCCCGCGATGCCGAGGATCCGGGGCATGCAGGCGAGCTCGACCGGCCTGCGGGTCCGGCTCCGGCTCGCCCATGGTCAGCAGACGTCGGACCTGGACGATGCGGCCGAGCGGCTTCGGCACGCCTGGGGCGTTCACGCGGTGCACGTCTCGGAGGTCAAGCCCGGGGTGGTGGATCTGCGGATCGTCGGCTTCGACGTTCTCCGGAACGTGCGCATGCCGCGTCGCGCCGGCGCCAAGTCTCATGAGCTGCTGCGGGTCCCGGTCGCGCTGCGGGCCGATGGGACCGTGCACCACCGGGACTACCGGCAGGCTCCGAACGGGCTGAACCTCGGTGCCAACCAGTCCGGCAAGTCGATGTTCACCCGGAACCTGATCCACGGCCTCGCTCCGCAGCCCGTTGCCCTGGTGGGCATCGACTGTAAGCGTGGCGTCGAACAGCGCCCCTTCGCCCCGCGGATGTCCGCGCTGGCCACCGACCAGGGCGAAGCGCTTGGCCTGCTGCTCGCGCTGTTGGTCGAGATGGACGACCGGTACGACCTGATCCGCGACCACCAGGGTGTCCCCGGATCGGTGGCGGCCGAGGACCTGACCGCCGATATCTGGGGCCTGCCCGTCAAGGTCCGGCCGGTGCCGATCGTAGTCGTGGTGGACGAGATCGCGGAGCTGTTCCTGGTCGCCAGCAGGGCCGATGAGGATCGGCGGAACCAGATCGTCACGGCGCTCATCCGGCTCGCCCAACTCGCCCGCGCCGTGGGCATCTTCTTGGAGATCTCGGGCCAGCGCTTCGGCTCGGAGCTGGGCAAGGGCGCGACCCTGCTCCGCTCCCAGCTCACCAGCCGCACCGTCCACCGGGTCAACGACCTGGAGACGGCGAAGATGGGGCTCGGTGACATCTCGGATGCCGCCGTCGCCGCGTCCACCCGGATCAGCCCCGACATGCCAGGGATGGCCGTCGCCGGCGACACCTCCGGCCAGTGGTCCGCGATCCGCACCCCGTTCCGCTCGCTCACCGAAGTCGCCGAGCGTTGCGCTGAGTTCGCGCACCTGACGCCCGACCTGGACCGCCTGGCGGCCTTCCGCCCGCCGGCCGCCACGCCGGCGAACATCCCGCCGATGCCCTTCGCGCCGGTCCCGGCCGCCGAGTAGCGGCACCTCACTCACCGGTTGGCGCGACCGCTTCGTGCCAAGTCCCAACCCCCGCCATGCCTCGACTAGGAGGAGACCCGCCCATGTCCCGCAAGCCGTCCATCGCCGAGATCGGCGCCTTCCTCGGCCACCTCAAAGCCGCCCGCGACAACGACACCGACACCGACACCGGCCCGCTGCTCGCCGACAAGGCGGACCTGCTGGAGCGCATCGCCCAGGCCAACCCGGACGACCGCGACGCCGCCCAGGTCGCCCGAGAGGCCCGCGCCGCCGCCGACCGCGCCCAGCGCAACCGCCGGTGACCCCGGTGGCCGCCCGCAAGCGCACCGCGCCGCCGAAGCCTGCGCCCTGTCAGCCCTGCAAGGGCACCGGCCAGACCACCGAGTCCGTGTACGTCGGCCGTGGCGCCCGCCGTCGTCGGATCGCCGAGCAGGAGGCCACGTGCCTGGACTGCCTCGGTACCGGCATCGCCATGGAGGCATCGCTGTGATCCAGATTCGCGTGATCTGCGACGTCAACGACGTGCCGACCGCCGTCGCCGACCTCTGCCGGCTGTGGCGCGTGCACGACGTCAAGGAACTCCCCGCGCGGGACTCCGGCCACCGTCGCCTCTACGTCACCGCCACCCGCCGAGCGACCAGTACCAGGTGAATGAACATGCGCCGACTCCCCAAGCTGGACGCCGTACTCGCGCAAGCGGTGATCGCCGCCGCGCTCTCCTTCGCCCACCTGCACGACCTCGCCGAGGCCGCCGGCCAGAGCGGCTGGAAGTCCTGGGCCTACCCGGTGTCCGTCGACCTCCTGCTCGTCGCCGCCTGGCGCCGGATGCGCGGCGGAACCGCCCGTCGGCTCGCCTGGTGCTGGTTCGTGATCGCGCTGGCCGCCTCGCTCGGCGCCAACGTCGGAACCGCCGGGCTGCTCGACCTCGGCCACGCCCCGGCCTGGCTCCGAGTCCTGGTCGCCGGCTGGCCCGCCGCCGCCTTCCTCGGCGGCACCCTGCTGGCCCACTCGGCCACCGTGCCCGGCGAGGAAGCCCCGCCGGCCGAGCTGGAACCGGACTACGCCGAGGTCGACGATGACCCGCCGCTGTACGCCCCGGCCGCCGAACCGATCACCGAACCGGACGTCGAGCCGATGCCGGTTCCGGCGCCCGCGGCTGTCCCGGCGATCGAACCGGCTCCCGCCCCGGCACCGTCCCCGGTCCCCGCGCCGGCCTCGGCGCCCGCGGTCCCGGGCTTTCTCCTCGACCACGCCCGCAAGGTCGCCGACGACCACCGCACCCGGACCGGCACTCCGATCGATGCCGCCACGCTCCGCGCCCGCCTCGGAGTCCAAGACCCGCTCGCCTCGGCGCTCGCCGCCGAACTCGCCTGAAGGAACTACGTGATGAACATCCAGCTGCCCTTCCTGCTGATCCTCGCGCTCGCCGCCTGGTTCATCGTCCGGAACCTCCGACTGCGCTGGTGGGCCGTCGCCGCGCTGGTCCTCCTCGGCTTCTACCTCGCCGACACCTCCGCCGCCCCGCTGATCGACAACACCACCCACGACGGCGTGAACATCATCAACGAGACCACCAAGTAACCAACAAGACAAGGGAGTTGCCCGTGAAGACCACTGTCCGCCTACCGCCCCTGGTCACCGTGGACGGCTCCGGCCTCGTCGCCGAAATCGAGGCGTACTTGGCCTCCCTGCCCGCCCCGGCCCGCATCGCCGTGCCGTACGTCTCACCGCTCGGCTCCGCCGCCCAGGCCTGGAATGCCGGCTACCCGGTCCCGCGGCTCACGCTTCTCGACCGGGTCACCCACCGCCCTGCCCGCCCGGTCCCGGTGAGCGCCGCCGGCCACCTCCGGCTCACCTCCCGCTACATCGACGTCTTCGGCTGGCTCCAGGGCGCCATGTGGGACTCGGCCGGCCGCGTCTGCCTCCTCGGCGCCCAGGCCGCCGTCCTCGCCCACGGCTACGGCACTCCGGCCACGGTCACCACCGCCCGGGTCCAGCTCATGGAGATCCTGCACGCCACCAGGCGCCCCGTCCGCTCCCCGGACGAGTACAACGACCGCCCCACCACCCGCAGGGCCGACATCCACCACCTGCTCGACCAGGCCGCCGTCCGCGCCCAGCGCCTCGGCCTCTGACCTCCCCGGGACGGCCAACACGCCGCCAGTATCCCGCCGCCCGGAGATCGCAACCCCCAACCACCCGCCCAACACGAAGGACCGCACATGGACGTGCCCACGATCCTTGCCGCCGGTGTACCGCTGATCGGATGGACCACCCACGGCACCTGGCTGAACCGGCGCCTCGCCACCTCCCGCCGTGACCCGCTCACCGGGCTCCACACCCGCAGCGGCTTCACCGCCCGCGCCCACCGGCTGACCCAGCGCCACCCGGACCGCGCCTCGGTGCTGCTGGTCGACCTGGACGACTTCAAGGCCACCAACGACACCTACGGCCACGACGCCGGCGACGCGGTCATCACCGCCACCGCCGTCCGCCTGTCCGCGTGGTGCGGCCGCTCCGGCATCGCCGCCCGCCTCGGCGGGGACGAGTTCGCCGCCGTCGTCCTGGACGCCCCCGCGCGCCTGCCCGACCTCCGCACGGCCCTCAACCAGCCGGTCCCATACGCCGGTTTCACGCTCCCGGCCTCCGCCTCGGTGGGCATCTGCCCCGTCGCCGAGCTGCCGGTCGTCTCGCTCACGGACGCGCTCGCCTCCGCCGACCGGGACATGTACGCGCACAAGCGCGACGGCCGAACCTCCCGCCGCCGCTGATTCGAAGACCGGCCCCGGGGCGGCAACACGCCGCCAAGCATCCCGCCGCCCCGAGGCCGCAACCCCTTCCCGAACCGAAGCCCACGAAGGAGAGCACCATCATGCCGCAGCACAGCCACGCCCCGACCCGGATCTGCCCGAACTGCTCGGGTCACGCCACCGCGCACATCGCCACCGGCGTCCGCCTCCGCGACGGCTCCCGCGCCACCGTCCCGGTCACCTGCCCCACCTGCCACGGCACCGGCACCGTCGCCCGCCCGCTGGCCACCGCTGCCAAGGCGGTCTGACCGATGGCACTCCTCGACTGGCGCGACTCCAAGCACTGGGCCGCCAAGCCCGCTCCCTGCGGCGTCTGCAAGAAGCCCACCAACCTCCGCTCCGACCGCGGCAAGCCCGTCCACAAGGTGTGTGCCGAGGAGTGGACCGACCACCACCAGAAGCCCGCCGACCAGTCCTGACCAGCCCGGCCCCGGGACTGGTACCGCTGGTCCGTCCCGGGGCCTCCCCACGGAGGGAGGAACCGCATTGAACCGCCACATCATCGACCTGTTCGCCGGCCCCGGCGGCTGGTCCGAGGGGCTGCGCCGTCTCGGCCACACCGACATCGGCCTTGAGATCGATGCCGCCGCCTGCACAACCCGCGCCGCCGCCGGCCACCACACCATCCGCACCGACGTCGCCGCCTACCCGACTGCCCCGCTCATCGGCAAGGTCTCCGGCCTGATCGGCTCCGCGCCGTGCCAGACGTTCAGCTCAGCCGGGCTCGGCGCCGGGGGTGACGACATCACGCTCTGCCACCAAGCCCTTGACGACCTCGCCGCTGGCCGCGACACCCGCACCGTCCTTCGGACCGCCTGCGTCGATGCACGCTCGCTCCTGGCCGTCGAGCCTCTGAGGTACGCCCTCGACATCCGCCCGGAATGGATCGCCCTGGAAGAAGTCCCCTCGGTGGAACCCCTCTTCGACCACATGGCCCGTGTCCTGCGCACGGTCGGCTACTCAACCTGGGTCGGCATCCTCAACGCCGCCGACCACGGCATACCGCAGACCCGCCGCCGCGCCTTTCTCCTGGCCTCCACGACGCGCCAAGTCGCCCCGCCCGAAGCCACCCACGCCAAAGTGTCCGAACCCGAAAACCTCTTCGGCCCCGGCCGCGCCGCCTGGACCACCATGGCCGACGCCCTTGGGCTTTCCGCTGGCGACGTCACCACCCGCGGCGAGCACACCGCTGGCGGCAACCGCTTCACCACCGCCGGCCCGGCCTGGACCCTGACGGGCCGCGCTCGGTCGTGGAAGCTCTCCACCGAATCCGACCCGGAGCGCGAACTGAGCGCCGCCGAAGCCGGTGTTCTCCAGGACTTCCCCGCTGGCCACCCGTGGACCGGCTCCCGGACCAAGCAGTTCGAGCAGATCGGCAACGCCGTCCCGCCCGGCCTCGCCACCGCGGTCCTCCGCTCGGTTCTGGAACCCGCTCGCCTGCGGCTGGCGGTGGCTGCCTGATGGCCACCACCACCGCTCCGCCGGTCGCCGATCTCCTTGGAATCGCCCAGCTCGGCACCATGCCCGCCCTGATGCGACAGCTGTCCGGACTCGCCGGCTGCACCTCGCCCGTCCGCCTCGACGGCTGGCGCACCGAGATCAACGAAGCCACCGGACAAGTACTCCACCACATGGAGTCGGCCGACCTGCCCGCCGGGAACCTGCTCCTGCGCTGCGGCAACCGCCGCGTCACCCGCTGCCCGTCGTGCGCCGAGACCTACCGCCGCGACACCTACCACCTGATCACCGCGGGACTCGTCGGCGGCAAGGGAACCCCGGAGACGGTGTCCGCCCATCCCCGGGTGTTCGCCACCTTCACCGCGCCCAGCTTCGGCCCCGTCCACAACCGGCCCGGCTCCGGCGCCTGCCGCTGCGGCACCGCCCACCCGGCCGATGACCCGCTACTCGGCTCACCGCTGGATCCCGAGACGTACGACTACGCAGGCCATGTCCTGTGGAACGCCCACGCGGGCAAGATCTGGGCCCGGTTCACCATCCACCTGCGCCGAGAGATCGCCAAGCTCGCCGGACTCTCCCAGCGCGCCTTCAAGGACATCGCCCGGGTCTCCTTCGGCAAGGTCGCCGAGTACCAGAAGCGCGGCGCCATCCACTTCCACGCTGTCATCCGCCTCGACGGCCCCGAAGGCGGGAATACGCCCCCACCCGCCTGGGCAACCGCTGGCCTGCTCACCGACGCCATCCGCGCCGCCGCCCGCCGGGCCGACATCGCCGGCCCGCTGGTCGACGGCCGACAGCACCGCTTCGCCTTCGGCAAGCAGATCGACATCCGGACGATCCGCAACGCCGACTTCACCGGCCCCGTCCAGATCACCGAACGGGCTGTCGCCGCCTACATCGCCAAGTACGCGACCAAGGGCGCCGAAGCCGCCACCGGCACCCTGGACCGCCCCGTCCGGTTCCTCGCCGAGATCGCCCAGCACGACATCCCCGAGCACGCCCGCCGGCTCATCCGGACCTGCTGGAACCTCGGCGCCCGCCCCCAACTGGCGGAACTCCGCCTCCGCGCCTGGGCCCACATGCTCGGCTTCCGCGGCCACTTCTCCACCAAGACCCGCAAGTACTCGACCACCCTCGGCGCACTCCGCGACGCCCGCACCGCCTGGCGCCGCGCCCAGACTCTCGAACGCCTCCACGGCCCCGACGCCCCGGCCACCGATGACACCACGCTCGTCCTCGCCCACTGGGCCTTCGCCGGCCTCGGCCTCACCCGCGGCGAAGCCTGGCTCACCCAAGCACTGCAACCCGCACCTGGCAGGGAAGGAGAACCGACCCATGACTGACCGCCTGCTGACCGCCGCACAGGCCGCCGAACTGCTCGGCACCTGGGAGACCAGCGGGGAACGGTTCCCCCGCCGGCTGATCGCCGAACGACGCATCGCCTACGTCAAGCTCGGCCACCACGTGCGCATCCCCGCCTCGGCCATCGACGCATTCATCGCCGAACGGACCGTGCAGCCCGTGGCCTCCCGCCGTCGTCCGGCCCGGAAGGTGGCGTGATGGCCAACTCCAGGGGCAACCGTCGGCGCTTCGGCTCGGTCCGCCAACTCGCCTCCGGCCGGTGGCAGATCCGCTATCCGGACCCGGTCACCGGCCTGATGCGGCCCGGTGAGCAGACCTACCCCACCAAGACGGACGCCGATATCGCGCTCACGCTCATCGAAGCCGACATCAAGCGCGACCGGTGGAGCGACCCGGACGCCGGGAAGGTCAAGCTCGGCGACTTCGCCGCGGCCTGGCTGCGGGACCGCAAGCTGGAGGAGAGCACGCGCGAGCGGTACGCCATCACCCTCCGCCAGTACATCCAGCCCGGGTTGGGGCACCGGACACTCGCCGAGATCACCCCGGCTCGGGTGCGCTCCTGGCGCTCCGCCCTCCTGGAGGCCGGGGCCGGCGAACCCTCCGTCGTCAAGGCGTACCAGCTGCTGCGGGGCATCATGAACACCGCCCTCGATGACGAGTTGATCCAACGCAACCCGTGCCGGATCAAGGGGGCCGACACCTACGACGTCCCGGAACGGCCTGTCCTCTCCGTGTCTGAGGTGTTCTCCGTCGCTGACGCCATCGGTCCGCGCTGGCGGGCCCTGGTACTGCTGACCGCGTTCACTACGCTCCGGTTCGGGGAGCTGGCCGCTCTCCGCCGGCGGGACGTCGACCTGGCGAACCGGCTCGTCCGGGTGCAGCGCAACCAGGCGGAGCTGAACAGCGGACGGCTCTACGACAAGGCACCGAAGAGCCGCGCGGGCTTCCGCCCCGTCGCCTTCCCCACCGAGATCGTGGACGACCTGGAGCACCACCTCGACCGGTACGCCGGCCCCGGCCCGGACGGGCACCTGTTCATCGGACCCCGCGGCGGCAAGCTCCGCCGGAGCAACTTCCGGGACGACTGGATCCGGGCCCGCACCGCCGCCGGGGTGAGCGCGGACGCCCACTTCCACGACCTGCGCCACACCGGGAACACCCTCGCCTCGCAGAACGGCGCCAGCACTCGGGAGCTCATGACCCGGATGGGCCACAGCAGCACCCGAGCCGCGCTCATCTACCAGCACATGACCAGCGATCGGGACCGCGCCATCGCCGACCGCATGGGCGAAGCCGTCCGCCAGGCGCTCGGCGAGCAAAGACCGGCGCCGGGGGCATCTGGCACGCCGGTGGCACGGCCAGACTGAGACCCCTGAAACGACCAAGGGCCAGTTCGTGAGGATCACTCCTCCGAACTGGCCCTTCGTGCTGGTGGGCGCGGACGGTTTCGAACCGCCGACATCTGCTTTGTAAGAGCAGCGCTCTACCGCTGAGCTACGCGCCCCCCGTCGTGGGCTGGTGGGCGCACGACGAGTGCCTAGGGTACCTGGTTCCGGGGGGTGGTGTGGTGCGGGGTGGTCGGGGGGTGGGACGGGTGGTGGGGGGTGCCGGTGGGGTGGGGCGATCGGGAAGAATGGGGGTGGATCAGAGGGTCGGAGCAGGGAGCGCGCAGTGACGGTGGCCGGCGGGAGCGGGCGGGGGTGGCGTCGGGCGGGAAGTGCGCTGGCCGACGCGCTGGTGTTGCCGGTGGTGCTGGCGGGTGCGCTGGGTGCGGTGGGGTTGGCCTCGGCCGGGAGCGGTGGCTGGTGGGGTCGGCGCGGTGGGGACGGTGTGCGGGCGGAGGCCAAGGCGGCCCGGGACGCCGCGCAGGAGGCGTTCTACGAGCTGGACTCGACGCAGCGCGAGGTGCAGCTGGCGGTGGAGACGGTCCGGGCGGGTGAGGACGAGGCGGCGACCCGGCGGGCGCTGGCCGACCTGGAGGCGATCTCCGGCCGGGTGGACCAGGTCACCGTGAACTACCTGGGCGCCCTGGACGCGTACAACCTGGACGACGAGGCGCTGGACTCCGGTGCCGCGGCGCGGGCGCGGCGGCAGCTGGAGGACGTGAAGGGGCAGCTCGGGTCGGCCCGGGCGGAGCTGAACGACTTCCTGCAGCGGCTGCAGCCGGCCGTCGATCGGGCCGAGCAGCAGTTGATGCGGGTCGCCCCGGCGGTCGAGCAGGCGAAGCGGTCCCTGCTGGAGGCGAGCAACGCGCTGGACGCGGCGCGCGGGGCCGGCCTGCGGGCGGACGACCTGGCGGCCCGGCTGGCCGAACTGGCCCCGGAGTTGGGGCGGCTGAACGAGGGCCCGGCCCGGCACGGGGTGGCGGAGACGCTGCGTCGCGCGGACGGGGTGAAGCAGCGCGCGGAGGCGATCGCGGCGGATGCCGGGCAGTTGCCGGAGCGGGCCAGGGAGATCGACCGGCGGGTGGCCAGCCTGCGGACCCGGATCCAGGCGCTGGAGACGAAGGCGGAGACGGTCCAGCCGGCGCTGAGCGAGTTGCGCCGTCGGTTCAGCACGGCCTGCTGGCAGGACCTGCAGCGGGTGCCGGACCAGGTCGCGGAGACCGGCCGGGCGGCGGAGCGCAAGCTGGCGGAGGCCGCGCGGGCGCGGGACGAGCAGCGCTGGGCGGACGCGACGGGCGCGATCGGTACGGTGCGCGCGCTGCTGGACACGGCGGACGGTTCGGTGGTCGCGGTGAACGACCGGCTGCGGCAGTTGAACGAGGTGCAGCACGATCCGAGCCGCGAGGTCGAGCGGGCCCGCTTCGCGCTGCGTGACGCGCAACGGCTGGCGATGGCGGGCCGCAGCGCGCCGGACCCGCGGCACGCGGCGCCGCTGGACGAGGCGGTGGCGCGGCTGGACCGGGCGGTGGCCGTGCTGGAGGCGGCCGGCCGGCATCCCGACTACTGGCACTTCCTGACGGAGCTGGCGGGCGTGCGGGAGACCGCTGCCCGGGTGATCGACCTGATCCGCGGCGATCTCGGCGGTCACCGGTAGGACAAGGCAGCACGGGCAGGACGGCACGGCAGAACGGCACGGCGAGGCGGCAGGGGCCGAACCCGGAGGGGGAACCCGGGCGGAAGGGGAGCGGCCGGGCCGCTCCCGCGCAGGGCTCGGACAACAGGCCCGCCCCTGGGTACCCTGCGGGTATGCCACGCTACGACTTCCGCTGCCGCTCCTGCGGCGCCACCTTCGAGCTCCGTCGCCCGATGGCGCAGGCCAACGACCCCGCCGTCTGCCCGCAGGGCCACGAGGACACCGCGAAGCTGCTGTCCACCGTCGCCGTCACGGGCGCCGCTTCCGGCGGGGCCCCGCAGCAGGCCCCTTCCGGTGGTGGCGGGGGCTGCTGCGGCGGGGGGTGCTGCGGCTAGGGCGTGTCTTTCGGATCACGCCAGGCGGTCGCCGCCGGGGCACGCACCTCGCCGGCTTCTCGTCAGTCGCCGATGCTCCGCATGGACTCCCTCCTCGGCGCCGCCGATGCACGCACTCCAACGACGCCCGCTGATCCGACGTGATCCGAAAGACACGCCCTAGGACCCGAAACCCTCCCGTTCACCACCACCCCCGGCCCCCGATCTCCCGGCCCCGAGCCCTCAGCCCGCCACCGGGACGCCGCCGCGGACCCGGGTGAGGAAGCGCCGGACGATCTCCTCCCCCGCCGCCACCCCCACCTCGTCGAGGGCGGTGACGCCGGGGGCGGTCCAGCCGGAGTCGGCGAGTTCGCCGTGCCCGGGCCGCCAGGCGGCGTCGGCGGCGAGCAGCAGGTCGGCGTCGAGCAGTGAGTCGCCGGCGGCGAGGACGGTGGTCGCACCGGTGCGCCGGACGGCTTCGGCGAGGGCGGCGCTCTTGGTGAGCGGCGCCGGGACGGCGTACACCTTCCGCCCCTGGAGGGAGACCGTCCAGCCGCGTTCGGCGCACCAGCCGGTCAGCTCGTCGACCCAGCCCGCGGGCAGTTCGGCGCGTTCGACGACCAGGTAGGCGAAGAGCCCGTCGGCGGCGCGGCGCTTGTGGGTCCACTCCGGGGCCGCAGTCAGCGCGAGGTGGCGGACGACCTCGTCGAGCGGGGCGGAGCCGGCGGCGAGGCGCCCGGTGATCTCGGCGCGCCAGTCCTGGTCGGGCACGCCGTCGACGAGCAGCTGCCCGCCGTTGCTGCAGATCGCGTAGGCGGGGACCCAACCGGGCGTCGGGCCGGGCAGGTTGATCCGCTCGTACTGAGTGAGGGTGCGGGTGGTGGCGGGGACGAGGCAGGCCTCGCGGGCGAGGTCGACGAGCAGCGCGGCGGCCTGCTCCGTCATGAAGGAGAGCGCCTTGCCGTCGTGCACCTCGACGGAGAGCAGCCGCGGGGCGAGCCGGTCTGGCACGTCCAGGGCGAGGGCCCGGTTGGAGTAGATCAGCGTCCGGTCGAGGTCGCTGGCCACCAGCACCTCGGTCGCGACGTCGGTGTGCATCAGGACTCCTTCGTCAGAACGGCCCTACCGGAGGCTCCGGTCGCGCCTCGACTGTAGCGGGGGTGGATGAGGCCGACGCAGGTGTAGGGCAGGCCGTCGACCTCCTCGACCTCGACGCCGCGCTGGGCGGCGAGCAGCCGGACGTGGTCGAGGTCGGCGCCGGCACCGCGCCGGGCGAGCACGCGCCAGGGGACGCGGCGCAGCAGGACCCGGGTGGTCTCGCCGACGCCGGGCTTCACCAGGTTGACGTTGTCGATGCCGTACTCGCCGCTGATCCGCTCGACGGCGGCCCAGCCGGCCCAGTCGGGTGCGCGGTCGGGGTCGACGGCGAGCCGGTCGGCCGCGGCGACGGCTTCGGCGCGGACGGCGGCGAAGTGGTCGGCCACGGTGTCCAGGAAGGCGGCGGAGACGTCGGCGGTGCCGAGTTCGGCGTAGTGCTTGGCGCCGTGGAAGTCGTCCGGTCCGATCAGGCCGGGCCGCAGGACGGTGCGCGAGATCAGCCCGGAGACGGTGGAGTTGAGGCAGGCGGACGGGATCAGGAAGTCGTCCCGGGTGCCGTGGGTGCGCACGCAGCGGCCGGGGTCGGCGAGGACGGCGAGGTCCGGGTCGAAGCCGGTCCCGGCGAGGGCCTCGGCGAGTTCGCGGGTGATCGCGCCCTTGCCGGTCCAGCCGTCGACGAACACCACGTCGCCGGCCGGGTGGTGGGCGTCGAGGTAGCGCAGCGCGACCGGGTCGATGCCGCGGCCGCGGACGATCGAGACGGCGTAGTGCGGGGTGTCGACGCCGTGGGCGAAGGCGAGCCAGCGGCGGATCAGGATGCCGACGGGCGTGCCGGCCCGGGCCAGCGAGGCCAGCACCAGGCCGGGGCCGCGTTCGCGCAGCAGGGTCTCGGCGACGGTGCCGACGGCGAGCGCGATCCGGCGGGCGGAGCTGCGCAGCGCCTGGTGGAACAGCTCCTGGTACTCGGGGCTGGGCTGGTACTCGACCGGCAGCGACTCCGCGTAGTGGGCGCCGCCGTTCTGGACGGCCTCCTCCCGCTCCTCGGTGGGGGCTTCGAGCGGCACGTCGGAGAGGTCCTTGAGCAGCCAGGCGACCTCGTCGGGGCGGTAGGAGGAGAACGCCGGCCCTCGGAGGGGCGTCGGCAGCACCACGGGCGACGCCGGGACCGGCGGGGCAGCCAGGCTGGACGGGGCAGCCGGGCCGGACGCCGCAGCCGGCGCGGACGGGACAGCCGGGCTGGGCGCCACAGCCGGCACGGACGCCGCGACCAGGCCGGACGCCGCGCCCGGAACCGTCGGGCCACCCTGAACCGAGGAGGACGCCGGCCCCGCCGCGGACGGCCGGTGGGAGGGCAGCACCGCCAGCACCACCCGGTCGGTGACCTGCCGCAGCTGCCCGATCAGGGCGTGCTCGCCCTCGTGCAGCGCGGGCGTGTCGGCGACGTCGTCGACGACCAGCACGACGGCGTCGAAGCGGCGGGTCGGGTCGGCGCCGGGGGCGACGTTGTAGGCGTAGCGCTCCCGGGAGGCCCCGTCCTGCGGGTCGTCGTGGGCGGGGAAGGCGAGCCGGGTGCGGATGGCGTAGCCGGGGTCGTCGACCGCGAGGACCGGTGAGCGGGTGGTGGTGGAGTAGCGGACGCGGTCGCCGCCGAGCCGGTCGGCGAGGGCGTCGGCGAGGCGCAGCGGCGCGTACATCAGCTCCTCGAAGCCGAGGACGAGGACGCGCTCCGCCGTCGTGGGCAGTGCCGCGGCCAGCTGCTCGGCCAACCGGGGCAGGGCGGCGTCGAGCCGGGCGCGGTGCCGGGCGGTGAAGCCGTGCCGGCCGCCGTCCGGGAGTCCGGCGGGCCAGTCCAGGGCGGCCCGGACCAGCGGGGCCGGCCGGGGTGCCGGCGGGGCGGCCGGGGCCGGGCCGACCTCGGCGATCAGCCGCTCGGCGCGGTCCAGGATGTCGGCGGGGAGCCGGACGGCGCCGCTGGCGGTGGCCACCAGGTCGAGCCGGGCGCCGAGTTCGGCGGCGGTGCCGTCGAGCCGGTGCCGGTCCTCGGCCGAGCGGAGGTCGACCAGGGCGACGACGACGTAGTGGTCGCGCGGGTGGCGGGCGTGCAGGGCGCGGATCGTGTTGAGGACGGTCTGCCCGGTGGAGAACTCGTCGTCGACCAGCACCAGCGGGCCGTCTCCGGCGAGCAGGCCGGGGTCGTCGGGGAGGAGCAGGTGCGAGGTGGCGTGCGAGTGCTCCTCCTCGAAGCCGCCGAGCGGCGCCGTGCCGGGTACCGGGCGGCGGGTGGAGTGCAGGTAGGGGGCGTCGAGGCCGTCGGCGACGCTGTGGCCGAGGCCGGTGGCGGTCTCCGCGTAGCCGAGGACGACGGCTCGCGCGGCCGCCTCGGCGCCGAGCAGTTCGCGGACCCGGGCACCGAGTTCGAGTCCGGAGCGGTGGACGACCGAGGGCCGCTGCGGGACGTGCTTGCCGAGCACGGTGGAGACCAGCAGGTGGGCGCGCTTGCGGTTCTCGCGCAGGGCGAGGCCCACGAGTTCGGGGAGGCGGTCGGATCCGGTCAGGCCGATGCCGGCCCGGTCGGCGACCCACTGACCGGTCCACGTCTGCTGTGCTGTCACTGCTGGTCCTGCCTTCGGTGGTGCGGTTGCGGATCTGTGGGTCGTACGGACCTGGTGGGCCACTCGGACCTGCCAGGCCTTGCGGACCTGGTAGGTCCTACGGATCGAACAGCTCATCCGGATCAATCAGGTCGTCCGGGTCAATCGGGCGGTCCGCGTCAATCGGGCCATCCGGGCCAATCGGGCCGTCCGGAGCGAACGGGTCATTCGGATCAGCGGTCGAGCGCCCCGCGGCCCTCGCCGCGCGGCCCTCGCCCAGCGGCCCTCGCCCCGCGGGCGGACGCCCACGGCCGCGGGGCGCCGCCCGCCTCAGCCCCCGCACAGGCAGGCCGACAGCAGTTCCGCGAAGCTCACGTCCTCCCGGGCCACTCCGAACACCTCCGCCCGCAGCAGTACCCGTTCCGCCCAGGCGCGGTGCGGCCGGGCCTCGTTCATCTTGTTGGTGTACGCCGAGCGCAGTACCCCGCCGCCGTCCTGCTCCTGCCGGAGGATGTCCCGGGCGTCGCAGTACTCCTCGTGCGTGACCACGGAGAGTGCGTGCACCGCGGGGACGTGGCTGGGGTGGATGCAGGTCTTGCCGAGCAGGCCGTTGGCCCGGTCGAGTTCGACCTCCCTGATCAGCCCGTCCAGGTCGTGCTCGATGATCCGCCGCCGGACCTCCTCGCCGGAGGCGTGGTCGGTGCCGGAGGCCTCGGCGAAGGGAGTGCGGCGCAGTTGCGGTTTGAACATCCGCTCCTGGACCGGGAAGTACTCCCAGACCGGGCCGGTGACGGTGTACCCCGTGCCGTCGGCCCGGCCGAGCACGTTGACGACGTCGCCGATCACGGCGGCGACCAGCGCGACGTCGTACGCGGTGAGGTCGGGCGAGCGGCGCAGGCCGTACGCGGAGCAGAGGTCGGTCACGCCCAGGCGGACGGCGAGCACCCGCTCCCGGTGGGCGGCGAGCAGCTCCGCGATGCCGAACAGCTGCCCGCGGCGGGTCTCCAGGTGGGCGAGTTCGGGCGATTCGAGCACGGGCATGGCGAACAGCCGGCGCCCGGTGGCGGCCTCGGCCTCGGCCAGGGCGGTCAGGTAGGCGCCGCCACTCTCGGTGGTGAACTTCGGCAGGACGAAGCCGCTGAGCAGGTCGACGGCCGGCCCGAGCCGGCGGGCGAGGTCCGGGATCTGGGAGGCGGCCCGAACTCTGATGAAGAGCAGGGGGTGGCCATGTGTGCAGTCGGTGAAGTCCGTGACCAGATCATTCAACTGCTCGACCAGGTTGCGCTCCCCGGCGTCCACCTCGTGGTCGGCGATGGCGTCCTCCAGGCAGAGCACCATCGAGACCACCCCGCGAGCAGCCTGTTTGCGGACGTCCGCGGCCAGGGCGGGCCGGGTGGCGGGGCAGTAGAGGGTGCCGCCGAGGGCGGTCGCGAGGACCGCGGGCTCGCTCCGGGCGGTGAACGGCCTGGGTTCCTCCAGGAAGAGCCGGCCGCGTACGTCGTCGGCGAGGTGGCCGAAATGGCGCAAGGTGCTCTCCTCAGGATGGACGGGCTCCGGCCCGTTGCCGGGGCGTGCGGCGGCGCGGCGCGGCACCGGGTTCGGGCCGGACGGCACGGGGGTCGACCGGCTCGCCGGGCGCCGTGGTTCCCGGGTGCGCACCGGCGGATCCCCCTCCGCCGGACCCCCCGGGGGCCCTTCGACCGCCCATCGTACGGACGGGATCCGGCCGTCCGCGGTTCCGGGTCACTGAACTCTCGGAACATCTCCGTCCACTTCATCGATCGCGGGTGAAGTCCCGGCAAACCCCCGGCAAGCGCAAGTCTTGGCAAAGTCCGACGCGAGTCCGGCAACCCCGGTCACGTTGTCCGAAGGGGTGGCGAACGGGCAGGATGGTCCGCTATGACGCACGTGATGGCCAAGGGCGCCAACATCGCACTGCCGGCGGCGGCGGTCCGCGCCGTGCTGCGCTGGAGCGCCACGCCCGGTGCGCCGGACGTGGACGCGTCCGCGCTGCTGCTCGGAGCCGACGGCAAGGTCCGTTCGGATGCCGACTTCGTCTTCTACAACCAGCCCCGGCACCCGTCCGGCCTGGTCCGCCACCTGCCCAAGCAGCAGACCTCCGGCGGCGCCGAGATCATCGACACGGTCGAGGTCGAGCTGGCCAAGCTGCCCGCCGACGTGGACCGGGTGGTGCTGGCGGGCTCCTCCGAGGGCGGCCCGTTCCGGGCGGTGCCGGGGCTGCGCCTGCTGCTCTTCGACGCCGCGAGCGGTGACGGCGGGACGGCGCTCGCCCAGTTCGACATCAGCGACGGGGAGAACGTCACCGCCCTGGTCGCGGGCGAACTGTACCGCCGGGCCGGGGCCTGGAAGTTCCGGGCGATCGGCCAGGGCTACACCTCCGGGCTGATCGGCCTGGCCACCGACTTCGGTATCACGGTGGACGACGAGGCGGAGGGCGCCGCCTCCGGGGCGCCCACGGGGGCCCCCACGGCCGCGCCCGCCTCGACCGCCACGCCCACCGCCGCCCTCGACCCGCGCAGCACGCCGCTGCCCGACCCGCGTCCGGCCGCCCGGCCCGAGCCCGGCACCTTCACCCTGGCCCCGGCCGTCCCGCAGCCCTCGACCCCGCCCCAGGGCCAGGGTCAGGCCCAGGGCCGTCCGCAGACCACCGCCGCCGCGGGCCAGGCGCCGACCCCGCCGCCGCCCACCGCCCCGCCGACCGTGACTCCGCCGCCGACCGCGCCACCGGCCATGCCGACGGCACCGCCGACGCCTCCGCCCGCGCCTCCGGGCCACCAGCCCGGCACCGGCTACGGCTACCCCCAGCCGCCGCAGGCCCCGTCCGGCGCCGGCTACGGCTATCCGCAGCAGCACTCCGCCCCGCCCCCGCAGGGCACCGGCTACGGGTATCCGCAGCCCACCCCCCAGCAGTACCCGCCGCAGGCCGGCACGGGCTACGGATACCCGCAGCAGCAGCCCGCCCCGCCGCAGCAGGGCACGGGGTACGGGTACCCGCACCAGCAACAGCACGCCCAGCCCCCGGCTCAGCCGCCGGCCCAGGCCCAGGGCCAGGGCCAGGGCCAGGGCCAGCCCTCCGCCGGCGAGGACTTCGCCCTGCCGCCACAGGGCCCGCAGTTCCAGCCGCGCTGACCGGACCGCCTCACTCACCACACGGCCGCGCGGACCACACGGCCGCACGGGGCTCGCCCGGCGGGATCCGCCGGCCGGCCCCGGCCCCCGGTCCGCCCCCCGGTCCGGGCCCGGCAGCGGGGCACCACCGGGCCGCCCCGGCCCGCCGGACTACTCCGCGCCGCCCGACTCGCCCTTGTAGCCGCGCTGCCACTGCATCCCGAACCCGTACAGCCGGTCGATGTCCGCCTGGAAGCCGTTGACGTACCGCACCTCCCGGCGCACCGTCAGCTGGTTGTCCCCGGCGTTCTCGATCAGCACCACCGCGCAGGAGCGCGCCGCCCGGGCCCGCTCGTCCAGCTTGATCTCGATCCGCGGCCCGGTCTGCGGCACGATCGTCACCACCGCGTGCGACTGCTCGAAGGCCGGCGTCCCGTCGTAGATGTAGACGAAGATCAGCAGCCGCTTGAACTTGTCCTTCTTCTCCAGGTTGACGTACATCGTCTCGCCGGAGGGCGCCCCGTACTGGTCGTCGCCGCTGAGCTTGATGTACGGCGGCTGCCGGAGGTCGCCGAAGTAGCCGCCGAGCGGCTGCACCACCCCGCTGCTGCCGTCGGACAGTTCGTACATGCAGGCCAGGTCGAGGTCGACGTTGACCTGCTCGTTCTGGGTTGTGTCCGGCTCCAGCGGGCTGAGGATGCGCGGGCTGAAGAAGCGTTTGATCCGCTCGCCGCCGCTCGGGCGGACGGCTCCGGAGCGGGTGGTCCAGTGCAGGTTGACGTAGAGGTATCCGGTGGTGGCCGCGGACCCGGTGATCGCGTGCTGCGGGGTCGACTTGGTGAGTATGACCTTGTGCTGACCGCCGGGGTTGTCGAAGGTGTAGTTGCGCTCCCCGCGCAGGTACTCCCAGATCGAGACCATCCCGTCCTCTCCCCCTTTCCCGTCAGGCGTTCTGACGGGGCGCCGTTCCATGATCGGGCATCAGCCCGGCCGCCGGATACCCGAACCGTCCTTTCCCCTACCCCAAAGCGCCGCCCGGCGCTCACCCTCGGGCCGATTGGCCGGGGAAGCCGCCCTCCCGTAACATGCGGCCCCCTCGGACGCGATATCGTCTAGCCGCACAGGTGTCCCGTCCCGTCCTGCGCGGGCGCGGTGGGCACGCCGTGCGGCGACGAACGATCCGTCAGGCGGCCCAGGCACCAAGGGAGCTGGCCGCCTGTGTCGCTCCGTGAACCCGTCCCCTGCGGAAACCCGAGGCCCGACCCGCAATGAACCTGACCTCCATACAGCTGGTCTGGACCGTCGTCGGAGGCGCAGCCCTGCTGTTCGTCGCCGTGCTGGTGGCGACGCTGCGTTTCAAGAACACGAAGAAGGAGGAGGCCGGCGACTCCTGGGAGCGCAGTGAGGAGCGGCGGCGGCGCAAGGAGATGATCTACGGCATCTCCTCCTACACGCTGCTGTTCTGCTGCGCCGGCGTCGCGGCCGCGCTCTCCTTCCACGGCCTGGTCGGATTCGGCAAGGAGAACCTGGGGCTCTCCAACGGCTGGGAGTACCTCGTCCCGTTCGGCCTGGACGGCGCCGCGATGTTCTGCTCGGTGCTCGCGGTGCGCGAGGCCAGCCACGGTGACGCCGCGCTCGGTTCGCGCCTGCTGGTCTGGGTGTTCGCGATCGCCTCGGCCTGGTTCAACTGGGTGCACGCCCCGCGCGGCGTGTCGCACGACGGTGCCCCGCAGTTCTTCTCCGGCATGTCGATCTCGGCGGCCATCCTGTTCGACCGGGCGCTGAAGCAGACCCGCAAGGCCGCGCTGCGCGAGCAGGGCCTCGTGCCGCGCCCGCTGCCGCAGATCCGGATCGTCCGCTGGCTGCGCGCCCCGCGCGAGACCTACGCGGCCTGGTCGCTGATGCTGCTGGAGAACGTCCGCAGCCTGGACGAGGCGGTCGAGGAGGTGCGCGAGGAGCGTCAGGCGAAGCTGGACGCCAAGGCCCGCGCCCGCACCGCCGACCGTCGCGAGCGGGCCGAGCTGAAGGCCATCTCCCGCCAGGGCGGCATGCTGACCCGGGCCCGCGGCGGCCGCCAGGTGCCGGCGCTGACGGCGGCCGGAGACGGCCCGACCGCTACGGAGCCTGCCCTAGCGGCCGAGTCGGACACCGCCTCCCCGCGCCAGTCCGCCTCCGCGGCGCTCGAGTCGACCCCCTCGGGCGCCCTGGACGCCGGCCGCCGCCCGCGTGCCGCCGTCGGCTCGTCCTACTCCTCCTCGTCCTACTCCTCGTCGTCGTCCTACTCGTCCTCCTCGTCCTACGAGTCGGGTTCGTCCTACGACTCGGGTTCCTACTCCTCGGGCTCGTCGTACTCCTCGGGCACCGAGAAGGGCTCGTCCCAGCGCGGCTCGACCGTCGACCTGACGGCGGACGACGACACCCTCTCGATGCCGAAGCTGGACTCGCTGGAGCGCAAGCTGCGCGCCATCGAGCAGCAGCTCGGCTGAGGACCACGCACCACACCGCACGCGCGAAGGCCGCCCCCGGGAGTCCCGGGGGCGGCCTTCGCGCGTGCGGTGTGCCGAACGACTACTGGTCGCTGCTCACCAGTTCGTGGTCGTCGTCCGACCCCTCGCGCCGGTTGCGCAGGATCGAGGAGCCGAGCGCCAGCCCGATGAACGCCACGCCGATCAGGCCGGTGACGATCTCCGGGATGTGGTACTTGATCCCGACCATCAGGATCACGGCCAGGGCGCCGATCGCGTAGTGCGCGCCGTGCTCCAGGTAGACGTAGTCGTCCAGGGTGCCCTTGCGGACCAGGAAGACGGTCAGCGAGCGGATGTACATCGCGCCGATGCCGAGGCCCAGGGTGATCTGGAAGATGTCGCTGGAGATGGCGAACGCGCCGACCACGCCGTCGAAGGAGAACGAGGCGTCCAGGACCTCCAGGTAGAGGAAGAGGAAGAACGCGGCCTTGCCGCCGACCTGGACGATCGACTTGCCGCTCTTCTCGGCCTCCTCCTCGCGCTCGGCCTCCTCCTCCAGGCCCGCCTCGAAGACGGAGGAGAGCCCGCCGACCACGAGGTAGGTGATCATGCCGAGGACACCGGCGAGCAGAACGGTCTCCGCGTGCTCCCCGGCGAAGAAGTTGGAGGCCAGCACCAGGGTGACCAGCGCGACGACCACGGAGAAGGCGTCCAGCTTGCCGACCTTCTCGAGCGGGCGCTCGATCCAGGCCAGCCAGTTGTGCTCCTTCTCCTCGAACACGAAGTCGAGGAAGATCATCAGCAGGAACACGCCGCCGAAGGCCGCGATGGCGGGGTTGGCCGCCTCCAGGTACTGGCCGTAGGTGAGGCCCTCGTACGTCTTGTCGGAGTGCAGCGCGAGGTCGATGACCGTGCTGGGGTTGAGCTGGGCGGTGAGGCCGACGACCAGCAGCGGGAAGACCAGGCGCATGCCGAAGACGGCGATGAGCACGCCCACCGTCAGGAAGATCTTCTGCCAGTACGGGTTCATCCGCTTCAACACCGTGGCGTTGACCACCGCGTTGTCGAACGACAGGGAGATCTCCAGGATGGAGAGGATCAGCACGATGCCGAATCCTTGGGCCCCCCAGAGCAGTCCGGCCGCGATCAGGCCGATGACGGTGATCGCGAACGACCAGCCGAAAGTGCGGAGGAACACGGGACTTGGTTACCTTTCGGGTTCGGGCCGTGCCGGGGGTCGGCCTCGTCCCGAGACGCCCTGACCGGGCCCGGCCCGGTCAGGTCACCCCCGCACTGCCCTCTGTTCTCATGATCGTTGGTTGGGTGCGATCGTTCTGATTTTCGCCCTTACTGTACGTTCACTCCGAAATCGAGCGCGATGCCGCGCAGGCCGGAGGCGTACCCCTGGCCCACCGCGCGGAACTTCCACTCGCCCGCGTAGCGGTACAGCTCGCCGAAGATCATCGCGGTCTCGCTGGACGCGTCCTCGGACAGGTCGTAGCGCGCGATCTCCTGGCCGTCCAGGGAGTTGGCGACCCGGATGTAGGCGTTGCGGACCTGCCCGAAGTTCTGCAGCCGGGCCTCGGCGTCGTAGATCGACACCGCGAAGACGACCCTGTCCGCCTGGGCCGGGACGAGGTCCAGGTTGACCAGGACCACCTCGTCGTCGCCGGTGTCGTCGCCGCCGGTGAGGTTGTCGCCGGTGTGCTCGACCGAGCCCTCGGGGCTCTTGAGGTTGTTGTAGAACACGAAGTACTCGTCACCGAGCACCCGGCCGCCGCCGCAGATCAGGGCGCTCGCGTCGAGGTCGAACGGTGCGCCCGTGGTCGAACGGGCGGACCAGCCGAGGCCGATCTGGACCTGCGTCAGGTTCGGCGCGGCCTTGGTGAGCGAAACGTTCCCGCCCTTGGCGAGCGTGACCACCATGACTGTTCTTCCTCCCTTGCCTTCTCCCGGGGCGCGCCTACAAGGTGTAGTCCCCCGAGACCCCGGCCGGCCCCGTTTGGCCGGCTGAACTTCCTGAACTCACATCCTCCCAGCGCGCGGCGCCGGGACGGAACGGGGGCGGCCCCGGACCGGGAAGGTCCGGGGCCGCCCCTCGCACGGCGGGCCGGTCGGCAGACCGGCGGCTGCCGTCCGGTCAGACGTTGACGCCGAAGTCCTGGGCGATGCCGCGCAGGCCGGAGGCGTAGCCCTGGCCGATGGCCCGGAACTTCCACTCGGCGCCGTTGCGGTACAGCTCGCCGAAGACCATCGCGGTCTCGGTGGAGGCGTCCTCGGAGAGGTCGTAGCGGGCCAGCTCCACGTTGTCGGCCTGGTTGATCACGCGGATGAACGCGTTGCGCACCTGGCCGAAGTTCTGTCCGCGGCTCTCGGCGTCGTAGATCGAGACCGGGAAGACGATCTTCTGCACGTCGGCCGGGACGCCGGCCAGGTTGACCTTGATCGCCTCGTCGTCACCCTCGCCCTCACCGGTGCGGTTGTCACCGGTGTGCTCGACCGAGCCCTCGGGGCTCTTCAGGTTGTTGAAGAAGACGAAGTTCCCGTCCGAGGCGACCTTGCCCTGGTCGTTGCAGAGCAGCGCGCTGGCGTCCAGGTCGAAGTCCGTCCCGGTGGTCGTCCGGACGTCCCAGCCCAGGCCGACGACCACGGCCACGAGGCCCGGAGCCTCCTTGGTGAGCGAGACATTGCCGCCCTTGCTCAGGCTGACACCCACTTGTCCTCCAAGATTCGGGAGGCACGCCCTGGTGCCCCCGGCGGTGCGGTTCGAGGCGCCGGCCGGCGAACGGCTCACGTGCCCTGTCCGGCCAACGGACCGAGCGTAGTGCGCGGTTCCCGTCCGGACCCGCGAACGGGCCCGGCGCGGCCGTTCGAAGTTCGGCCGGGCCGGGCCCGGAGGCGGTCGCGCGGGCGTCCGAGCGCGGGCATCGGAACGCGGGCGTCCGAGCGCAGGCGTCAGAGCGCGGGCATCCGAACGCGGGCATCCGAGCGCAGGCGTCAGAGCGCGGGCGTCAGAGCGCGGCGAGCGCCGCCAGGTACTCCTGCACGTCCCGGGCGTCCGGGAGGTCGTTGACGACGCTCCAGCGCACCACGCCGGCCCTGTCGATCACGAAGGTGCCGCGCAGCGCGCAGCCCTTCTCCTCGTCGAGCACGCCGTAGGCGCGGGCGACCTCGCCGTGCGGCCAGAAGTCGGCGAGCAGCGGGTACTCCAGGCCCTCCCGGTCGGCGAAGACCCGCTGGCCGAACTGCGAGTCGACCGAGACGCCGAGCACCTGGACGTCGTCGTTCTGCAGGCGCGGCAGCTCCCGCTGGATCGCGCCCAGCTCGCCGGTGCAGACGCCGGTGAAGGCGAACGGGTAGAAGACCAGGACCACGTCGCGCAGGCCCCGGAAGTCGGAGAGCCGGACGGTTTCGCCGTGCTGGTTGTTGAGCTCGAAGTCCGGAGCCTCGGTGCCGACCTCGACGGCCATGACGTGACCTTTCTGACGCGACCGGGCCGCGCGCAGCGCGCGACCAGCGCCATCCTCGCATCCGTCCGGGTGCGTTCCGCCGAACGGATGAGGGCGGGGCTCCCGGGCCGCCCGGCTTTCGCCCTGGGCGAACGCCGCGAAGGGTGCGATCCACCCGACCCGCCGTGGCGCACCGCCACCTCGCCGCCCGGATTCGTCACCCTGCGTCACCGATGCGGGCCGGCCCCCGTCGGTCCCGGGTGACCCACCGGGCCGGCCGGGCCCACGGGGCCCGCCCCGGCCACCCCGGGCCGCCACGGCAAAGGACCGGGCCCCGCCGGAGGAGGTCCTCCGGCGGGGCCCGGTGCGGGGCTTCAGGGCCCGCTCAGCGCTTGCCGCCCTTGGCGGTGGACTTGGTGGCGAGGCGGGTGGCCGCCCAGTCCTTGGCGATCGCGATCGAGCTGGTCTGGGAGAGGCCGGCGGTGCGGGCGGCGTCCGCGATGTCGGAGGCCTCGATGTGACCGTCACGGCCGGTCTTGGGCGTGAGCAGCCAGATCAGGCCGCCCTCGGCCAGGTACTCCAGGGCGTCGACGAGGGCGTCGGTGAGGTCCCCGTCGTCGTCGCGGTGCCACAGCAGGACGGCGTCGGCGACGTCGTCGTAGTCCTCGTCGACGAGATCCGTCCCGGTGAGCTCCTCGATGCCCTCGCGGAGATCCTGGTCAGTGTCTTCGTCGTACCCCAGCTCCTGGATGATCTGGCCCTCTTCGAAGCCGAGTCGGGTCGCCGGGTTGGACTTGTCCGCGGGGTCCGCGGTCGCGCTCACGGGAATAACCTCCAGTATTCGGCTCGGCGTCCATGCCGAGGCTGTGGCCGTAGTCCACACGGGCGCGGCGGTTCGCGCAAGTACCCGACCCCCGATCCCCCCCAAAGGTTGACGTGTCGAAGCGGGACACGCCGGTCGAGGTGGCGCGAATCACACCGATTTGCCCTTCTCTGCGTGGGACAAGGATGCTTCGGGTGGTCCCGGCCCACAGGCCGTACTCATGCCCGAGATGCGAACGGCATTCGGGTCCGCGCGTGCGCGGGCGTAGAGTCTCCTGTTGGCCCTCACCCCGGCCGCCCGCCATCGGGCGGACGGGAAACCAGGTCGGACCACCTCTTTTCGTAACACCCGGGGGTGTGCGGGGCGGGCGATGACGCCCGGACCGCACGCCGCCAGACCGTCCCGCCCACCAGGCGGAACGGTTACCGATCGGTAGAGATGACGGATCTCCGAGCGCGGTAGCACGATGGAGGCGGCGCGACACACCTCAGTTTCGACCGACAGTGAAGGAACAGCGTGGCTTCCGGATCCGATCGCAACCCGATCATCATTGGCGGCCTTCCGAGTCAGGTCCCGGACTTCGATCCCGAGGAGACCGCGGAATGGCTGGAGTCGCTTGACGCGGCCATCGACGAGCGGGGGCGCGAGCGTGCCCGCTACCTGATGCTCCGCCTGATCGAGCGCGCCCGCGAGAAGCGTGTCGCCGTGCCCGAGATGCGCAGCACGGACTACGTCAACACCATCGCCACCAAGGACGAGCCGTTCTTCCCGGGCAACGAGGAGATCGAGCGCAGGATCCTCAACGCGACCCGGTGGAACGCGGCCGTCATGGTCTCCCGGGCGCAGCGCCCCGGCATCGGCGTCGGCGGGCACATCGCCACCTTCGCCTCCTCCGCGTCGCTCTACGACGTCGGCTTCAACTACTTCTTCCGCGGCAAGGACGCCGAGGGCGAGTCCGGCGACCAGATCTTCTTCCAGGGCCACGCCTCCCCCGGCATCTACGCCCGCGCCTTCCTCCTGGACCGACTCACCGAGCAGCAGCTCGACGCGTTCCGCCAGGAGAAGTCGAAGGCGCCGTACGGCCTGTCCAGCTACCCGCACCCGCGGCTGATGCCGGACTTCTGGGAGTTCCCGACCGTCTCGATGGGCCTCGGCCCCCTCGGCGCGATCTACCAGGCCCGGATGAACCGCTACCTGGAGCACCGCGGCATCAAGGACACCTCCGACTCGCAGGTGTACGCCTTCCTCGGCGACGGCGAGATGGACGAGCCGGAGTCGCTGGGCCAGCTGTCGCTCGCCGCGCGCGAGGGCCTCGACAACCTGACCTTCGTGGTCAACTGCAACCTGCAGCGCCTGGACGGGCCGGTCCGCGGCAACGGCAAGATCATCCAGGAGCTGGAGTCCCAGTTCCGGGGCGCCGGCTGGAACGTGATCAAGCTGGTCTGGGACCGCAGCTGGGACCCGCTGCTCGCGCAGGACCGCGACGGCGTCCTGGTCAACAAGCTGAACACCACGGTGGACGGCCAGTTCCAGACCTACGCCACCGAGACCGGCCAGTACATCCGCGAGCACTTCTTCGGCAGCGACCTTCGCCTGCGCAAGATGGTCGAGAGCATGACCGACCAGCAGATCCAGCACCTGGGTCGCGGCGGCCACGACCACAAGAAGATCTACGCGGCGTTCAAGGCGGCCCGCGAGCACAAGGGCCAGCCGACGGTCATCCTGGCCCAGACGGTCAAGGGCTGGACCCTCGGCCCCAACTTCGAGGGCCGCAACGCCACGCACCAGATGAAGAAGCTGACGGTCGAGGACCTGAAGCGCTTCCGCGACCGGCTGCACCTGCCGATCACCGACAAGCAGCTCGAGGAGGGCTACCCGCCCTACTACCACCCGGGCCGCGACTCGGAGGAGATCCAGTACATGCACGACCGCCGGCAGGAGCTCGGCGGCTACGTGCCCACCCGCAAGGTGCGCCCGCGCCAGCTGGAGCTGCCCGGCGACGACGCCTACAAGGCGGTCAAGAAGGGGTCCGGCAACCAGACCATCGCCACCACCATGGCGTTCGTCCGGGTGCTCAAGGACCTCATGCGGGACAAGGGCATCGGCAACCGCTTCGTGCCGATCGCGCCCGACGAGTACCGCACCTTCGGCATGGACTCGCTCTTCCCGTCGGCGAAGATCTACAACCCGCTCGGCCAGACCTACGAGTCGGTCGACCGCGACCTCCTGCTCGCGTACAAGGAGTCGCCGAAGGGCCAGATGCTGCACGACGGCATCTCCGAGGCCGGCTGCACCGCCTCGCTGATCGCCGCCGGTTCGTCCTACGCCACCCACGGCGAGCCGCTGATCCCGGTCTACGTCTTCTACTCGATGTTCGGGTTCCAGCGCACCGGCGACCAGTTCTGGCAGATGGCCGACCAGCTGGCCCGCGGCTTCGTGATCGGCGCCACCGCCGGCCGCACCACGCTGACCGGTGAGGGCCTGCAGCACGCCGACGGCCACTCGCAGCTGCTCGCCTCGACCAACCCGGGCGTCGTCGCGTACGACCCCGCGTACGGCTTCGAGATCGCGCACATCGTCCAGGACGGTCTCCGCCGGATGTACGGCTCCAGCGCCGAGCACCCGCACGGCGAGGACGTGTTCTACTACATGACCGTCTACAACGAGCCGATCAAGATGCCGGCCGAGCCCGAGAACGTGGACGTCGAGGGCATCCTGAAGGGTCTGCACAAGTACGCGCCGGCCACCGCCGGCCAGATCCCGGCCCAGATCCTCGCCTCCGGCGTGGCCGTGCCGTGGGCCCTGGAGGCCCAGCGCATCCTCGCCGAGGAGTGGAACGTCAAGGCCGACGTCTGGTCCGCGACCTCCTGGAACGAGCTGCGCCGCGACGCGGTGGAGGCCGAGGAGTTCAACCTGCTGCACCCCGAGGAGCAGCAGCGCGTGCCGTACGTCACCCAGAAGCTCCAGGGTGCCGAGGGCCCGGTCGTCGCGGTGTCCGACTGGATGCGCGCCGTGCCGGACCAGATCTCCCGCTGGGTGCCGGGCCAGTACCAGTCGCTGGGCGCCGACGGCTTCGGCTTCGCCGACACCCGGGGCGCGGCCCGACGCTTCTTCCACATCGACGCGCAGTCGGTCGTCCTGGCCGTGCTCACCGAGCTCGCCAAGCAGGGCCGGATCGACCGCAGCGCCCTGAAGGACGCGATCGACCGCTACCAGCTGCTCGACGTGACGGCGGCCGACCCGGGCGCCGCCGGCGGCGACGCCTGATCCGCGGCTAGGCACGCGCCGACAGGCGCTGAGGGGCCGGACTCCCGTACGGGGGTCCGGCCCCTTCGCCGTCCACGGGCGGCCCCTGCGTGGGGCCGTCCGGGCCCCGCCGTGGGGGCGCGCACCGCGAGCCGGACGGGCCGCCGTGGACGCCCGCCGGGGCGCGCCGGCCCGCCCGGGCAGCACGACGGCCCCGGACTCCGTCGAGTCCGGGGCCGTGCGGCGCGGGTGCGTCAGATGTGGACGGCCGGCCCCGCGTCGGTGGCGCCGCGGCGGGTGAGCAGGCCGAGCAGGGCGGCGGCGAAGGCCACCACGGCGGCCACCGCGAAGGCGAGCGACATGCCGCTGACGAAGGACTCGTGGACGGCACCGGCCATCGCGTCGACCGCCTGCTGCGGGGTGCCGGCCGGGGCCGGCGGGGCGATGCCGAGCTGGGCGGCCTGCTCGAGGCCCTCGGCCGCGGCGCCCTCCACCGGCGGCAGGCCGGCCCCGGCCCAGTTGCCGGGCAGCACGTCGGTGACCTTGGCGGCCATCAGCGCGCCGAGCACCGCGGTGCCCAGGCTGCCGCCGACCTGCATCGCGGCCTGCTGGAGGCCGCCGGCCACGCCGGACAGCTCCAGCGGGGCGTTGCCGACGATCACCTCGGTGGCGCCGACCATGACCGGGCTGATGCCGAGGCCCATCAGGACGAACCAGAGCGACATCACGCCGTTGCCGGAGCCGGTGTCCAGGGTGGACATGCCGAACATCGCGGTGGTGGTGATCAGCATGCCGGCCACGATCGGGATGCGCGGGCCGAGCTTGCCGATCGCGATGCCCGCCACCGGCGAGCCGACGATCATCATGCCGGTCATCGGCAGCAGGTGGACGCCGGCCTGGACCGGCGACATCCCGTGCACGTTCTGCAGGTAGAAGGTCACGAAGAAGATCGCGCCGAAGAACGCGAAGGCCATCAGCACCATCAGCAGGGTGCCCGCCGACAGCGGCACCGAGCGGAACAGGCTGAGCGGGATCAGCGGCTCCTTCGCCCTGGCCTGCCAGAACGCGAACAGGACCATCAGGACCACCGCGCCGCCCAGGAACAGCAGGGTGCGGGTGTCGCCCCAGCCCCACTCGGGGGCCTTGATGATGCCGAAGACCAGCGCGAACATGGCCACCGAGAGCAGCGCGATGCCGGGCAGGTCGAAGGACTTGGCGGCCTTCTCGGCCCGGACGTCCCTGAGGATCCACAGGCCCAGGCCGAGCGCGACCAGGCCGACCGGGACGTTGATGAAGAAGACCGACTCCCAGTTGACGTGCTCGACCAGCAGGCCGCCGACGATCGGGCCGGCCGCGGTGGAGGCGCCGATCACGCCGCCCCAGATGCCGATCGCCATGTTGAGCTTCTCGGCCGGGAAGGCGCCGCGCAGCAGGCCGAGCGCGGCCGGCTGGAGCAGGGCGCCGAACAGGCCCTGCAGCACCCGGAAGGCGATCACGGTCTGGATGTTGCCGGCGAAGCCGATCGCGGCCGAGGTGGCGGCGAAGCCGACCGCGCCGACCAGGAAGGTGTTCTTGTGGCCGAACCGGTCGCCGATCTTGCCGGCGGTGATCAGGAAGACCGCCAGGGCGAGCAGGTAGCCGCTGGTCACCCACTGGATCTCGGAGGGCGCGGCGTTCAGCTTCTCCTGGATGACGGGGTTGGCGATCGCGACGATCGTGCCGTCCAGGGCGACCATCATCACGCCGACCGCGACGGTCAGCAGGGTCAGCCAGGGGTGCCCCTTGAGGCCCCCTCCGGACGGCGGACCGAGCGGCGGGGCGTCCGCCTCGGCGTTCTTGACGACGGACTGGCTCATCTGGGGCCCTCCGGGGGCGTGGCGCGGGGTGCGGAACCGGACGAAGAGGTCGTGGCGCCGCGGCCCACCCGTCCCCACGAGTGCCCGGCCGGCGAGCGCCACTCCCGGCAGATTATGTCAGCCTCTGACATTCGACAAACACTGACTTCTGGCCATGTCTGACATTTGGCAGAACGCTAAGGTTGTCCTCCCACCCCGCCCGCACGCGCCCGGAAGGCCCCGCCATGGCCGCTCGCACCCCCGCCCCCACCCCCGCCCCGGCCGGCCCCGGCCGGCAGCCCGGGCTGCGCGAGCGCAAGAAGCAGCAGACCAGGGACGCCCTCGTCCAGGCCGCCCACGGGCTCTTCCTCGGCCAGGGCTTCGCCCGCACGACCGTCGACGAGATCGCCTCCGCCGTCGAGGTCTCCCAGCGCACCTTCTTCCGCTACTTCGCCAACAAGGACGAGGTCGCGCTCGCCGTGATGGCCGACGCCGAGGACTACTTCATCGAGTGCCTGCGCCGCCGCCCCGCCGAGGAGTCCCCGCTGCAGGCCCTGCGCGCCGCGATCGTCCAGTCCTGGCGGGAACTCGGCGCCGAGCACCGCAGCGGGCCCGGCTCGATCACCACCGCCCTGGAACTGATGCGGATGATCGAGGAGACCCCCACCCTGCTCGCCGCCCACCTGCGCCGGGTCACCGAGCAGGAGCGGGTGGTCGTCCGGGTGATCGCCGAGCGCGAGGGCCTGGACCCGACGACGGACCTGCGGCCCACCGTGCTCGCCGCCGTCTTCGGCAGCGTGCTGCGCGCCGCCCACCTGTCCTGGACGCCCGAACAGGAGCCCGCCGGGCCCGAGGGCATGGTCGCCGTCATCGAGCGCCACTTCGACCAGCTCGGCCCCGCCCTGGCCGGCCACTGGCGGACCGTCACACCGCGGTAGCAGCCGCGGGTCGTACCCGGGTGGCAGCCCGGACCCCGCCCCACCCCCTACCCCGGTAGCACCCGGATGTTCGACCCCAGGGCGACGACGGGCGGGCGGGGCCCTCCTAGGCTGGCCCGCGATGAAGACGATCACCACGACCGAGGTCCGCGCGCGCACCCTCCGGTCGCTCCGCTCGCTGCGGCACCACCTCACCACCCCGACCGGCGGGCACACCCCGCTGCTCGGGGACTCGCCCCGGGGGTGGCTGCGCCGGCTGCCGTACGTCGTCGCGCTGATCATGCAGGCCTCGCTGATCCCCACCGGGATCGTCGCGCTGGTCGACTTCTACGACGTCGCCCCGCCGATCGCCGGCGCGCTCACCATCGCCCAGACCACCCCGCTGCTGCTCGCCATCACCCGGCCGCTGGCCGCGTGGTGGATCAGCGCGGCCGCCCTGGTCACCACGGCCTCCATCACCGCCCGCCACGACCAGCTGGGCGGCACCTGGCCGTGGACGGCGCCGATGATCCTGGCGTACGTCTTCCTGCTGATCGCGCTCGCGCTGCGGGAGAGCCGGGCCACCCTGATCTCGGTCTGGATCGCCACGATCCTGCTCACCCTCCTCACCACCACGCTCGGCTTCCCGCACTCCGACGACGGCACCACCATGCTGCTGGTCGCGCTCGGCGGCGCCGCCCTGCTGCTCGGCTGGGCCGTCCAGGACCGCACCGAGGCCCGCCGGCTGCTCGCCGAGCAGGAGCACATCAGCGAGGCCGAGCGCGAGCGGCGCACCCTGCTGGAGGAACGCGCCCGGATCGCACGGGAGTTGCACGACGTCGTCGCCCACCACATGTCGGTGATCGCCGTGCAGGCGGCCAGCGCGCCCTACCGGATCACCGGCGTGCCGGACGAGGCCGCCGAGGAGTTCACCGCGATCGCCGGCACCGCCCGCGAGTCGCTGACCGAGATGCGCAGGCTGCTCGGCGTGCTGCGCAGCGAGGAGTCCGCCGCCGAGAAGGTGCCGCAACCCGGGATATCCCAACTGCCGCAGCTGGTCGAGACGGTGGGGCGGGCCGGGATCCCCGCCGCGCTGGCGGTGGACCCCGGGCTGGCCGAGGCGGTGCCGCAGGCGGTCGGCCTGTCCGCGTACCGGATCGTGCAGGAGGCGCTGGCCAACGTGGTGCGCCACGCGCCGGGTTCGCGGGCCACCGTCTCCCTCGCCGACGAGGGCGCCACCCTGCTGCTGACCGTGGTGAACACGCCCCCGCCCCGCTACACCGAGTCGCTGGAGGCCTCCATGGAGGGCACCGGGCAGGGACTGATCGGAATGCGGGAACGCGCCCGGCTGGTCGGTGGCAGGCTGGAGACCGGCCCGATGCCGGACGGCGGCTACAAGGTGGCCGCTTCCCTGCCCATCGACACCTCCCGGGAGACCCCCGCATGACCATCCGCGTGATCATCGTCGACGACCAGGCCATGGTGCGGGCCGGCTTCGCCGCCCTGCTCAACGCCCAGAGCGACATCGACGTGGTGGGGGACGCGGCGGACGGCGCGCAGGCCCTGGAGGTGAGCGGCCGCACCCACCCCGACCTCGTGCTGATGGACGTCCGGATGCCCGTCATGGACGGCCTGGAGGCGGCCCGCCGGCTGCTCGACCCGGCCGTCCCGGGCACCCACCGGCCCAAGGTGATGATGCTGACCACCTTCGACGTGGACGACTACGTGTACGAGGCGCTGCGTGCCGGGGCCAGCGGCTTCCTGCTCAAGGACGCCCCGCCGGCCGACCTCATCTCCGCGGTCCGGGTGGTCGCGGCCGGCGAGGCCCTCCTCGCCCCCTCGGTGACCCGCCGGCTGATCGAGGAGTTCGCCCGCAACCGGCCGGCCCGGCGGCACGACCCCAAGCTGCGGCTCAACGGCCTGACCCCGCGCGAGACGGAGGTGCTGGAGCTGATCGCCCGCGGCCTGTCCAACCAGGAGATCGCCGCCCGGCTGGTGCTGGCCGAGCAGACCGTCAAGACGCACATCGGGCGCATCCTCGCCAAGCTCGGGCTGCGCGACCGCGCCCAGGCCGTCGTCCTGGCCTACGAGTCCGGCCTGGTGACGCCGGGCGGATGACCCGGCCGAACAGCACCGGCCCGCCCCATCCGCCCTCCGGGAGAAGCTCGTTGACGCCCCGCCAGGTCGCCGGCCCGGCCCGGTGGTGCAGCCAGCCGGTGCACCGGGGGTGGGGCTGGCCCCACCCATCACGGTACTCGGGCAGGGCTCGAGTCATACCCCGGTACCACCGGGCAGTTGGCCCCGCGGTGTGACGTCCGCGGGGCCGCCGCGTTCCTACCTTCCTCTCCGTCGAAGTCGAACGGACCAGGGAGGGGCCGGACATGGGGAAGCATCGGGTCAGGAGGGCCCTCGCGGCCGGCGCGGTGGCGCTGACCGCGGTACTGGGGCTCGGCGGCTTCGCCGCGGACGGCCAGCAGCCCGTCACCGGCCCGCCGCCGGGCAGCGCCGCCTGGGTCGCCGACACCGCGTTCGGCCTCCACCCGCCCGACCCGGCCACCACCACCCCGGCCGGGGTCGCCGCCTTCTTCGCCGGGCTGACCCCGGCGCGGCAGGACGCACTGGCCGCCCGCCACCCGCTGGTGGTCGGCAACCTCGACGGCGCCCCGGTACGACTGCGGTACCGGGCCAACGCGCTGGCCCTCGCCGCCGAGCTCGACCGGGAGACCGCCCGGGCCACGGACCCGGCGCTCACCCCCGAGGACCACGAGGCCGCCCGGGCCCGCACCGCGCGCTACCGCGGCCTGCTGGACGGCGGCCGGCAGATCCTCGCCTTCGACCCGCGCGGCCGCGGCCAGGTCGCCGAGGTGTTCGGCGACCTCACCACCGCGGACCGCACCGCCGTCGTCGTCCCCGGCTCGGACATCGACCTGCTGCGGTTCGACCGCCCGGACAACCCGTACGGCACCCCGGTCGGGATGGCCCGGGAGCTCCACCGGGCCACCGGCGGCCGGACCGCCGTGATCGCCTGGGCCGGCTACACCACCCCCGAGGGGATCGGCCTCGACGCCGCCACCGAGGACCTGGCCCGGGCCGGCGCCACCCGGCTCACCCGGCTGCTCGACGGACTCGCCGTCACCACCGGCCCGCAGGCGCCGCCCACCGTGTTCTGCCACAGCTACGGCTCGGTGGTCTGCGGCCTGGCCCGCCCCGGCCCGGAGCAGGCCTCCGGCGTGGTCGTCCTCGGCTCGCCCGGGATGGGCGTCGGCTCGGCCGCCGACCTCGACCCGCGGGTCCCGCTCTGGGCCACCGCCCGCAACGACGGGGACTGGATCGGTGACGTCCCGTTCGTCTCGGTGCTCGGACTCGGACACGGCGCCGACCCGACCTCCCCCGGCTTCGGCGCCCGCCCGCTGCCCGCCACCGGATCCACCGGCCACACCGGCTACTTCGCCCCCGGCACCTCCTCGCTCGCCGCCTTCGCCGCCGTCGCCCTCGGCCGCTGACCCTCCCCACCGAAAGGAGCACCGCCATGGCCCACCCGCTCACCGCCCTGCACCGCGCCGCCCGGCAGGTCGACGCGCGCACCCCCGTGACCCGCGACCGCGCCCTGGACGGACTGCGCGCCCTCGCCCTGCTCGCCGTGCCGGTCGGGCACTGGCTGCTCGGCGGATTCACGCTCTCCGCCGACGGCGCCCTGCACAACGCCAGCCCGCTCTCCGCGCTCGGCTCGCTCGCCCCGGTCAGCTGGGTGCTGCAGATGCTCGGGGTGTTCTTCCTGGTCGGCGGGCACTCTTCGGTCCGGTCACTGGAACGGGCCCGGGCCAAGGGCGTGACGTACGGGGGCTGGCTGCGCGGCCGGACGGTGCGGCTGCTGCGCCCGGTGCTCGGGGTCACCGCCGTCTGGGCGCTGCTGATCGCCCTGCTGCCCGCGCTCGGCGTCCCCGGGGACACCGTGCGCACCGGTGCGACGCTCGTGGTGCAGCCGCTCTGGTACATCGGGGTCTACCTGGGGCTGACCGCGCTGACCCCGCTCTGCGCCGCGGTCGGCCGCCGGCTGGGCGGCTGGTCGGCGGGCCTCCTGGTGACCGCCGTGGCCGCCGTCGACCTGCTGCGGTACGGGCCGTGGGCGGAGTCGGTGCCGTCCTGGATCGCGCTGCTGAACATCCTTCCGGGCTGGCTGTTCGGCTACCAGCTGGGCGTGTTGTGGGCGCAGGAGCGGCTCGGCCGGCCGGCCGCCCGGGTACTGCTGTTCGGCGGCGGCACGCTGTTCGCCGTCCTGCTGCTGGTGTTCCACTACCCGGCCAGCATGGTCGGGGTGCCGGGGGTCGAGCGGACCAACTCGCACCCGCCGTCCCTGCTGGTGCTCGCGCTGGCGGCGCTGCAGTGCGGCGCGGCGGTGCTGCTGCGGGAGCGGCTGGGCCGGCTGCTGACCCGCCGTCCGCTGCTCTGGCTGCCGGTGGTGGTGGTCAACCTCTCGGCGATGACGGTCTTCACCTGGCACCAGAGCGCGATGCTCGCGGTGGCGGTGCCGGGTGCGGCCGGCCTGGGCGCCGTCCAGGGGCTGACCACGGTGCCGGACTCGTTCGGCTGGGTGGCGGCCCGGGTGCTGCTGCTTCCGCTGTTCGGAGCCGTGCTGGTGGCGATCGGGTGGTTCACCCGGCGGTTCGACGGGCCGTGGACGGCCTTCTCCCGGGCCGGGAAGGCGCTGGCCGCCGCGGGGTCCGCGCTGTTCGCCGCCTACGCGCTGGGCATGGTGTGACCTGCGCCGGAAGGTGAGGCGAGGAGGGGGCGCGGGCCAGTCGGTCCGCGCCCCTTCGGCGTGGTCCGGCTCTGCGCCGCGGGGCCGCCACGGGCCGGTGCATCCGCATGCGAACCACCACGCACTGTGATGCCATGTGACCGTCGGCGACCATCGCCGGATCGCGCCCGCCCACGGCCGTCCGCCCGCATTCGCCCGCCTTCCCCCGAACAGCCCCTTCCCGAGGAGTCCCATGTCCCTGCCTCCGCCATGCCCGCGGCCGCGGGCCCGCCGACGGCTGTCCGCGGCCCTGGTGGTCTGCGCCGTCACCGCCGGCACCCTGATGAGCGCCGTCGGCCCGGCCGCCGCGCACGGTGAGCCCGCCGCCCCCGGGCAGAACGACCTCGCCCCGCACGTCGCCTCCCCTCGGGTGATGGCCGAGATGCGGGACGACGAGGTGGCCGCGCTCGGACCGGAGCACGCCGAGGAGCACGCCCGGGCCCGCGCGGCCATCCGCGGCATCGGCGATTACCCGCAGACCACCCGCACCAACCGCTACAACGCCCTGACGGCCTCCCAGGCGAGCACCAACGCCGGCTTCGACCCGGCGGTGTCCGGCGCGTTCAAGGAGTACTTCCCCTCCCCCGACTTCGGCGACCACGTCGCCCTGCTGCCGACCGGCAAGGTGCTGCTGTTCTCCTTCGAACGGATCGAGAGCAACCCGGAGAAGGAACCCGCCCCCACCCAGACCATCGGCCGGGAGAACGCCGGCCGGGCCTTCCTCTGGGACCCCGCCAAGGGCACCGGCACGGACGCCTTCAAGCAGGTCACCCCACCGATCGCCAACATGCCGGACGGCCTCGACCAGGAGCGCCCGGCACCGTTCTTCTGCTCCGGCCACTCCTTCCTCCCCAACGGCATGCTCGGCGTCTTCGGCGGGAACCTGGGCGGCAACGGCGGCACCGGCGCCAAGCTCTCCCTGGTCTTCGACCCGTGGACGGAGACCTGGACCCGCAACCCCGACATGTCCGTCGGCCGCTGGTACCCCTCGGTGGTCACCGGCGCCGACGGCCGGCAGCTGATCATGTCCGGCCAGTCCGAACTCGGCTACGGCACCCCGACCCCGGTGGTCGAACGCTTCCCCGCCAAGGGCTTCCCCGTCCCGCAGGGCCGGAACGACACCCCGCGGAACACCCCGGTGGACCGGTTCAAGGCGGACGCCCCGTTCAGCACCGACTACCCGCACCTCTTCTCGCTCAACGACGGCAACGTCTACGGCTTCGGGCGCCAGGCCGACGAGCAGTGGCGGTTCGACCCCGTCGCCGAGTCCCGCAGCGACCTCACCGCCCGCCCTGACGGCCGCCGGCGCAACTACGGGTCCGCCGTCATGCTGCCCGGCGGCGTGAGCGGCCCGGACTCCGCGCTGGTCCTCGGCGGCGACCGCGACAACCCGAGCACCCTGCGCTTCTCCAACGGCAGTTGGACCGCCGAGAAGTCCCGCGCCTTCGGCCGCACCCAGGACGACACGCTGCTGCTGCCCAACGGCCGGCTGATGACCGTCAACGGCGCCTACGACATCCGCGACTACGGCAACGGCCCGTACAACCCGAACGCGGACCTCAAGTACCGCCAGGTCGAACTGCGCGACGACCAGGGCAACTGGAAGCTCGGCCCCGTCCAGCGGCTGCCGCGCGGCTACCACTCCAACGCCGTGGTCCTGCCCGACGGCCGCGTGATGGTCACCGGGGACGAGCTCCAGCAGCTCGCCAACAACCCCGACACCGCGGCCATCCCCAGCAGCATGAACGGCACCATCGAGATCTACGAGCCGGCCTACCTGCACCAGGGCGCCCGCCCCGCGCTGGACAACCCGCCCACCACGCCGGTCGGTTACGACAAGAGCTTCACCGTCACCAGCACCACCCCCGGCCAGGCCGTCAAGGCCGTGCTGCTGGCCCCGACCACCTCCACCCACTCGGTCAACACCAGCCAGCGCCACCTCGACCTGCGGATCACCAGCCGGGCCGGCAACCGTCTGCAGCTCCAGGCCCCGCCGGACGCCAAGGCCGCCCCGCCCGGCTGGTACATGCTCTTCCTCCTCAACGACCAGGGCGTGCCCAGCGTCGCGAAGTGGGTCCAGCTCAGCTCGACGGCCTGATCCCCCGGAATCCACCGAAAGGAACACCAGAACCATGGCAACGGATCTGAGACTGCGCGCGAGCGAGGAGATCCAGGGGGACATCCTGGCCGGCTTCAGGAAGGACAACGTCAGCGTCCTCTTCCTCAAGTTCGAGGACGCGGCCCGGGCCCGCGACTGGGTGCGCCGGCTCGTCCCGCAGATCTCCACCACGCGCGAGGTCGCCGAGTTCAACGAGGCCTTCAGCGAGGCCCGCAGGTCCTCCGGCGGGGACGACCCGAAGACGCTCAAGGCCACCTGGCTCGGCGTCAGCTTCACCTACGAGGGCCTGCGGATGCTCTCCACCACCGACCCGTTCCCGACGCCGCCGCCGGTCGGCAGCGGGCTGGAGGCCTTCCAGGAGGGCTCGGCCAGACGAGCCGGCGCCCTCGGCGACACCGGCGACAACTCCCCGGAGAACTGGCTCTTCGGCAACGGGCGGAACCAGCCGGTCCACGCGCTGCTGAAGATCTCCGCGGACACCGAGAGCGACCTGGTCACCGCGATCGAGGCGCAGCGCATCGCCGCCGCCGAGTGCCGGATCCTGATCGCCTACCAGCAGAACGCCAGGACGCTCCAGGGCAGTCGCCGGGGCAAGGAGCACTTCGGCTTCAAGGACGGCATCAGCGAGCCCGGCGTCCAGGGCTTCGACCGGCCCGACCCGGCCAGACCGCAGGAGGAGGACGGCCACCCCGGCACCCGGCTCATCCCGGCCGGCGAGTTCGTGTGCGGCGAGGACAACGACCCGTTCAGCTTCCCCAAGGACCAGTACCCCGCCTGGTGCCGCAACGGCTCCTTCCAGGTGGTCCGGCGGCTCGCCCAGGACGTCCCCGGCTGGTGGTCGCAGGTCTCGGTCAGACTCCGGGAGCTCAAGCAGGCCAAGGCCGTCCCGGAGAGCGCCACCGCCGAGTGGCTGGCCGCCCGGATGGTCGGGCGGTGGCGCTCCGGCGCGCCGGTCTGCAAGCACCAGGACCGGGACGTCCCGAACAACCCCGCCGCCGCCAACGACAACGACTTCGACTTCCGGGACGACCTGGAGGGCCTGGTCACCCCGCTCTGGTCGCACCTGCGCAAGACCAGCCCGCGCGCCGGACTGCAGGAGGCCCCGGACCAGCCGCCGCTCGACGCCGGGGTCCTCGACGGCCGGCGGATCATCCGCCGCGGCACGCCGTACGGGTCCCCGTTCGACCCGGCCTCGGAGGGCCCCGGCGGCCCCGACGACCCGCGCGGCCTGCTGTTCATCTGCTACCAGGCCGACATCCAGCGGCAGTTCGAGTTCATCCAGGCCGACTGGATGGACCAGCCGAACTTCCCGCCGAACCGGGACAGCGGCGGCGCCACCCCGGCGGGGCACGCCGGCCCGCGGCCGGTGCCCGGCAAGGACCCGGTCACCCAGGAGGCCCCCGAGGTCGACTTCGAGAGCCGGGGCCCGGACGGCCTCGTCGGGCACACCCCGGTGAGCTTCCAGCAGTTCGTCCAGACCACCGGGTCGGTGTACGCCTTCATGCCGTCCCTCAGCCTCCTCAGGGCGCTCGCCGACGGCCGGCTCACCCCCCAGGGCGGCACCCAGGGCGGCGGGCAGGGCACGACCGGCGGCCAGGGCGGCACCCAGGAACAGGGCGGCGGGCAGGCGCAGCCGGCCCCGCAGCCGGTGAAGGCCTACCCCTGCGACGAGTTCCTCCCCGTCCCCGACCAGCAGCGCCGCGCCGGGCAGAGCCGGTACTGGGCGTTCCACGGCGACCGCTGCCGGCTGATCTCGGTGGCCGACGGCTCCGCCCACACCGACCGCAAGGTCGAGGACGACACCTGGCTGGACACCTGGTCCTGCCTGCAGGGCGTCGGCCGGGTCGACTGCGTCCTGCCCATGGCCGACCTGCAGGACCCGGGCGGCACGAGCTGGTACTGGGTCTTCCACAGCACCAACGGCCGCCAGCAGTACCGGACCGTCACGATCACCTGCGACGGCGGCCGCTACACCACCCGGCAGGAGCGCCCGGACCGCGAACTCACCGCCTGGGGATCGCTCAGCGGCGTCGGGCAGGTGGACTGCTGGCTGCCCGTGCCGGACCAGCAGCGGGTCGGCGGCAAGAGCTGGTACTGGGTGTTCCACACCACCGGCGGCCGGCAGCAGTACCGGCTGTGCTCGATCGCCGACGGCTCCGCGCACACCGACGTCCGCGAGCGCACCGACCGCGAGCTCACCCAGTGGGGCTCGTTGACCGGCCTCACCCGGGTGGACTGCTTCCTGCCCGTGCCGGACTGTCAGCGGGTCGGCGGCCGGAGCGAGTTCTGGTGCTTCTCCGGCCAGGGCTACCGTCGGATCTCGGTCGCCGACGGCAGCGGCCACCCGGACCGGCTGGTCGCCGGCGACCGCTCCTGCGACGCCTGGTCCTCGCTGCTCTGACGCCGCCGCGGCCGGTGCTCCCGGTGCGTTCCGCGCGCACCGGGAGCACGGTGTCGGTCCCCTGCCCTACGCTGCGGCCATGGTGACGTTCGACGAGTTCCGTGCGATGGCCCTGGGCCTGCCGGAGGCCGCGCAGGAGCCGACCTGGGACATCGAGACCCTGCGGGTGCGCGGCAGGATCTTCGCGATGGGCGCGCCGGGCGGCCTGGCGGTCACGGTCAAGGCCTCCCCCGAGGACCAGGCCGAACTGCTCGCCGCCGAGCCCGAGGTGTTCTCCGTCGCGCCGTACGTCGGCCGGCACGGCTGGGTGAGCGTCCGGCTGGACCGGGTCGACCGGGAGGAGCTGCACGACCTCGTCACCGAGGCCTGGCGGCGGACGGCACCCAAACGGCTGGTCCGCGAGTTCGACGCGTAGACGGCCCCCGGGCCACGCCCGGACGCCGCACCGACACTCCCGGTTCATGTGACCCATCCCACAGTTTGGCCGGGTCCGTCATACTCCTGTGACCTCTAGGCTTTGCCCAGGAAGTCAGCAGTGTTTGAGTCGCACCCTCCGGGCACCGCCCGAGAAACGGTGACGGGCCCCAAGGGAGTTGGTGCGGTGCGCAACCGTCGACGCTGGAAGCGGGTACTGATCGGGGCGTTCGCGGGTTGTGCCGTGCTCGCCGACGCCGGCGCCGCGGCCGCCCAGGCCGCCGCCTCCACCGAGCAGCTGGCGATCTCCACACCCCCGGCCGGCAGCGCCGCCTGGGTCCAGGACCACAGCTTCGGGCGCACCCTGCCCGACCCGGCCACCACCAGCCCGGCCGCCGCCGCCGACTTCTTCGCCTCGCTCGCCCCGACCGAGCTGGACCGGCTGATCAAGGACTACCCGCTGGTCGTCGGCAACTACGACGGCGCCCCGCTGGACCTGCGCTACCGCGCCAACCGGATCGCGCTGACCGCCGAACGGGACCGCGCCCGGGCCCGGGCCGCCGACCGGAAGCTCGACTCCGACACCCGCGACCTGGCCGTCTCCCGCGCCAACGACGTCGACCACCTGCTCGCCCCGGGCCGGCAGATCCTCGCCTTCGACCCGCGCGGCCGCGGTCTGGTCTCCGAAGTGTGGGGCGACCTCGCCGACGCCGAGCGGATCTCCGTCCTCGTCCCCGGTTCGGACGCCGACCTCGGCCACTTCGACCAGTCCGCCGAGCCGCTGCGCTCCCCGGCCGGCATGGCCCGCGCCCTGCACGCCGAGGAGCGGAGGCAGGCTCCGGACACCCGCACCGCGGTGATCGCCTGGACCGGCTACGTCACCCCCTCCGGCCTCGGCCCCGACGCCGTCACCTCCCGGCTGGCCGACGTCGGCGCGCCCCGGCTCCAACGGCTGCTCGCCGGGCTCAAGGAGACCACCCGGCCGGACGCACCGCCGGCCCTGCTCTGCCACTCCTACGGATCCGTGGTCTGCGGCAACGCCGCCCCCGAGATCCCCCGCGCGGCCGCCTCGCCGTCCGACACCACCGGGGTCACCGACATGATGGTGTTCGGCAGCCCCGGCATGGGCGTGCAGAGCACCGGCGAACTGGGCACCGGTGTGCACGTCTGGGCCACCCGCAACCCCAGCGACTGGATCGGCAACGTCCCGTACCTGGAGGTCGGCGGGCTCGGCCACGGCGCCGACCCGACCGCGAGCGGCTTCGGCGCCGAGCAGATCTCCTCCGCCCGAGCGGCCGGCCACAACGGCTACTTCACCGAGGGCACCGACAGCCTGCACAACTTCGCGGCGATCTCGCTCGGCCACTACCAGGACGTCGTCCGCCCGAACACCGGCTCCTGACGCCCCGGGCCCGACCTCCTGAAACAACCCTCAGGGCGTGCCCTGGTCCTGGTAGAGGCGCAGCGCGTCGGCCGCCGCGCGGGCGAGTTCGCGCCGGGCGGCCGGCGGGGACAGCACCTCGGCGTCGGCGCCGAAGGCGAGCAGCGAGCGGACGGCCGCCGGCGAGGGGAAGGCCATCGCGACCTCCACCCACTCCTCGGCCGGCCCGGCGCCTGAGTCGGGCGAGGCGGTGACCCGGCCGCCGTGGATCCGGACGAACATGTCCAGGCGCCCGCGCCGCACCCGCACCCGCACCTGCAGCTCCTTGGGCAGCCGCTCCACCTGGTCGCGCAGCACCGCCCAGGCGTCCCCGAGCCCGATCCCGGGGCGGCGGCGCACCGGCTCCTCGGTGGTCCCGGCGAGCAGCACCCGGTCGGCCCGGAACAGCCGGGGCTCCCCGCGCAGGTCCGCCACCAGGTACCAGACCCCGGCCTTGCTCACCAGCCCGTACGGGTCGACGGTGTAGTCCACCGGCGCGGGCGTGCCGCTGTGGCGGTAGCGCAGCCGCAGCCGCCGGTCGGCGAACACCGCGTACTGCAGCTCGCCGAGCTCCGCCCCGCTCCGGGCCCCGGACTGCGCCCCCGCCGGGGTGCCCGGCTGAACGCCGCCCGGCGGGCCGCTCTGCATCCAGCGCGCCGGGTCGACCAGGACGCGTTCGCTGATCCGCTCGGCGGCCGGGCGGTGCGGTGCCGGCAGCGCGGCCATCACCTTGCGCAGGGCCGAGCCGAGGGCGCCGTCGAGTCCGAGGTCGCTGTGCGCGCCCTGGGCGGAGAGCACGAACAGGGCCCGGGCCTCGTCCGCGGTCAGCCCGGTGACGTCGGTGCGGTAGCCGGGCAGCAGGCTGATGCCGCCGTGCCGGCCGCGTTCGGTGAACACCGGCACGCCCGCGGCGGAGAGCGACTCGACGTCGCGGTAGATGGTGCGGACGGACACCTCCAGCCGCTCGGCCAGTTCGGTGGCGGGCACCCGGCCGCGGGTCTGGAGCAGGAGCAGGATCGAGAGCAGGCGGTCGGCCTTCATGGCAGCAGAATCCCAGAAAACCTGACGGCGGTTGTCAGGTTTTACTGGGAGATTGCCGTCCGAGCCCGAAAGACCGCCCGACACCAGGGAGCTGATTCCACGTGACCTCCGTCCAGGACGCCCGCCCGCAGTACCTGCTCGCCCTCGGCCAGCTGGAGAAGCTGTTCGCCGAGATCACCCCGGACGCCCTCGACCGGCCCACCCCGTGCACCGACTTCACGCTGCGGCAGCTGCTGGGCCACGTGGTCGGCGGCGTCCACCGCTTCGCGTACATGGGCGAGGGCGGCCGGGCCGAGGACGTCGTCGCGGCCACCGGGGACCTGCCCGACGACGCCTGGCCGGCCGCCCTGGAACGGGCCCGCGACCGCGCCGCCGCGGCCTGGGCGGACGACGCCAAGCTGGACCGCCCGACCCACGCGCCCTGGGGCGTGGTGCCCGGCGCGATCGCGGTCGGCGGCTACCTGATGGAGGCGGTCGGCCACACCTGGGACATCGCCCGGGCGCTCGGCTCCGCCCAGCCGCTGGACGACGCCCTGTCGCACGCCGCGCTGGCCGTCGCCGGGGCCGTCCTGCCCGCCGGACACCGCGGCGGTGCCGTGCCGTTCGACGAGGTCCGGCCGGTCGCCGAGGACGCCGACGTGCACACCCGGCTGGCCGCCTGGCTGGGCCGCGAGGTGTGAGCTGGCGCGGACGCCCGGAGGGGCACCGGCGGCCGTTCCCCCGGGGCGCCGGCTACTCCCGCCCGACCTGGGTGAACCGCATGTCCGGGTAGCGGTCCCCGGCGACCGCTCCCGCCACCGGCTCCAGCTGGTCCAGCTCCTCCGCGGTGAGCCGCAGCACGGCGGCCGCGGTGTTCTCGGCGAGCCGGCTCCGCTTGCGGGTGCCGGGGATCGGGACGACGGTGAGCCCGTGCACCTCGGCCCGCTGGTGCACCCAGGCCAGCGCGACCTGGGCGAGGCTCGCCCCGCGGTCCGCCGCGATCTCCCGCAGCGGTGCCAGCAGTTCGGTGTTGGCCGCCGCGTTGGCCCCGGTGAAGCGCGGCTGGGTGCGCCGGAAGTCGTCGGCCGCGAGCTCCTCGGCGGCCTGGAAGGCCCCGGTGAGGAAACCCCGGCCGAGCGGCGAGTACGGGACGAAGGCGACGCCCAGTTCGGCCGCGGCCGGCACCACCGTGCGCTCGACGTCCCGGGCGAACACCGACCACTCGGACTGCAGCGCGGCGATCGGGTGGACGGCGTGGGCCTCGCGCAGCTCGGCGCCGGTCACCTCGGACAGCCCGAGGTGGCGCACCTTGCCGGCCGCCACCAGCTCGGCCATCGCGCCGACCGAGTCGGCCAGCGGCACGGCCGGGTCGCGGCGGTGCATGTAGTAGAGGTCGATCTCGTCCACGCCGAGGCGGCGCAGCGAGGCGTCCACGGCGGAGCGGATGTAGGCGGGGTCGTTGCTGATGCCGCGGTAGCCCGGGTCCTCCTGCCTGCGGACGAGCGCGAACTTGGTGGCGAGCACCACCCGTTCCCGGTTGGCGCGGACGAAGGGGCCGATCAGCTCCTCGTTGTGGCCGGAGCCGTAGGCGTCGGCGGTGTCGAACAGGGTGACGCCGGCCGCCAGGGCCGCGTCCAGGGTGGCGAGCGACTCGGTCCGGTCGCTCGGGCCGTAGAACTCGCTCATGCCCATGCAGCCGAGGCCCTGGACCCCCACGAGGGGGCCGTCGGCGCCGAGTCGGGCGGTGGGGAGGGCGGTGGGGAGGGCGGGGTCGGTCATGCGCTCTGCTCTTCCTCTGCTCGGTGGTGCTGGCACTGGACCGGGGCGTCGCCGCTGTCGGCGATCTTCCCGGCGTAGAGGTCGATCTTGTAGTCGAGGACGGCGAGGGTGGCCTGGAGGTCGGCGATCCGCTGCCGCACCTCCTCGCGCTGGTCGACGAGCAGCTGCCGGCGCCCCTCGTAGGTCTCCTCGCCGCGGCGGGCCATGTCGACGTACCGGAGCATGTCCGCCACCGGCATCCCGGTCAGCCGCAGCCTGCCCAGGAAGGCCAGTCGGTGCAGGTCCGCGTCGCAGTAGCGGCGCTGGCCGCTGGCGGAGCGGTCGACCGGGTCGAGCAGGCCGATCCGCTCGTACCAGCGCAGGGTGTGCGCGGTGAGGCCGCTGGCCGCGGAGACCTCGCTGATGGTGTGCCGCGGGGTCCGGTCCGGATCGCCGACCGGGCGGCTGAACACCTCGGTGCAGCTGCGCAGGTCGAGCGGGACGGCGGCGAGCACGGCCATGATCGGTTACCCCCTGTGGTGTGCGGTGACGACGACGCTAGCGAGTTGGAGTGCACTCCAAGCAAGCCCGTCGGCCGGGTGCTCCCGCCACCGGTTTTCCGCGCTTCGTTAGAGTCGGGCGCATGGAGAGCTTGCGGATGATCGAGAACTGGCCGGTGCCCCACGCCGCGGCGGCGGTGGTCAGGGGGTCGGACGGTGCCGTGCTGGGCGCGCACGGCCCGCAGCAGCACCTGTTCCCGCTGGCCTCGGTGACCAAGCCGCTCACCGCGTACGCCGCGCTGGTCGCCGTCGAGGAGGGGGTCTTCGAGCTGGACGACCCGGCCGGCCCGCCCGGGTCGACCGTCCGCCACCTGCTCGCGCACACCTCCGGCCTGGCCTTCGACGAGGACCGGGTGTTCGCCGCGCCCGGCGACCGCCGGCTGTACTCCAACGCGGGCTTCGACGCGCTGGCCCGGGCGCTGTCCGAGGCCGCCGGGATCGAGTTCTCCCGGTACGCCGCCGAGGCGGTGTTCCAGCCGCTGGGCATGCACGACACCCTGCTCAACACCGCGCACAGGTCCCCGGCCGGGGCGGGCGGCCTGTCCACGGTCGCCGACCTGGTCCGCTTCGCCGCCGAGCTGCAGTCCCCCAAGCTGCTGGACCCGTCGACCATCCGGCGGGCCACCCGCGAGGTCGCCTTCCCGGGGACCAGCGGCGTGCTGCCCGGCTACGGCCACCGCCGCCCGAACGACTGGGGCCTGGGCTTCGAGATCCGCGACGGCAAGTCCCCGCACTGGACGGGCACCGCCAACTCGCCCGGCACCTTCGGTCACTTCGGCCAGTCCGGGACGTTCCTGTGGGTCGACCCGGAGGCCGGCGTGGCCTGCGTCGCGCTCACCGACCGGGACTTCGGCCCGTGGGCCGCCGAGGTCTGGCCGGCCCTCTCGGACGCCGTGCTGGCCGAGCTCCGCTAGCCGGACCCCGGGGAGCCGGCCGGCGGCGGGTCAGCCGTACGAGACCGGCGAGTGCATCTCCCAGAGCAGCAGTTCGGCGCCGTCCTCGCCGGCCGTCGGGTCGGCGAAGGCGTCCCCGGTGATCCGCACGCTGTCGCCCGGGGCCATCGAGCGCCCGCCGCCCTTCGGCCCGGGGACCGTCCGGTAGCCGAGCGAGCCGGCCGTCAGGTGCGCGTAGCGCCAGGCGGCCCCGGGCAGCGGGGGCAACGGCTGCCACGGTCCGGCCTTCGCCAGCCAGAGCGCGGCGTCACCGCGGCGCAGCCGCAGCGCCTCCGTCCCGGCGTCGCGGGCCAGCCCGGAGGCGAGCAGCGTCAACCCGCCGTCCGCGGGTTTCACCCTGCGCAGCCCGTACACCGGGGGCGCGTCGAACACGTCCGGCTGGAGCCACATCTGGACGAACCGCACCGGGCCGTCGGCACCGCCGACGTTGCGCTCGGTGTGGGTGACCCCGGAGCCCGCGCCGAGGTGCTGGATCATGCCGGGGCGGACCACGCCGCCGTGGCCCTGCGAGTCCCGGTGCGCCAGCGCCCCCTCCAGCACCCAGGTGAGGATCTCGGTGTCCCGGTGCTTGTGCTCGTCGAAGCCTGCGCCCGGGGCGAGGAGCTCCTCGTTGCACGCGAGCAGCGCGCCGAAGTGGGTGTTGCGCGGGTCGTAGTGACCGGAGAAGGAGAACGCGTGTCGGGTCTCGACGCCCTCGGCCGGGGTGGAGAGGTAGCGCTCGGCGGTGCGGCGCAGGTCGGCTCGGGGGCGGGCGGCGGCGTCGGTCACGGGCCCCACCGTAGCGCGCTTCCCGGCTCGCCCCCGGGGCCTGTGCACGAGCAGTCACTCACGTGAGGCAGTCTTGTCCCTGTGCCAGCCGCATCCGCGAACTCCAAGAGCGAACCCAGCCCCGAGCCCGGGACGACCGGGACGAGTCCGGCTCCCCGGGCCGTGCGCGACCGTCCCGGCCGGGCGGCGCCGCGCCTGACCGCGCAGGAGCGCAGAAACGCCGCCGAACGCGCCGAGCGCCGTGCCGCGACGCTGAAGCGGCTGGAGAAGTCCTCGGGCAAGCTGGCCACCGCCGCGATCTCGCGGATGGACGACCAGCTCGGCTGGTACCGGCGGATGCCGCCGGAGCACCGCTCCTGGATCGGCCTGGTCGCCCAGGCCGGCATCGCCGCCTTCACCGAGTGGTACCGCCACCCGGACACCGCGCAGGCGATCTCCACCGACGTCTTCGGCACCGCCCCGCGCGAGCTGACCAGGGCGATCACGCTGCGCCAGACCGTCGAGCTGATCCGCACCACGATCGAGGTGATGGAGGAGGCCATCGAGGAGGTGGCCGCCCCCGGCGACGAGGCGGACATGCGCGAGTCCGTGCTGGTCTACGCCCGGGAGATCGCCTTCGCCACCGCGCAGGTGTACGCCCAGGCGGCCGAGGCCCGCGGCGCCTGGGACGCCCGGCTGGAGGCGCTGGTGGTCAACTCGCTGCTGTCCGGCGACGCCGACGAGGGCGTGCTGTCCCGGGCGGCCGCACTGGGCTGGGGCCAGCCCAGCCAGGTCCGGGTGGTGATGGGCAGCGCCCCGGACGGCGACAGCGAGCTGGTGGTCGAGGCGATCCGCCGGGCCGCCCGCTACGCCAAGCTGCACGTGCTGACCGGTGTGCTCGGCAAGCGGCTGGTGGTGGTGGTGGGTGGCGACAAGGAGCCGGTGCACGCCGCCCGGGCGCTGATCGGCCAGTTCGCGCCGGGCCCGGTGGTGGTCGGCCCGACCGTGCCGGACCTGCTCTCGGCCACCCGTTCGGCGCACGCCGCGGCGGCCGGGCTGCGCGCCTGCGCCGCCTGGCCGGACGCCCCCCGACCGGTCCTGGCCGACGACCTGCTGCCCGAGCGGGCGCTGGCCGGTGACCAGGCCGCCCGCCGCCAACTGGTGGAGGAGATCTACACACCACTGGACGAAGCCGGCTCGGCGCTGCTGGAAACGCTGAGCGTCTACCTGGAGCAGGCCTCCTCCCTGGAGGGCGCGGCCCGGATGCTCTTCGTCCACCCCAACACGGTGCGCTACCGGCTACGACGTGTGACCGACGTCACGGGGTACGCCCCCTCCGACGTACGTTCGGCGTTCACGCTGCGGATCGCACTCGCCCTCGGCCGGCTGACCGCCGCCGGGGAGCCGAGTTGAGCCGAATGTAGGGAACTTACAATCCCGGATGGTTTTCTTCGTTACCGTCGCCTACCCGCCCCTGGGCGCCTGGCGAGAGAGGGTTGAACCGTGCTCGTAATCGTCGCCCCTGGACAGGGTGCCCAGACCCCCGGTTTCCTCAGCCCCTGGCTGGAGCTCGACGGTGTCGCCGACCGCCTGCGCGGCTGGTCGGAGGTCGCCGGGCTCGACCTGGTGCACGCCGGTACCGAGGCCTCCGCCGAGGAGATCAAGGACACCGCCGTCGCCCAGCCGCTGCTGGTCGCCGCCGGTCTCATGACCGCCCGGGAGCTGTTCCCGGACGAGGACGTCGCCCGCAAGCTGGTCGGCGCCGTCGCCGGCCACAGCGTCGGCGAGATCACCGCCGCCGCCGGCGCCGGTGTGCTGAGCGCGCACGACGCGCTGGCCTTCGTCCGCGAGCGCGGCCAGGCCATGGCCGCGGCCGCCGCCGTCACCGAGACCGGCATGATCGCCGTGCTCGGCGGCGACCAGGAGGTCGTGGCGGCGAAGCTCGCCGAGCACGGCCTGACCGCGGCCAACAACAACGGTGGCGGCCAGATCGTCGCGGCCGGCACGCTGGCCCAGCTGGAGGCGCTGCGGGCGGACCCGCCGGTCGGCGCCAAGCTGGTGGCCCTGAAGGTCGCCGGCGCCTTCCACACCGAGCACATGGCCCCGGGTGTCGAGCGGCTGGCCGCACTGGCCCCGACGCTGACCGTCGCCGACCCGCAGGTCCGCTACGTGTCCAACCGGGACGGCGGGGTCGTGGACTCCGGCGCCGAGGTGCTCGACCGCCTGGTGTCGCAGGTCTCCAACCCGGTCCGCTGGGACCTCTGCATGGAGACCCTGGGCCGCCTGGGCGCGACCGCCGTCATCGAGCTGTCCCCCGCGGGCACGCTCACCGGACTGGTCAAGCGCAACCTCAAGGGTGTGGCGACGCTTGCCCTCAAGACCCCCGCCGACCTGGACAAGGCCCGCGCGCTCGTCGCGGAGCACGGCGGTCAGGAGCAGGAGACCCAGGCATGAGCAAGCCGCAGATCCGTCCCACCGTGGGTGCGCAGTTCTCGCGCATCCTCGGGGTGGGCGGCTACCGCCCGGTGCGGGTGATCCCCAACGCCGAGGTGCTGGAGTGGATCGACTCCTCGGACGAGTGGATCCGCACCCGCAGCGGGATCGCCGAGCGCCGCTGGGCGGGCCCGGAGGAGACCGTCGCCGAGATGTCGGTGCAGGCCGCCGGCAAGGCCATCGCGCAGGCCGGGATCTCCCCCGACCAGATCGGCGGCGTGATCGTCGCGACCGTCTCGCACCTCAAGCAGACCCCGGCGATCGCCACCGAGATCGCCGAGCGGCTCGGCTGCGGCACCGCCCCGGCCTTCGACATCTCGGCCGCCTGCGCCGGCTTCGGCTACGGCCTGGGCCTGGCCGACGGCATGATCCGCGGCGGCAGCGCCGAGTACGTGCTGGTGGTCGGCGTCGAGCGGCTCAGCGACCTGACCGACCAGTCGGACCGCTCGACCGCGTTCATCTTCGGCGACGGCGCCGGCGCCGCGATCGTCGGCCCCTCCGACACCCCCGGCATCGGCAAGGTGATCTGGGGCTCGGACGGCTCGCAGTCGGACGTCATCTCGCAGACCCACGCCTGGGACACCGCCTTCGCCAAGCCCGACGCCGTCAACGGCGCGGGCGAGGAGACCAAGTGGCCGGCCCTGCGGATGGAGGGCCAGACGGTCTTCCGCTGGGCGGTCTGGGAGATGGCCAAGGTGGCCCAGCAGGCGCTGGACGCCGCCGGGATCACCGCCGACCAGCTAGGCGCCTTCATCCCGCACCAGGCCAACATGCGCATCACCGACGCCATGATCAAGGCGCTCAAGCTGCCCGACTCGGTGCCGGTCGCCCGCGACATCTCGGAGACCGGCAACACCTCCGCCGCCTCCATCCCGTTGGCGATGGAGCGCATGCTGGAGAGCGGCGAGGCCCGCAGCGGCGACCTCGCCCTGATCATCGGGTTCGGGGCGGGTCTCGTGTACGCCGCCGCAGTCGTTACGCTCCCCTAGGCGCGTTTCGCCCCAGTCATCCGCAAGCCTGTGTCCGGCCGCCGGTCGGACGCGTTCAACACCGAAGAGGAGCAGCCAGTATGGCTACCAAGGACGAGGTTCTGGAAGGTCTCGCCGAGATCGTCAACGAGATCGCCGGTATCCCGACCGAGGACGTCGAGCTCGAGAAGTCCTTCACGGACGACCTGGACGTCGACTCGCTGTCCATGGTCGAGGTCGTCGTGGCCGCTGAGGAGCGCTTCGACGTCAAGATCCCGGACGACGAGGTCAAGAACCTGAAGACCGTCGGCGACGCCGTGGACTACATCCTCGCCAACGCCTGATCGATCGACACGCTCGATCCGTCCAGCCCGTCCGGCGTTCCCCACGCCTCGGGCGGCTGACCCGTCGACCGGCTCACCGAGCCGGACCGACCAACCGGCCGGGACGCCCCACCGGGCGCCCGGCCGGGCCCTTCCTCGGCTCGCCGCCGACCCCCGCACAACGTGAGAGAAGAAGATCCAGTGACCGCTGAAAACCGTACCGTGGTCGTCACGGGTATCGGCGCCTTCACGCCGCTGGGCGGCGACGCCGCCACCACCTGGGAGAACCTGGTCGCCGGGCGCTCCGGAGTGGCGGCCCTGACCGAGGAGTGGGCCGAGGACCTGCCCGTCAAGATCGCCGCGCGCACCGCCGTCGAGCCCGGCGAGATCCTCCCCCGCCCGCTGGCCCGCAAGCTGGACCGCTCGGCGCAGTTCGCGCTGATCGCCGCCCGCGAGGCCTGGGCCGACGCCGGCTACGAGACCCCGGCCACCGACGAGTCCTCCAAGCTCGCCCCCGAGCGCCTGGGCGCCGTCATCGCGTCCGGCATCGGCGGCGTGACCACCCTGCTCGACCAGTACGACGTGCTGAAGGAGAAGGGCTCCCGCAAGGTCTCCCCGCACACCGTCCCGATGCTGATGCCCAACTCCCCGGCGGCCAACGTCGGCCTGGAGGTCGGCGCCCGCGCGGGTGTGCACACCCCCGTCTCCGCCTGCGCCTCCGGCGCCGAGGCGATCGGCTACGCGATCGAGATGATCCGCACCGGCCGCGCCGACGTCGTGGTGGCCGGCGGAACCGAGGCCGCGATCCACCCGCTGCCGATCGCCGCGTTCGCCAACATGATGGCGATGTCCAAGAACAACGACGACCCGCAGCGCGCCTCCCGCCCGTACGACAAGGGCCGCGACGGCTTCGTGCTGGGCGAGGGCGCCGGCGTGGTCGTGCTGGAGTCGGTCGAGCACGCCGAGGCGCGCGGCGCCCGGATCTACTGCGAGGCCGTGGGCCAGGGCCTGTCCTCGGACGCCCACCACATCGCCCAGCCCGAGCCGACCGGTGCGGGCGTGGCCCGCGCACTGGCCGACCTGTTCGAGCGCAACACCCTGGACAAGGCCGAGATCGTGCACGTCAACGCGCACGCCACCTCGACCCCGCAGGGTGACACCGCCGAGCTGAAGGCGCTGCGCAAGGAGCTCGGCGACGACCTCGACCACATCGCCGTCTCGGCCACCAAGTCGATGACCGGCCACCTGCTGGGCGGCGCCGGCGGCATCGAGACCGTCGCCACCGTGCTGGCCCTGCACCACCGCCTCGCCCCGCCGACCATCAACGTCGACGAGCTGGACGACGACGTGGACGCGGACATCGTGCGCGACGAGCCGCGCAAGCTGCCCGAGGGCCGGATCGCGGCGCTGAACAACTCGTTCGGCTTCGGCGGCCACAACGTGGTGCTGGCCTTCCGCACCCGCTGACCGCCCCGAACGGAAGGGGCCGGCGCTCACGGAGAGCGCCGGCCCCTTCCGCCGTTCCCGGGGTCAGACCACCTGGTGCAGCCAGCGCACCGGGGCGCCCTCGCCCGCGTAGCGGAAGGGCTCCAGTTCGTCGTCCCAGGGCTTGCCCAGCAGCCGGGAGATCTCGGCCTCCAGGTCGGCCCCCTCGCTGCGGGAGCGCAGCAGGACGGCCCGCAGCCGGTCCTCGGGGATGAGGATGTCGCCGTGGATGCCCGTGACGGCGTGGAAGATGCCGAGCGAGGGCGTGCTGCTGTACCGCTCGCCCTCCGCCGTGGCGCAGGGCTCGCTGGTGACCTCGTACCGCATCAGCTGCCAGCCGCGCAGTGCGGAGGCGAGCTTCGAGGCCGTGCCGGGCTCCCCCTGCCAGGAGAGCTCGGCGCGCCAGTGTCCGGGTGCGGCCGGCTGGCGGATCCAGTCCAGGCTCACCCGCACACCGAGCACTCCCGCGACGGCCCACTCGACGTGCGGGCACAGCGCGCGGGGCGCGGAGTGGATGTAGAGAACTCCACGTGTCGTCACCGGGACCTCCAGGCTGTGGACGAGGGTCGCCTTCCCCAGCTGCCTCGTGCCTGCAGTTGATCCACAGTTACCCACGTTTGCCGACATTAAGCCACTAAATTGAGCAAAACGGACAGGCTTTCGCTCAATGCTAGTCGAATCCCCAATGAGGTCTACCCCTCGGCCGGATCTCTCCCCCGAACGGCCCCATCGCCGGGCGGGACCACCGTACCGCGCCGCCCCGCACCGTGGATGACGCACTTTCGGATCCGGCCGGAATGCGGTAGTGCGGCCGGATCCCCCGCGCCCGTACGCAAACCGCCCCGCGGGCCCGAACGGGGCGCGCGGGGCGGTTCGAGGAGCTGACGGCCGGTCAGCCCTCCAGGCGGACCACCATCTTGCCGGTGTTGACGCCGCCGAGCAGGCCGAGGAAGGCGTCCACGGTGCTGTCGATGCCCTGGGTCACCGTCTCGCGGTACTTGAGCTCACCCGAGCGCACCCACGCCGCGACCTCCTCGACGAACCTCGGCTGGAGGTCGTAGTGGTCGCCGACGAGCAGCCCCTCCATGCGGAAGCGCTTGGCGATGATCTGCGCGAGGTTGCGCGGGGCCGGGGTGGGCTCGGTGGCGTTGTACTGCGAGATCATGCCGCACACCGCGATGCGGCCGTGCAGGTTCATCACCTCGATGGCCGCCTCCAGGTGCTCGCCGCCCACGTTGTCGAAGTAGACGTCGATGCCGTCGGGGGCCGCCGCCCGGAGCTGCTCGGCGACCGGGCCGTTCTTGTAGTTGAACGCGGCGTCGAAGCCGTACTCCTCCAGGAGGAGCTTGACCTTGTCGTCCGAGCCCGCGGAGCCGATCACCCGCGCCGCGCCCTTCAGCTTGGCGATCTGGCCGACGATGCCGCCCACCGCGCCGGCCGCGCCGGAGACGAACACCACGTCGCCGGCCTTGACCTCGGCGATCCGGGTGAGCCCCGCGTAGGCGGTCAGGCCGGGCATGCCCAGCACGCCCAGGTACGTCGAGAGCGGCGCGGCGTCCGGGTCCACCTTGACGGCGGTGGCGGCGGCGAAGGTCGCGTACTCGCGCCAGCCGTAGTAGTGCAGCACGTAGTCGCCCTCGGCGAAGCCGTCCGCCTGCGAGGCGACGACCCGGCCGACCGCGCCGCCCAGCATCGGCTCGCCCAGCGCGTACGGCTCCGCGTAGGACTTGGCCGCCGACATCCTGCCGCGCATGTACGGGTCGACCGAGAGGTAGAGGTTGCGGACCAGGACCTCGCCCGGGCCCGGGGTCCGGACCGGCGCCTCGACCAGGGCGAAGTCGGTCGGCTGCGGCCAGCCCTGCGGGCGGGCGGCGAGGTGCCATTCACGGGCGGTGGCGGGTGCGGCCTGCTCTGCCATGGGGGGCTCCTTGTGTTCCGGTACCTGAAAGGTTGAGCTACTGAAGTAACGATGGACATGAAAGGTTCATGTTGTCAACTTTTCAGGTAGACTCTGGGGCATGGACACCCAGCCGCCCCGGTCCGCCGCGCCGCAGTCCGACGAGATCACCCGCGAGGTCGTCGACCTGATGGCCAACCTGGTCGCGCTGTTCCACCGCGAGTACGAGGAGGCGGCCGCCGCCCGCTCGCTCACCGGCGCCCAGGCCAAGGTGCTCGCCCTGCTGCGCCGCGGCCCCATGCCGATGCGCCAGATCGCCCAGACGCTCAGCTGCGAGCCGTCCAACATCACCGGCATCGTCGACCGGCTCGAGGCGCGCGGCTTCGTCACCCGCGAGGCCGACCGGCAGGACCGCCGGGTCAAGCTGGTCGCCGCCACCGGCACCGGCGCCGCCGCCTCCGAGGAGCTGCGGGAGTCGCTGAACTTCGCCCGGGAGCCGCTGGCCGCCCTCGGCGACGACGAGCGGACCGTCCTGCGCGACCTCCTGCGCCGGATGCTCACCGGCGCCGCCGGCCCCGGGGCGTGAGCAGCATCACAGGCTCCCCGCGGGATCCGCACCCCGCTCGGAGGTAACCGAACCGTCCCTCGAAACGTCTAACGTTCGAACATCGAACGCGAGAGACGCAAAGACGGGGGGCACGCGGCAGATGGGCAGCAGCACGCGCAGGCGCCGCTACGTGCGGACCGCCATCGGCCTGGCGGCCGTCCTGGTGCTGTCCGTCGTGGGAGCCGGGGCCTGGTTCTACCACCGGCTGGACAGCAACATCACCACCTTCGACGCGGGCGGCGTCGCCACCGAGCGTCCGCCGGCACCCGTCCCGACCACCCCCGGCGCCTCGGTGCCGGTGAACATCCTGGTGCTCGGCTCGGACACCCGCGAGGACGGCAACAGCGCGATCGGGGGCGGCGAGGAGGGCGTCGGCCACTCCGACACCGCGATGGTGGTGCACGTCTACGCCGACCACAAGCACGCCGTCGGCGTCTCCATACCCCGGGACACCCTCGTCACCGTGCCCTCCTGCAAGCTGCCGAGCGGCAGGTGGACATCACCCCGCACCAACCAGATGTTCAACTCGGCCTTCACCGTCGGCGAGTTCCCCAAGGGAAACCCGGCCTGCACCCAGAACACCGTCGAGACGCTCACCGGCCTGCGGATCGACCACACCATCGTGGTCGACTTCAAGGGCGCGGCCGCGATGACCGAGGCCATCAACGGGGTGGACGTCTGCGTCCCCAACGACGTCGACTCGCACGGCATCCACCTCAGGAAGGGCATGCAGAAGCTCTCCGGGCAGCCCGCGGTGGACTACCTGCGGGCGCGCTACGGCTTCGGCGACAACTCCGACATCGGGCGGATGAAGCGCCAGCAGGCCTTCGTCTCGTCCATGATCAGGAAGGTCCAGAACCAGGGCTTCTCGCTGCCCACCCTGCTCCCGCTGGCGGACGCGGCCACCCGCTCGCTCACCGTGGACGAGGGACTGGGCACCGCGATGAAGCTGGTGGACTTCGCCCGCTCGCTGCAGGACATCAAACTCTCCGACATCACCTTCGTGACCGCGCCCTGGCGCTTCGCCGGCGACCGCGTCCAGCTGGTGCAGCCCGACGCCGACACGCTGTGGCGGCTGATGCGCGAGGACCGCACCCTGGACGGCCGGGGCACCGCCGGCACCGGCACCCCGGCCCCCTCCCCCACCGTCCCCGGGCCCGACGGCTCCTCCGCGCCGGCCGCCCCGAGCGGACCGCTCGCGCCCGAGCAGGCCGCCGCACCGGTGGTCGTGGTCAACGGCGTCGGCACCTCCGGACTGTCCACCTCCGGCGCCGAGGCGCTGCGGGCCAGGGGCTTCAAGAACGTCGCCCTCGGCAAGCCCACCGGCGGCCGGCTGCAGACCGAGATCGCCTACGACCCCGCCCTCAAGGCCGCCGCCGACCAGGTGGCCGCGCTCTTCCCGGGCTCGCGCACCGTCGAGGACCCGGGCTCCGAGGCGATCACCGTCACCCTGGGCCGGGACTACCGGCCGGTGCCCTCGACCGGGCTGGACTCGGTGGGCGCCGACCCGGCCCCGGCGACGGACGCCGCGGGCGGCTCGCCGAGCCCCTCCCCGGGCGCCACCGCGAGCGGATCACCGGGCGCCACCCCGGGCGCCACCGCGAGCGGCTCGCCCGGCGGCACGCCCGGTGGGGTCCCCACCGGCATAGCGGAGAACTCCCGCGGCGCCGACACCGACCCCTGCGCGGACCTCACCTTCGGCTGACGGCACCGGCCGTGGACCCCGCGGCCGGGTGGCGGGCCGGTTCGGCTCGGGCCCGGTCAGACCGGGTCCGGCACCCCGGTGACCACGGCCGTCAGCCGGGTGCCCCGGGGGAAGGCGCCGGCGGCGGCCAGCCCGGTCAGCGCCGCCAGCAGCTTGGCCACGTAGCGGCGCTCCAGCGGCACGCCGTGCCGGCGCTCGAACCGCCCGGCGAAGGCCTCCAGTTCGGCCGGGACCTTGCCGTAGCCGCCGCCGTGGTGCCCGTGGTCGATCCGCCAGTTGTCGAACTCCCGGCCGCGGGCGGCCCGGTGCAGCCGGGTGACCTCGGCCTCCAGGTAGCCCTCGCCGCCGCGCAGCACGGCCACCCCGAGGGCCCGGGCGCCCGGCGGCAGACCGGCCGCGACGCCGGCCAGGGTGCCGCCGGTGCCGACCGGGCAGCAGACCACGTCGCGCTCGCCGAGGTCGGGCAGTTCGGCCGGGATCGCCGCCGCGCCCGTCACCGCGAGGGCGTTGGAGCCGCCCTCCGGGAGCACCAGGCCGGGGCCCCAGCGCCACTGCGGCCCGGCCGCGGCACCGCCGTCGCCGGCCGCCGCCCGGCCGGTGGCCTCCCGGTACTCGGTGCGGCTGAGGAACTCCAGCCGCATGCCGTCCCGCTCGGCCGCCCGCAGCGACCAGTTGCGCGGCCGGTCGGCCAGCTCCTCGCCGCGGACCAGCCCGACGCTCTCCAGCCCGAGCGCCGTGGCCGCCGCCGCGACCGCCCTCAGATGGGTGGAGTACGCCCCGCCGAAGGTCAGCAGCCGGGTGTGGCCCTGCTCCACGGCGGCCGTCAGGTTGGGCGCCAGCTTGCGCCACTTGTTGCCCGGGACGGCGGGGTGCAGCAGGTCGTCCCGCTTGAGGCGCAGCTCCACCCCGGCCCGGGCGAGCGCCTCGTCGGTGCAGTCCACCAGCGGGGTCGGCAGCAGGGCGGGTTCGAGCATCAGGCCAGCTTACGGGCGGCGGGTCGGGGTGAGCAGGCCCAGGTTGTAGGCGGCGGCGACGGCCGAGGCGCGGTCCTTGACGTCGAGCTTGGCGTAGACGTGGATCAGGTGGGTCTTCACGGTGGCCTCGCTGACGAACAGCCGGGCCGCCGCCTCCCGGTTGGTGGATCCGGCGGCGACCAGCTCCAGCACCTCCAGCTCGCGCGGACTGAGCGCCTCCTGGACCGGCGCGCGGACCTGGCCGAGCAGCTTGGCGGCGACGGTCGGCGCGATCACCGAGGCGCCGCGGGCGGCCTCCCGGACGGCGTGGAAGAGGTCCTCCCGGGCGGCGTCCTTCAGCAGGTAGCCGGTGGCGCCGGCCCGGACGGCCGGGAGCACGTCGGCGTCGGTGTCGTAGGTGGTGAGCACCAGGACCCGCCCGGGCAGGCCGCGTTCGGCCATCTCGCGGATCGCGGTGACGCCGTCCATCCGCGGCATCCGCAGGTCCATCAGCACCACGTCGGGCCGCAGTGCGGCGACCAGCACCAGCGCCTCGGCGCCGTCGCCGGCCTCGCCGACCACCTCGAAGCCGGGGGCGGCGGTGAACATGCCGCGCAGCCCGTCCCGGACCACCGGGTGGTCGTCCACCAGCAGCAGTCTGATCGTCGTCTCGTCGCTCACGGTCCTACTCCTCCACACTGATCGCCGGCAGGGTCGCGGACACCGTCGTCCCGGCGCCGGGTTCGGTCTCCAGGTCCAGCCGCCCGGCCAGCCGCTGCACCCGGCGGCGCATCACGTCCAGCCCGTAGCCGCCGCCGGTGGCCCGGGAGGGCGGCTCGGCCGCCGGGTCGAAGCCGACGCCGTCGTCCCGGACGTCCAGGGTCACCAGCCCGGGCATGTAGGAGAGGGTCAGCCCGATCCGCGAGGCCCGCGCGTACTTGGCGGCGTTGGCCAGCGACTCCTGGGCGATCCGCAGCAGGGTCACCTCGACCTCGGGGTGCAGCGGGCGGGCCTCGCCGGTGACGGTCAGCGCAGCGGTGGCGCTGTTGCGCTCCCGCCACTGCTCGACCAGTTCGGCGAGCGCCTCCGGCAGGGCGGCCCGCTCCAGTTCGAGCGGGCGCAGCGCGTGGACGGCCCGGCGGGCCTGGGTGAGGCTCTCCCGGGCGAGGGCCACCGCGTTGGCCAGGTGCCGGTCGGCGTCCGCCGCGCTCGCCTGCCGCGCCTGGTCGGCGGCCTGGAGCTGGGTGACGATGCCGGCCAGGCCCTGGGCCACGGTGTCGTGCATCTCCTGGGCGAAGCGGCGGCGCTCGTCGGCGGCCCCGGCCTCACGGGCCTGGACCAGCAGCTGGGCGTGCAGTCCGGCGTTCTCGGCGAGCATCTCGGTCAGCCGCCGGTTGGCCTCGGCGAGTTCGGCGTTGGCCTGCTTGCGGTGGCGGCTCAGCCGGTCGGCGACCTCGCTGAGCGCGAGGAGCACCCCGACGACCGCCAGGTTGAAGGCCAGGACGGTCAGGAACCCGCCGACCTGCCCTGGGGTCGTCGGCAGCACCCCGCCGGTCTGGGCGAGCGTGGTGGGGACGGCGGCCACCGCCGTGCCCACCACCCGGGCCCGTCCGTGCAGGTACTGCGCGGCGTGCAGGTAGGAGCTGAAGGCGAAGAAGCCGTAGATCGGGTTGTCCAGCACCAGGACGGTGGTCACCGCCAGCAGCCCGACGAAGTGGGCGCCGGCGTGGCGCGCCCGGCCGTCCGGGCGGGGGGTGCGGTCCAGGGCCGAGCGCAGCAGCAGCCAGAGCAGGGCGAGGAGCGCGACCGGCAGGGTGACCCGGACGGACCGCGCGGTCGGCACCGGGACCAGCAGGACGAGGGTGGTGGCGATCAGCAGTCCCACGTAGCCGAGCAGCCCGGCAGCGCGGTCCAGCCGCTCCTGCCAGGCGCCGAGCGCACTCTCGTCCACCGGGTCGGTCTTGATCACTCCCACCGGAACAGCCTGGCAGCCGCGGCGCCCGCGAGCAGGGCGTACGCCGCGAGTGTGAGCAGGCCCACGGCGTGCGGGAAGTGGCCGGCCCAGGAGTCCTGCAGGGCCTGCACCGCGGCACCGCTGGGGGTGAAGTCGCCGATCCGGTTGACCACGGCGGGTGCGAACTCGCGGGGCAGCCAGATCCCGGAGAAGAACATCATCGGGAAGAAGGCCAGCGCGCCGACCGCGTTGCCGGCCTTCGCCGAGGGGACGACCGAGGCGAGCAGCAGGCCGACCGAGAGCATCGCGGCGGCGGCGAGCAGGAAGGCCAGCACGAATCCCAGCGGCTGGCGCGGCAGCGCCACCCCGAGGACCGGCCCGACCGCCATCACCAGCAGCAGTGCGACGGTGGCGATGCCCAGGTAGAGCGGCAGCAGCGCCCCGAACAGCAGTGCCGGGCGCACCGGGCTGGCGGACATCCGGCGCAGCACGCCGCGTTCGCGGTAGGCGGCGAGCAGCGAGGGCAGGGCGTTGAGGCCGAGCAGCATCAGGCTGAACACGGCCAGGATCGGCGCGTACAGCTGGATGGTGCTCATCCCGTGCATGTCCGGCGAGGCCTTGCGCATGGACGGGATCGAGCCCAGGACGCCCAGCAGGACGACCGGGAAGAGCAGGCCGAAGAAGGCGGTCAGCGGGTCGCGCAGGAAGAGCCGGGTCTCGGCGACGGCCAGGCGGCGTACGGCGTGGACGGTGTGGTTCACGGTGGTGGTCCCCTCGGGTCGGGTGGCGGCTGGTCGGGTGGCGGCTGGTCAGGAGCCCGGACTGGTCAGGAGTCGTGCCGGGTGAGCGCGAGGTAGGCCTCGTCCAGGCCGTGCTCGCGGATCCGCAGCCCGGTGACGACGATCCCCTCGCGGGCCAGCAGCCCGGTGACCTGGTCGGCGAAGTCCCCGACCCCGGAGACCTCGATCCGGCCGTCCCGCTCGCGCACCGAGGTGACCCCGGGCAGCGCCGCCAGTCGGGCCGGGTCCAGCGGCGCGGTGGGGCGGAAGCCGAGGGTGCCGCCGGCGCCGGAGCGGGCGACCAGCTCGGCGGGGGTTCCGGTGGCGACGATCCGCCCGCCGTCGAGCACGGCCGCGCGGTCGCACAGCGCCTCGACCTCGTCCATGAAGTGCGAGACCAGCACCACCGTCACCCCGTTGTCGCGGATCCGGCGGACCAGCTCCCAGGTGTCGCGGCGGCCCTGCGGGTCGAGTGCCGTGGTCAGCTCGTCCAGGAACGCCACCTCGGGGTTGCCGATCAGCGCGAGGGCGATGAACAGCCGCTGCCGCTGGCCGCCGGAGAGCTTGTCGAAGGGCGTCCGGCGCTGGTCGGCGAGCCCCCACTCGTCCAGCAGCTCCCGCCAGTCCCGGGGGCTGGGGTAGAGCGCGGCGTACAGCTCCAGTGCCTCGGCGACCCGCAACCCGCCCTGCAGCTGGGCCTGTTGGAGCTGGACGCCGATCCGCGGCCGCAGCCGGTGGGCGTCCCGCACCGGGTCCAGTCCGAGGACCCGGACCGTCCCGGCGTCGGCCCGGCGCAGGCCCTCGCAGCACTCCACGGCGGTGGTCTTGCCCGCGCCGTTGGGCCCCAGCAGGCCGAACACCTCGCCGCGTTCCACGCTGAAGGAGACGTCCTCCAGCACCTGCCGCCGCCCGTAGGCCTTGCGCAGCCCCGCCACCTCGATCACGGCCATCGCGCCGCTCCCTCCCGCTCGTCCTGCTCGCTCCGGCCGTGTTCCCCGGCCTGCTACGAGCCTCCCGCGCGGGGCCCCTGCGGCGGATCGACCGGACGGTCAGAGCGGTCGGCGGCCGCGGTGGAGGGGGGATCAACCGATCGGTGGATGGGGCCCGGGCCGGGGCCGGGGCCCGGAACGGCGCGCGGCCCGGCCGCCGTGCTGTCGGCGACCGGGCTGCGGGTCGTGCGGGGCCGGGTGGGAGCCGGGCGGGGTAGTGGATCGGGCCGGGCGGAGCCGGGCCGGGGGCGGTGGATCGTGCCGGGGCCGGGCCGGTCAGCCCGCCCCGCCGTCGGCGTGCGTGGCGTTGACGGCCCGGCGCAGGGCGCGCGGGACGGGCCCGGCGGCCGGGGCCAGCTTGTCGATCCGGCCGCGGAACTCACGGCTCTGGCGCCAGGTCAGGGCCGAACCCAGCCGGGCGGCGTCGATCAGGGCGACCAGCGCGGCGTCCGCCGGGTCGACCCGGCTGAGCGGGCCCCTCAGCGCGGAACCGACCGACGCCGCCAGCGACTTGCGCAGCCGGGGCTCCGGCAGGGTGACCCGGGAGCACGGGAAGATCCCGAGCACCCGGCGCTCCTCGACGCGGATCCGTCCGCTCGCCGCCAGGCCGTCCCGGACCACCCGGGCGGCACGGGAGGTCGGGCCCTGGCCGCGGCCGACCCAGCTCTGCCAGCTGCGCCGGCGCCCCTGCCGGAGCTGTTCCAGCAGTGCCGCGGAGAGCGGGTCGAGGCCGTCGGCCCGGGCGCCGTCCACGGCGGCGGGGTGCCGGCCGTCGTCGCGGACCAGGCCGCGCCGCAGGAGTTCGGCGAGCGCGGCCGCCCGCATCACCAGGTCGAGCGTGGCGGTGGCGGTGAGCCGCTCGCGGTCCGGGCGGTAGGCGAGCAGGTACAGCTTCTCCGGCAGGGTGGTGGGCACGTCCATGGTGGACTCCAAGCAGGTGGACGGTGTCGGTGGGACCGCCCGGTCAGTCGGCGTCGGACCCGCCGGGTTCCGGGCTCTCCTTGGGCGGTCGGCCGCGCCGGGGAAGCCGGGCCGCGCCGCCGGGCATCCGGCCCGCGTCGGTGAGGGCCCGACGGAGCAGGAACTCGATCTGCGCGTTGGCGCTGCGCAGTTCGTCGGCGGCCCACCGGGCCAGCGCGTCGTGGACCGCAGGGTCCAGCCGCAGCAGGATCTTCTTCCGCTCCGTCGCCAACGCGCGCCGCTCCTTACTGGTAGAGGGAGCCCGTGTTCACGACGGGCTGGGCGCCCCGGTCGCCGCAGAGCACGACCAGGAGGTTGCTCACCATGGCGGCCTTGCGCTCCTCGTCGAGCTCGACGACGTCGTTCTCGGCGAGCCGGTCCAACGCCTCCTCGACCATACCGACGGCGCCCTCGACGATCAGCCGACGAGCCGCGACCACGGCCCCGGCCTGCTGCCGCTGGAGCATCACCTGGGCGACCTCGGGGGCGTAGGCGAGCCGGGTGATCCGGGACTCGACGACCCGCACACCGGCCGAGACGACCCGGGCGGCGATCTCGGCGGAGAGCATCCGGGTGATCTCCTCCGCGCCGTCGCGCAGCGACAACTGGCCCTCGTGGTGGGCGTCGTACGGGTAGCTGCTGGCGATGTGCCGCACCGCGGTCTCGGTCTGGATGGCGACGAAGTCGGTGTAGTCGTCCACCTCGAACACGGCCTTGGCGGTGTCCTCGACCTGCCAGACCACCACGGCGGCCATCTCGATCGGGTTGCCGTCGGCGTCGTTGACCTTGGCGGTCTCGGTCTCGTGGTTGCGGATCCGGGTGGAGATCCGGCGGCGGCTGGTGAAGGGGTTCAGCCAGGTCAGGCCCTCGGCGCGGATGGTGCCGCGGTAGCGGCCGAGCAGCTGGACCACCCGGGCCTCGCCCGGGGAGACGACCGTCAGCCCGCACATCAGCACCAGCGAGGTCAGCAGCACCAGCGGCCCGAGGACCACCAGGGTGGCACCCGACCCCTTGTTCCCGCCGGACAGTTGGACGCCACCGGCGATGACGGAGGCGAGCCCGGCGAGCAGTCCGAGCAGCGCGCCGCCGAGCACCGGCAGGCCCGCGGCGCCGGTGAGGGCCCGTTCGGTGATCTTGGGGGCCGGGAGGTCGAGGACGGGGGCGTCTTCGACGTCGACGGCAGGACTGGGTGTGGCCATCAGAGCAGCTCCTCGAGCGCGTTCATCCGCTTCAGCTGTCAAAGTGATATCACTTTTTTCGCGGACGGCGCCAGGGGCCCGACGGGACGGAGCGAACGGGGCGGAACGGTCCGACGGCAGCGGAAGGGCGGCGGGAGGAGACGACGGGAGCACGCGGCACGGAGCCGAGGCGCGGAAGGCTCCGGGCGGTGGCCGGCAGGGTGTCGCGGGAGGCCCGGGCGATGCCCACGGGCGGGTGAATTCCGGCGCGCCGCACCGGAGGAGAAGGCGGCCGCGCTCTAGACTTCCGTCGTCACGGACGGGCGGAGCCCCGGCCCGGGGCCGGCCCGCGGACGGTTCACGGCATGCGTCTCGGGGTGGGGCGGGTGGGACTCGAACCCACGACCAAGGGATTATGAGTCGTCAGGCCACCTGCACCACCTTGCACCGCACGGCACCATCCTGGGCGTTTCCCCAGCCCAGGAAGGTGCTAGCAGCTTCATGCTGCACTGCTTTGCGCCTGGGTGCACCGCCGTGTCGTTCCCATGACGTTCCCATTCGGCGTGGCTCCGAGAGCATCCGCGAGTCCACCTGGCCGTCTACCAGAGAGGCGGCGGACCTTCAAACCGCAGACCAAGGGAGAGCCCTTCCCAAGCAAAGTGGCTCCGGCCCAATCGAGTTGGGGCCGGAGCCACTTTGTTACGCCATCTTGAACTCTACCCGACCTTCGGCATCGCGAACCGCCATCGTCGGCCTACACGATGGACAGCTGCTCAGCCATGGGGCCATCAGTCGGCCGGTAGATCTTGATGAGGTAGCCGCCGCCCGGGGCTCGGCCGGGCTCGTGCAAGTCCTTGGCGCTGCTGGCCGAGACCTTGAGCGGTCCGCCTGTATCCCACCAGCCGGGCGGGTAGATGGCGTCGCGGTGGGCGCAGAGGCGGGCGTCGTTCTTGCCGCTGCTGCCGAGGGGCATCGTGGGGAGCGACCGCCAGCCAGGGTGCGTGTGGTCGAGCGCGTCCTCGACAGCTTCGTTCCGGTTTCGGCGGGAGGGGCCTTCCCAGCGGCAGGCCAAACAGGCGCCTCGGATCTCGTGGCCGGTGTGGAGGCGACGGTCGAGGCGGGTTGCGGTGTGCTGCTCGGTGGAAGTGGTGGGCCGGAGGCCGTTGAAGCCGGGGTGAGCGTATCCGATCTTCCAGGCTGCGCTGAGCGTGTCCCTCGGAAGGGTCCGGGGAAGGGCGACGTAGGCGTTCTGGCGGGCGACAGCGCCGGTGGCGGTGTGCGCCGCGATCCAGGCCTTGGCGGCCGTCACGCAGGCGGCTGTGTCGGATTCGAGGCCGAGTCCTCCCGGGCCGTCGTAGATCTGGAGGTAGGGGCCGGGGTCGTCGGGGTCGTAGAAGTGGGTGGCGCCCCAGGAGTCATGGGCAGCGGGTGGGTGGGTGATGTCGGCCTGGCCGGTGAGCCAGATGGTGCTGCTGTCGGGGAGGTTGATGCGGATGGCGCGTCCGGCGATGCTGGTGTCGATGCTGGGGGTGATGCCGGCGGCGATCAGGCTGTCCCAGAGGTGGTGGCCGGCAGCGGGCTCGCCGTCGGGCAGCGGGGGGTCGGTGCGGGCGGTGATGAGCTTGCGGAGTTCGTCGAGGGCTGCGGGCGGGACGGCGGTGCTGGCCGTGCGGGCGGCGAGCCAGGAGGTGACGGCCTCGACGCAGGCCGCGGTGTCGACGGTGTGCGGAAGGTTGCCTCCCAGGTAGAGGACGACGTAGCTGCCCGGGTCGGTGGGGTCGTCGTAGTGGAGGGCGTACCAGGCCTGGTGTTCCTCGGCGGGGTGGGAGATGTCGCCCTGCTCGCTGATCATGACGGTGGTGCCGTCGCCGAGGTCGAGGGTGATGGCGATCCCCGCGTTGTGATCAAGGAGCGTGGGGGTGATGCCGGCGGCGATGAGGGTGTTCCACAGGAGTTGTCCGGCGGAGGGCTCTTGGCCGGGGGTCGGGGTGATTCCGGCAGCGGTGCTGAGGTGGCGGGCGTAGTCGGAGTCGGTCATGAGGTCCTCGTCGGGGTGAACAGGCGAGTCTGGTCGGTGATCGGCTCGCAGGACGCCGGGCAGGGGATGTACTTCCAGGGGTTGCCGTGGGGGTAGCGGTGCTGTTCGAGGTGTCGGTCGGGGTCGTTGGGGGCGCAGCGGACGGGGAGTTGGCCTCGTGATCCGCAGTGTGGGCAGAGGTTGAGCGGGTCGTTGTTCTCGGTGACGGGGTGGGGGTAGGGGCGGGCGGAGTGGTTGGCCGGCGCTCCGTTGGAGGGGTTGAAGAGGTAGAAGGGCGACCGTGGGTGAATCGGAAGGGACCACCAGCGGTATGTGGGGTCGCTGGTGAGGATGTAGCGGGCGTTGTGGAGGGTGCGGCCGTGGTGGTGGGCCCAGGCGACGAAGGCCCAGGCGGTGCCGATGTGGCGGTGGTGGACGCGGGTGACGTTGCGGGTGAGGGCGCCGGGGATGGCGGCGGCGGCTTGTTCGAGTTGTCGCCGTGTGCGGGTGGTGATCACGGGGACGAGGTCGAGCGGCAGGGCTGTGATGTCGATCTCCATGGTGGTGTCCTTGGGCGGGCCGGGCAGGGCAGGCCTGCCCGGCCGGGGTGGTCAGGGGGTCTCTTCGGCGGGTTGGTGAGTGGGGATGCCATCGCGGAGGTGACGGGGGTCGGTGAAGAGCCGCACGATCGATTGGTCGCTGGTGGGCTCGGTGCGGCGCTTTCGGTTCTGCTTGAACCATTCGCCGTTGGTGCGTTCCCAGGTGCGTCCGTTGTGGACGACGCGGTCGCCGTCGTAGAGGGCGGGGATCTCGGGGTAGGGGGGCCGCGGCAGGGTGTCGGGGTCGATGTGGCGGTTCGCTACGACGGAGACCCACTGGCTGCCACTGCAGCGAAGGCTTGAGGGGAACTGCCACCAGGTAGCGGGCATGGCGGTCAGCGGGCCGCGGGTGGCAGGGGTGATGGTTTGGACGGTGCGCCAGTACTGGCCTGCGCCGAGGCGCATGGTGTGGGTGACGAGGGACTCGTGGCCGCTTGTGGTGTGCACGATGACATCGCCGGGGCGCAGGAGCTTGGCGGGTATGTGCATGACGCCCTGGGGGGCGACCGGCCGCTCGGGGTGGCGTGCGGCGGGGGACTTGGGCCAGTTGGTGACGTAGGTTGCGATGGCGTCTACCAGTTCCTCGACGACCTGTAGGCGGTTGCGGCTGCTGTCGAACGCCCGGCCGTAGACGTTGATCTCGTCGTCGGGGCTGCCGGCCCAGGGGTCGCCGAGGTGGTGGGTCGCGGACACGCCGTCGATGTCATCGACGGGGACGTCGATGCGGGCGTGGTGGCCGGAGGTCCAGATGACGGTGTCGTCGGGCAACGTGATGGTGAGCCTGTTGAAGCGCCCGGCGAGGTCGTCACCGTCGGCTTGGGCGGTGATCCCGCGCTCTCGGAGGCCGGTGCGGAGTAGCTCGTGCAGAGTGGGGTCGTTCACGGGCTCGGGTCCTTCGGTGTCGGGCCCCGGGGTGTGATGTCCCCGGGGCCGGGGGTTCGGTCAGGCCGTGGTCTTCGGCGTGCTGCTGGCCTTAGTGGTCTTGCGGGCACGGGTGGGCTTGGGGTCCGTGGCCTTGGCGGTCGCCTTGCGGGCGCGGGTCGGGGTGGGCTTGTCGGCCTGGGCCTTCGGGGGCTTGGCGCTGGTGGTGCGCTTACGGGCGGGTTTGATGTCGGGCTCGGCGACGTCGGGTTCGGTGGTCGGGGCGGTGGCGGTGCCGTGGTTGCTGACAGCGGGGCTCGGGGCGCTGGTGGCCGGGTGCTGCTGGTCGGCGGTGTCGGATTCGGGTGCGGGGGTCTGCGGCGGTGTGGGGGTGGGCTGGTCGCTGTCGGCGCCCTCGTCGTCGAGCTCAAGCCAGGGGCGGTGGCCGACCGCGAGAGGCGGGTAGCGGAAGGCGGGGAAGAGGTCGACGGCGACGGCCCCGGCGATCGCGGCGAAGGGCTCGGTGACGTCGGCCAGGTACAGGACTGCGTGGTAGTTCGCGCCGCGCTTGAGGGCGGTGTTGTCGCCGCCGGTGATCCAGAGCTGGAGAGTCTGGCCGTGGGTGCGGGTGCGGATTCCGGCGCGACATCCGTCCGGTCCGTCGAAGTAGGCGACGGCGTCGGCGGAGCGGTCGGTGTCGAGGCTCCAGTCGGCGCCGAGGAGTTCGGCGGTGGCGGTGGCGATGCGGGGCAGGTCCGCGGCGTGGATCTTCATCTCTTCTCCAAGAGGTCGGGGCCCGGTGGGGGGCTGGTGGGCACACCAACCCCCCATTGGAACTTATTTTTATACGCATTCAGGGCATGGGTTCGCCTCAGGCGGCCTCCTCGGCGCCCTCCGGCGTCGACATCCGGTCGAGGAGCGCGACCATGCGAGCGACGCCCAGGTGCCGGTTCCGGTGCTCGATCACCTCGGCCCGCGCGCGGGCTGCGCGCTCGCCGCCGTCCGGCTCGGTGAGGGTGTCACCGCACCAGACGAGGACGTCCGGTCCCAGGCCCCACAACGTGGCGTTCACCGCGCTGCACGCCGCCGCGACCGGGTTGATGTCGTTCATCGACCAGCGGTAGTCGGCGGGGTCCGCGTTGCGCTCGCGCAACGCCTGGGCGTAGCTGCGCATCAGGCCGCCGGTTCCGCTCGCGGGGTCGGTGAATGCCTGGCCGGCTTCGGGGGTGCCGCCTAGCAGGACACGGGCCATGAGGTCGGCCATCTCAGGAGGAGTGTGGAACTCGGCGTAGGCGTCGCGCTCGACCCTGGAGCGGAAGTGAGCCAGCAGCGGGCCGAGGACGTCAGCCTCGGATGCAAGGTAGGGGTCGTCGCTTCCGGTGAGGTCCGTGAGCCGGTAGTCGAGGGCGGTGAGGAGTGCGGCACGAACGGGTTCCGCGTACTTCTTGGTGACGGTCTCGTCGGTGAGCCATTCGTGGATGGGGCGGGCGACCTCGGCGAGGTCGGGCCGGAAGACCCACCAGCGGGCGAAGGAGTCCCGCAGGGCGCCGGTGGTCTGCTCGGCGGTGAGTCCGCGCCACCAGTTGGCCACGATCGGGGCGATGGTGTCGCCCTTGAAGGGCCACAGTGCGGTGCCTGCGATGACGCCGATGGGGATCTCCATGCGGTGGTCGCCGCGGGCGCGGAACCAGGCGGCGGCGACGGCCTCGCCGAGTTCGAAGGCGGCTTCGTGTGGGCGGCTGGGCATCCGCAGCCGGCGCAGCGGGGCGGTGGGCCCGGTGGCCGGTTCGGCGAGGGCGGGGCTCGGCGCCGGGGCGGGGGCGGGCAGGGCCCGCGGGTGGAGCCTGAGCGCGGGCTTGGGCTCGGGGGCCTGGGCGAAGATGTCGAGCTGCACGGCGTCTCCTCTTCGGGTAATCGATCGGCTTGGTCAGCGGTCGGCTTGGTCAGCGGTGCGGGCGATGGCGGCGTGGGCGAGGAGGAGGGCGTCGGCGGCGGTGGCGGCGTGGACGGTGATGCTCTGCAGGCAGAAGACGCTCAGGGCGGGGTCGCGATCGTCTGGATCCGGCTCGATGGCGAGGATGTTCGGGAGGGCGCAGACGTGCAGCGGGTAGTAGACGGCTCGCCAGGCACGAGGGGGTGCTTCGGGGTCAGCGGCGGGCTCGTCCGCCCACAGGTAGTCGCCGGCGTTGTTGAAGGTGCCCTTGCCGCGGTTGCGCAGCACCGTCAGGTGGGTGGAGTTGAGGACGTAGACCCAGGGGTGGCGCGCGTCCGCCGTCCGTTCGGTGAAGCTCCGGTCCACGGACCGGTGGTGGGTGTGGCAGTAGCAGGCGCCGGGCAGGCCGCGGTCAGGCAGCATGAGCCAACCGGCGGGGTGGTCGTGGACGTAGCGGGCCGCAGCGGCTGCGGCGTCGCCGTGGTGCTGGTTGCGGACGAGTTCGAGCAGCAGGGGCACTCGGGCGCCGGGCTGGCCGAGGGTGTCGACGGCGCAGCCGATGAAGCCGGTTGGGGCGGGGGTGGCGATGATCGAGCCGGTGAGCATCTGGGGTCTCCAGGGGTGGGGCCGGGGGGCCGGGCCGCCGCGGGGCGGCCCGGCCGGGCCGGTCAGTTGATGAGGTCGGCTACGTGCGCGGTGATGAGGTCCATGACCTTGCGGATGTAGCGGCGGTCGCCGTTGGCGGCGAGGGCCTGGCCGAGGGCGTAGGGGTAGGCGGCGTATATGGCGAGCTCTTCGTACTGGGCCTGGGTGATGGTGAGTTGGTCGTCGGGGCGCAGGGCCCAGGCGGCGATGGTGGCGTTGGCGATGAGGCTCTGGCAGGCGATGAGGACGGGGCCGTGGGCGTGGGTGGTGAGGTTGGTGATGGCCGCGTGGTGGTGGGTGTTGGCGGGGCGGGTGAGGGTGGCCTGCATGGGTGCTCCTTGTGTCGGGGCGGATCACCTCCGCCTTATGGCTTTATTCTATATGCATTTGGGGTAGGGGTCCACTCGCTTGGCGAGAGATCGATGAGGTCAACTACCGCCAGTGCGAGACCAGTTCGCCATGGAACTGGACGATGAGCGCCGTCGCGTTGTCCACGGCGCCACCGTGGGCGCCGGCGGCCTCCACGGCATCGCTCACCAGGAGCCCGGTCGCCTCCTGCGGGTTGAGCGGCAGGTCTAGGCGGTTCGCCACGCCCTGCGGTCCGGCGTTCTCCAGCGGGCGGTAGACGCCGCCCGAGCAGAGCAGCAGGCGAACGCCGGAGCGGGCCGGGGTCCGCGTCCTCCCGATCGGCCCGTCTGCGATCCAGGACAGCGCCAGGTCGTGGTCGTCTACGCCCGGCACCTTCCCGGCGGCGATTCGCCGCTGGGCGGCGTTGTGGCCTGCCGTGAGGAGGGTGACCACGCCGTCCGGGCCCTGCCGGTAGGCGCGGACGTCGCCGCTCCAGGCGATCTCGGCCTCTCCCCACCAGGGGTGGTAGGTGGCGACGACGGCGACGGCGCTGGGCGCCCGGTCGGGATGACCGTGCTCCTCGAGGGTCTGGGCCCGGATCAGGCGCAGGGCGGCCGCGGGGTCGCCGAACTCAGCGGCGGCCTGCGCGAGGCGGGGCGCGAGGTCCCGCACGGCGTCGCGGGCGGTCCGGTCGTCGCCGATCCCGTCGAGGACGGCCCACGCGTGGACGCCGCTCTTGTGGTCGTGGTGGACGGCGAAGGCGTCGTTCTGCTGCCGGCGGGTGCCCTGCAGCTGCGTGGCGCCGACCTCGACGGGACCTGGGTAGGCGGATGGCACGGTGTCGGCGGCGTCGAGGACGGCCAGGTGCTCACGGTCCCCGATGAGGTGGATGGCGCCGCCTGGCCGGACGGGGCCGGTCACGATGACGAGGCCGCGCATCTGCGGCGGCTGGCTGCCTCCGGAGAGGCGCCGCCAGGCCGCCTCGGCGTAGCGGTTGACGCTCTGCCGGTAGGGCCAGCCGCTGACGAAGAACGTGGCTCGCTCACCGAGGCGGTGCACGGCGCGGTTCGGGCCGAGGTGGAAATCGATGATCTCGCGGGGCTCGGTGCCGCCGGTGTAGTCGAGGTTGTCGCAGTCGCCGTCGACGTCCAGGTAGACGCCGAAGGTCTCGCGGATGTAGTCGCTCAAGTGAGCCTCCTTGGTTGGGTGTTCACAGTCCGCTGATCGCGAACTGGTGGGCAAGCACGCAGTCTTCGCAGCGCAGCTCGTCGAGGACGTAGTCGACGGGGTCGCCGGGCGAGATCGGCATGCGGCACTGGGCGCAGGTCAGGTCGGTGAGCGCGGTCAGCATCCGGCACTCCGTGGGGACGGGCGGCGGATCCACTCCGGGCCGGGTCGGCGGGATCGTGAGCTGGTGCGCCACCGGTCGTCGAAAACCTGCTCGTAGGGGTGCAGGACCTGGATGGTTGCCCCGCTGTCGCACAGCAGCGCCATGGCGGCGAGTTCTTCGCCGATGACCCATGCGATGTCGTGGCGCGCGCGGCCTTCGGGTACCCCCACTGAACCGCCCCAAGGGGGGTTTGCGCGGTAGGTGATCCAGTCGACGGCCGCGCACTCGATGGACCAGGTGCAGGCCACCAGCACGGTGTCCTCGAACAGGTCGGTGGTGCGGCGGGTGTGCCAGTTCCGGGGCTGGACGTAGGCGGGGCCGCCTTCCTCCGCGGTGGCCGGAAGGCAGGAGTTGGCGTCGGAGATGTAGTAGGAGATGTTGCGCTCGACAGTGGCGTCTCCGGAGCCCTCGGCTTCGACCCAGCGGTCCACGTCGATCAGGAACCGGGTGTCGAGACGGACCCTCACGCCCGCGCCTCGGCCATTGGGTGCAGATGCCGCAGAAGGGCGAGGGCCGCGATGGCGAGGTCCTCCGGGAGACTGCCGGGCCGGCGTCCGCTTTCGGGGGCGCCGAGGAGGACGACGGGTCCGTACAGGGTGGTGCCCGAGGTGTGTCCCATCAGCTCGATGAGGGCGGTGGCGTACGCGTTGGGCGGGGACGTGGTCGTGCTGGCCACGGTGATCGCCCGTCCGTTGCACAGCTCATAGGTGACGGTGGACGGTTCGCCGGGTCCGGTGTGCCTGCGCAACGCAAGGTCGAGGTCGCGAGCTAGGAGGGCCAGCAGGGAGGCGGTGCCGGCGGGGTGGATGAGCAGGCCGCACACCGGGGTGCTGTTCGGGTTCATGGGGTTGTCCGTCTGGGGTCGGGCGGGTGGTCGCCGCCGGGCGGCGGCCACCCGCGGGGTCAGGAGGCCGGGCTTTCGGTGAAGTGCGCGATGTAGGTGGCGACCGAGCTGCGCAGCCTTGCGGGGGTGATGTCACCCCCCATGGCCATGTCGTGGTGGTTGTCGGTCGTGACCTTGGAGTTCTCCGCCTTGGGGAGCGTGGAGTGCTGGCTGAACGAGAAGAAGTTGCGTGCGATCTCGCCTGCGGCCAGCGTCGTGACGATCACGGTGACGCCGTCGTAGACGTCCTGGCGGATGGTTTCGTGGAGGTGGGCGGTGATGATCACGGGGCCGCTGCGGGTGATCTGGACGCGCCCTTCGACTGCGCCGCCGTCCAGTACGTCGAGGGCGGTGAGGATGCAGGTGTGGCTGACCGGCATGGTGCGCTCCTGGGGTTCAGGGTGGGCGGGGCCGCCGACGGGCGGCCCCGCGGGTGGGGCTAGCGGCGGTGCAGCTCGTGGGCGAGCTGGCCGAGAAGGATGGAGCCGAGTTTCTGTGTGCGCAGGGCGTCGTCGGGCTCGGTCTCGGCCTGGACGGTGATGTCGATCAGGAGGGTGAGGATCGCGTCCGGCATCTGCTCCAGCCAGTAGTGGAAGTTGGAGCTGCGGCCCGTGGCCTGGTGGGTGGCGCGCGCTGTGCGCTCTACGGTGCCGGCCACCCGGTGCGCGCTGTCGCGGTCCAGGCCGTAGGCCGTTTCGAGTACCTCGCTGAACAGCGGGCCGCTCGCGATCAGATCGGCCGGGCCTTCGGCGGTGATCCAGCCGTCGCGGCGGCTGTAGCCGAGTTCCACCGGGTAGGTCAGCGAGTGCACGGGTTCCTCCTTCTCGGGGGCCTCTCCCCCTTCCTTGCATCTTAATTCTATATGCATTGCGGCGGGGGGTCCACTTTGATTTCATGATCTTTTTCTAGTTTTCGCAGGTCAGAGGCCATCCGTTGCCGTCTCGGCCTGCTCGGGCCAGGCGACCCCCTCCAGGGCGCGCCGGTGCGTCTGTGGCACGGGCGCCACCGGCTGGCCCAGCCAGTCCCGCCCCATGTGAGCCATCACCGCCGCGTCCGCTTTGTCGTACCGCCCGGCCCCTTCGCACTCCAGGCCGTACCGCTGCACCACCGCGTCGCGCACCATCCCCTTCGCCACCAGGGAGCGGCCCTTGGCCGGGAAGTCCTTCGCCGGGTTCGCCCGCCCGCAGGCGTAGACGATCCGGCAGGAGGGCGGAACGACGGCGTACGGGATCCCGCGCTGCCACAGCATGTGGGTGACGTGCCACCACAGGCCCGCCAGCTCGTGGTGGAATGCCTGCCTGCCATGCCCGTGCGACGGCCCTTCGACGAGGACCAGGTCGGCACGACGTGTGCGTTCCCTGATCTCCCGCAGGTGCCAGTCGATCCGGGCGTGGCCACGCAGGGTCGCCCTGGGGCGAAGCGCGTCGGCCCAGTCGACCCCGGCGATGCCGGTCGAGGTCAGGCTCAGGTCGAGGCCGATCACCAGCGGGATCGGGATGGGGCCCGGGTTGGTCGGTGTCGCGGTGGTGCTCATGGGTCCTTCCGGTTGTCGGGCCCGCGCTGCGCCCGGCCCCATCTGGGGCGCAGCGCGGGAGTTCAGTCGAGAGCGGCTGGTCTCACCGCTTGTTCAGGCGCTCCAGGTGGATGCCGATGTCGGAGAGGCCGTAGACCGCGTCGCAGTGGCCGCCTTCCGAGCAGGGCCTCACGAGTTCGAAGGTGCTGCGGGCCTCGTGGGTGCTGCCGCCGCGCCAGCGCAGGAACCAGCCAGGGGTGCCTGGGATCGGGGCGGTGGCTAGGTTCCCGGCTTCGTCGTCCGGCTCCGGCACCGCCCAGATCAGGAGGCTGGCGATGAAGCCGAACGTGTCCTCGGCCGCGGTCCAGGCCTCATGGCGGAAGTCCTCAGCACGCACCCTGGCCTCCTGCTGCTGCTCCTCGCGGTGCTCGGCCAGCGCGTGGAGCGCCACGTCGGCGAAGTTCGGCTCGGAATCGGTGGTCACTGGTTTCTCCTTGTCGGGTCTGGCGAGTTGAGGCCCATGCCGGGTCAGTGGGAGGTGTGCAGGTCGGCGAGGTGTTCGCCGAGGTCGGCCAGGTCACGGATCGGGTACTTGTGATCTCCGAGCGGGCACGGACGGATGAGCGAGAGGCCCTTGCTCCCGGCGCTCCAGAGCAGGTACCAGCCAGGGGTGTCCGGCAAGTCGGCGTGCACCGAGACACCGGTGCCGATGTCGCGGGTCAGGGTCCACGTGAGGAACTCGGCGGCCTCGGAGCCGAAACGGCTTCGGATGGCCCTCTGGACGTCGGCGAGCATGCGCTTCAACTCCAGGTTGGCTTCTCTGGTCTGGTCGGCGACCCGGGTGGCGAGGGCGGAGGAGGCGAAGTCGGCCAGGCTGTTCGGGGTGGGCATGTCGAAGCCTTTCGGGTCGTCAGGCGGTTAGCTGGAGCTGGACGCTGCTGTCCTTGAGATCGCGACAGGGAGTGCAGTACTGCTCGCCGCGGGTGTAGTGGGTGTCGATGCCCTGCTGGGTGCCGCAGGTGTCGCGCTGTTTCAGGGCGCGCGGCAGTTCGCGGTCGTCGGCGTCGTCGAGGGTGGCGACGACTTCGCCGAGGTACCAGATGCGGCCTCCGCAGACGCCGTCGAACTTGCTTGGACGGGGCCGGACTTGGTAGATGCAGTGGGCGCGGACCGGGCACGGCCCGCACTCCGCCAGGGCGGACAGGCAGTGCTCCAACAGCTCGGCGCGATTGCTGTAGTCGTCTTCCTTCGGGGAGAAGGCGGGGTCGCCGAAGCATCTGGGGATGAACGACTCGGTGGCTGGCAGCGCGACGTAGACCATGGGGTGGTTCCTTTCGGCGCCTGGCCCGCCGAACGGCGGCGGGCCAGGCGGGAGTTCACGGGCGGGAGCGGCGGTCGAGCGGGCTGCGCCGTTCGTCGAGGAAGCGCGGGATACGGGTCAGGCGGATCTGCCAGTCCGGCTCCCAGCACATGCACGGGATCCACCGGTCCCAGTGCAGGCCGCCGAGCCAGCCTCCGTCGCCGTGGCAGTGCCGGCAGTGCCGGTCGGGGGTGTCGGCGAGCACCCACGCGGGCGCGGGTTCGTCGATGATCGTGATGCGCAGGCGCAGCAGGAACGGGGTGCGGCGAGGGATGGCGGGGAACGTCATCACAGCACCTCCTGGAGCTGGGCACCGATCCACCGGGCGGCGTTGACCGAGACGGCGTTGCCGGCCTGCATGGTCTGCTCCGCGCCGGACCCGTAGACGATGTAGTCGGCGGGGAAACGCTGGGCGAGTAGCTGTTCGCGCGGCTTGAGCATCCGGAAGTGGCAGTCCTCGATCTCCGGTGCCGACTGGACGATGGCGGCGGATGCCCGGGTGGTCATGGTGTGGAAGGGGTGTCCGACGGTCCTCACGGCGGCCTTGCGGTACGGGATGACGAGGGTGTTGTTGTACGGCTCGCCGCCGTGGTGGCCGTCGGTGATCAGCGCGTGGTGGGTGCCCTTGGCGGTGATGCCGGACAGCGGAGCGGTGATCGGGGCCGCGGTCGCGTTGTTGCGGTACTCCACGATGAATGGCAGAGCAAGCAGGGCTTCACTCTCGCGGGTGGTGCGGGTGCGGAAGGGCGCGTGGACGTCGGACGCGGTCGTGTTCCAGGAGCCTCCGACCGGGACCAGGAGTCCTTCGCCCTGCTTGGTGGAGCGCGCTGGCAGCGGCCGGGCTCGGGGGTCGAAGGCGCGTGCGGTTCCGCTCTTCCCGTGGGTGACGGTGAGGGTGCTGGGGTGGTGGGGGAACATTTCCAGGCCTGCCCGGATGCGGTCCATCGTGGTGTCCTCGAGCGCCTTGCTGCGGTCGCCGATCCGCCTTCCGAGGTCGGTCCAGTCGATGACGGCGGCGGCGGGGCGCACGTACGGTTCCACGATGGCGTGAGCGCAGCGGGTGTTGGGGCAGCGGTAGTCGTAGGCCTGGCCGTACTTCCCGGCCAGCACGCGCTTGTTCCACGTCTGCCGGGCCTTCACGTCCATGCCGCAGCGGAAGCACCAGGCCTTCGGCCGAGGTGCGAGCTTGGGCTTGCGGGCCCCCTTGGGGGTGAACACGATGTACACCCGGTCCCGCCACTGGGGTGCGGGCACGTTGAGGTCGTCGCCGATGTGTGCTGAGTTCACCGACACGATCTGGTGCTGGTAGCCGAGGCTGCTCATCGCTTGGAGCCAGACCCTGAACAAGGCCCAGTCGGTGACGAATTCGACGACGTTTTCGATCACGAGCGCCTTGAAGGACTTGGCCTCGGCGGCGCGCACGACGCACCAGGCGGTGACGCGGGTACGCTCGAACGCCTCCTTCGGCAGCGTCTTGATGCCGTCCTCGTCCTCGTCGAACAGCGCGAGCTGGTTGTCGGGCTGCTGCGGGCGGGCTCGGCCGCCCGCGGGGCTGATTTCGGTGCAGATCGGCGAGGCCCAGAGGAGGTCGGCCTTGGGCAGGTACGTCATCCGGATGTCGGAGACGTCGCTGAGCAGGTGGTCGGCGGTGGGGTGGTTGGCGGCGTGGGTCCGCAGCGCGACGTTCCAGTGGTTGACTGCGAGCCGCAGCTGCAGGCCGGACTCAACGAGGCCGGTGCTGCTGCCGCCGGCGCCGCACAGAAAGTCGACGAAGGTCAGGGACATGTGACTCTTCTCCAAGAGGTCGGGGCGGACCGGGGCGCGAAGACGCGGCCGGTGGTTCGCCGGGGGCCCGGCTCCCGGGCGGTTGCCCGGGAGCCGGAGCGGGTTGCTACTTGCGGTGGCGGGGCCGGTGGCAGCGGGCGCAGAGGCCGTCCCGGCGCTCCCACCGGTAGTGGGCGACCGCGGCGCCAGCCCACACGGTGATCCCGGTGGCGGTCAGGGCCATGAGGCCGAGGAGGATCACGGCTGCTCCCGTCGCCGGGCCGGGCAGGAGCTGGCGGTGGTGAGCCGGATGACGGCGATGATGATCCCTAGGGTGTCGCCGATGGACCGGGCGTAGTCGAGGGCCTCGTTCAGCGTCTCGCGGTCCTCGTCCGTCACGGGGTGCGCGATGACGCAGTGGCAGCAGGACCGCTCAGCCACGGACGTGGCCCCGGTCCGAGGTGGTGAACTCGCTTTCGGCGACGCCGAGTCGGAGCATCATGTCGGCGCGCAGCCAGGTGCTGGTCGGCCACTGCCTGCTCGGGTGGGCGTAGATGCGGGCCCAGCCGTTCTCCGCGAGCATGTCGTGCGCCTGGGTGTAGGCGCCGACGGCGAGCCGGCGGTCGATGAAGTACCGGTCGGCCGGGTAGAGGACGACTCCTTCGGTGTTGGTGACCTGGCTGCGCAGGACAGCGATCGGCTGGGTCACCCGCTGCCGGGGCAGGAGGTCGCGGGCGCCGAGGTAGGCGTCGATTGCGGCGAAGAGAGGGGAGAGCAGTTGGCGCTGCGCCCAGTCGGCGCCGGTGAGGGTGGAGTCGTAGACGATGTCGGCGATCGTGGGGTTGTCGTCGGAGTGGCGGCTGACGTTCCAGCCCTTGACGTCGAGCGGGTCGGTCGGCAGGGCCGTGTCGGTGCCGACCATCAGGACGGTGCGGTCGGGCAGCTCGGCGGTGATGAGCTTCTCGCCGCCGCACATCTCCATGTCGGTGATCAGCCCGCGACGGCGCAGCGGTGCGATGACGTGGTGGTACGCGTGAAATGCGTCCTTCCATGCCGGGTCGGTGACGAGGTTGTGGTCGGGCAGAGGGGCGAGCTTCATCGACGTCTCCAAGAGGTTTATGGTGTGCATCATCTGGTTGAGTTCCCGCCTATCTCTGGGGCGAGAGGTGCGGCCCGGGGTGGGCGACCCCTGGGCCACCCCTCCGGCTTATATCTTAATTTTACGCGCATTACTGGGGGTGATCAAGTACAGGGCAATCCGTCATCGACTCGTTACCGGCCCGCCCATGCGCTTCCGCTTCTCCTGGCTCTGGCGCACCGCCGCCTTCGCAGCCTCCTGCGCCTTGCTGATCGCGTCCACCCCCTGCTCCGCCTTGCGGCGGCGCTCCCCCGCTTCCGCCCGCAGCTCCCGGTGGAACTGCTCGGCCTCCGACTGGTCGGCCTTCCTGCGGGCCGCATCCCGCCGGGCGCGCTGCGCCCTCGGGCTCGTCCCGCAGGCCCGGCAGTTCGCCGCCGGCTTCCGGTGGCTGGGGCAGTCGCTCTCCGGTGCCGCCGGTTCCTTGCCTGGATCCTCGGCGCGGGTCTCCCCTGCGGCGCCAGCCGCGGGGGTAGGGGGGTGAAGGAAGGAGTCAGGAAGAACAGAGGAAGGACAGGGTTCCACGGGCGGAACCTGCTGGGTTCCACCGGTGGAACCAGCGGGTTGCACCGGTGGAACCTGTCCCGGGCCCGCCTCTGGGTTCCGCCCGTGGAACCCGTCTGCCTCGGACGCCTTCGCGCGCGCCTTGCGGTCGGCGACGTCGGCGGCCGTCCTGGCCGGCTGGGACGGGCGGGCACGGGGCACGCTCGCCCGCGCCTTCGCCGAGTTCTTCGGCGCCGCATCCGCCGCCGCATGGCGGGCCCGCAGCTCCTCGGTGCTCGGGATCCCCGGCGAGCCGCCCGGGAAAACGCGGTACTGCGCGGCCCGCCCCGGGCGTCCCACCTCGACCCGCTCCACCAACCCCTTCTCCACCAGCTCGGTGACGATGGTCGTAGCCCGGGCCCTGCCCACCCCGACGAAGGCCCGCAGGCGGACCATGCCGGGACGGGACAGGCGCGTCTCGTCGTCGGCGCTGTCGCACAGCTTCATCAACGCGAGCTTCTGCCCCTGGGTGACGACGTCGGGCCCCAGGTAGGCGGCGACGATCATCAGTTGGATGGACACGCGGGTGGATCCCCTCTACGGTGCTGGAACGTTTCCTCTCGTGCGGCGCGGGCTACTCGCGGTAGGGGACGATCCGGATGGTCCGCGCGGTCTTCCGCCTGCTCGGGCGCATCGGCACCGGGAGGCCGGCGTCCTTGAGGAGCTTGACCATCTGGTCCTGGTCCGCCTTGAGCGGGACCACCAGCTCGGCGATGTCGAACAGCTCGATCATCTTCGCGAGGTCGGGCTCCTCCACCGGGTTCTCTCCGCCCCACTTGAGGACGTTCGGCCCGTACCGGGCTTCCGGGGAGGCGTCGACCATCTTCCGCACCAGCTTCTTGATGCGATCGGCCTCCGACCACTGCTTCTGGGCGGTGACGTAGTCGGCGAGGGCCTTCTCGACGTCGGCGTCGCTGCGGATCAGGGTGGTCTGCACGGGTCGCCCGGGTGCAGGAATGCCCCAGCAGGCGGTGGCGAAGGGACAGAAGTCGCAGACCGCGTCCAGGCCGGGGCCGTTGAAGTCCCTTCGGGCCTCGTCCGGGCAGGCGGTCTCGGCGACGCGGTCGAGCCACCAGCGGGCCTCGGCGGCGCGCGCCGGGTCGTAGTCGATCTCCTGGACGAACTCGGCGCCGCTGTCGCGGTTGATGAACCGCAGGCGGATCCGCTCGACCGGCACGGGCCCGAGGCGGGCGATGACCTGCTGACCCTTGCGGTCCTCAAATCCGGCGGCGCGCAGCAGGTCGGCGTATAGGTGGACTTGGCGCAGCTCGGCGTCGGTGGCGCCGTAGCGCAGGACGTTGTCCCAGAGCCACGTCGACTTGGTCTTGATGTCCTCCACGGTGACGGCCTCGGCCGGGATCAGCGGGCGCAGCCGGGAGGGGAGCTTGCGGGCCGTCGCGGCGTCGAGTTGGACGATGTCGATGCTGCCGCGCACCTGGGCGTCGGCGACCTTGCGCTCGACGAGCCAGTTGAACTCCTGCTTCGCGGCGGCGGTCAGCCCGGCGTGCGTGTAGGTGCCGAGGATCGCGGCCGGGCTGACGACGTGGTCGGTAGGCGGGTGACCGTGGTACTTGTACGCGCAGCGGCGTTCGCAGACGGTGTCGCTGGCGCCGATCTGGGTCTGCTGGGAGCGGGGCCGGCGTTGGTCGGCGGCGTCGGCGGCGGTCCAGATGGACGGCACGCCGGTGAGGGTGGTGACGGACATGGGTTCTCTTCTCCAAGAGGTCTGCTGCAGTTGGGCCCGGTCAGGCGTCGGCGAGCTCGGCGTCGGTGGACTCCGCTTCCGCGGCGGCGGCCCGGGCGGCGGCGCGCAGCTTGTCGACGTCGCTCAGGGGCTGGTCCTCCAGACCCCGTTCGGGTTCTGCGAGTTTGGCGACGCGGCGCCGGATCGCGGCGCCCACCGTGTGCGCCTCCTGCTCGGTCAGCCCGGACTTCTCGGGGTGGGCCTGCCGCCAGAGGTCCTGGAGGACCTCCTTCTCCTTCGCGGCCTCGACTTTGGCCAGCCACGGCCGCGTGCGGTCGGCGGCCAGCTCGGGCATGTCCCGGGGCTGAGACTCGATCGAACAGCCCATCCGCTCGAACACGAGGTTCTCGATCGTGAAGTCGGGTATCTGGAGCGGCCGGCGGGGATTGACCTGCATCCGCAGCGAGCGGACCTTTACCAACTCCGGCTCCTCGCCCCGGCGCATGCGCACGCATGCCGTGGCATCGAACACCAGCTCTTTGTGCCCGGCGACCTTCCACTCCTTGCGGCCGGTGATCGGGGTGCCGTTCTCGTCGACGGAGCTGACCTGCTTGCCGCGGGCGAGGATGACGACGATGCCGGGGAAGGTCTTCAAGAGGTACAGGACCGCGCTCCAGCGTTCGACCGCGTCGTTCCACAGGTTCATGGGGATGTCGATGGCGGCGTCCGGGTCCTCGGCCAGGATCTTCTCGTTCTTCCTGGTCCTGCGGGCCCGCTCGTGCGTCCAGGCGGTGAGCATGCGCCACAGGGCGCTGACCGAGTCGATCGTCAGGACGACCGGCGGCTCCTTCGCGAGCGCGGCCCGCCGAGCCTCGTGGAAGACGGCCTCGATCTGCTCGTAGATGTCCCTGTAGGTGCCGTCGTGCTCGATGATCAGGTACCGGGCGCCGGGCAGGGCCGCGTACTCGTCTGCGGATCCTTCGTCCAGGTCGATCCAGTACATCTGGCCGATCTTCTCGGAGCTGCTGAACACGGCGGCTCCGTACGTCTTGCCCGCGCCCTCCTCACCTTCGATGAGGACGAGCGGCCATGGGACGACGCCGGTGGGCTTCCTGCTTTTGATCTTGGGTGGCACGGGGTCTCTCTCCAAGAGGTCGTGTCGGTGTCAGGCTGCGCGCAGGGCGCGCGTTTCGAACAGCGGCTCCCACTCGGGGTGCCGCTCGAGGAGCAGCCGCACGTAGCGGCTGCGCCAGTTGTTGTTGAGGCGGAACTCGTCTTCGCCACGGGTGGCCTGGCCGTAGCGGTAGCGCAGGAGCTCCCAGAGCATCCCGATGCTGATGCGCGTCCAGCCGTTGTCGACGCAGTCGGCGGTCCGGCGTTCCAGTTCGCGCAGCACCCAGGGGTTGAGCTGGTGGAATGCCTCGAAGCGGGCCTGGATCGAGGCGTTCGGCTCGTGGTCTGGGTAGACCAGTTGCTCGATGTCCTCGAACCCCGGCAGGTGTGGCTGGGCAGCTCCGAACATGACCATCCCCCTCATAAGGCAGCAACCTACCGTTAAGTTACCCCCTATCTTTGCCTCAGGGTGCGCTTTCGATCAAGACGAATCCCGGCGGCCGGGTGCGACTCGACCCGCCACCCCCGCCCTCGCGGACGCCCGGGAGGGCTTCCGCGAGGGCGGGGCGGCAGGTCGCGTTCGCCTCGGCCCGCTCGGCAGCGGGCAGTTGGCACGACTCTCCATTCGGCGGGACGCTCCCGCCTTATGCCTTTATTCTACACGCATCATTGCGGGGCGTCCACCGACCGTTACTCTTCGGTGATCTTCTTGGCAGCGCGCCCGCGGGGCAGGATCTTCGAGCCGGGGCCGTCGTAGGTCCGGCTCCGCAGCGCCTCCACGACCCCGGCATCGGCCTGCCAGGCACGGTCCAACGACTTGTGCCTGGCCCGGGCGGCGTCGGCCGGCGCCCACGGCCTGGCGGTCAGGTCCGCGGCCATCAGCTCGGCGGCGTCGAGCACCGTGGACAGCAGCCACAGGTGCGAGCCCGACAGGTGCCAGTCACCGGCCGGGAACGTGCCCCGCGCCTGAGCCTGCTGCACGAGTGTGCCGTGCTCCAGGCCGAACAGGGCCATGACCTCCTGCTGCCCGACGATCGGCGGCACGGCGGTGATGTCGGAGGCCCACGACGCCGGCTGCTGCGCGTCGGCAATGGCCTGGAGGGCACCCTCATTGAGGACCCTCCTACGCGTGGTGGTCTCGCCGTAGCCCCGTACGAAGCTGAGCAGCCAGTAGGGAGAGCCCGAGACGATGAGCGCACGGCTGTAGTCGAGGTTCGCGCGGGTGATCCACTCCGACACCCGCACCGCAGTCGTGTCGTAGGCCATCCCGAACTCGGTCTTGCCCGCCAGAAGCGGCTTCATCACGTCGTGCGCCTTCCCATCGACCTGCCTGATTACGGCTTGATTCTATGCGCGAGGGGAAAGTCTGGGCGCTACGGCGACGTCCTGATAGCCTGGTGGTCTCCAAGAGGTCAGGCCCCCCACCAAGGTGGGGGGCCTTTCCCGTACCCGGGCTGCGCCCGACACCCGTTTCGGCCCATCAAGGGCGGGCTACTCTCGGGCGGCACAGCCCTCGCCCGGTCGGTCCGGCGATCGCCAAGTCTCGGCTACGAGGGAAGCGGTGCCTTCGCCGGGGCGTACGCCGGCGGCCGGGCGTAGCCGAGGAGCCAGCCCCACCGCGGGGAGATGTAGTGCTCGGCCGCCCGGAACACGGCGTAGTAGACGAATACCGCGATCGGCGTCAGCACGCCGGACAGCGCGCCCGCGTCGATATCCAGGCCCCACGACGAGGCGAGCGCGATCAGCCAGCCAACCAGCGCGGGCACGCCGGTGCGGATCGCGGACACGTACAGGTTCACAGAACTCCTTTCAGAGGTAGGGGGGTTGGTCACGACCACAGGCGCTTCCACGTCTCGGGGCCGGGGTAGCCGTCGGCGCTGCTGCCGCTCCAGCCCTGCGCGCGCTGGAAGGCGGCGCAGTTGCGGCGGTCCGCCTCGCCCCAGGTCGGACCGGGGCCGACCGAGTAGGCGCCGCCGAAGCCCTTGGCGACCAGGCGCTCGCCAAGCTGGCGGACGTAATCGTTGGACTGTCCGGGCCGGAAGTAGTCGACGCCGGGAAACGGCGGCTGCTCACCCGGCAGGCCGCCGAGCAGACGGTGCAGCGAGTCCGGCCCCGGGACGCCGTCGGCCGCCGACCCGCTCAGGCCCAGACTGCGCTGGTAGTCGGCGTAGTTAAGGGTGTCCGCGTCGGTCCAGCGCGGCCCCGGACCGGACTCGTAGTGGCTGCCGAACCCGCTGGCCACCAGGGCCTCACCGACCTCGGTGACCTGGTCGCCATAGGTGCCGAAGCCGTAGGTGCGGCCGTCGATGGTGACCTGGTAGCGGGCAGGCTGGTCCGCGGGCGGCTCGGGCGGCGTACTCGTGCCGCCGCCGGGCCGGGGCGCACCGGCCTGCACCCAGCGGTACAGGGCATCCCCGGGGCAGGAGGTCGCGTAGCCGTCCCGGTGGCCCCGTACCTCGGATCCCGCGCCGTGGGCCTGGAGCAGGTCGATGCCGTCGCGCAGGGCGCCGAGCAGAGCGTCGTTCGGCTCGGTCAGGCCTTCGCTGCCGACCAGGGCGCAGACGGCGTAGTGCGCGCGGTTCAGCGGCTGGGAGCCGTTGGCGCCAGTCCGCTTGCCCAGGCCGCGGCCCTCGAACAGCACGCCGTGAGGGCAGGCGAGGTAGTTGTAGGCGATGTCCGAGTAGCCCTCGGCCTTGTTGGCGAGGTGGCTGTTCCTGATCGCCTTGACCTCGCGGACGCACCGGTCATGGTCGGTGAGGAGAGCCGGGTCCACCCAGGTCCCCTCGTAGTGGATCTTCACGCCCTGGGTCGATGCCTGGTCGGGCGCGGCGGACGCGGGCCAGCCGAGCTGGTCCCGGGTCACGAGCTGCATGCGCGTTCCTGCTTCTCCCCCGCGCCTGCTTGGTGTCGAGCTGTTGAGCGTGCCGCCTACGGGCTGTTGCCCTTGGACATCAGCCACAGCTGGAGTGCCGCTACGACGATCGGGGCGACGAACGCGCCGATCAGCCACCGCCGGGCGGTCACTGCCTCGGCCTCTGCCACCTCCCTGGCGCGGACCTCAGCGGCGAGATCGCGCTCCAGCACGGCGAGCCGCTGGTCCGTGAGCCTCTGGTCGGCGAGGTAGACGTCCTTGGTCACGGCCTGCTCGATCCGGCCTGCCAGGACCTGGAGGTCGGCTCGCAGGTCGTCCCGGAGTCCGGCGATGCCGTCGCGCTGGTCCTCGCGCATCTGGAGGAGCGCGCGTTGAAGCTCCCACAGGGTGGGCTCGGAAGTCGGCGGGGTACTCACGGCATGCTCCAACGTGGCGCCCCCGCGCCGCTGTCCATCGTACGGGTTCCGACCTGAACTGCCATGTCGCCGGGCGCCGCGGGATTGCGGGCATCAGTCGGTGAACCAGCGGGTGTGCCCGAAGCTGATCCAGCCCCCAAGCGCGCCCGTTGCGTTCTTGATCTGGATGCGGCCGTCGGGGTTGACGAAGATGTTCGCCCGCGCTGTGGACTCGTTGTCGGCGCGAAACACCTCGATGACGCTGGGCCGGCACGCCGCGTCGGCGATTGTGCCGATCAGACCGCCGTTCGGGAAGCCTCCCGGGATGATCGCCAAGCCTCGCAGGACACAGGTGCCGTCCGGCATCCGCCGGTACTGCACGGGCCGCCATCCGAAGTTCCGGACGCCGTCGGCGAACACCAGGTCCTGCCACTCCCCCACCGACAGCTCTCGGTCGCCGAAGTCGTAGCTCTGGCTCCGGCTTCCATCCACCGAGGCCACGTTGATGCTGACCCCGTCGAACAGCTCGGACAGGAGCACGGACATCCGAGGCGTGCGCAACGAGATGTCGTTCTGGTCGGAGGCCGAGCCGATCGTGAGCGAAGACGGCGTGCCCGAGCCGAACTTCGGCGGCTTGATGACCAGGCTGCCGAGGGTGTTGAGGATGAGCCCACCAGGCTCGGTCTCGTTTCCAAGTCCGGCGTACATCAGGACTGTTGGCCGGTTTCCGAAGAGCGCCGGGGCGGGGCTGATCTTGACTCGGGCTCCGGTGCGAGCGGTCTGGACGGTGGTCCCGGTGATCTCCATGCCGTCGATCGCACCGGCGCTCAGGGCCGTGGCGGTGACGGCACCGGCGGCAAGCTGCGTGGCTGTGATCGAGTTGACGGCGATCTTGTCGGCGGTGATGGCCTGCGCCTTGATCTCCCGGCCTGTGACGGTTCCCGCCGCGATCGTGCCAGCTGTCACCGAGTCCGCCGCCAGCTTGCCCGCGGCAACGGCCCCCGCCGCCAGCTTCTCGGTGGTCACGGCACCGGCGGCGAGCTGCCCGGCGGTCACGGCGCCCGCCGTCAAGGCAGCGGTGGTGACCGAACCGGCGGCGAGCTCGGCGGCGGTGATGGATCCGGCGGCGATCTCCCGCGCGGTGATGGCGTCGACGGCGACCGTACCGGTGGTGACCGCGTCCTGGGCGATCTTTCCGGCGGTGACGGCGGCCTGGCCGATCTTGGTGGCGGTCACGGCGGCGTCAGCGATGGCGCGGCCGTCGATGGCGGCCGCAGCGATCTTCGCGGCGGTCACGGCGCTGGCGGCGAGCTGGAGTTCACCGACGATCCCGGCGAGCACCTGCTGCGCCACGACGGGTGCGGGCCCGGAGGTCACCGCCGCGGACGGGCCGGACGCCTTCCCGGAGGTGGTCCGCGCCGCCAGGGTGACCCACACCGGGACGCTGGTGGGGACGGTGACGATGCCGCCTTGAGGGGTGTCGATGGTGGTGACCAGGGTGGCGGGCGACGGGACGAAGCCGCTGGTGGTCGAGGCGTGCACCTCGACGCGGGCAAGGTCGAGGGGGCTCGGCGCGCCGACGGCGAACGTTCCGTCCCAGGTGACGCGGACGCCGCCGAGGGTCGGTGTGGCGGTCGGCGCGGTGGGGACGGGCGGGACGGGCCCGTTGACGGCGGTGATCGCGGTGGTGCCGTCGGGCTGCTGCCCGATGATGGCGCGCAGACGTCCGGCAGCGGTGACGGTCAGCGCGCCGTCGTCGATGCTGCTGTGGGAGAGCCGGGAGGCGCGGGAGAGTTCGGGCAGCGCCACTTCCAGGGCGGCGATGCGGGCGGCGAGTTCGTCGAGCGGGTTGGGCATGTTCAGGCTCCGGTGGTGTAGGGGCGGTCGAGGCGCAGCGTGGCGGCTTCGGGCTTGTCGCCTTCGGCGGGGTGCAGCGTCCAGGCGGTGATGCGGCACCACGCGTCGAAGTCGGCCCACTGGTCGTGGATGGAGACGCGGACGTCGTCGCCCACGGACCAGGAGCCGATCGGCGCCGCCGGGTGGTCGACGACGGTGATCTCGTCGACGGTGGCGGGCTGTTGGCGGCGGGCTCGCTCGGTGCGGGCGATCTGGGTCAGGGCAGCGGGGTCGGTGACCGAGGGCCGGTCCAGAACGTGTTCGAGGCGCAGCCGGCCGTCCCGGACGGCGTCGACGGCGCGTACCTTCGCGGAGCCGTCACCGGCGCCGAGGGCGATGACGACCTGCGCGTAGTCGTCGGCGCTGCTGGTGACCGGCGTCGGTTCCGCGATGTTGACGCCGGAGGCGAAGTAGAGGTCGTCGCGGCGGGTGCCCAGGCGCGGCCAGGCGACGACGATGCGCCGGCCCGGCTGCTCGCCCTCCCAGGCGACGCGCTCGGTCCACTCTGGGCCGCCGTCCAGCGCGGTGGCGTCCCGGATCACCCCCGCGAGCGGGGGCGCTTCCCACTCCTTGGTGGTGTAGGGGTGTTCGGCGGTGCCGAGGCGGGCCGGGCAGCCGCCGGGTGGCAGGTCGACGTGCACGCCGAGGTCGCCGTCGGGCTGCTCTTGCAGGTACGCCCATGCGTCGGCGATCACCGTGCAGGGGTCGACGCCGGGGTAGGGGCCGCGGCCGCCGAGGTTGCCGTGCAGGTCGAACCGCCGCGTGGGGTAGGAGCCGAACCCCGCGGCCTCGATGATGAGTTGATCGCCTTCGGGTTTGGAGTGCCAGATCAGGCCGCCCCACATGAGGCGCTGGTCGCGCTCGGCCCACAGCAGCACCGTGCCGGCTTCGGCCTGGCTGGGCGCGAGGTGCGCGAGCCGTGGTTCGAGGACTCCGCGCAGCTGGCCGGGCCCGTTGCGTTCGGGGCCGTAGGAGACGCCGGACAGCGGCAGGTCGTGGGCCAGGACCTCGCCGGTGAGGGCGTCGGTGGTGAAGTACCGGTAGACGGGCATCAGTAGACGCCCTCGACGAAGTCGACGTCCGTGTGCATGGTGGTGTTGCCGTTGACGTCGATGCTGCCGTTCGGCGGGGCGTACCAGGCGGCCTGCACGGCGAGGGTCTGGGTGGTGCCGCGCTGCTCCGACGTCCACCAGAAGGTGTCGACCATGCTGATGTCGGCACGGGACCAGCCGGACACGGAGTCGGTGTCCATCTGCGCCTCATTGCCGATGGCCCCGGCGATGACCTGCCGGAACCCGGCGAAGATCGAGCCGGAGATGCGCAGGCCGTGAAGGCTGGTGACGACGGACGCCTGGGTGGCCCAGCTGGGCACGTCGAAGGTGACCTTCGCGCCGGACGGCCAGTTGTCCTGCCACGCGCCGACCTGGCCTTCGATCGGCGCGTACCCGAAGCCGCCGATGGTGCGGATGCGGCGCTCTCGCCGGGGGTTGGCGACCTGACGCAGGTCGGTGATCATCGCGTCGGTGACCGTCTGGCAGTTCGGCGGCAGCGTGACGCGGGCGAGTGGGATCGCGGTCATGCCGGGCGGCGGCGCGCTCTGGTTCGCCGGGACGCCGGGGATGACGTGGACGTACCCGATGTCCTCCGTCGCCGGGTTGCGGGAGCCTTCGTACTCGGGGTCCTCGACGCGCAGGCACACGAAGTCGGTCCGGCCGACGGCGCCGGTCGGCGCGATCGGCACCAGGTGGTCGCCGGAGTTGTACTGGGTGTAGGAGCCCTGGCCCCAGGTCGCGCCGCGGATGATCGCGGACCCGTTGCCGACCCGCACGCCGGGGCCTGGCGTGGTCGTGGAGCGGACCTTCAGGTCTCCGCCTTCGGTGACCCCCTGGGAGCCGCGGGAGAGGTCCCGCACCATCATGCGCAGGGCGCGGGCGGGGTGAGTGCCGCCGGTGACCATCAGGGGCGGCTGGATGAGCGTCATCGTGTCGGGCTTCCTTGCGTGCGGTCGGGCAGGGTCAGAGGGAGGAGGAGGCGTCGCGCCAGGTGAGGGCGAGGCGGGAGGTGCCGGTGGCGTCCTGCGCTGTCCACCGGACTTCGGAGCGGCCTGAAGGGACGCAGAACTGGTCGAGGCGGCTCGCGCGGGTGAGGGTGCCGGCAGCCGAGCCCTGGCCGTTGCGAATCACGGTGCGCCTGCCGGGCCGGGTCTCGACGTCGAGGGTCTCGCCGTCGCTGAGGACGACGGCGAAGTCCAGGACGGCGGGACTGCCTTCGATCCACACACGCGGGTTGACGACGGGCCCGGTGATGCGCACCGTCGGCCAGGTCGGCCGGTTGCCGGTGTTGACGGCCCAGCCGGGCCGGGACTTCGGGTCGGCGGTGCCGGTGGTCATCGGCGCGCGCAGCGGGGCCGTGAAGCCCTGGCCGCGCTGGGCCGATACGTCCAGTCCCAGGTTCAGGCCGGACGGGGTGTCGGCGTACCACACCGGGTCCAGACCCAGGTAGGTGATGTGGACCGGGATCCACCCGTGGACGGCACGGGCGAGGCTGGCAGCCTGGACGCTGAGCAGCCGCCCGTACTGGCGGCGCACCGGCTGGCCCGGCCTGCGGATGCGCAGCGCGTCGGCGGCGCCCGGGGTGAGGCGCACCTGCGTGTCCGCGGCCCGCTCCAGGACGGCGAGCTGGTCGAAAGCCGCAGCGGGGTCCCCTGGGGTGCGGATGCCCGCCGTGATGCGCAGGGTGCGCGGAGCGAGGGTGTCCCGGCCGGGGTAGTTGCCGTCCTCGCCGGGGATCGGCCGGTCCCCGGTGCGCTTGTCCGGGGTGCCGATGCCCTCGATGTCGTCGATGAGCACCTTGGTGCCGTGCCCGATCAGGACGCCGCCGAGGTCGATCTGCCAGTCGGCCAGCAGGGTGGTGTCGGTGGCCATCAGGCACGCCCTCCCCGCTGGATGTGGCGAAGGCGGCGCATCACGGCGTCGGCGACCTGCTCGCCCGTCACACTGCTGCCGGTGACGGTGATCGGCATCGAGCCGACCAGCGGCGCCGGGGCTGCGGCATCCCGGACGATCACCGTCGTGGCGCCGCTGCCGTGGGCAGGGACGAGCTTCGCGACAGCTGGCCGGGCCGGTGCCGTGCTGCGGCCGGTGGCGAAGATCCCGCCATCGGCGAGGTGCAGCCGTCCCGCATCGCCGTACAGCACGGTCCCGCCGAAGCGCCGCGCAGTCTCCTCCAGGATCAGTTTGGAGCGGGCGCGCTTGGCCGGGGCCAGCGGGATGTAGCTCTCACCCAAAGTCTCCGGCTCGCCGAAGACCCTCCAGGTGCCGGCGGGGACGATCTCCGCGATGTGGGTCTCAGGACCGCCGGGTGCCCGCAGGCGGCCACCCCGGATGCCGCCGTTGGCGTAGAACTCGAGCACCCCGCCGTCAGCCTTGCGGGCCGCGAAGGGCGAGTCCCAGGCACCGCTGTTGAAGTTCTGCTGTCCCTGCGGGGTGAGAATCACCGGGACGTCGATGCGGGACGGCGCGTTGACGGATACGTTGATCGTCTTCGACCCGGGGATGTTCTTCACCGATACGCCGATGCTGTTCAGCTGGGCCTCGACGGCCGCCATGTCACCGGACAGCAGCGCCTTGGTCAGAGCCTGTGCAGCGGCGGCGCCCTTGGTCTGGCTGACCTGCGCGATCAGCGTGAGCATCGCCGACCACTCGGCGTTCGCGGCGCCGCCCGCGTTCTTGAACGCGCTGATCACGGCGCTCAGGTCCGGGGCGTCGATGGGCTGCTTGGTGCCCCAGATGCTCTTGATGATGTCCATCGCCGCGTTGATGTCGCCGGCAAGCAGCGCGGCGGAGAACGCCTTCGCGCTGTCGAGGCCCTTGGCCTGGGCGATCTGTGTGACCAGGTCGAGGCCGGACGACAGCTCCTTACCGGAGGCCTCCGCGCCAGCCTTCGCCGCCTTGGACATGTCGGTGACGGCCATCTGCTGCATGAGTCGGCCGAACGCGGCGATGTCGTCGGTTTCGGCGGCCGACGCCCAGGCCCTCGCCGTGTCCTGGCCGTACTTCGCAGCGATCTGCGGGACCTGCTCCAGGCCAGCCCGGTAGGCGTTGGTCGAGCGGGCGGTGCCCTCGGAGACGATCTTCTCCAACTCATCGGCGACCTGCGTCTGCCCGCCCTTGAGCTGGCCGACCAGCTCAGCGAGCATCCCCGAGCTGGAGATGCCGAGCTTCGTGAAGTGGTCGGCCAGGTCCAGCCGCCCCTGCACCGCAAGCTCGCTCAAGTTCCGCTGGAAGTCCCTCTGGGACTGGAGCTGGCGGCGCATCTCCGCCATGTAGTCGTTGAGCCCGGCCTTGGTGACCTGCGTGAGAGCGGCCAACTCCTCCGCTGCGCCCGTCTTTCCCGCGCGCAGGTTCCCGACCAGCTGGTGGACCATCTGGGCGCTGGCGTCGCCCAACTTCGAGAAGTGCTGGGCAAGCGGCTCGTACCCGCGGGAGCTGAGCTCGTTCAGGTCGGCCTGGAAGCCCTTCTGTTCCTGGGCCTGGTCCTTGAGCGCCTTGATGTAGCCGGACAGGGAGGTCTTGGCGAGGTCGAGCTGCAGTGCGCCGGCGCGGGTCGAGGACGCGACGCGGTCCTGTGCGGCCTTCCAGGCGTCGGCGGGCTCGACGATGGAGGCCATGGCCTTGGCCATGTTCTTCATCTCGTCGGTCCACTTAGGGTTGCCGTTCTTGTCGACCGGCAGCGCCATCGACGGCGACCACGCCTCCAGGTTCGCTTGCACCGTGCCCTTGACCTTGGCGTTGACGATGTCCATCGCGGTGGCGCGGTCGGCGTCTGCCTTGATCGCGTCATTCCACGACTTGGCGCGGTCGGCGAGGATCTTCTTCGTCTTGTCGAAACTGACGTCGAAGCCCCCGGCCTCGGGGTTCCAGGACTTGGCCTTGGCGAGGTCGATCTTGTCGTTGAGGGCGGCAAGTTTGTCGCCGCCGCTGATGAGGCCGTCGATGACGTCGCTGAGTTCCAGGCCCGCGTCCTTGAACTTCTTCATGTCGTCCGAGGCGACGAGGGACTCGGCCAGCGCGCGCATGCCCGCGCCGACGTCGTGCTGCTCTCGTTCCTGCCGGAGCGCCTGGGTGAGGTCGTTGGTGACCGCGGCCGCCTTCTGCTTGGACGCGGAGTAGGCGGCGTAGCCGAGGACGCCGAGGGCGAGCACGCCGGTGAGGCCGGTGACGGCCAGGCTGGTGCCGCTCAGGATCGCGGGCATGAGAGCCCCGCCGGCCCGGAACTCGGTGACAGCGGTGCGGAACGCCGTGAACTGCGTGCTGAGTTGGGCGACTCCAGCGCGGGTGACCATCGCGACGGCGGACAGCGCCAGGAGGACGCCGATCACCTCCTTCACGCCCGGTGGGAGGCTGCCGATGGTGTTCACCAGGAGCGATGCGTCCTGGGCGAGTTCCTGGAGGACTGGCAGGAGAACGCGGGCGATGTCCATGCCCAGCGCGCTGGCGCGGTTGCGGAAGAGGTCCCACTGGCCGGACACGGTGTCCATCTGGAGCGCGTACGCCTTCTGCGTGGCGTCCGCCCGGTTCACGGCGATGGCGATCGCCTCGTAGGAGTCGGCGTAGTTGCGCCCGTCCGCGGCGGCCAGAGCCAGCGCCGCCCTGGATGCCCTGATGTCCTTGAACAGCGTGACCGTCGCCTCGGCCTGCCCGTGCGTGACCGCGTTGATCTTGGACATGACGGTGTAGAGGCCGTCCTGCGCGACTGCCGACGCTGACGACTCGTAGCCCATGTCCCGGAACAGCTGCGCGAGTTCCTTCGTGGGCCGCATGAGCCGGGTCATCAGCATGTTGAGGGCGGTCGCGGACTCGGCGGCGGGGATGCCGCTCAGGGTGATGGCGGCGAGGGCCGAGGACATGTCCTCGAAGCTGATGCCTGCGGCTGCGGCCATGGGCACGACGTCGCCCAGCTGCTGGGCCAGTTCCGAGAAGCTGATGACGCCCTTGTTGACCGTCTGGAACATGATGTCCATGACGGATGCGGCCTGGCTGGCGGGCATGCCGTAGGCCTTGAGCACGCCGAGCAGCGCGGTCGCCGAGGTCTCCGTGGTGGTCAGGCCGGCGGAGGCGCCCTTCGCGGACACCTCCAGGATGCTCATGGCCTCGGCACCGTCGAAGCCCGTGCTGACGATCTGGTACAGGCCTTCCGCCAACTGGCCTGCAGTCTGAGGCAGTTGAGTGCTGAGGCGGACGATTTCATTCGTGAACGCGGCGACGTTCCGGCCGTCGATCTGCTCGGAGATGGTCAGGACGTTGGCCATCTCCTTCTCCAACCGGATTGCCCCGACTGCGCCGGCGGCCAGCACCGCGCCGAGTGCAAGCCCCCCGGTGACCCAGCCGGAGATCCGGGCGGCGGTCGCAGCCTGCGACGCGGCGGCGGCCTCGGTCTGCGCCCGGCTGACCTCGGCGGCGGCGGTCGCGGCCCGCCGCGCGGCCTGTTCCTCGGTGGAGGCGAGCGCGGTTCGGGCCTGCGCGGCCCCGGCCCCGGCCTGGGCGGCGGTGGCGCTGGTCCGCTCGGCCAGACCGGCGGCGCGCGCGGCGGCTTCCTGCGCGGTGGCGGCCCGGGTCGCCTGCACCGCCTGGGCCTCGGCTGCGCGGGCGGCGGAGGCGGAGGCTGCTTCGGCGGTGCGCTGCGCGGCGACGGCGCCCGCGCCGGTGGTGGCCTGCGCGCGGGCGGCCATGGTCTGGGCGACTTCCTGGGCGCGGGTCGCCCGGGTGCTCGCCTCGATCGCCGCCGTGTGCTCCGCCTCCGCCCTGGCGGCAGCCTGGGCGGCCACCACCTGGGCGCGGCCGGCACGCTCGGCGGCCGCCATCGCGGTCTGCTGCGCGACGGCAGAGCGTTCCGTGGCCTCCCGGACCGCGACCTGGGAGACGGCGGCCTGCTCTGCGGCGGCGACCTGGGCCCGACCGAGGCGGGCAGCGGCCGCCTCGACGCGTTCCAGCTCGCCGCGGGTGGCAGCGAGCTGGCCGTCGAACTGCCGTAGCTGCTGCGCGCCGCCGCGCAGCCCGGCAGTCAACTGCGGGAACGAGGCCTGTAGCTGGACGTACAGGGTGTAGGCGCCGGACACCCGGCTGCTCCTAACTGGACTGCTTGATCAGCCCGATGCGCACCCCGCGCCCCTCGGCCCCCTCGGGGACCTGCTCCGACTCCATCTCGATCAGCTCGCAGCCCAGGCAACGGCTGGTCTGCGGCACGTAGGCGTACCGGTCGCCGCCCTGCTGCTCATCCCACTCCTGCGGCCGTGTGCCGCACCCGTCACACACGGCCGCCTTCCACGCGGCCCACGCCAGCGCCTTCGCCCGGTCCAGTGCGCTCCACCGGCCGCCCGCACTCGCGCCCATCAGCTGCGAGTGCGGGATCCGGTAGGTCTCGCACAGCTCCATCTCCGCGCGGAAGCCCGGGTCGGCCTCTAGCCTTTTCCCAGGTCAACCCGCAGGGTCTGGTTAATGGCCAGTGCCGCGGTGAACAGCACCTTGGCGTCGCCGTCCGACCACTCGTCCAGCAGGGCCTGGGCGTCCTCGACGGTCATGCCCTCGACCTCGGCGCCGGTCTCGTCCCGCTCGACGTGCGACGCGGCGATCAAGGCGGCCGGGAACGTCTCGATGTTGTACTCCTGCCCGCGGTCGGCCTGCTCCTCCGTCGGAGCGTGCTCGCGAAGCAGCGCCTCCCACGCCGGCCGGGGCAGCGCCCGGAACCTCAGCTGAACCGTGGCGTCGGCGAGGACCTGTTCAGCGGTCGCGAGGACCGAGCGGGCGATGACGACCTGGGGGTGCGCCTCCGTGAAGGCGTCCACCTCAGTGTCGTCGACGCCCTGCCCCGCAGCAGCGGTGCGCGCCGCTGCGCGGGCCCGCGCCAGCTGCATCTGCGCATCCGTCACGGCCGCCTTCGCCGTGTCGTCGTCGCAGATCGACACGGTCCGCTCCGGCAGCGAACGCGCCCGGAGCCGGGCCATCTTGGCGCGCCAGTGTGCGTCCTTGGCGACTGCCTGCGCCGGCGGTTCGACCGTCGTGGTCGTGGTGGTCGTCATCGCCCGCCCCCTCAGCCTGCGGCGGCGGCCGGGACCGGCGCGTCCAGGGTCGGCAGGTCGCTGATCGAGAAACTGACCTTGAACTTCGCGGGTTCGGCGCCGGTGCTGTAGCTCGGCGCGCGGGAGCCGACCCGGACCGGGAAGACGTCGAGGGACTTCGAAGCCGGGACGTCTCCCTTGCGGAGGATGCAAACGTAGCCAACCGTGTCCTTGGACAGCAGAGTCTCGACGGCGTCGCTGCCCAGGTCCTCGTAGAAGGTCAGCGAGCTGTTCGCCGCCTTGTCCTCCCCGGGGATGCTGGTGGCGAACTTCGCGCCCAGGTCCGGGGTTTCGATCGGGGAGTTCTCCAGGCTCCAGCCTTCGATATCGGACACCTGCCGCGACAGGTCGGTGCCGGCCGTCAGCTCCTGTCGGGTGGGGATGTTCGTCGCGGCCGCGATCGTCTTCACGAAGACGATCCGGGTGACGCCGCGGCGCATGTACCGCTGCTGCGTGGATGCCACGCTGACTCGCATTTCCGGAGACACGATCACCCGGGCGGTGCGCCGCCGGAGACCCGTCCCCTGGTCACGCCGCCCACGGTCGGGGCAGCGGAAGGGAGTCGGCCCGTGCCGGTGGCCGGGCGTCCGTGCTGGGGCTCCACGGTGAGCTCGCCGCCGAAGTCGGCAGCGGGGCGGATCAGCTGTCAGGCGTGCTGACGTGCAGAATGAACCGCGATACGTAACTGTATACGCCGTTGGCGACCACCTGACCTTCCTCCTTGTCGATCTCCCGGGCGACGACGGTGTGCCCGGCCGGGGTGATCGGCGTCGCGAAGCCGCCCTTCGAGCCGATGCCGACGATCGCGCTGCGCACCCTGTCTGCCATCCATTCCGCCTGCTCACCGGTCGACGCCACCGACGTGACCTGGTACAGCAGGCGGCCGTCACCGGTCTGGTCGCCGAACGGCGGCCCAGACGCCGTACCCCCCAACGGGTACAACACGCTGTAGGGGATCGTGTTTCCGCTGGGCTTGTCCGCCGCAACCGGCGGCGCCCCGTACCCGCAGCTGCGGCCGGTCGCCGCGGCGAGCGCATCCCGGAGAGCCGTCGACACGACGCGTCCCTGCACCGACATCTACTCGTCCTCCTCGTCCTCTTCGGCTTCGGCCTCTTCGATCCGGTTCGCCGTGATCTGCCCCGCCAAGTCGAGGTCGCAGTAGCGCAACATCCCCGCCCGGTCCCACACCGGCATGTCGGGCGGCGAGACCTCCATGAACAGGCCCAGTTCCCCGGTGTCCTCGTCCACGACCTCGAGGACGAGCACCGCCCTCGACAGCAGGCCGGCACCGTGCGCTCGGAGCACTCCGCCGATCGCCTGGTGAATGTCGTCAATGAGCTGGCTCACTCGGACACCACCGTCTCGGCGACACGGGCGATCGCGGCGACGAACAGCGGCTCGATCCGCTGCACAGCGGGGCCGACGTGCGGAAACGGCGGCTGGTGGTAGACCCGGCCAAGGCTGTCCGGTCCAACGAACCCGTACTCCAGGCGCGGCCCTTGCGGACGGGCGGTGCCGACGACCGCATCTACTCCGGTCGCGGTGGCGTGGACTTCCGTGGTCCATGACCGCCGGTACTCGCCAGTCTGAACCCCGGGCCCGGGCCGCCCAGACGCGGCTGCCTTGATCGCGGTCTCCAGCAGCATCGCGTGATGGCGTACCACTGCCGTCGCAGCCGGCACCGCGACGACGGCCCGCGCCTCCAGCCGCGCGGCCAGGACCGCGGCGTTGCTCGTGACGTTCGCCATCAACCGCCCACCCTCTCGTGCTCACCGGGCTGCCGGACACCGAGCGCCCACTCGGACAGCTGGGCGAGCAGTGCCCGGGTGAACTCGTGCGGGCCGCCGTCGAGCAGGTCGTGCCGGGCGAGGACCGCGCGTTCGATCTCGCCCGGGTCCAGGGCGGCCAGGAACGCCGCGGCGGCCGGGCCGGGGTCGGGGGCCTCCCCGACCCCGACCCGGGCGGCGCCCTCCCACTCGGGATCGGCGTTCGGGCGCAACAGCAGCTGCAGCTCCGGCAGCTGCCCGGCCGTGTGTCGCAGCTCGTAGGAGCGCACCTGGTCAGCGATGTCGTGATCGTCGATCTCCAGGCGCGCGGTCAAGCCGGTCGCGTGGATACGGACATGCCGCTGCTCAGGGGGGTTGGTGGGGGTCATGGATCCGAGCCTAGGCGGGGCAACGGACAAACTCCCCGAAGGGCGAGTGCGGACGTCCACCCCCTCTGCTGCGACGGTGTACCGGACGCAAGGCACCTGGGCCGGAGAGAATCAGGTCATGACTCAACCACAACCGCTCGCACCTGAGCTAGAGAGGCAGCGCAGGGAGTACGCGCAGCTTCTCCGTGCCGGGATGCTCTCTCCCTACTCGCTCCCAGCGGTGGGATCCGCCGTGGAGGAGGCCGTCCTCGAACGTGCCTGGGCACGGACCCGAAACCCATTCGAAAGCGTGGGGAGCCGAATCTACGTCCTCTCCGTGGCAGGAACACATGGACGGGTCAAGGTCGGAACAGCAGGAAGCGTTCGCGGGCGCATCGCCACTCACCTGAACGAGTACCACTGCAATGGGCACGGACTTATCGATGCGTGGATCTCGAACTCACTGCTCAACGCAGCCCCAATGGAGAGAGCAATACACAAACTGCTGAAGATCAATCACCAGCCCAGCTACCGAAAGGAGGAATATCCGGACGGTGACTTCGAACGCATCTGCGCACTGGTAGCCGAATTGGATGCGAAGCACAGTCTCACTGAGGAACAGGTCCAGTTCCACGAGTGGGAGCAACAGGAACGTATGAGAGAGGGGGGCGAGGAGGTCCTGCGCGAGATCGAGCGCCAGGTCGGCCGTACCACCGGCATGGGTAAACCCGGCGAAACCGCCTCATCTATCTAACGCTCCTGGCCCGGATACTGATGGCCTATCGCTCCGCTCATCAGAAGCGATGGGCACGGTGCACGACCTGGCGCCCGCGCTCAACGCCAGCCCGCGCGCCAGGCCTACGGACCAACGACCTCGTCGAGGCGGGTGATCCGCGCGACTTCCACGGTGCTGGCCTCCCCTGGGTCGAGGGCCTGCCAGGTCCGGCCGACCGTGCCGGCCGTCGCGGATGCGACAGCGGTCACGCTCACTAGGTCTCCCCGCTGCGGGATCGGTGCGGACAGCGGGGTGACGAGTCCGTACCAGGAGGCGTTGTCGTCGAGCCAGCGGCCACCGACCAGGTGCTCAGTCGCGGCGAGTCCGTGGGCGGAGAGCAGCGCACCGCTGCCTTCCCAGACGACGACGGCCGGGACGGGTCCCACCAGCCCGGTCTCGACGTCCAGTTGGGCGGTGCCAGTCGGCCTGCTGATCCGCACGCGATCGACCATCACCGTCGCTTCCAGGTTGCGGCGGACCGCATCGAGGTCAACCAACTGGGAGGGCGTGCTCATGCCCCACCCCCGGCCTTCTCGATCCGCATCCACGTCGTCCGCACCACCGCCATGGCGCCGCTCTCGCCCGGGTCGAGAACCTTGAAGTTGCGGCCGGCAGCGGCCGGGTCCTTGCTCTTGACGATGGTGACCTGGTTGCCCTCGGCCGCAACCGGTGATGCCAGCGGCGTGAACAGGATGTAGCGGCCGTCGCCGTCGTCCTTATACGGCTGGCCCTCCAGCCGGAGCACGATCCCCGGCCCGCCTGAGGCCCGGTGCAGTCCGGGGCCTTCGAACTTCACGACGGCGGGGCCGGGAACGTACTGGCCGGTGGCCGGGTCGAGGACTTGGGGGCCGGGTTCGCTGATCCGCACGACCTCGTCGGAGAGCAGCATGCGTTCAACGATCGCGACGATCCCGGTGGGCGCAGGCGCGCCGGGGCTGGGTTCAGTGGTGGGGGTGGTCATGGTTCGAGCGTAGGAACCAGGAACGACAGCCCTTCGCTCCCTCCGACCGAATTGAGGTGGCCGTATGCCTATTGTGGCGGTTTCCCGAGCCGCTGACGGCCGACCCTCATCGACTCGCCGTGGTGCTGGTCTGTCGTGTTCGGCGAGTTGGGACCTCAGAAGTGGTCGGGCAGCCAGGGCTCCTGGCGGCCCGTGGCTCGGATGAACCCGGACAGGGACGCATCGGAGCGGGCTTGGACTCCGCACAGCCGAGCTGCCTCGGTGGTTCGCAGTCCTCCGGCATACCATGCTGCGAACTGGCCTCGGGTGAGGGTGACTTGAGCTTCGAAGCCGGCGGGAGTGAGGTCGGCGTGGCCTGCGCGGATCACCAGGAGGTAGCGGCGATGCGTCGTACAGTCCGCTTCTTCGCAGATCTCAATCGGCAGTTCCAGGTCGAGGTCGTCAGGCCACCCGCGCAGGCGGACGGCACCTTGCAGGTCGAGGATACGCAGCATCCAGGGGTGCCAAGCCTGGGTTGCGACCCGGTAGCGGTGGAGGTTGTGCAGCAGCAGCGGTGCCGGCGGCAGGGCGCCGCGGCGGAAGTGGATGGTCTCGGTGCGGCTGCTGTAGCGGCCGAGGAAGGCGAGCATCGCGGCGGCGCAGTCGTGGTCGCCGGCCCAGAAGTCGTGGACGGTGAGGTCGGTGCCGTGGTTTTCCCGGCGGCTGGTGGTGAGGGTGAGCCATCCGGAGATCGGATTGCCGAGCCGGTGGAAGCGGTAGGTGGTCAGGCGGCTCTTGGTGGTCTTCCAGCCTTCCCACCAGGCGGGGCGCTCGACGGGGCCGTTCCAGCGTCGGGCGAGGTCCTGTTGCAGGTCGAGGGCTGCTGGGGTGGTGCCCGTCTCGATGCAGAAGTCCGCGGTGTCGAAGGAGCGTTTGAGGTCTTCGGCGCGGACGGCGTGGGCGTAGACCGGGGTGGGAGCCTGCCATCCCAGGTGGCGGGCGTAGCCGTTGGAGAGGGTGGAGATGGTGGAGATGACGGCGCCGCGCTCGCGCAGGGGGTTAAGGCGTTCGTGGACCATGCGTGCGGCGAGGCGGTCGCCGCGCTCTTCGGGGGCGACGCTGCCGGCGGCGAGGAGCGCGCTGGGGACGGGTGCGCCGCCGAAGTACTGGGGCAGGAGGAGGCCGAGGCCCCCGGCGACGACCCTGCCGGAGCGGAGGGCGACTCGGATGTCGGCGTGGCCGTGCAGGTGGGTGATGTCGCCTACGGGGTGGCCGAAGCTGCGTTCGGCCATCTCGTCGTACTCCTGGGCCAGGCTGTCGTCGGCGTGGACGAAGGTGAGTTCGCTGGTCACGGTGCTCCCTTCTAGTAGTTGGTGAGGGTGCGGACGGCGTGGGGGTCAAGGGGTGCGAGGAAGGTCCTGCCGAAGGTGACCACCGGTGCGCCGTCCTGGTTGAGGCCGGTGGTGCGGCAGGTGATGACACCGGTGTCCGGGCGGCTGCGGGAGGTGCGGCGGCAGGTGATCTCGGTTTCGGCGTAGAGGGTGTCGCCGACGAAGACGGGGTGGGTGAACCGCACATCGTCCATGCCGAGGTTGGCGGTGGTGAGGCCGCTGACGGAGCGGGCGGTCATACCGCCAACGACCGCGAGAGTGACGGCGCTGCACACGAGGACGCGGCCCCACGGGGTGTGCGCGGCGTAGGCGGCGTCGAGGTGGATCGGGGCGTCGTTGCCGCTGAGCGTGGTGATGAGGGTGTTGTCGCTCTCGGTGATGGTGCGGCCGGGGCGGTGTTCGATGGTCAGGCCCTCGGTGAGGTCGTGGTAGCCGAGTCCGACGACTTCGCGTACGCGCCCCGTGCCAACGTGGCGGTAGCCCTGAGGCAGGCCCGAGGTCATTTCGGCGGCTCCGGGTGTTCGCCGATGCCGGCGAGGAGGCGGCGTGCCCGGGTGAAGAACGGGGTCCCCCGCATGCGGCCGTCGACGGAGGTGATGTGGTTGCCGCTGTGCTCGGCGGCGGCGACGATCGCACGGGCTTCGGCGAGTTCTTCGTCGGTGGGGCGGAAGGCCTCGGCTATGTGCGGCAGGTGGCGGGGGTGGATGGCGCCCTTGCCATAAAAGCCGATCTCCTTGGCACGGCGCGCTTCGGCGATGAGGCCGTCGAGGTCGTCGAGGTCGAAGAACGGGGTGTCGATGGCCAGGAGGCCGGCCGCGGCGCAGCTGTTGGTGATGGTGTGGCGGGCGTGGCGCATCGGTTCCCAGCTGGTGCCGGTGCCGAGTTCTAGGGAGTAGTCGGCGGAGCCGAAGACGACGCCGGACAGGCGGGGTGCGGTCAGGATCTGGGGCAGGTGGTCGATGGCGTGAGGCGTTTCGATGAGGGCGAAGAGGGTGGGGGTGTAGGTGGGGGTGTCGAGGATGGCCGCCAGGAGGTCGATGTCGCGGGCGGACTCGGTCTTGGGCAGGAGGATGAGGTCGGGCTTGCGGGGGTAGGAGGCGAGGGCGGCGAGGTCCTTGGCGCCGTCCAGGGTGGAGAGCGCGTTGGTGCGGATGCCGAGGGTGCAGGGTCCGCTGTCCTGGGCGAAGAACGCTCGGGCGTCTCGGCGGGCGGTGTCCTTGGCGTCGGCGGCGACGGAGTCTTCGAGGTCGACGAGCGCGACGTCGGCGCCGCAGGTGAGGGCGGAGGCGTAGCGGTCGGGCCGGGTGCCCGGTGTCATGGTCCAGGCCGGTCCGATGTGCGGGTGCGCGGTGGCGGTCATGGCGGTGGTCATCCCTTCTGGCTGGTGGCGATGAAGAAGCGGTTCAGGTTCTCCAGGGTGTGCAGGCCGGTGATCTGGTCCTCGGTGACCGGCGTGCCGAACTCCTCGCTGAGCAGCACGGCCAGTTCGACTTCGGCCAGGGAGTCCAGGCCGATCGCCGCCAGCGTCGAGGCGGGGTTCAGGGAGCCGGGCTCGATGCGCAGCTCGCGCACCAGAAGGTCGTGGAGGCGCGGGTGGATCGCCGGGGCGGGCTGCTGCTGGTCGGTCATGGTGCGCTCCTTGAGGTGGGCGGCGGCTTCGGGGATCAGGTCTTCCTGGCCGGCTACCGCCTGGCGGCGGCCGAGTTCGGCGAACAGGTCGCCGGGGTGGACGCCTTCGCGGGCGGCGACGGCGAGGACGCGGTTCTTGAAGCCGGAGAACACCCCGGACAGGCCGCTCATCACGGCGACGGAGTCGGTGAAGGGCGGGGTCTTCATCAGCTGCTGTTCGGCGAGGTCGGCTGCGGCGAACAGGGCGTGCTGGTCGATGCCGGTGGAGTAGCCGAGGCGTTCCAGGACGGGGACCAGCGCCTCGATCTGCGTGTTGCCCGCTCCGGCGCCGAAGCCGCGGGCGCACGCATCGATGATCCTGGCGCCGGCTTCGACGGCGGCGACCGAGTTGGCGGTGGCCATGGTCAGGTTGTTGTGGCCGTGGAAGATGACCGGCACGTCGACGGCTTCGGTGATCTCCGTGATGCGTTCGGCGACATCCTGCGGGAGGTAGTGGCCGGCGGAGTCGTAGATTCCGACCGCCTGGGCCCCGTAGGTGGCCATGAGGGCGCACTGTTCGGCAAGTTGGGCAGGGGTGGCCATGTGGCTCATCAGTAGGACGCCGTGTGCTTCGACGCCCCATTCGGCGAGGAGTCCGAGGTGGCGTTCGGTGACGTCGGCTTCGGTGCAGTGCGCGGCGAGGCGCACCACCTGCACGCCGTGGCTGACGGCCAGGCGCAGGTCGTCGCCGGTTCCCCATCCGGGGCCCATGAAGACGCCCATGCGGGCGCTGGTGAGCACGGCGCGGACGGCGTCGAGCATCTCGGTGTCGGCCAGCTTGGCCAGGCCGGTCTGCAGGGAGGAGGCGCCGAGCCCGTTGCCGTGGCCGACTTCGATGACGGGCACGCCGGCGCTGTCGGCGGCGGCCGCGTAGGCGGACAGCTGCTCGCGGGTGAGCTGATGGCCGACGGCGTGGTGGCCGTCGCGCAGGGTCGGGTCGTGGAGCTGGATCTCGGGCGCCGTTGCGGTCATGAGCGGGCTCCTTCGGACTGGTGGGTTCCTGCGTGCATCTCGGCTGCCTGGATCGCGGCGGCGTTGATGATCTCCAGGTTTCCGGCGTGGCGGGGGATGCGGCGTCCGGTCGCGGTGACCTCCACGGTGGCGGTGACGCGGTCGGCCTCGGCCTCCAGGGCGGTCAACGCGTAGCCGGGTACGAACCGCTGGACCCGGTGCGCGGCGGCGGCCACGAGGGAGCGGATCGTCTCGGGCTGGGGGGCGTCGACGAGGCAGGTCAGGGTGACGCGGAAGGGCGGCGGCACAGTGGCCGGGCTGATGTTGACGAGCACCTTCGCCGTGGGGGCGCCGGTGAAGTGGCGGGCGGCCTGCTGGGTGGTATGGATGTACTCGTCCAGGTTCAGCCTGGTCGCCCGGCCCGCGCTGCGGCTGGCGCCGGTGGATACGACCTCGACGTAACGGGGTGTGCGGTGGCGGGCGATGGCGTGCAGGATCGGGATCGCGCTCTGACCGCCGCAGCTGATCAGGCCTATATGGCGCTCGGTCAGCGTGTCGGCTCCGTTGACGGTGGGGACGATCGGCACGCCGAGATCACTCGGGGTCAGGTCGACGAGCAGGGCGTTCGTGGGCTCCAGGTGGCGCCAGTGCTCGGCGTGGGAGTCGGCGTTGGAGGCGTCGAAGACCACGTCGATGCCGTGGCCGTCGATGGCTTCCGTCAGCGCGGTGATGCCGCCGTCGGTGGTCGGGTAGCCCAGGTCGGCGGCGCGTTTCAGGCCGAGGGTCTGCCGGTTGCGGCCTGCGACGAGGCGGCACTCCAGCCGCGGCGAGCAGCGGATCTTGTCCAGCAGGTCGAGGCCGATCAGGCCGGCGCCGAGCACGGCGACGCCGGTCCTGCGGTGTGAGGGCATAGGGGCGCTCCGGATGAAGGCGGGGAAGGCGCGAAGGAGCGGGGCCGGTCAGGCCGCGCGCAGCTGGACCGCGGGAAGGCGGGGCGAGGACGCCTGTACCGTCGTGCCGACTGCCAGCGGGATGCTGGCGTGTACCGAGCCGGGGAGGACGATGTCGCCGGCTCGTAGGCTGGTGCCGAGGGTGTGGAGGCGGCGGGCGAGCCAGAGGAGTGCGTTGATGGGGTCGCCGAGGACATCTCGGCCGTAGCCGCCGCAGGTCAGCTGGTCGTCGACGCGGACGGCGACGAAGATGCGAGCCAGGTCCGTGTCGGGATGGAACGCAACGGGTTCGCCGGTGGCGAAGCGGGCGGAGGAGGCGTTGTCGGCGACGCTGTCCTCCAGGGTGATCCCCCAGCTCCCGTAGCGGGTGTCGATGACTTCGAGAGCGAGGAACACCTCGGCCACGGCGCTGCGGGCGGCCTGGTCGTCGATGTCGGGTCCCGTGAGGTCCTCGCCGAGGCGCAGCCCGATCTCGGCCTCGATGCGGGGGGCGAGCAGGCCTGCCGTGTGCAGCTCGCCGCCGCTCGGCAGCGCCATGTCCTCCAGCAGGACTCCGGAGTCCGGCTCGCTGACCCCCATCTGCCGTTGCATCGCCGCCGACGTCAGGCCGATTTTGTGGCCGACGAGGCGCGCCCCGCCGTCCAGGCGGCGGCTGATGGCCGCCGCCTGGACGCGGTACGCCGTCTCCAGCGTCAGCCCGGGGAGGACCTGGGTCAGCGGGGTCGTGGCCTTGCCCGACTGCTCGGCCGTCCGCAGGTCATCGGCGGCGTTCAGCAGCCAGTCCGGGTCACGTGCGGTGTCACTCATCTGTCCTCCCTGTGCGGCGGTGGAGCAGGGATTCGAGGTAGTCCGCGTGCGGACCCTCCAGCTCGGCGACGGAGCCGGCCACGACGGTGATCAGGTCCAGTTCCGGGGTACAGCCGTTGACGGTCTCCGCCTGGACCAGCGCCTGGAACTGCTCGCGCACGACCTCCTCCGGCAGGACCGGTGCCTCGTAGTGCACGCCGATGTTGCCGTGCTCGCCTCGGGTGACCGCCCACAGCGTCAGGTCCTGGGGCGCCGCGTGCACGCCGACCTCCTCGGCCAGCTCCCGGCATGCCTGGCGTCGCAGTTCGGCCTCGTCCAGGACCGCTCCGTCGACCGGCGGCTCGACGTTGCCGCCGGGCAGCTGCCAGCGTCCGGGCGCCGCGGTCGAGGCGGACATGCGGCCGACGAGCACACCGCCCGCGTCCACCGGCTGCGCGACGGTCACGTACACCGACGACACCTGGGGTGCTCCCGGTACTCGGCGCAGCGCGAAGTGTCGGTACGTCACGGGCGCCCAGGACAGAACGAGGGTGTCGCCGTCGTAGGCGGCGTCGGTGCACACCACGGCGGGGCCGTCGTACAGGTCCGGGTTCGCCTGGGTGGCTTGCTCCCATACCTGGTCCATGGACGCGTGGTGCTCCGATGAGAGCTGCGGTGCGGCAGTCTCGACGAGGCGCAGCTCACCTCGTTCGAAGACATCGAGCCGATCGCCGGTGGCGGCGGTGGCGGGGAGTGAACTGCTCATGTTCGGGGGTCCTTTCCGAGGGCCTTGCGCATGTGGTTCTTCCTCCTGCTCAACGTGGTGGGGGACGGGAAGTGGCGGTGCCGACCGGGGGCCGCTACGGGAGGTGGCCGTCGACGACGGCGAACGGGGCTGGCGTGTCGGACTCGACGGCCCTCTGGAGGCGGGCGATCCACGGAGCCGGGTCTACGATCTCGGCCTCGGTCGGCACCAGCTCCTCCTGGGCCAGGAGCAGTCGCAGCAACGGGTGGCCTCCGGCCTCGACAACGGCGGCGACGAACTGCTCGCCCCTGCTGTAGGCGGGGTTGTTCGTCGGTGCGGCGGGGTCGGCCTTGAGCTCCTTGTAGAGGTCGCTGGGTTCCGGCTCGCCGTGCAGGGCGCCGATCGCGGCCTCCCCGCACAGCTTCTGGGAGACGAGGCGCTCGACGTACTGGCCGTGTCCCTCGGTGAGGGCGGCGGCGTTGCGGTGCTGCTCGGGCGGCAGGCCCGCGCCGGTGTCCAGGAGCTTGCACCTGAGCGGTGCGGTCGCCAGTTCGGGCCGGAGCGCGAACTGCGCGAGGTGGGTGATCTCGTGTGCGAAGACCGTTGTGAGCTGGCGGTCGGACGGGCGCAGATGCCGGGCATGGACCTCGGGCATGAACGTCAGCTCGGGCTGGCCGGGTCCGCGCCACAGGATCGCCGCACGGTTGGTCGGGTGGAACCGGGTGACCATCGTCTCGGTGTTCGTCCGGACCTGTTCGAGCAGTGCCGTGGCCGCCTCCTCCGGGAGGGCGGGGACGGAGTCCAGAGCCATTCCGGTCACGCACACGCGGTCCTCGGTCTGGCGCTGGATGAACTGGGCGGGCGTGACCGGGCGGGCGGTGATGCACTCGGGCAGGGCGAGGCCGGACAGCTCCGCCACCAGCGGCGCGGCGGCCTCGATGAGGCCGCAGTAGCGGGCGTACTCGGCGGTATCGAGGTCAGCGTCGTTGCGAAATATGAAGGTGGTCATGGTGTTCCAACTCGACTAGGCGACAACGGTGTTGTGCTATCGGGAGCGGTGATAGGGGTGTCCGGGTCGGCCGGTGGGCAGGGAGTCCGCGCCGATCAGCCGCAGGCCCGGGAGGCGGCCTCGGCCGTTGTGGTCGAGGGTGAGCTGGAGCAGGGTCCAGTCCTGCCACACGGCGGCGCGGGCGAGGAGGCCGTCGTGGCGCAGCTCGACGGCGCGGGCCATCTCGACGGGGGTGGCGAGGTAGGCGGTGGTGATCTTGAAGGCGCCGGGCAGGGCCCGGCGGACGAGCTGGGCGGGGTCGGGGCCGCCGGGGGCGTGGACCTCGGTGCGGACGCCGTCCTCGTACAGCGCGGTGGTAGAGGTGTAGCGGCGCGAGTCGCCCCCGGTGCCGGCGGTCAGGGTCGGCGGGGCGAACTGGTCGGCAAGCAGAAGTACGGGAATGCCGGTGCGGGCGACGAGCTCGCGCGCCTGGTCGCCGGGCACGGTCTGCGGGGTGCCGCTCACTGCGCGGGCTCCGGCCGCATGGCCTGGACGGTGCTGGTCGTCGGGTCGAGGAGGGAGACGGCGCCCGCCATGGCGGAGTCGGCCGTCGTCCCGGGCAGGGGTTGTGCGCCGAGGTCCCGGTAGACGCGGGCGGTAGGCGCGTCCAGGGCCTCGTAGGCCTGATCAAGGGCGTGGGTCATGAGGTCGTCCAGCGGTAGCGCGGCCGCGGGGCCGTCGGGTGGATGGTGTGGCCGCCAGCGCGGTCGGCGTACGGCCGGCCACCGCGCGGGAGTGGGTCGAGCAGAGGCAGAGGCACCCCGCGGGCGCCGGTCACCTCGGCCACCGCCGGGGAAGGTCTCCGGCGGCCGCCCGTTCCAGCAGCCCGATGCTCCTGTCCGGTGGGATCGAGCGCGCCAGTGCCATCCCCGCCCGGTGGGATGCGCCTTCGTGGTACGTCACGTCGAACAGGCCCCAGACGGCCGTCACGGTCTCCCTGCCTGTGCGCAGCAGGGCCAGGTCGTGGGTGGCGAGGAATCCGTCGTCGGAGGGCAGGATGCGCACGCGCAGCGCGGTGGTGCGGGCGAGGTCGGCGAGGTGGAGCATTTGATCGGCGTGGACAGTGGCTCCGCCGTGACGGCGCTCCAGGATGTCCCAGCTGAGGATCAGCGTCGTCTCCGGTGCGTCGGGGTGTCGCAGGCGTTGTTCGAGCACGGCGGCCCGCTCGGAGTTCACCCTCTGCTGCCACGCGGCGGGCACATCGGGCAGGGCCAGGAGGTCGGTGCGGTAGAGCTGGCAGACCGGGCACCCGACGGCAGCCGCGGGCACGGCGCGCGGAGCCGGTACGTCGCGCGGGACGCGCAGCACGGGGGCGTCCAGGGAGGCGGCCGCCTCGTAGGCGGGGGTGCGCAGTGCGGCGGGCACGAGGACGGACCCCAGGAGCATTACGGTGTCGGCTCGCTGTTCGAGGATCTGGTAGCGGTGCGGGCGGCCGGGGCCCCGGTCGATGGCGTGGCCGGGCTTGGCCAGCTCGGTGTCCGCCAGGAGCTGGTGGACGTCGGTGGCGGCGATCGCGCCCGCACCGTAGGCGTGGAGGAAGACCCCGAGCTGGCCTCGGTGGGCGGCCTCGCGCAGGAGCGCGTCGGTTCCGGCCTCCAGGTCGGCGATGGTGCCGGCGTCCGTACGGGCGGCGGCGGGCATGCGGGCGGCGACCTGGGCCCAGGACAGGTCCTGGCATTCGCGCAGGTGCCGCAAGTGGGCCCCGAGGACGGTGTCGCCCAGGCGCGGGCCCGCCCACGGAACCTCGGGCACCGGCGGGCCGGGCGTCGCCGTGGAGAGGGCGATGGCGACCGGCGGCACCGAAGGCTCCAGGATGCGTAAGCGAGGCCGGTCCGGGCGTGCGGATGCTGCGGGGCCGACCACTGCGGCCGGTAAGCCGCCCTCCGGCGGGGCGCTACCAGCGATCTTGTCCACGCACAGGACCATCACGCACACGCGCCGGACCCGGTCCACTGCCTGAGCGTGCTCGGCCCGGTGCAGCTCCTCTTCGGCGAGGAGGAGTTCGTCGGTCAGCGTGTCCAGCAGGGTGGCCCGTGGGTCGGTGCCGTCCGCGCGCCGCAGCCGGACGGCGGTGCGCGTCACGGCGTCGGCGAGCGCGTCCAGGGGCGGGCTGGTGAGCGCGGGGCCGCCCAGCTCGAGCAGCTCGGCGGCGACGCGGTCGATCGCCTCGTCCAGGGGTAACAGCGGGACCCCGTTCACGAAGGGCACGCCCGCTCTCAGCTTCGGTGCGGCCCAGATCCGAAGGGCGTCGAAGGCGGCGGGGACGGCGGGGCCGTCGGGCATCACTGGAGCTCTCCTGAGGTGGTGGCAGGAACGGAAGGCGGCCGTCGAGCCGTACGACGGGGGTGGAGCGACGGGCCTGGTGCCGCGCCGCCTCGGACCGTGCCGAGGGGCGGGAGGTGTCAGGGGCCGAGCCGGTACCCGGCGGCCTGGAGGCCGGTGCGGGCGACGGCCGCGGCCTCGACCAGGCGGTACGGATCGGTGAGCGCCGCCGGACTGCCTGGCAGCGCCCTCGGCGGGAACAGCCACCGGCGCCGCTCGGCCTCGCGGCCCGGCGGCGGGCACTTGACCGTCGCCCTCGACGCGCCGCGCCCGTCGACCAGCTCGGCTCCGGGGCCCGGCCACACCGCCGGCGTCGGCGGCAGGAAGACCTCGACGACCGAGTCATTGACGAGCACCGGACCGACGAGGTCCGGGGCGTCGGCGGCCAGCTCGGCGACGGCAGCGCGCCCGAGTTCCCCCAGGAGCCGCACGACGACGAAGTCCCGGCCGACCGAGACGGGCACGGGTCGTCCCCGCGCCCACGCCTCCCAGGTCGCGGTGGGGTCGGCGGTCTGCCGGCCGAGCCAGCGCATGCCCGCGATCACCTGGGTCGTGAGCTTGGCCTGCACGATGACCGCGGGCATCATCTCTACCTCTGTCTCGGGGTTCGAAGGGGTTGCGGATTCCGGCCCGCACCGGAGAGGGCGAGCCGGACAAGGAGGGGATGGGGCCCGAGGGGCACCGCCCGTCTACGGGGCTGCGCCGCTCTCGCGTCACTGGGCTCGGCTGTGGCGGCGTCGGGCGAGCGCGAGGGATCCACGCGCACGCCGCAGCGCCACGGCCAGGACGTCGTAGCCGGTCAGGGTGCCGGTGCCGTCCGGGGTGACCAGCCATTGCAGCGAGCCGACCCGGCCGACTCCCGGCGCCGGCATCAGCACCGCCGGGGGCGGGCCGCCGTCCTCGGGGACGGTCAGCAGGCAGGTGTCCCTCATCTGCCAGGCCGTCCCGGGGCGCACCGGCACCAGCCAGTAGCTCTGCCGAGCTCCGTGGTCGTACAGCACCGGGCCCAACGGCAGCCCGCTGGCGTACAGCTCGGCCACCAGCGCCGTGGTCAGGGACTCGCCGTGGACCCGGACCACGTCGAAGCGGCAGCTCACCTGCACCGGCGCCAGCTGGCCGTGCCGCCACTGGTCCGTGATCGTGCTCGGGGTGCTGCTGACGCCGGCGAGCCAGCGTCCGCCGAGGACGTGCGGCGGAACCCGGGCAAGCGCGCTCATCGTGTTCCTCTCGTCTGGATGTTGAAGGGCATGACCCGGCCGCCCCAGGCCGGGGGCAGTGGGGCGGCCGGGCGACCCGACGCCTTCCCGCGCTGCGGGTTGGGGAAGGCGCCGAGGCGGGTGTGGAGACCGATCGCCCCTGATCGGCGTCGCTGCGCAGCTCACGACGACCGGAGCCGCACCACCCGCTTCGGGGTGGACCATGTCGCCTACGCGGCGCGGAGGTTACTGGTGCGGCGGTTCGACCGCCCCACCGTGGTCAGCCGCCTCCGCGTGACAGCGGACGTCGCCACGGTGTGCGGCCCGAGGACGGGGATGGGCTTCTCCAGCTGCACTTCCGCATCAGCGGTGGCCTCACCGGAGGGGGGCGGCAGCTCCTGCACGCCCAGCTCGAACCATACGGACCAGCCCACCTGGGCCTCGCCATCGAGACGCGGGCCCCAGCCGATGTCGTCCGCGTAGCCGGCCACGACCACCAGGCCTCGACCACCGGTCGCGCCCAGGTCGTCGCAGCCGAGCATCTTCGGCACGGTCAGGCCGGGGTCGGTGATGGTGATCCGCAGCCGTTTGCGTGCGCAGTCAATGTCGCCTTCGATGAGCAACTCGGCTCTGTGAAGTTCGTGTTCGATCCGGCTGTACTTGATGGCGTTGTCGATGAGCTCGGACGAGGCGAGCCGAAGCGTGTACGCCTGTTCCTTCTCAAGGATGATGCCGGCCCGGACGACCTGGTCGGCGAGCAGATTGCGGACGGCGCCCAGGGACGCGGTTCCGAGCGGGACGTGGAGCTGTAGTACGCGGTGCAGCATGACGATTCCTCCGGGCCGGCAGGGCGGCGTCAGGTGTTTCCGGGGAAGCGGCCGTAGTGGTCGCGTGTGGCCGTCACGTGCAGCGTGGGGCTGTCCGACGGCTGGTTGCTAAGTCACAGGTGCATGCAAAGCGGTTCAAGACGGGCATCAAGACGCGAAGCGAATCGACTAGCTCTCCGCATCTCGGCAACGACAGGATGTCGCCTGACGATGCCTCAGCGCAACCCATACGACGGCGAAGATGCAAACATTCACTTCGACTCTGATTCCGGTCGCTCTGGACGAGCTGCGCGGTGGCGTGCAGGCTCTTCGGGCGGGCACACTGGTCCACTGAGCACAGGAGGGCATCCGACATGGCTACAGGCGAACGCGTACCGACCGTGCGTCAGCGCCGAATCGCGGGAGACCTACGTCGTCTTCGCGAGAAGTCAGGAATGTCGGCTGAGCAGGTCGTCAGCAAGCTCCCCGACCTCCTGAATCTGCCGAAGCTGAGCCGGTACGAGAACGCACGATCAGCGGTGAGGCCGGAGATCGTCGAGAAGCTACTCGACCTCTATGAGTGCGACGAGGGCCTCCGCGAGGTGCTGCTGGAGATCGCACGCCAGAAGGACCAGCGTGGCTGGTGGCGGGGCTACAGCGACACCATCAACCCGCTCTACACCGACCTGATCTCCATGGAGTCCCAGGCCGTGGAGATCAAGTCCTTCGAACTCGCCTTCATCCCGGGCCTCCTCCAGACCCCCGACTACGCGGCCGCGATCATCACCAAGCTGTCCGCCGTGACCACGGGCGTGGACGCGATGGTCGACGTGCGCATCGCACGACAGCGAGTGCTCACCCGGCTGGAGAACCCGGTGAAGTTGTGCGCGGTCATCCATGAATCCGCCCTGGCGATAAGCGCCGGCGACGGTGTCATGCGGGAGCAGCTCAACCGCCTCGCGAAGTTGAGCCGCCTCCCGAACATCCAGATCCAGGTCATGCCAGCGAACGCAAGGCCGAACCCGGGCTTCAATGGGGCCTTCACCCTCCTTGAGTTTCCACAACGCGCCCTCGACATCGTGCTGACCAGCGGCATGATCCGCAGCAGCTGGGTCGAGGACCCGACGGAGGTGGACACCTACCGCGGGGGTTTCCACGAGATCATGGCCGCAGCCCTGAACGTGGACGACTCCCTCGATTTCACCCAGAAGAGGGACGAACTCACATGACCATCGAGAACGCAGCTGCCCTGAACGTGACCTGGAGGAAGTCCAGCCGAAGCAACCAGAACGACAACTGCGTCGAGTTCGCGTTCGCGGCCGGGCCCGGCACGTTCGTCCGGGACTCGAAGGACCCCTCCGGGCCCGCGTTGGCTCTGAGCTCCGAAGCGCACTCTGCCTTCATCGCCGCCGCGGCGGCCGGAGAGTTCGACTTCGGGCTCGTCTAAGAGATCAGGCACAATACGGCCACGGTCCGGCGCAGATGAAGTGCGCCGGACCGTGCTGCTGTTCTACCCCATCCCTCTCAGGTCCACCAGAGGATCAGTCAGCAGCCGGTCTCAGTCCCCGCTCGGCCGGGATGCGTGGCGGCGAGCTTGCCATCCAACCGGAGCGCGCGGGCGGGGGCCTGCCAGCTTGTGGTGGGCCTCCGATCTGGCGCCCGGGGCCATCGGTCGTGCATGCGGGCCGCGGACGACCAGGAGTTGTAGCCCCGCTTCGGCGAGCTGCTGGCGGCGAGCTGACCGCCCCTCCACGGCGCCCAGGTGTGCCATCGACGGCAGAACGATCCCGTACAGCCCCGGGCGACCCGTGATCTCGTCGAGGTCGCCCTCGGTGATGACCCTCGTGAGGTTGAGCTCCCGCCGGGCGCAGAAGTCGGCGAGGACTGCTGCGAGGGCCACGTACCGGTTGGGCGTTCCGCTGGGCAGCCGCAGGAGACCAACCACGATCGGTGGCGGCACGGCCCGCTGCTCGGTGAGTTCCACTCTCGCTCCCTCGTTCCTGTCGGCCGGGTGGCTCGGTTGTTCCAGCGTGACGCCTGGGCGGCGGGAGTGAAATGCCGTGCTGTGGCAGTTGCGTAGCAGTTTGGACGCACCGCCAGGTCTTGGGGTGCTTCGATGGCCGTCAAGCCGGGAGGTGGTCATGGCGTCAGTAGTCGAATGGACCGGGGTTGAGGCGCGGGCGCTGAGGGTGGCGAGCCGCCGCAGCGTTCGGGTCTTCGCAGCGGAGCTGGGCGTGGCGGTGCGGACGGTGACGAACTGGGAGCGCCTGGGCGCGGGGACTCGGCCGCGTCCGGATACCCAGGCGATCTTGGATACGGCACTGTCCCGTCTCGACCTGGCCGGGGTCCTGCGGTTCGAGGCGGCGTTGGCCCAGCGGGGCCGGGCGCTGGCAGCCCCGGCGTCTGGAGGTCCTCGGCTATGGGAGTACGAGACGTGGTCCGACGATATCGAGCGGGCCGTCGCAGCAGCGTCCCAGCAGGACTTCATGGCCGCGTCGAATCTGCTGGAGCGGTGGCGGACCCGATGGCCGGTGAAGGAGTTGGATGACCGGGGCTTGTACTTGTTCGCGCGGACGACGGCGCTGGCTGGGGACCTCCAGCGGGATCGCGGGGTGCTGCTCGGACCGTGGTCGGCGTCTCGCTCGTACGCGGATGCCCGATCGGTGTTCGGCCAGCTCGGCATCCCTCGCCGGATCGCGCAGCTCGACCTGTCGCTCGCGGTCGTCGCCGAGATGTCCGGTGACCTGCACTGCGCTGCATCCCGCTACGAGAAGTTGTCCTGCGACGGGCGGCTGAGCGGACGGGATCAGCTCCGGGCGCACCTGTGGGTCGGCACCGCATTGGACAAGCAGGGTCTCCACAGTGCGGCGATGCCGCTGATGGCCTCCGCGATCCGGGGGTTCGAAGCGGCCGACGAGCAGGAGGACTGGGCGACCGCGCACCAGAAGTTGGCGCTGGCGCACCGCGGAGCCGGGGAGCTCGGGGAGGCCACACGGCTGATCTCGGTGGCGCAGTCGGCCGGCGGGGGCACCAGCCCGCTGCACCAGGTACGGCTGGCCACCGCGCACGGGCACGTCCTGCTGTCCGACAGGGCGACCGTCGACGAGGGACTCGCAGTGCTCGATAGAGCGGCGGCCACAGCCGCCACGTACGGTATGAGCCACCAGCTCCGCAGCATCGAGAGCATCCGCAAGGGCGTCGAACTGGGAGGTGGTGCCGTCAAGTTCAGGTAATCGGGAGAGATACGTGACCGGCACGACGAAGCGCGAGATCACCGACCAGCAGTGGGCGGACACCGCGCTGCTGTGGGACTACCAGCAAATGGGCCACGATCTTCGGCCGAGTGACGTGGCGATCGGGCTGGGCTCCCACGACCTCGGGGTTGCCGCGGAGACCGCTGACCTCTACCTGCGTGGCCTGGTGAAGCTGATCGTGTTCACCGGCGGCCCGAACCCGTCGAGGCCGGATCACTTCCCGCGCGGGGAGGCGGTGCACTTCGCCGAGCACGCCGTCTCCCTCGGGGTACCCGAAATCGCGGTGCTGATCGAGCCGAAGGCCCGCAACACCGGCCAGAACATCCAGTTCAGCCGCGAGGTCCTCGCCGACGCCGGGATGGCCGTGTCGTCGGTGCTGCTCGTGTCCATGCCGTACATGGAGCGCCGGGCCTTCGCGACGTGCCGGCGGGTGTGGCCTGAGGTGGAGGCGGTGTGCGCCTCCACGCCGATGGACCTGCACGACTACGTGAAGACGATCGGCGACGACACGCTCGTGATCGACAGCCTGGTGGGTGACCTCCAGCGGGTCATCGAGTACCCGAAGCTCGGCTTCGCCGTCGCCCAGGACGTACCCGGGAGTGTGTTCGATGCCTACCAGCGGCTCATCAAGGCTGGGTTCACCAGCCGGCTTCTCTGACCGCCCGCCCGTAACGGGCGCAGGGCTGGTGTGCACGGTCCACCAGCCGAACCTGCTGCCGCGGCTGTCCACGGTGGCGAAGATCTTCGCGGCGGACGTGTGGGTGGTGCTGGACGATGTCCAGCACGTCCGCCGCGACTACCAGCACCGAGCCCGCCTCGGCGCCCTGGACGGCGACACCACCCGGTGGCTGTCCCTTTCCACGCACCTGCCGAACGGCCGGGCCACCTTGATCCGGGACGCCCGCCTCACTGACCCGGTACGTGGTCGCCGTCGGCTTGAGGGCATCCTTCGGGAGCAGTACCGAGCGTCCCCGTTCTGGCCGCTGTTTGCGGAGCAGCTGCGCCCGCTACTGGCCCTGTTCGACGTTACCGACCGGACCGCCGAGATCACCGAGGCGTCCACCCGGCTCCTCCTGGGCGCGCTCGGCTGGACCGGCCGAGTGGTCCGCAGCAGTGACCTGGTGGCCGCGACCGGGCGCACCGAGCGGCTGGTGGACCTGTGCCGGGCGGTTGGCGCGGGCACCTACCTCTGCGGCACCGGCGGTAACGGGTACATCGAGCCGGACCGTTTCGCCCAGGCCGGAGTCGACCTCCGGCGGTTCATCGTGCCGGGCAACGGGGTGTGGCGAGGTGCCCGGTCGCTCAGCGCGGTGCACGCCTTGCTACTCCACGGGCCGGGCCGCGTCCGCGTGACCATCGTCGAGAACGCTGAGTACGTCGGTGAAGTGCGACCGAGCTCCCGTCCCCAGGCGCAGGCACCAGGATGGCCCGGGTGAAGACCACCTCCCCCGCCCAAGGCGCAGCGCCAGACCTGTGGCACCACTACGGCCGCACCCGCACCGAATCCGACCGGACCGTCCCCAGCTCCTTCTCCTGGGTCTGGGCCCAGGACGGCGGCCCCGGAGCCGAGGTGCTGGGTGACCTCGCCGGCTTGGTCGTGGCTGACCTCGGTGCGGGCGCCGCCCGGCATGCCGCCCACCTCGCCGTCCACCACGCCCCGGCCCGGGTCGACGCCGTGGACGCCTCCCCCGCCCAGCACGGGATGGCCAGCGACCTCTACGGTCACCTCGCCCCGCGCCTGCGCCCGGTGCACGCCGACGTGGTCGAGCACCTGGACACGCACCCCGGCAGGTACGACGTCCTCTACTCGGTGTTCGGCGCCGTCGACTTCACCGACCCCCGCCGGCTGCTCCCGGCCGCGGCCCGCGCCCTGCGTCCCGGCGGGCTGTTCGCCGCCTCCACGCTGGGCGACTACATCGGCGGAGCGCCCGCCGAGCCGGACGTGGTGGCCGCCGACGTCCCCGCCCGCACCCCGGACGGCAGCCCGGCGTCGATGCCGCGCTGGGTCCTCCAGGAACACGTCTGGGAGAAGCTGCTGGACGAGGCCGGGTTCACGGCGATCACCATCGACCGGCTCCCTCCCCCGGCATCGGGCGCGCGTACAGCTGACACCCTGCTGCTCCGAGCCTGCCAGCCGCAGTGAGCGAACTCACCGGTCAGGCGTGCCCTCCGGCGGGCGCTCCAGCGGCGGCACGCAGCTCGGTGAGGGCCGAGGCCAGACGGGCCGAGTCAACGGCGCGTGCGAGCTCGGCGGCCCGCGCCGCGTGGTGATCCGCTTCGGCGCGGTTGCCCTGCCGGTACAGCACGGTGGCCAACCGGGTGGTCGCCATCGCCCTCACTCGGACCTGGGCGGTGTCGGCGTCGGCCGCGCGGCGCAGGTCGGAAACGACCTGGGGGTCGTAGCGGCCGGTGGACGCCGAGAGCAGGTACAGGGCGAACCCGCTGTCGCTGCCGATCTTGGCTGCGGTGATGGTCTTCGTCCAGGCCGGTCCCGAGGCCAGGTCGCCGACGCGCCCATAGGCCCGTTCGGCGGCCAGCAAGTGCCCTGCCATCTGCCGTCCGTCGCCGTTCACGGCGTAGGCCTGGGCACGGACGGTGGCGAGCATCGCCCGCGCCGCCACGGGCAGGCGCCCACCCACCTGGTCCGCCAGCTCCAGTGCCTCCACTGAGCGGCGCAGGTGGATCTCCAGGCGGGCCGCGTTGGTCGCCACGTGGCACAGCAGCCCGGCGTCGCCGAACTCCCGGGCGGTGGCGAGGCCGAGGCGGAACAGCGGGCGGGCCTTGCTGTACCGGCCAGCGTCGAAGGACGCCCATGCGGTGAGGTTGGCCAGACGGCTGATCGCGCCGAGCAGCGCGGTGCGCACGTCTGGGGTGGTCGAGGCCTCGGTGAGGTCGACCGCGTCACGGAGTTCGCGCAGCGCGAGGTCGTGAACCGCCCGTCCCCCTTCACGCCGGTCCGCGCGTTCCAGCATGGCCGTGCGCTGCGTGATCATGGTGACGTCGCCCGCTCGCAGGCGCGATGGTGCGGGCCCGGGTGGCAGCAGGGCCGCCATGGCAGCCGTCAGTACGTCTCGGCGGAGCGAGTCACTCACCTCATCGCAGTGGAGTTTGGGTGCCAGGCCCAGGTCGGCCGGTGAGCCGCCCGTACGACGCACCGAACACCAGCACGCGAACCCGAGGACAAGGGGGATCGACCCCCACGGGGTGGTCGGCCCGGTGATCTGGCTATCCTGAGCCCGGCGCCTGCCGGTACCGCGAGACGCACATCTTGAGGGCCATCACCGGCAGGCGCCGCAGCCCGAGCCGACTACCAGCCGCCGCACGGCCAGCCCGCCTGGAGCTCCTCAGCCCGGCAGGGTCAGACGGCGCCGGGAGCGAATTCGCGGCGACGTGCTTTCACATCGGTAGCGGTTCCCTGCCACGCTGGTGTTAAGGGCGGATGGCCACTCCGGCCAGACAGGAGGCGTCGGCGTCGGCGATCTGCGGCGTGTCCGGTTCGGGGCGCCAGCGGGGGGTGGAGGCGATGCCGGGGTCGAGGAGGTTCCAGCCGTCGAAGAAGCGGGCGAAATCCGCGCGGGTGCGGGCCCGTACCGGGCTGCCGGCGTCGCGGTAGACCTGGGTGATGCGGGCCGCGTCCTGGGGAGCGTAGTCGGGGGTGAAGTGGCTGACCACGAGCGCGGAACCGGGGGTGGGCAGCGCGGCCTTGAACGCCTCGGCGATGTCGTGGGCGTCGTCGGCGGTGAAGTGGAGGAGAGCGACGAGGCTCAGGGCGATCGGCCGGGTGAAGTCGAGGACGCCGGTTTCGCGCACGGCGGCGAGGGCGGCGGCGGGGTCGCGGACGTCGGCCTGGACGTAGGCGGTGCGGCCCTCGGGGGTGCTGCGCAGGAGTGCCTGGGCGTGGGTGAGGACGATGGGGTCGTTGTCGGCGTAGACGATCCTGGCGCGCGGGTCGATGCCTTGGGCGACCTCGTGGAGGTTGGGCGAGGTGGGGATGCCGGTGCCGATGTCGAGGAACTGGTCGATGCCGGCCTTGGCGAGCGCCTGGGTGGCCCGCTGCATGAAGCCCCGGTTGGCGCGGGCCGCGGCGGGCGCCTGCGGGTAGACCGCGAGGACGTGTCCGGCGACTTCCCGGTCGGCCGGGAAGTTGGTCTTGCCGCCGAGGAAGTAGTCGTAGACGCGGGCTGAGTGCGGGCGGTGGATGGCGAGGTTGACCTCGATGTCCGGGGGGATCGTGGCGCTGTCGTCGCCGTGCTGGTCTGCTGCCATGCGTATCCCCCTGCGTCGACGGTGTCACGGCCGCAGGCCGGCGCGCGCCATCGACCGCGTGGCGCGGTGTGGCGAACCCCTGGCGCGGGCCTTCATCCACTATGCCCACACCTCATCGCGGGCAATCAAGAGCAAGCCGGACCGCCCGCCGGATCGTGACAACTCCCCAACCGGATGCGACCTACTCTGATCGCAAGTGACTGACCATTAGGTGATTCATAGTCACATATCGGACCTTACAAGCCCATTGGTGATCGTCTTCACATATGGCTTTCCGCCGCGATTGGATGTGCGTGTGGAAAACAGCAGTTCTCCACCAAGCTCAACCGGTTCCGCAGCGGAACCGGCCGAGCGTCGCCCCGCACGGGCCGACGAGGAGGATCATTGACCAGAGACGACGAGTGGGCGACCCTGAGGCCCGCCCACCGGCTGTCGTACGAGGCGCTCTGCGACGATCACGAGCGGGTCTGGCGGGGCCTCGCCCGCGCGCGGTTGCACAACCAGGACCTCATCGAGCGGGCCGTCGACGCCACGCGCGAGCGCCTGCGGCAAAACTGGAGCACCGTCCTGCGCCAGCCCTCCGCAGCCTTCTACGCTTGGATGACCGCGAAGGAGATCATCGCCGACCTCGCGCTGGGCGCAGGGCTGGGCGGCGCCCCGCCGCGGGCCGTCGTCCCGGACTGGGTGGCCGCGATCTACCGCGCCCACGCCCAGTGCCGCATCGGACTTGAGACGTTCGACAACGGCTACGACGACCTCTACGCGGCGATTCTGCGGCTGCCGGAGCGCCAGTACGACATGATCGTGCTCCGCTTCATGCTCGACCTCGACTACCCCCGGATCGCGGCCTACCTCGGCATCACCGAGACCAACGCCCGCACGACCACGAGCCAGGGCGTGGCCAAGCTCCGCCGCCTCCTCGGCGCCGACACCACCACCACGGAGGACATGCAGTGACGCATGGACGCGACCGCTGGGCAGCCGCCCCCTCGGACTGCAGGTACCCGAGCGCACCCGACCAGCCGGTGAGGCTGCCCGACGGCGCGTCCGTCCCCGACCTACGCCGCCTCGTACGCCCCCGCCCGCCGCTGGGCGCGGAACACGTCCAGGCGGGCTACGAACTCGACCTCGCCGCAACTCTGGTCATCGCCCAGCCTGAGGCCGCCGCCTCCTTGAAGCTCTTCACGAACAGCCGCCGCCGCATCCACCCGGGCGGGGCGCTCGTTCTTGCCGCACTCCTGCACCTCACCGGCCACACCGACGCCTGCCAGTTCTGGCTGCAGTTCGCCGCCGGCAGCGGCAACACCACCGCGGCCACCTGCCTCTCACTGCTGCACACCAGCCGCGGCGAACACAACGACGCCGACTTCTGGCGCCACCAGGCCGACGTCCTCGCCTCCGAGCCCGGTACGGCCACGGCAGGCAGCGCCACGGGGCTGGACATCCAGCTGCCCGCCGCGGTGTGGAACGAGGCCCTCGTCGCCTGCCACGAGGGCCTCACACTCCGCTTGCCCCCGCGCGTGGCCGCCGTCGTCCACCAGCTCCCCGTCGACTCCGACGACGAGGACCACGGCGAGATCCCCCAGCCCTCCCCCACCCTCGCCGACGACCTGGCCCGCGCCGCCAACCATCCACTGCCCATCTGAAACCCCGCCGCTGGGCGACGGGCTCTCGGCGCGGGCCGACGACGGGCGCGTGCCCTCCGACAGCCTGCCCGGCCCGCACAGCGTCCCGTAGCCTCGACAGCCGCTGAGCACGAGGTCTTCGACCTGGGTGTCGGACGGGCCCTGGAGCTTGGCCGGCTCCGGCGCCCGTGGTCCGGCTCACAGGGCGCCGCGCGTCTACCGGATGCGTCGCGCGGGGCGCAGGTAGCCGGTGACGAGGTGAGGGAGCCCGTCGTCGCCTGGCCCGGCCTCGTCCGGCCCCAGGACGTCTTGGAGTTGGGCAAGGTGTCGTTCGATGCCGCCGAGGTTGGCGGTGTTGTCCATGGTGACGACGCCGTCGACCACGAGGCGCAGCGGGTCGGTGAGGAGGCGGGCGCGGCGTTCGGCGAGGACTTCCAGGGCGACGGCGCGGGCGCTGTGGAGGCGCTGGTAGCGGGCTTGGAGGTCGGCGGGGTCGGTTGCGGGTCCGAGCTGTGCGAGGAGCCATGCCTTGGTTGCGTCGTCCATCGCGGTTTGTCCTTCGGGATGGGGTGAGGCCCGGCACCTGGGCGGTGCCGGGCCTTGGCCGGTGGCCGGCCGGGTTAGGTGGTGGTGGTCTTCGTTCGGCGGCGGGGGGCGGGTGTGTCCTCGGGCCCGTCGTCGTCCGGCTCGTCGTCGTCTTCGTCGTCGTACTGCTCGGCGTCGACGTCGTCGTCCGGTTCCCAGGCGTCGGGGTGGGTGATCCGGTCGGCGACCTCGGGTTCGGGTTCGTCGCCGGGCTGGAGGAGGAGGCGTTCCCCGGTGGTCGGGTGGTCGATGTGGACGGCGGTGGCGAGTCGGCGCGGCATCACAGCACCTTCGCGACGATGTGGGCGTCGGGGGTGTGGATGATCGGCATGCCGACTGCGGCGCCCTTGGTCCAGATCTGGACCGGGTCGTCCTGGACACCTCGGGTGATGATGATGCCGGGGGCGTCGGTCTTGTCGATCTCGGGGTTGGTGCCGCGGGCGAGGGAGAGGGACTCGGCGGTGGCTCCGTACAGGGTCTCGGCCCACTTCTTGCGGTCCGGGGGCAGGAGGATCCACCGGTCGTCCGGCAGGACCCGGGTGGGGGTGTTGTCGACGCGGACCTGGGCCTTGTAGATGGTGACGGGCGGGAGGCTGTAGTTGCCGCGTACGACGTTGACCTGCTGCGGGGTGAGCGTGGCGGTCGGCGTAGTCGCCGGGTTGACGGAGCCGTAGTAGGCGGCCCGGTACGCCGCGTTCTTGCCGAGGTAGGACAGGGCGCGGCGGGAGGTGAGGACCATCTCCGGCTCGGGCAGGCCGAGGTCGTCCAGGTACTGGATCCAGCCGAGCTCGTCGGTGATGGGGTCCGAGGTCGGATCCGACCACGGCTTCGGCGCGGTTGGCATGTTCGCGGCCGGAACGCCGAAGTCGACCTCGGTGGTGAGGCCGTTCTCGTTCACCAGGGAGAAGCGGCCGTCCAACAGGACATCGCCGGCGGCGAGTTCCATGCGGCTGCGGATGGCCTCAACATGCCTCTCGACGTCGTCGTAGAGCAGCTCGATCAGGCGGTCCTGGTTGGCCCCGTGGGACTGCTCGAGGAGCAGCTGCTCCTGTTCGCCCACCAGCAGCTTCTGCCCGAGGGCGGGGAGCAGGCCCTCGCGGGTGTTCTGCCAGGCCTGGCGCTCGGCGAACGGCACTGAGCTGTCGTAGGCGCGGTACTTCGCGGTGTTGACGTAGCGGCCGGTCTGACGGATGCGCCACTTCACCTCGTTGGCGACGGCGGTGGGCAGGATGTCCTGGGTGAGCAGGTAGTCCTTGGGGCTGGGGATCGATCGGGCGAACGCGGTCAGGTCGGTGGTGCTGACGCCGGTCAGCAGGTCCTGGATGGTCACGGCTCAACCTCCTTTCAGACGAAGCGGATCAGCGGGCCGGTGGACGACGGCAGGATCTTGCTGGGGTCGATGCCGCCGGGGACCTTCGCGGTGCGGACGACGCCGTGCCAGAGCATCGCGGCGGCGACCTTGGTCTGGCCGGGCGAGAACACGGCGTCGGCGAAGAGCAGGCCCGCCAGCTGCTGGCGGCCGTCGGTCGCGGCCGGGTCGAACGGGCCGTAGAGGCCGGACGCGGTGATCCGGGCGACGGGGACGCCGGACAGGACGCGGCTGTACGGCTGGATGGGGTCGGTGGACGCCTGGTAGTGGGTGCCGGCGGTGAACTTGGTGATGTCGAGGGTGATGGTCTCGGTGGAGTCGATGCCGTGCAGGGAGCCGAGCCAGCTGCGGTCGGCGGTGTACGACGCCGATGTGGAGATCGGCTGAACGGTCAAGGCGGCCCCTCCTCGGGGTCGGGTGGGCGGTGGGCTTCGGGCACTCACCGCGCGGTGGTGCTGTCCACGGGCAAGGAGGGGCGTGGTCCCCGCAGGTCCCGGGTGGCTGCCGGGTCAGGTGGCTGTCAGCTGGAGGGCAGGAAGCCGCGGCGGCGGGCCATGTCCAGGCCGGCGGAGCCGGGGGTGGTGGGGGCCTGGCCACGGGGCGGCGGCCCGCCGGCGGGCGATCCGCCGGGAGCGGGAGGCGGCGTGGTGGGTGCGGCGGTGCCGAACAGCTCGGGTCGGCGCTCCTTGAGGGCGGCGGCTGCGGTGGCAACAGCCTGTTCGTCGGCGTCGTCGGGCAGATCGAGAAGCCGGTCGGCGTCGGCGAGGTCGTCGCCGTTGGCGCCCAGTCGGGCGAGCGCGGTCTGACGGACAGCAGCACGGAGGCGGGCGAACGCCTCCTTCTCGCGCTGCTCGGCCGCCCGCTCGCGCTGCTCAGCGGCCTGCTCCCGGCGCTCCACCTCGGACAGCGCGGCCTGCTCGGCGGCGCGCTGCGCCTCGACCCACGTGGACAGGGCAGAGGCGTCAGCGAAGCCCAGGTCAGCCACGAGCTTCTTGACAGCGGCGCGCTCGCCCTGGGACTTCTCGCGGGCAAGAAGGCGAGTCAGGCTGTCCTGGGTGATCAGCGTGCTGCCGGCGTCCACCGTGGGCGGAGTGGTTGGCTGGCCCGTCGGGTCGGTCGCGGGCTGAGGCGACAGGGGGGCGGTCACGATACGGATTCCTCCGGAGCAGCGCCCCCGCGCCGATGATCAGTGTAGCCAGAAGAGAGACCGCGGGTCATGAGCTGCCCGGCTGGACTCTCATCAAGGAGCGGATGCCCACAAGTGGCGGCGCGGGCCCGCGCCCATTGCTCCCACCGGCCCATCATTGTCGTGTCACATATCAAATGGCACGATCTTGGGATTGGAGTAAATACTTATACGGCCGGAAGCACGCAGTCGACTGGCCGCTGTCTCCGTGACCAGCACGGTGTACTCTCGCCGGTCGGTGTCCAGCGGTACGATTCCGTAAGACTCGTCCACCTCGTCCTTAGCCAGGTGCAAGATCTCCCGGACCCGCTCCAGCGTTGCCTCGCCAGCTGGCAAGGTCACGTTGACGAGGAGAGTGTGTTCCTTGAGCATTTGCACCACCAGCTAGTTACTTAGTGCTGCTGAAGTAGCTTCAGCACTTCAGGGACGTTGATGACTCCATAGCCGTAGTCCTCGCTGAATCCCCAGCCGGTGGGATCGGCTGCGGTGCGTTGGAGCATCCGCCGAAGCCGCTCGGGAGTTAGTCGATGGGGTGACCACCTCGTCCGCAGGGCGGCAACCACGCCGGCTGCCACAGGGCAGGCCGTGGAGGTACCCGTGTCGGGCTTGTCCGGGCTCTTGGCCTGAGAACCGAGGAAATGAGTATAGGCACACAGATCTGGTTTCCGGGTTACGAGTCTGCCCGGTCCTTGAGACGAGTAACCTGTGCGGTCGCCATGGACGTTCACGCCCCCGACGGACAACACCTGGGGGTGCGAGTTACCACCGGCGATCGGCCGGGTCTCCCACCTACAGTCTTCGTGCTTGCACTCAGTCCCACAGTTGCCCGCGGCGAACAAGATGTCCGCACCTGCGTCGTCCAGGGCAGCGATTTGGCGGTTCAAGGGGTGCATGAGGTTGTCCGTGTAGTTGCCCGGATGGCCTGGCGGCAGGTCCCATCGAGGACTGTACAGTCCCCAGCTGTTACTGATCACGAGCGCATGCTCATCCTCTGTCGGTAGCACGTCCATGATCCGATGCAGGTGGTCGTAGGCTGCGACGGCATCGGATGTAAGCGCATCGACAGTAGGGAGCTCTGACCGGAGTAAGGCAAGGTCCAGAAGCTGTGCTCTGGGTGCCCCGATCAGCGCGCCGAAAGCGCACATCGTGCCGTGGGGAATGTCGGTCCGCCCTGGGGTGTGATGAACGCTTGGCGGACTCCAGCTGCGGTCCGTGTCCAATGAGAGCTGATGCTGATCTCCGTACGGACGACGCCTCGATAGGTGGTCGGCGCTGACTCCAAAGTCGACTACTGCGACCGCCACACCCCGCCCGTCAAGCTCGTCGGCATGGAGATCTTGGCTACAGATTGCATCTGCCACGTCCTCCCAGGTGCCCACCGCAGCGTCGGAGCCGCATGTCGGGAACGGCTCGATCACCGGGTCGGAAAAAACACCGACGATGCGTGGATGTGCGGCCGACAGCATTGCCATCCTCTCGGCAAGCTGATCATCGGATATCTGGCCTCGGACGATCACCGTGGCTTGATGCGGCTCGTAGGAGAAATGGAGCGGGGGTCGTAGCGAGAGAGGATCTCCGTCGGGCAGCGGTACAGGTCTTGGTAGGGCTATCGGCGGATAAGTCGGATCGAGTTCCACTCCCGGCAGATCACCGACCACGTCTTTGACCTTCTGCTTCCCGGGAACCTCGAGGACGGCTCTCGTCACTTCCCCTGGAAGGCGAAACTCGATCATCACACGCATGGCACACCTGCTCCCACCAACTACAGGTCCAGCTACCAGCGTTACTCGTCACGATGCGGCGCGCACCTGGGGATAGACGCACTGCGAGGTGCGGATAGGTGAGTCCAGGCGGCACAGGCGGCTGGTGAGCGTCCTCGCGCTGATCGGACTCGGCTGGTCACCACCGTGGCGCCCCCGGCGATCGGGCAGCCATTCAGCGGCTCGCCCGGGGACCCGCCAGACCGCGCCCATGAGAATCGGACACACATTCGAAATATCCAGCCTCGCCCTGTCAGTGGGGCTTGGCACTCTGGCGGCATGGACAAGGACCAGTTCATGCAGGGCCGCGTGTACGGGGCTGATCACGAGGAGCCCAGTCGGCGCCCCGGCCACGTGTACCGGGAACTGGTCGCTGGGCCCCTGGATGGGCTTCTCCTGGATGTCACGGGTTGGTCTGATGAGCAGCTGGCCGAAGGCACCGCGCTCCGAACAGAGATCGGCTCGCATGGCCCCGGCGGCCACGCCCACTACGGGCCGCGTGCTGCCGATCCGCGCAGGTGGGACTGGGAGGGCGACTCGGCCTGAGACTGCCTGCCGCGATGGCCTCAGAGGCCCAGCATGCCGCCGATCAGCTCGCCGAGGAGTCTCGCGATCACAAGTGCGCGGCGGAGGCTCCCCTACGGCGAAGCCGTGGGGGATAGGGGGTGAAGGAAGGACGCAGGAAGAAGAAAGGAAGGACAGGGTTCCACCGATGGAACTGGTGGGTTCCACCGATGGAACCTGCTGGGTTCCACTGGCGAAACCCACGTCCCGGTGAACGTGGGTTCCACTGATGGAACCCGAACCGGTCGCAGCGGAATCAGGCAGCGGCAGCAGCCGCCGAGGTGCGAGCCGTGATCCGTTCGATCTCCTGGACGGCGTCGTCGATTGGGTAGCCGGCGGCTGCGAGCATCCGCACGCTGGTCTCCAGCGACAGCACCCCGGCTACGTAGCCCTTGACGACTTCGTTGAGTACGCCGGCGCGGTCGGTCGGGGTGTGGGGGCCCCACGCGAGCCGTACCGGCAGCGTCTCGCCCTCGGGCCAGCCCTCGACGCGCCCGGCCTGGTAAAGGCGCTGGACCATGCGCAGCAGCAGGCTGTACTTGTGGGCACGGGCAAGGCGCATAGAGGCGACCAGCGAGTCCAGCGGGCCCAGCGCCAGCTGGAGAGCGTAGCCGGAGGGGACCGCGGCGGGGCTGATGGTGCCCAGCCCGGAGGACGTGAGCCTGCTGTTGCCGGCCAGCCGGTCCAGGAGGTGGTCGGTGCGGGCCCGGAGTTCGGCGAGCTGGGCGGAAGTGTCGAGGGTGTGCATGGAGCCGCCCTCGGCCAGCGACCACACGGTGCCTCCTCGCACCTGGAGCGGCAGCGTGGCCCCCGTCGTGCGGTCCTTGGGCAGGCGGATGCCGGACAGACCGATAATCGGCGAGCCGGTGGTGTCGCTGGCGGCGGCCGAGTCAGAGTCGGTCGCGGACAGCTCGTCGAGGACCTGCATGACTTTGGCGATCAGCGGCTGGCCCCAGTGCTCCCCTGCGTCCGGGATGGTGTTGGTGAGGTGGATGACCGGAAGAAAGTCGATTTGTAGATCCAATGCCTGAAGGACTTCGCCGTCCGAGCGGACCCGGTAGCGGGCCTTGTGCATCGGCAGGTTGTGGATGTCGTGCTGCGCCTTGAGGTCGTCGAGCAGCCATTCGGCGTCGGTGAGGTAGCAGGTGACGGCGGACGGGCGGCCCGGGGCCCACGGGTAGGTGCGCACGATCATCCCGGTCACCGGGTCTACCGTGTCGCCGACGGTCAGGACCGGGTCCCCGTCCGACCCCGTGACCGGCTCCCGCACCGGGAACCCGCTCTGCGAGCGGCCCGGCCCGCTCGCCGCGCCGATCGGCCCCAGCTCGTACGTGATCCGGCGAAGGCGGGCCTTCAACCCGCGGCGCTCGTCCTCCGGCAGCTCCCACGCCAGGTGGACACGCGCGGGGTACTCGGCGGCGTCGACTTCCTCGTCCGTCCACTCGGGAAAGTAGAACCCGGCGTCGACCGTGCGCAGCACCGGCCGCCCCTTCGAGGGCTCCCACGCCAGGGTGTACACGGCGTCCCCGCAGCGGACTGCCGACCGTTCGGCCTGCTGCATCCGGAACGGCAGCAGCTCGCGCTCGGCCCACACCCTAAGGCGTGCCTGCGCGCTCGCGGCATTCCGGACAGCGCCGGGGGCCACACCGTCCTTCTGCTCGGCGCCGGGCACGACGATCGTCTGCTCGGCCCCGAGGAGGTAGCCGAGCGCCGAGTCAATGACCTTCGACGCGTCGCCGAGCTCTCGCCGGTCGAGGCCAGTTTCGTCTCCGCTGGCTGCGGCCAGCTGCCCGGCCTGGTTGTTGTCGTAGGCGGCGAGCAGCTTGTACGCCTGCAGTCGCCGCAGGTCCTCGTCCGGTACCCAGCCCGAGGCCAGCTCGGCGAACGGCCCGACTCCGCGGCGTGGCGCAGCGGCCATCGCCGGCTTGTAGTTCAACCACGACCAGCAGTCGATCACAACTTGGCGAAGACCCACAGGGGCACTCCAGAACTACCAGGCCCCACGCCAACCACCAGCCTACGGGGCCACAGCAATTCCCTTCCCACCACCGACGTCCCGCTGCCACCATCGCCTCAACGAAGGAGAAACGATGGCACAAGCGATCTTCGACAAGTACGCGCTGGGCTTCAAGACCGCGCGGCACGCCGTCAGCTTCATGCCCGGCTGGGGCACGCACCGCCTCACCCTGCACCTGGAGTGCACGGCCACTGGGGTGTTCACCCCGAACGCGCCGCACGCCGTCGCGGGCTCACTCTGGGCCACCGACCTGCCGGGCCACAGCGGGTGGCTCGGACACTTCACCCTGCCCTGGCCGATCGGGACAACCGAGCACGGGACGAACGTCGGCCTCGACGTCGCCCTGACCGACGTCCAGCTTCACGGCCTGGAGAAGGCGCGGTCCGGCAAGGACCTCACCCTGCGCGCCGACCTCACCGTCACCGACCTCAGCGGGGGCGGCCACTGGCCCGCCCGCCAGGTCCAGGAGTCCATCACCGTTTCCCACGGTGAGTGGGCCAAGGCCCTGGCCAGCCTCAACCAGGGGGCGTTCGTCGACGTCCTCGTGCCGATCACTGACCTCGAGGACCGGGCCACCGCAGCACGCCGGATCCGCGAGGCCCAGGAAGCAATCCGCAACGGTGACTTCGAGGGCGCGGTCATCAAGTCCCGGGCCGCGCTCGATGCGGTACGAGACGCCTGCAGCACCGCCAAGGTCTACGACGCGGCCTCCAAGAAAAAGCCGCAAGAGCGCGACCAGACCGACCGGTGGGCGATGCTCATCCAGGCCGCCTACGCCCTGTGCAGCGGCGCCCCGCACGACGATGCCGGCACCACCGAGCACTTCACGTGGACGCGCGCCGACGCAGTCGCTGCGGTGGCCACGGCCGCGGGACTCCTCGCCCGTCTGGAAGACCTGCCGTAGGGACACTTTCACGCGATTCCCCAACGCGCACCGGGACGTTGGCCTACTGCGGCGCCTGTCGCTGACCTTGTGCCAGCGACGCCCCCTTGATTCGCGCAGCGATGAGAGGAGGTGAGATGAAGCAGCTCAGGGAGATCTATACGAAGATCACGACTAGGACTTGTCCGGTCGATCATGTGACTATCACCCGCCGTACTCGTTGGTCGGGGCATGGGGCGGGGAGATCTCACGGATGCCGAGTGGGAACGGCTGCGGCCGTTCCTGCCGGTCAGCAACAGGCGTTGTGGCCGATGGCGGGACCACCGGCAGGTGATTGACGGGATTCTGCACCGGGTGCGGACCGGTGTGCACTGGCGTGACTTGCCCGAGCGGTTCGGTCCGTGGAAGACGGTCTATGAGCGCCACCGGCTGTGGTCGGCCGACGGAACCTGGGAGCGCCTGCTCCAGCGGGTCCAGGCGGAAGCGGACGCGGCCGACGACATCGACTGGGACGTCTCGGTCGACTCCACCATCGTGCGGGCCCATCAGCACGCGGCCGGCGCCCGCACCGATCCGCCACCGGCTCTCTCGTCAAAGGGGGCTGGGCCGACAGAACACCAGGACGAGACGCCGTGGCAGAGCCTCGTCGCCCGCCTGGTGGAGGTGGTGCGGGAGGTGAGGGCCTGGGCCGCTCGCGGGGCGGGTTCACCACAAAGGTCCACCTGAGCGTGGACGGCCGCTGCCGCCCGCTGTCCCTGGTCATCACTGCGGGCCAGCGGGCGGACTGCACGCAGTTCGAGCCCGTACTGGAGAAGATCCGTGTCCCGCGGGCCGGTCCTGGCAGGCCGCGGAAGAAGCCGGACAGCGTGGCCGCCGATAAGGGCTACAGCAACGGGCCGTGTCACGACTACCTGCGCAGGCGCGGCATTCGGCACAGTATCCCGGAGAAAACGGACAGCCGGGCCGCCCGCCTGCGCAAGGGCTCACGCGGCGGGCGACCGCCGGGCTTCGACGAGGAGCGATACAGGAAACGCAACACCGTCGAACGGGCCATCAACAAGCTCAAGCACGCCAGAGCCGTCGCCACCCGATACGACAAACGTGGATACGTCTACCTCGGCACCGTCACCGCAGCAGCCCTCGTCATCTGGCTCCGCACATGATTGCCCGGACGGAACCCAAGCTGGCCGAGGGCATCGCACTGGGGCGGGGGAGAGTACCGTTGCCCCCCGCCGGGGCTGTCAGTCGTCGGTCGTGTTGTCCTCGAAGTAGAACCAGTTGTCACCGTTCTCGGCGGAGAAGATGTACACCTCGCTGTCCTCCGCCGCCGCCGCGACCGGCTTCTTGTAGACGACGATCGAGGACGCCTTGTTGTTGATGCTGTCCGGCAGTTGCGGAGTGTCCTGGTTCACGAGGTACTCGGTGCCGGTGAAGTCATTGTTGTCGTAGAGCTTCGCCTCGAAGCCTTCGGCGACCTTGACCGAGGAGATGAGGTCGGTCACATCATGGGCCAGCCTGTGGCGGCCCTCGGTGAGCGTGCTCCTCTGGCCGCGGAAGTTCGCCTGGCTCCAAACGGTTGCAGACATCAGAAGTCCCGTTCTCTCGAAGCGTTGTCTGAGAGGAGCTATGAGCAGCTCCGGCACGACGTTAGTAGATCAAGAAGTCAGTGACGGGGACCTGCCATGCAAGATTCATCCAATCGGGTGGATCATGGCTGAAGTTCTGGCGAAAGCACCGCAGCTGCGTCTCTGTCGGAGCATTAGGAGGCTGGAGGTCAGGTAGGGCAAGAGGACCCATGGGTCACGAGGCTCGACCATGATCGCCCGGACAAGGCCTAGTGGTCGGCACCCAAACGGCCATGAGGCCCGGGGGGTCGAGTGGTTGACCCGCGGCAAGAACCTCGCGCAGATAAGCTACGCGGTGGTCAGGATCGCCGCACCTATCCGCCACTGGTAGAACCCCGGGCCTTCATGGCGCCCAGGACGGGCCGCTCGGTGGCCTCCGGGCGGCTCGTCTGGCTCATCTCAGATGAGCCACGGTCACCGTAGCTCGTGAATCCCCATCCATGCGCATAGTTCGGCACTATCGAATGCACTAAACCAGGAACCCGCAGGACTCCAGCCCCGTCCTATCGCTGGAACGTGCAGCCGGCGTCGAAGGCGATCTCGTCCAGCTCAGCTTGACGCTGCGGCCCCAGCTTCGCCCACTCTGCCGCGCACAGGGCCTGCGACCGCTCGTACCCCCGCCCCTCGATCAACGCCTGTGCGAATCTCCCGGCGTCGATCGATCGCTTTTGCTTGACCTCAAACACTGCTGCCCATGACGCGCTCGCGTTCGGGTTCGGCCTGCTCGCGGTGTCCCCCGAAGCAGCGACCCCGGCTACCGCACCAGCAACTGCGACGGCCCCCACGAGCTCCACGGCGATCAGCCGCGCCCCCCTCAGCTTCATGGATCGCCAACCTACCATCGGGTTTGCCAGGGCCCCCTTCACGAGCGGGGCCCTGCCTCCCTGACGATCACAACGAGGCGCAACACTGGGCTGGTGACGTTGACTCTGTACCACTTCACGACCGCTGCGACGTGGCGCGAAATCGAGCGTTCGGGGCAGCTCGAACCGCGCAGCCACCAGGCCGCTCAGCTCGACTCCCGACCGCGGCTGTGGCTTACCGACGACCCAGAACACCCGGAGGCAACCGGCATCGACCCTGCTCGGGCTGAGCTGCTAGTGACCATCCACCCCGAGAACGGGGCAGTCCCCTGGACCATCGCTCGGGAAGAGGTGCCAGGGGCAGGAATAGAGCTGAACACCGAACGCGCCGAACCAAGTACCTGGTACGTCAGCTGGCTCCCTATATCCCTCGACCGCTGTAGCCAGGTCGTCGACCTCAGGGCCAACAGGGAAAACAAGGTGCTGCGAAAGCAAGCCCCTCCCACATCAGGCGGGCGTCCAACCGGCTGGAGGCTCACGTCTGCCGACGTCAAGCATCTTCGAGCCCATATCACGGAAGCCGTGGCTAACCTGGGCAACGGACGGATCCGAGACGGCCACGCACTGGAATGGGCGGCGTTTCGGGCACCGAAGCAGATGAACAAGCTAGAAGAGCTGGTCTCCGACCATAGCGACCGCGGGCTTGTCCGCACGTGGGCCGCTTGGGAGTACCTTGTCGAACGCGCGGTTCACGCTGTCGGCTATGCCCGACCTAACTCCTCCGCGGTCACCTCCCAGACCTGACAGACCGTGACGGCCACAGCGGTGGCGGTAGCCCTACTGTGGCCGTTACGCAATCAGCGGCGGCCGGCCATCCGACCGTCGTCCAGATCCTTCGGCAGGACAGAGAGCTGGTCCGGGTCGGCCAGTTCGGTCAGGCCATGCACCACAGCGTCCATTCTGTCTGGGCTGTCCATGCCAGCCACCCAGGTCACCATCTGCCCCTCCAGCTTCGGGTACTGGCCAACGTGGTGGACTCGGCCCTGCTCGTAGAGCTGCGCGATTGGCTCCGCCCTAAGCCGCTTACCGATCTTGGCGGTCACCTCCAGAATCATCGGCATGAGCATCCCGCGGGTCTGCCCGTCCCGGGCGAGCTGCTCCCAGGCCTGCGTGACCACCTGCTTGGCCATGTCACCGCCGTAGTTGGACTCGACCACGACGGCGTCTGCCCGAAGTTCCAGCGCCAGCCTGCACGCCGTGAGGCCCCAGTCGTTGGCGCCCATGTTCGCGCTGCGGTCCTCGAGGACGTACAGGTGGTCGTCGTAGCCGAGCGCAACGCCGACCACGCCGGTCTCGTCGCCGACCAGGCTCTCCCCGCCGGCGGGGTCGACAGCAACGACGACCCTGGCGAGGTCAAGGCCTGCGAACTGCACTGCGGTGATGCGGTTCTGGTCGATCCACGACCGCTGCCAGACACCGCCTTCCTGCGGACGGGGCTGCTGCTGGAACAGCGACCACCAGACTCGCTCCCCGACAGCGCGGCGGATCTTCGCCAGGGCCTTCCGCCCGTACCTGGCGGGCCACAGCGGTTCGCCGACCTTTCGGCCGAGCGCGTCGTCCGGGCTGTCCGCGACGGCTGGGAGGTTGATCGTGATCCAGTCCTCGGCGGTTTCGCTGGCGAGAATGCGGCCGGCGAGGTCGTCTTCGCTCCACCTGGTCTGGATGACGATCACGGAGCCGCCGGGCTCGATGCGGGTCAGGAGGACGGACTGCCACCACTCCCACAGCCGCTTGCGCATCGTGGGCGACTGGGCCTCCTGGTCGTCCTTGATCGGGTCGTCCACCACGGCCAAGTGGGCGCCCTTGCCCGTCAGGCCACCGCCGACGCCGGCACACACCAGACCGCCTTCGTGCCCGAGCAGGTCGAACCTGTTGGCCGCCTTGCTGCCCGGGTGGAGCGTGACGCCGATCTGCTCGCCCCACGCCGTGATCGCGTCCCGGATCCACCGGCCGTGGTCATCGGCCAGGTCTGCCGAGTAGGAGGCGATCATGACCCGGTGGTCGGGCCGCTGCATCAGGTACCACAGCGGTGCCCACCGGGCGGCGCGCCGGGACTTGCCGTGCCGCGGGGGCATCGTCAGGAGCAGCCGGATGGACTCCCCCGCGGCGATCCGCGCGAAGGCCTGGTCGATGAGGTCCAGGTGCTCGGCTTGCATCTCCCGGCCGCCGGTGAGCAGCGCGGCCATCGAGCCGGGCGAGCGGCGTAGTGCCATGTCCCGCTCGAAGGCGACCAGTTCAGCGCGGAGGGCGGGCGAGGCGGTCTCGGCGATCGCGCGGCGGCGATCGGCGGGCAGGCTCCGGTAGCGGGCGGCCAGCTCCGCCGATATCGCCATCAGGCGTCACCGCCCTCGGCGAAGGCGATGAGCCGGGCGAGCTCGTCGGCGGTCGCCGACTCGACCTCCAGCGGCCCGGCGTCCGGGCCGGACAGCTCAGTGCGTACCGGGCTGTCCAGGCCGAGCAGGCGGGAGTCCCGTTCCAGGATCCGCAGGGCCCGGTCGACCGCGGGGAGGTCCCCGTCCTTCACCGCTCGGCGGAACGCGACGAAGAAGAGCCGCTCCAGGCGAAGGTGGTGGATGGTGCGCAGCTCGTCCACCGACATGTCCAGCTCGGTGTGCCGCTCCTGGAGGGCCTGGCTGACGTCCTTGCAGGCGTAGCGGATCAGCGCGGCGTCGTCCGGCGCCTCCCTACCCTTCTGGTACAGCTCGACTCCGTAGCCCTGCGGGTACGCGAGCCCGTCGCTGTTGATCGTCGGGTCGGCCGCGAGCTTCCGGCCGATGGTCAGCCAGTCGACGCCGGCGAGCTTGAGCTCGACGGCGTCAGCACGGCGCTGCGCGATCGCGGCGCGCTGCGCCTTCGTGGGGCGGGCCATGACGCGGAACCTCCGTCAGGTGCGCCCCCGCGCCGCCTCAATGATCTCGCACTCGCGCCGACCCGCGCCCGCGACCAGCAGACTTGCCCTACTGTCAGCTACCGACGCATGCTTCAACCTGGGAGGTGACCGGGTGGACGAGGTGCAGCGGTTGGCTGACGCCGCTCTTGCTCGCGGGCTCCTCGTCTCAGCAACTGGCAGGCGCTCGCGTTGGGTTGAGGTCGGCCGCTCGCGTTTCGTGGCGCCTACATCGGCTAACTTGTCCGGCTGGATAGACCAGCTCGTTGCGGCTCATCCTGCACCCACCGACCCGCACTCGACTCAGGGGGTCGAACGCGTCCATATTCAGGCGGACGTTGCCTCTTTGTCGACCATTGGGCGGGTGACTTCCGACGCGGTCATGCAGGAGCTCAAGGCGTGGTCTCGGCTCGACACAGAGCCGCGGACCCGCGCTATCGCCGTGGACGCGATGCTGCGGACCCGCTCGACGACTCCCGCTGGTTCTCGCTCCGCGCCTCTGGTGATCATCACCGCCGCGACCGGGTCGGGGAAGTCGCGTACCGTCTTCGATGCGCTGCGCCGCCTGGGCGATGCCGTACTTGAAGGCCAACGCCGGGTCGACGCCCTCCCCACCGTCAGCTCTAGCTTCGTTCTCGACCTCAACGTGCCTACCGCACCCGAACGCCCAGCGGATTCCCGAGCACCGGAGGTCGACTCTCGGGCTGGCGGCGCGCACGCCCTACTGTTTTCTGCCGCAGCCGTTACCCGGAACTTCAATCAGTTATTCTCCGCGATCATCCTTCCCAGCCAGGCCCCCTTGCTGGACGATGTTCCCGACCAGCGCCATCCACCAGCCACGCCAGCCATTCCCGAGCCCTTGGCAATCGCGTGCGGAATTACAAGGTTGGCTCGGCCTCGCATCCCCAGGGCACCCGGCCCTCTCGGTGCGGCCGGTCGTTTCAGGGTGGACTCCGTAGCCGCTTGAGTTCTACACCCTCCCGGTAAATCCCTACTCGGAGGAATTTCATGAACTTCTTCGCCGACCCGGCGGTAATCGAAGCGGGGCTCAAGCTCATCGGACTCTGTGCAGCAGCCGCCGACCTGGCCGCGCAGGCATTGCGTCGCCGGACCCTTGCCGCGGCTCAGGCACGGAAGGCCCTCAGGCCGCGCGGGACCGTCACCCGGAAGTCCGCGCGCCGCCTGGTCGAGCTGCGGCGGCTGCGTCAGAGGCGCACCAAGGCGGCCGCGCGTCCGACCAGTCGGCGCTCGGCGGCCCGCCGGGTGAGTCCCGCCCGCCGGCGCCCGTAGCCCCCGGTCAGGGGGCCGGTCGGCTGACCGGCCCCCTGACCTGTGGCGAGCTATCCGTCGAACCTGCGGTCGGCCGTTAGAGCAGTCGCATCTGTTCAGGTCCTGCCGAAGCCGGGAGCGGGTGCGGCGGCGGGGCGTCAGGGGCGTCGCGGTTCTGGCGCAACCAGTGAGCGAACTGCCAGTTTCGGCAGGTGGCGTAGCCTCGCAGCTGTCGGCGGGGTTCGTCGGCGGGAATGTTGTCCGGCCCCCAACCGGTGATCGGCCGCGCGCCACGGAGTCGCACTTCGAGGCCGGGGACCAGGGCGGGCCCGTCCCAGTGGTACCCGGGGGCGAGCTCGAACGCAAGGTGCGCGTTGGCAGACCAGTTCCACGGGATGGGCAGGGCGCACAGGTACCAGGCCAGTGGAGGGTTGCTGCTGGCCAGGTGGATAGTCTGGAGCTTGGTGTGCGCCCGGACCGCGGGGCGGTCTGGCCGGCCGAAGGATCGCAAGCAGTGCTGGTCGAGCGCGACGTTTCGGATTCCCGCGAGCCACATGATGCTGTAGTCGTCGCGGGCTAGTATCTCGACGCGGATTTGGTCAGCCAAGGCCGCCCCTCATTCCTATTCGCTATTCATGAGAGAATTCCTCTCCATTACCAATTTTATCAACATTTCCACCAATTCATGATGCTTGTCGTGGCGGAAGCCGTTCGGATAGGGCATGTTAAATTCTTCGTCGAAGGCTTTTCGGTAGTCAGCTTCGTCGAGGGCCTTGGGGCTGCGGCAGACCGCCTTGATATTGGAGTCGGCGGCGTCGCGGATCTGGACGTCGTCGAAGTAGGCGCGCAGGAGCGGTTCCAGCGTCCCGGGGGTGTGGAAGCGAAGTTTCTGCCACTTGCCCTGGACGAAGTTCATCTCCACGTTGTTGTCATCGAGGAACGACATGTTCACCGCACCGCCGGTGGTCGCCCGGTTGGCGTTCTCCATCTGGAGTTCCTTGTAGAGCCCGCGGGTTCCGAGGCAGACCACACCGTCCTTGGCGCACAGAGCATTGACAGTTGCGAGCACCCAGTGCTGGTAATCCAGGCTGGTGGTGGCGTTGATGACGCTGTCGAGGACAACGATATCGGCGAGGCCGTGGTCGCGAACGTCCCGGTGCAGGGCACGGATCTGGCCGACGACGGCCCGGATGTCGACCGCGTACTTCCCGGGCGCGGTGCGGTAGGGCTCGTAGTCGAGGACCGCGAAGCCCTTACCCCGCAACATCTTGGCGTAGTCGCCATGGCCGGCTCCGAAGTCGATGACGCGCTGCTCAGGCTGGAGCCAGGGCAGCACCAGCTTCTCCCACGTCTCGGAGCCGTACGTGGGACCGGACTTGGCCTTGGAGCTGCGCTGCCGCAGGCGCTTCGGCTGGACGATGTGCTGGTTCCACACCGGGGCCTTGTCCTCGATGGCGGTCCAGTCGTAGACGCCGTACTCGCCGGTGAGGTCGGTGTACAGCTGGAGGGCGTCCGGGGACGGGACGGTCCAGGCGAGGAGGTCGAAGCGGTGCGCCGCGGCGACAACGGCGTACTCCGAGTTGAGGACGATCCTGCCCTGGTCGTCCATGACCACGGAGCCCCAGGGCCCGTGGCCAGCACACATCTGTCCGATCGCATTCACGAAGGACGCGTTCTTCTGCTCGTCGACGCGGATGGACTGCCACGGTACCCAGGTCCACTGGCCCATTTCGCCGGGGTCGGCGTGGACGACGCTCGACTCGGTCTCTACCTTGTTGTGGAGCAAGTTGAAGCGGATCTCGTCCTGGAGTCGGACGGTCGTGCCGAGCATCACGGCGGGGGTGTGGGTGATCCCGAGCGCGGTCATGCCCTTGGTTCGTTGGTGGCCCGCGACCAAGGTCCCGTTCTGGTTCAAGATCACGGGCTTGACGATGCCGTGGCGGGCGATGCTGGCCTTGAGCCGCTCGAACGCCTCGGGGCTGAGGCGGCGCGGGTTGTAGTCCGCGGGGCGCAGGTCGGCCAGCGGGTAGGCCTCGTGGAAGACCGTGGTGGGGATGCTCACGCGGCGGCCTGCTTGTGCGCGAGCTGCATCAGGTGCCAGCCGAAGCCCAAGTCGCCGTTGGTGTCCTCGACGAACTTCTCGTGCAACGCGTCGAGGGCCTGCACCTCCTCCGCGGTGATCCGCACCCGGGTGGAGGACCACTGCATGTAGCCCCACTGGAGGTAGTCCACGGTGGCTTTCTCGCCAGTGCCGGCGCCGTCGCTGGTGAGCTCCAGAGCGCCGGGCAGTTCGACGTCGTCGAGGAGGCCGTCGAGGTCGTCCTGGTCGTAGCCGGTGCCGTCGAGGTCGGGCAGGTCGGAGAGGATGTCGGCGAGCAGCGCGGTGTCGTAGCCCGCCAGGTCGCTGGTGCGGTTGTCGACGACGACTATGCGGGCGGCGGCCTCGTCGTCCACGTCGACCCAGGTGACGGCGATCTGCTCCCAGCCTCGCTGGAGAGCAGCTTCGTGGGTGTGGTTGCCGGCGAGGATCTCGTTCAGGCGGCCTGTGTGGCTGCCGCGGTTGACGACGATCGGCTTGAACTGTCCGTTGACGCTGAGGCTTTCAGCGACGGCTGCGACGTCGCCTCGGCGTGGGTTGCGGTAGTAGCGGTTCAGGTCGCCGATGGGAACGGCGTTGGGCAGGAGATCGTCGACGATCCGATCGATCGGGTCAGGCACGAGTGGTCCTCCGTAGGCCGAGTCCCCGCGCCCTACGCCGCAACAGCCTAAACGATCAGCTGCTCACTCCCGGGCTACGTTCTTCCCGCGAACCGTTCGGCTCGTGCTCGCCGGAGTCGAGAAGCGCCGAGGGGTGGCCGACTCGGCCAGCGCGAAGCGCGGTGATGATCTGGGGCCGGTGCCTGGGTTCGCTCCCGCGCAAGGCCAGCCACAGCATCACGGCGTTGCTGGCCGAGCGGCACGCCGACGCCGTGCAACGAACAAGTAGCAGGCACATGGCGGGGTCGGTGATCGCGTGAAGCATCGAGAGTCTCCTCTGGGTAGGGGCTGGTCCGTGGTTCGAGGAGATCGCTTCCGGGCCCTGTCCGGACAGGGAGTTGACCATGCCGCGGTCGTTGTCCGGACAGCGCCGGACAACACGGGCCAAGCGGCTTTCCGGTCTTCTACGCTTGGCCGACGACCGCTCGGTGCGCTGGAGGCGCGATGACTCTTGTGGACCTGACCAACTACCTCACGGGTTTGCGCGTCGCGGCTGGTGGCCCGACCGTCCGGCAGATCGCCGCTCAGGCTCACCTCGGGAAGACCACCGTCAGCGGGGCGTTCGCCGGGCGAAAGACCCCGACCTGGGCCGTGACGTCGGGGATTGTGAAGGCGCTTTCCGGCAACGAAGTGGTAGCACAACGACTCTGGGCCGCGGCTGCACGGCCGCCGCAGCCGCGTACGGACATCCCGCCGTGGCTGACCGACGTACAGGAAGACCCTCCGAGACTGGTCGCCGGCCATGGATTCGAGAGCGCCTGCGCTCTCGCGGCAACAGACCCTCGGCAGGCAGTCGAGGCCGCTTGGGAGGCAGTGCGGCTCACGGCCGTGAGCATCTCCCATCGGCACTACGCCGACATCCCCGGCAACTGGACGTCCAACATCGTCGCCACGTACGAGCGGGCCGAGGCAGATGGGAAGCTACCGGGCGGCAGCACGGCCACCGCTCACACCATCCACCGGTACTACCTGACCACCCGCGTCGACCCGAATCCGCCGCCGGTGTCCACCGCAATGCAGGTAGTCGTCCTCGCGTACAGGCTGGCGTGGGAAGCGTGGAAGCTGGTCGCGTCGTCGATTCCTTCCCTCGGCTACCCCGACGACCAGCTCCGGGTGAAAAACACGTAGGTGACGCTGGGGCGCGAAGGCGGCAGGTGCGCGCCCCCGTCGTTGCACCTCGCGCCCTCTGGTCAGCTCGGTCGTGGCGGTGCACGCTGGTCCCGCCCGGGGGTGTGAGTTGCCTCTGGTGGAACGCCACTCGGAGGGGCACGCGACCTCTCCGGTCCACAAGCCGCAGCCGCGGTCACGACTCGCCGTTCGGCCCGCCCTTTCGAACGAAGAGCGGGGGGGGGGGGGGGGGCCCCCCCGCCCCCCCCCCCCCCCCCCCCCCGCCGCCCCCGCCCCCCCCCCCCCCCGGGGGGGGGGGGGCGCCCCCCCCGCCGCCCCTGGGGGGGCGCCCCCCCCCCGCGCGCCCCCCCCCCGCGCGGCGGGGCCCCCCCGGGGGGGGGCGCCCCCCCCCCCCCCCCCCGGGGGGGGGGGGGGCGCCCCCCCCCCCGCCCCCCCCCGCTGCCTGGCCTCGCTCTACTGCAGCCCTACTCCCGTGCGTCGTCGGCGGCTCGCGCCTGCTCGGGCGTGATGGTGCCCGCGCACAACCGGTAGACGAGTTCGGCGCAGCTGCAGAACACTTCGCATGCCGAGTCGATCATGTCGCGTGCTGTGTCGAGGCGGTCGTACAGGTCGTCGAGCTGATCGTCGGTGATGGTGCTGGCTGTTGCCCTGGTCACGGCGGCTGGCCTCCCTCCCCTCGCTCCAGAAGGCGGTATCCGGTCCGGCGCTGCGTGCCGGTGCGGGTGGTGCCGCTCGAGTGCAGCGCGCCGGCGGTGATGGTGCGCTGCCGTTTCGGTCCCGCACCGAGGGTGGCGACATCGACTCTGTCTCCAGTGACGGCGAGCACCTCGATTCGTCGCTGTTCGTCTAGTGGGTGGCAAGCTTGGTAGACCTGTCCTGGGATCACCTGGTGTGCGCTCACCGGCTGTTGCACCGGCAGAGGCTGGAAACGGGGTCGCACCAGGAGTCACAGGCCCGACACCAGATGGCACCAGGTGACGGCGGGGTACGGTCGGGTTCCTGGTCAGTAGTCATTCGGGTTCCGTTCGGTCGGGACTTGAGCGCGCGCAGCAGCACGGCTCGGTGTTCGGCAGCGTTTGGGTCGGGCCATCGGGCGCTGTGGCGACGGGACATGGGGCGAGTCGGCGCTGCGAGTGCGGGGCGGGCGCTCTCTGCGATCAGGGCTCGTAGAGGGCCGTACCGCTCGGTCATCACCCGTCCGTACAGCTCAGGGTCCAGGGCGTCGTCCGCCTCGTAGGTGTCCACGCGGTTTCCTTCGGGTACGCGAGGACCCGCCCCAGGAGTGGGTGGGGCGGGTCCGGTTCATGGGGTGCGGTGCCCTGCGTGGTCTCATCTGGAGGCCGGTGTCTGAGCGGGTGGGGCGCGGGGGATTGCCGCCCGTCAGGCACGTTGTGAGGGCGCCGCGTTGCCATGGCGCTGTTGCCGAGATTCCCGGATGGGGCGGTCACCTCGGCAACGAGATGACCATAGCACTTCGATTAAGTTGCCACCTATCTTTGGGCGACAGCCTGGTGCAGCGGCACACCGAATCCGAGGGCATCGAACGGGGGCGTCCCCAGCTCATCAGCGTCCCCCAGGAGGAACAGGCCGTCCTGGTGAGGCCTCTCCGGCCGCCCGAAGTCCTTCGGGGTGAGCCCCTGCCACTTCGGGACCTCGGGCATCCGGGGCGGCGGAGGGGCGTTCAGTTCGACCGGGACCGGGATTCGGACCGCCACCGTCCTGGCGCGGGCTCCGCTCTCCCGGAAGGCGTCCGCCGGAAGGTGCTGGAACTCTCCGCCGAGCCGTTCGACCCGCTGGCGGAACCGCACCAGGCGCGGACTGTCGCCCGTGATCCCGTTGCCCATGACCGCCACCAGCGCCCCGCCTGGCCTGACGAAGCCCTCGGCGTGCTCAACGTGGCGCAGGTCCTGCCGGCCAGCGAACGGCGGGTTCATCACGACCGCGTCGTAGACCGGTCGGCGGGGCCGCTTGAGGAAGTCGCCCGTGACGACGCTTCGCGCGTACTCCCCGGCGCGTATGCGGGCGGCAGAGTCGGCGTCCAGCTCGATGCAGTCGACGATCGCGCCGCGGGCGGCGAGGCGCTCCGCGATGGCGCCGTCTCCGGCGGAGGGCTCCAGCACGGCCTGCCCGGCCCGCACCTGCGCGAGGTCGATCAGCCGCTCGACCAGGGGCGTCGGGGTGGGGAACATCTGCCGCTCGACGGTGCGCTCGCGTATGGTCTTCACCTCACCGGCCGCCAGGAGTTCGGTGAGCACCGCAGCCGCCTCCCGCTCGAAGACGTGGGCCCCTCGGCCGGGCACGTACCGGCCGCCGGCGGCGACCAGGAGCCGGTTCACCCTGGCGTACTGCTCGACGCCGAGCTGGGCGGGCAGGCGCAGGTCACGCCCGTCGCAGACCGCCCCGTCGAGGGCGGCTCGTTCGGCCGATCGGATCTTCACAGCTCTCCTTCGGGCTGGGGTGCCCGGCGGCGGCGGCCGGCGGGCGTAGGGGATGGGTCTGCACTGGTGATGCTGGTCGTGCGGGGGGCGCGCAACGGGGCGGGGCGGCCCGGTGTGGGCCGCCCCGCGTGCGGTCCGGTCAGGCGGCCAGGTCGACGGCAGCCTCGGCCTTCTCCGCGCCCCCCTCCTTCGTGCTGGACTCGGTGTCGGTCGGGTCCTGCTCGTCGGCTGCGGGCTTCGCGTCGACGGGGGTCTCCTCGGTAGCCGTGCGCTCCGGCTCGGTGGGGGTGACCGGCGCGTCCTGGCTGCCGGTCAGGTTCGGGGCGACTGCATCGGGGTTGAGGGCGATCTGCCGGGCGTCGGCCGCCGACTTGGCCTGCTTGACCTGGAACCGGGCGGCAGCCAGGGCCTTGCCAAGCCGGTCGAGCTGCTCCAGGCGGGCGCCGAACTGGCCGTCGAGGGCGATGACCAGCTCGGGCAGCGTCATCTTGCTGAGGGCGTCGAGGTCGGCGATGGTGCGCTCGGTCTTGTCCAGCTTGCTGCGGGTCGCGCGCTGGGCGGTCTCGCGCTCGGCGCGCTGCTCCTCCGTCAGGTCCTCGATCGCCAGGATGAACGGCTGGTTCTGCTGCTCCTTCACCTGGTAAGCGAAGTGGACCAGGTCGTTCTCGGTGGGGAAGTCGCCGCGGGCCCACTTCTTGAGGACTGCGGCCTGATTGGCCGGGGTCAGCTGCGAGATCTGGACGGCGGCCTGGGTGCCGATGGCGCCCCGGTTGACCTGCTCGGCGACCTCGGGGACCAGGTCGAGGAGCTTGAGGCGGAGGTTGACGAACTGGGTGGTCTTGCCGAAGTCCCGGGCGACGCTCTCCGGGGTGGCGCCGTCCTCATCGTCGAGGATCCGCCGGAAGGCCCGAGCCTCCTCGATCGGGGTCATGTCGGCCCTGTTCAGGTTCTCGGCGACCTGATCCTTGAAGGTCCTGATGGTGTACTCGGTCGTGGTGAGGACGGCCCTGAGCGTCTCGGCGCCGTTCATCTTGGCGGCGCGCCAACGGCGCTCGCCGATGACAAGCTCGTACCGCTCGTCTGCGCCCCAGCCGATCTGCCGGAGGATTGCGGGCTGGAGCTGGCCGCGCTCGGCCATCGAAGCGGCGAGCTCCATGAGTTCGGCGGTCTCGAAGTACTCGCGGGGCTGCCTGGGGTTGCGCTGGATGAGGTCGACCGGGATGTCGAGGATCGCGTCGCTGACGCCCGGGAGGCTGGTCGCAGCGGCCGGGGTCGCCGCGGCCACCGCGGCAACGTCGGCCGGTGCCGGGGCGGCCGCCGTGGTCACCTTCGGGGTGGCAGCCTTGCGAGCGGTCGGCTTGCGGGTCGCCGCCTTGGTGGCAGCGGTCTTGCCGACGGTGGTGGTCTTGACGGTCACTTCGGGCTCCACTCCAAGAGGTGGGGGGCTCCTCCCCCCCTTTCCTTATGAATTAATTTTATCCGCATTAGGAGGGGGGTGCAACCCGGATTTCGAAGTTTTCGCAGGTCAGGCCGGGTTTGAGCTAGCGCGCCCGGCCGCCGCATCCGCCCTCCCCGGCCTCATCATCGACGCTCGCAACATCCACCAGGGCCAACGCACACAGCAGGCGGTCCGCGGCGGCGCCCCCCAGCACCGGGCGACCAGACTTCTCGGCCTCCTGAACGCGCGCCAGCACGCGGTCGCGGTCGATCATCAGGAATTCCCCCTCGCAGCCCTCGGCTGCGGATCGCGTCAGTGAAGATGCGCACCACGGAGCTGCCGGCTACAGCCTCGGCAGCACGCCCCCGGGCCATCATGATCAACGGCCTTCCGGTAGCTTGCATCGTGGACTACCGATTGTCAACGAAGGCTAACAAACCCCGGAGGGGGACATCAGTGCAGACGGTGAGTGCGTCAAGGCGCCGGGCACGGTGATGAGCAGGCAGCCTGCGGCCACCCCGCCGACGACACTGGCCTCCAAGCTCGAGTATCTGCTGCGCCGCACAGCCGCGGCACTCGGGAACAGGCCGACCGTTCGTGAGCTGGCAGCACGGACCGCGCCCGCCCCCGGAGACAAGCCCGCGCTGTCGCACGCGGTCATCAGCGATCTACTAAATGGTAATAAGGCGAATCCTCCGTGTACTACGCTCGTCGCGGTCGCGCGCGCGTTCGATGCCCCGTCGGCTTACCTGCTCCCCGGCTGGGACGACCTCACCGGACTGACCGCTTTCGAGCAGGAGCCGGGGCTTCGGGAGGCCGTACGACTCGTCGCCGACCTCGGCCCCGAGGCCGTGGACGACCTACTCGCAGCCGCCCGGGAGATCCGCGCCCGGCACGCCCCCGGGGTTCCTCCGGTCCCCGAGGTGCCGGTAGTCCCGGAGCTGGCGCCGGAGCCGACACGGCCTGGCCGGCGACGAGGAGGTCGGCGAAGCGACGCCGACATGGCGGCTCGGGCTGCCGACAACTGAGGAGGCAAATCGGTGGGCGATGCCCTGATCTTCGGGCTCTGCACCGCTGTCGGGCTGGGCGCGACCGCAATGAACGTACGGGTGGCGTGGCGCCGTCGCTACGACGAGAGCTCCGGCATCTCGCGGTGGGCGCGGGCCAGCGCCTTCGCCGTGGTCACCATCGGCGTGCTGCTGGCCGTACCCGCCGTCGCGAGTGTGGTCGGGTCGCTGACCGGCGTGCCGAACATCGCCAAGTTGGGTGCGCACCTATGCGCCGTCGCTTGGTGCTGCAGCCTGCAGATCATGTTGGTCGACTGGGCGTACGAGCAGTGGGCGGTGCCCACCCATGTCGGATACCGGATCTTCCTCGGCTGCGGCGTCACCGCGGCGCTCGTCCCCTTGTTCATCGCCGCCTCCGACGACGCGCCCAACATCACTTACACCACCGATTTCGCGGGCAACCGGACTGTCATGGCCTACCTGCTGGTGTACCTGTCGTACGTGGCCGTCACCTGCGCCGAACTGACGTTCCTGTGCCTCAAGGCCGGTGCGATCAACGCCCGCGCCGGCCGTCGCCAGCAGGCCATCGGCCTGCGCATCGCCTCGGTCGCAGCCCTGTTCGGCATGGCCTACGGCGCAAGCAAGGGGTCCTACCTGATCAGCTACACCACGGGAAGCCCCTGGTCCCTCGCCTTGGAGCAGAAGCTGTCTCCTGCCCTGGCAGGCGTCGCGATCGTGGCGCTGATCGTGGGGTTGTCGATCTCGGCTTCCTCCGCGCTGCGCCGTACGCCGCCGGGACCGGCTGGCGAGGCCTGCGGGCCTGCGGACTGATCGACAGCACCGGGCGCCGCTTGTACTCACACCCCTCGGGTGCGCAGGCGGCGCCCGTACGACTCCAGCGCCCCGACGAAGTCCTGCTTCGTCAGGTCAGGCCACAGCGTCGGGCAGAAGTGCAGCTCGCTCTGGAAGCCCTGCCACGGCATGAAGCCGCTGAGCCGCTGCTCGCCGGAGGTACGCAGCACCAGGTCGGGGTCGGGCTGGCCGCTGGTGTAGAGGTGCCTCGCGATGTCCCGCTCCTCGAGGGCATCCGCGATTTGATCCGCGTCGTAGCCGCGGGCGGCGAGCTCGGCGACTGTCCTACGGAAGGCCCCGAGCAGCTCCTCCCGGCCGCCGTACGCGACTGCCAGATTGACCTGTACCCCGCCCGGTTGCTGATTCTCGGCGCCTGCCACCAGTCGCATGATGGCGGCCGTGCGGTGGGGAAGCAATCCGAAGTCCCCGATCGGCCGGACGTCCCACCGGCCGTCGCAATGCAGGTCGAGTGCCAGGTCCTCGATGATGCCCAGCAGCGGGGCGAGTTCGTCAACGGACCGCCGCAAGTTCGCGACCGACAGAACCCACAGCGTGACGACCTGGATGCCGCTCGCCGAGCACCAGCCGAGAACCTCATGCACCTTCTCGGCTCCGGCACGGTGCCCCTCTGAGGTAGACAGCCCGCGGGCCTTTGCCCACCGACGGCTTCCGTCGACGATGATGCCCAGGTGTCTCAGGTCCGTGGCCGGCGGGCCGTCGGACTGGACGGCCGCATCCGGGGTCAGCCGCGCCATCTCAGGACCACTCTGCCGGGCTCGATGTGCCTGACGCCCCGCGCGGACGCCTTGTTGACCTCGATGGCGTCGACGAAGAGACCTACCAGAGCGCGCTTCGAGGCGGCGGGCGCATGCTCCCACCACTTGATCGCGCCATCGACATCGGTCAGGTAAGGCGCGTTGACGACCTGCTCCAGGAAGCGCAGCCGCGCGCGCAGGGGCTTGATCTGTTCGGCGGCCCGCTTCTCAACCGCAACCAGAGTCTGGCGAGTTACCTCTCCCGCAAGGTAAGAGTCGGCCAGTTCGCTGGCTGCCTTCTTCAACTGGTCGACCTGCGCGCGGACCTCAACAGCCTGCTTGGCCCGCTCGACACGAGCGGCTTCGATCCTCTCCTGCGCACCGGGCCGGAGCAGCTCGGCGAGGACGTGCTCGCCAACGTAGTCCTCCAGGACGGCGGCGGCGATGCGCGTCTTTCCGCAGACCTCGCAGCGGTAGCCGGGTGTGTCGGCGTTCGATCGTGCGGAGGCCATCGGGTCGCCCGACTCTCCGCAGATCGCGAGGCCGCCGGTGAAGAGGTACTCGTAGGTGTCCTCACGCGGTTCGACGGCGGCCTCCGCGTCGATCGCCTGGATCTCGTGGAACTCCTCCGGCGTGATCATGGCCGGCTTGCCGCTCTCCACCAGCTCACCCTGGTCGCCCCGGGTGAGGCCGGCGATCTCTGGCGTCCGGAGCAGGCGGCCGACCGTCATGGTCGTCCAGTCCGAGCCGCGGGTGCCGCGAAAGCCTTCGCTGTTCATCCACTCGGCAATCGCGGCCTTGGACTGGCGCAGGCGGCGCCGTGAGGCGGCGCCTTGTACGCCCGGCACCTCAGACGCGCGTAGACGCTCGAAGGAGCTGTCCTCAAAGCCGAACATCCGTGGCGCCATGGGTCCTACCTAGCCGTTGCTGTTGTCGCGCATCCGCCAACCCCGACCGAGACAGCGGCAACTTGAAGTTAAGTTGCCACCATCTTGAGCGCGGTCGGCATCGCCTTACCGGAGCATCATCGGCACCCCGAGGGCCTCCCACAGCGACGCCGTGGAAACCTTCGTGGTCGCTCCCAGCCTAAGCGTCGTAGCCGGGAAGTCGCCCGAGCGGATCAGTTCCATCGCCTTGTTCCGGCCGATACCGAGCGCCCTGGCAGCCGTCTCAACGTTGACGATGGCTGGCAGATCAAGAAGCTCACGCAGAGTCAGGACACCGGACCCCGCCGAACTTGCCGTTGTTGCAGTTGTCACAGCTGCCGCGTTTCTCCCCCGCGCACAACTGCTCCGCAGCATACGGCACTGTCACCCGCCTGGGGCAAGATAGGTCGTTCGGGGACCAGCTAAAGCACGTTAAAACATCACCTATCTAACTTAAAGTAACCGAACGACGCCTATGGGGGGCGAGAAATTGTTCGAGGACAAGACATACAAGCGATGCGGCTGCCACGGGCCGCTCCTCCACAAGCGTGGGCCGCTCAAGGGCACGCCGAAGCTGGATCCCGCGGGCAACCAGTTGACCGGCCCGCTGGACAAATCGTGCCCGCTGCTCAACCGGCGCGACCACGGCTCCTGGTACTACAGCATCGAGTTGGACACCAAGGTGGGCGGCAAGCGCCAGCGCGCCGTCCGGGGCGGTTTCAAGACCCAGAAGAAGGCTGCTGCGGCCGCCAAGACGACCTACGAACAGTCCCGCGCAGGCCTCAAGGTCCTCTCGAAGGAGACGCTCGGGAACTACATGGCCAAGTGGCTCGAAGGGAAGCAAGACCTGGCCACGACCACGGTCCCAGGGTATGAGCGACACATCCGGCTCTACATCAGCAACTACATCGGCCACGTACCGCTCATCGAACTCGACGCAGATCACATCCGGGAGATGTTCAAGGCGATCAACGATGAGAACGAGCGGCGCGACGCACACCGAGCCCAGGTCGAAGCACTCGCCGAGGACGCCCAGGCCAAGGGGTTGATATGGCGCCAGACGCCGCCCGGCGACGCCCGAGCCGAAGCCCGAGCAGCCTGGAACGAAGCCAAGGCCCGCCTCACAGCGGAACGCAAGCAGCTTCACCGCATAACCGACACCCCGACCCAACACCGCATCAAAGCCACACTGTCGTCCGCCCTCGAAGACGCCGTGAAGGCACTGAAAGTCGTTCGGAACTGGGCCGCCCTGGTCGAGCTCCCCACGTACAAGCGCCCCAAGGCGCTCGTCTGGACAGCCATCCGGGTCGCAGAGTGGGCCCGCACCGGCGAACGCCCGTCGCCCGTGATGGTGTGGACGCCCGAACTCACCGGGGCCTTCCTGGACGCCGTCGCAGGGGACCGCCTCTACCCGCTGTGGCATCTCTTCGCCCTGCGCGGACTCCGCCGCGGCGAAGGCTGCGCCCTCCAGTGGTCCAGCATCGACCTCGAAGCCCGCACCATCCACATCTCCCACCAAGTGGTCGCGATCGCCAGCAAGGTCTTCAAGGAGGACCCCAAGGCCGACAGTGTGAGAACAATCACCATCGACCGCGAAACAGTAGAGCTGCTCCGGAGGTGGCAGGCGCAGCAGACCGCGGAACGCGAAGCCTGGAACGAGGCCCACAAGGACGACCTCTGGAAGGACACCGGCGCGGTCTTCACCAAGGAGAACGGGGAGCCGCACCACCCCGACTACCTGACCCACCGGTTCGAGCTGCTGATCACGAAGGCAGAACTGCCGCCCATCCGCCTACACGACCTCCGGCACGGAACAGCCGGCATCTCCAACGCCGCAGGCATGTCCATGAAGGACATTTCCGAGCTGCTGGGGCACTCCGGGATCCAGATCACAGCCGACACCTACACCTCGGTGTTCCCCCAGTTCCAGCATGCTCAGGCCGAGGCGACCCTTGCCGTGGTGCCCCGAGCGAACCGGGTGACGCCGGCAGCGGAGGCCGCTTCGAAGGCCGCCGACCCAACACGGCGCGAGCGGGCAGCCAAGAGGAAGCGGATCCGGGTGGCAGTCGGCGTCTGAGGCATCAATTCTGCGCGGGGATGGGGCCCGCGTGCCTCGTGAATCTCACGCTGGGATCTGCTCGATGGTTCCCAGGGAACGACTTCAGCGTCAACCCGTTCCCATGGCGTTCCCATCTGGGTGAAATCCAGCGTGGCATCCCGGTTTGCTGCTAGGTCTTGGCCTACAGTTCCAGTCGCAGGAGCGAACGTTTTCGCTGGTCAGAGCACACTTCTTGCTGGCACCCTGGTGGTCGATCAGGGGTGGGGCGGGTGGGACTCGAACCCACGACCAAGGGATTATGAGTCCCCTGCTCTAACCGGCTGAGCTACCGCCCCGGTTCGCCGCGCACCGGACATCGGCCACGGCAGCAGCAGACGGCCCCGAAAGGCCGTCCCGGGCAGCATAGCCGGTCGATCACCCGTGGTGCGCGCCGGGGGCGCACACGGGTGCGCACGGGTGTGCGCCTCTTCGGACCGTGCAGTCCGGCTGGCGTCCGGGCGTCCGCGCGGGCAGCCTGGACGGATGACGGTGCGTGGGACGGGAGCGACGGCCGGGGCGCTCGTGGCGGTACTGCTGGCGGCCGGGTGCACGACCTCCGCCGGACCGGGCGGCGGCACGCCCACGGTCACCTCGGCGCCGGCCGCGACCTCGGGACCGGCCGCCGCCGTCAGCAGCCACGGCTGGAGCCGGCAGCGGCTGCGCGGCGCGGTCGCCAGACGCACCGGCGTCACCCGCACCGCGAAGCCCACCGTGCTCAACGGCCTGGTCGGCGCCGTCTTCACCCGCAACGCGGACGGCGACCACTTCTGCACCGCCAGCGTCGTCGACAGCGCCGGCCTCAACCTCATCGTCACCGCCGCGCACTGCGTCTGGGACCTCGACCTCGGACAGCGCAGCGACCTCGTCTTCGTCCCCGGCTACCGGGACGGCGACACCCCCAGCGGCGTCTGGCCCCTGCTGTCCGTCGCCGTCGACGACGGCTGGAAGGACCACGCCGACCCGGACGTGGACGTCGCCTTCGCGGTCGTCCAGGCCCAGAACGGGAAGCAGGTGCAGCAGGTGCTCGGCGCCAACACCCTGGGCGTCAACCGCGGCTACCGGCTGCCCGTGAAGGTCACCGGCTACCCCGGCACCAGCGACGTCCCGATCACCTGCTCCAACACGACCACCGAACAGAGCCCCACGCAGCTGCGGATCGACTGCCCGGACTACACCGGCGGCACCAGCGGCAGCCCCTGGGTGACCGACTTCGACCCGAACACCAGGACCGGCACCGTGGTCGGCGTCATCGGCGGCTACCAGGAGGGCGGGGACACCCCGGACACCTCGTACAGCAGCTACTTCGGCGACCGCGTCCAGGCCCTCTACGACCGCGCGACCGGGTAGCCGGACGGCACCCGCCCCGGCGGCGGTGGCGCCGCCGGGCACGGCCTGGTAGATCTTCCTCTCGAACGGCGGAACGCACGAGCCCGGCACCCGCCCCCGAGGAGACGGAGCCCCGATGGCCCCCCGCCCGATACGGCCCGCGCACGCGGCACGGACGGTCGCGCTGGCGGCCCTGCTGGTCGCGGCCGGCACCGCGTGCGGCGGACAGGACCGGGCGCCCACCGCCGAGGTCGCGCAGCAGAACGCCGCGCGCGACCGCATCGGCACCCTCTCGATCCACACCGCGCAGGGCCCCCGGGCCTGCACCGCGAGCGTCGTGCGCAGCCCGAAGCACAATCTGCTGGTCACCGCGGCGCACTGCGTGCAGAGCCGCCGGATCGGCCTGCTGGACGGCCTGGTGTTCACCCCCGGCTACCGCAACGGCTACTCCCCCTACGGGAGTTGGCCCGTCCAGCGGATCACCGTCGACCCGCGCTGGGTCTCCGACGAGGACCCCGAGTACGACGTGGCCTTCGTCTCCGTGAGCCCGGTCGACGACCGGCAGGTCGAGGACGCGGTCGGCGGCAACCCGATCGCCACCGGCCAGGGCTTCGGCCAGTCCGTCTCGGTGACCGGCTACCCGAACCAGAGCGACGAACCGATCACCTGCACCGTCACGACCCGCTCGCAGAGCCCGACCCAGGAGCGCTTCGACTGCGGCGGCTACACCGACGGCACCAGCGGCAGCCCCTGGGTGACCGGCGGCGGCTCGGTCATCGGCGTGATCGGCGGCTACCAGGAGGGCGGGGAGACCGACGGCACCTCGTACAGCGTCACCTTCGACCAGCGCGTCGCCACGCTCTACCAGCAGGCGACCACCTGAGCCACCGGGGCGCCCCGGCCGGGGGGCCGGGCACCCCCGGCCCCCCGAACGCCACGGAGTGACGAAGGCAACACCGGGCGGAGCCGAGCCAGGACAACACGAAGGCCCCCCGGTCGTCCGAGGGGCCTTCGCTCTGAGCAGTCACCGGGCGGAGCCGGTGAAGCTCCCGCATTTGGACTCGAACCAAAAACCTGCCGGTTAACAGCCGGCTGCTCTGCCAATTGAGCTATGCGGGATCGTGGTGCCCAACCGCGCACCACGCACAGGAGGAGGGCCCTCACCAGGCCTCTCCTGAGCTCCCCCAATTGGACTCGAACCAATAACCTGCCGATTAACAGTCGGCTGCTCTGCCAATTGAGCTATGGGGGATCGGCTCCCGCCCCGGCCCCCGGTTTCCCCGGGCTCCGCGGCGCTCGCTGCGGGACATACATTAGCGCACTCGGGGGGGTGGTCCGCCAATCGCTTTCCCCGGCGGCCCGGGCTCCACCCGGCGCGCCCGGCGCGCGCCGGGCCCGGCCCCCGGGGATGCTGGGGGCGCGGACGGTTCGCCGTCCCGACTGACGGGTAGGGCAATGCGGCAGATGGCCGCCAGGAGAGGGTGGATCCGATCATGTGGAAGCTGTCGTTGGCCGCGGGGTTCGCGGCCGGCTACGTCCTCGGCTCGCGGGCCGGGCGCCAGCGCTACGAGCAGATCGCCAAGGTCACCCGGCAGATCGCCCAGAACCCCGCGGTGCAGGGCGCGACCGAGCGGGCCAGGCAACAGGCCGGCTCGGTCGCCGGGAAGGCCGCGGGCGCCGTCGCGGACAAGGTCGGGGACCGGCTGCCGAACGCGGTCACCGACCGCGTGCCGTACTTCAACCGGTCCCGGCCCGAGGACGACGGCTGGGGTACCTTCCGGCCGTGACGCGGGGGTGACGCCCGGGCGAACGGGGCCTCCCGGCCTCGTTCCGAACGGGCAACACCTCGCCCGGCCCGGACGCGCCGGGGGCCCCGCTGAGGCATGATCTCGACATGGCCATCGTCGCGGGGATAGACAGTTCGACCAACCGCACCCGGATCGTCGCGTGCGACGCGGACACCGGCGCCGTCCTGCGCTCCGGCAAGGCGCCGCACCCCGTCCCCGAGGCCGCGGACACCCGCCCCGGCGAGGCCGACCCGCAGCTGTGGCTGCACTCCCTCGGCGACGCCGCGGCGGGCGGACTGCTGGAGGGCGTCCGGGCCATCGGCGTCAGCGCGCAGCAGCACGGCATGATCGGCCTGGACGCGGGCGGCGTGCTGGTCCGGCCGGCGATCCTGTGGAACGACCCGCGCTCCAGCGGTGCGGCCGCCAAACTGCTGGACGCGCTGGGCGGCCCGGCCGCCTGGACCGCCGCGATCGGTGCCGTCCCCGCCCCGACCTACACCATCGCCAAGCTGCGCTGGCTGGCCGAGTTCGAGCCGGCCAACGCCCGCCGGGTCGCCGAGGTGCTGCTGCCGCACGACTGGCTGGTCTGGCAGCTGCTCGGCCACCCCAGGCGCCGCACCACCGACCGCGGCGACGCCTCCGGCACCGGCTACTGGTCACCGATCACCGGCGAGTACCGGCAGGACCTGGTCGAGCTGGCCCTCGGCCACGAGCTGAAACTGCCCGAGGTGCTCGGGCCCGCCGAACCCGCCGGGCACACCCCCGAGGGCCTGCTGATCTCGGCCGGCACCGGCGACAACATGGCCGCCGCCCTCGGCCTCGGCCTGCGCCCGGGCGACGCGGTGGTCTCGCTCGGCAGCGCCGGGACGATCTTCGCGGTGCACGAGCGGGCCGTGGTCGACGCCACCGGGCTGGTCTCCTCCTTCGCCGACGCCAGCGGCCGCCACCTGCCGATGGTCGCCACCCTCAACGCCGCCCAGGTGCTGCTGTCCACCGCCGCCCTGCTCGGCCGCGACCTGGACGGCCTGAGCGACCTCGCCCTGCACTCCTCCCCCGGCGCCTACGGGCTGGTCCTGCTGCCCTACCTGGACGGCGAGCGCACCCCGGCCCTGCCGCACGCGGCCGGCACCCTGACCGGCCTGCGGGCCGAGTCGCTGACGCCGCAGCACCTGGCCCGGGCCGCCGTCGAGGGGATGCTCTGCAACATCGCGGACGCGCTCGACGTGCTGCGGGCCCAGGGCGTCGGGATCAAACGGGTCTTCCTGCTCGGGGCGGCCGGGCGGCTGCCCGTCGTCCGGCACGTCGCCCCGCTGCTGTTCGGCGTTCCGGTCGTGGTGCCGCCGCCGGGCGCGCACGCGGCCCGCGGGGCCGCCCGGCAGGCCGCCTGGGCACTGGCCGGCACGCCCGAGCCGCCGGAGTGGCCGCTGCCGGACGCCGAGACCGTCGAACCCGACGGGGAGCAGGACCTGGCGATCGGATCCGCGGTGCGCCAGCAGTACCGGGCCGCCCGCGAGCAGGTCCACCCGGAGACGAAGGCCTGAACCGATCGGTGAAGATGCGTCACCGGCCGGCCGGTGGCAGCGTAGGACGGGACACGGCCACCAGAGGGTGAAGGGCGGCAGGATTCCATGGCGCTGCACAAGGGGACCGGCGACGACCGCCGGCTCAGCATCAGTCCGTTCGTCTCGACCGCGGACCCGCTGGGCGCGATGGAGCTGGCGCCACCGGTGCACCGGCTCGCCGACGGCCCGGTCGCGGCGGACACGGCGTACCAGCTGATCCACGACGAGCTGATGCTGGACGGCAACGCCAAGCTCAACCTGGCGACCTTCGTCACCACCTCGATGGAGACGCAGGCCACCCGGCTGATGACCGAGTGCCTCGACAAGAACATGATCGACAAGGACGAGTACCCGCAGACCGCCGAACTCGAACGGCGCTGCGTGGCCATCCTCGCCGACCTCTGGCACGCCCCCGACCCGGACAGCGCGGTCGGCTGCTCCACCACCGGCTCCAGCGAGGCCTGCATGCTCGCCGGCATGGCCCTCAAGCGCCGCTGGATGGCCCGCAACGCCGAGCGCTACGCCGCCGGTGCCCGGCCCAACCTGGTGATGGGCGTCAACGTGCAGGTCTGCTGGGAGAAGTTCTGCACCTTCTGGGAGGTCGAGGCGCGCACCGCGCCGATGGAGGGCGAGCGCTACCACCTCGACGCCGTGCGGGCCGTCGAACTCTGCGACGAGGACACCATCGGCGTCGTCGGGGTGCTCGGCTCCACCTTCGACGGCTCCTACGAGCCCGTCGCGGACATCTGCGCGGCCCTGGACGACCTCCAGCAGCGCACCGGGCTGGACGTCCCGGTGCACGTGGACGGCGCCTCCGGCGGCATGGTGGCGCCCTTCCTGGACCCGGAGCTGGCCTGGGACTTCCGGCTGCCCCGGGTGGCCTCGATCAACACCTCCGGGCACAAGTACGGACTGGTCTACCCCGGCGTCGGCTGGGCGCTGTGGCGGGACGCGGAGGCGCTGCCCGAGGAGCTCGTCTTCCGGGTCAACTACCTCGGTGGCGAGATGCCGACCTTCGCGCTCAACTTCTCCCGCCCGGGCGCCCAGGTGGTCGCGCAGTACTACGTCTTCCTGCGGCTCGGACGGGACGGCTTCCGGGCCGTCCACGGCGCCTGCCGCGAGGTCGCCACCTACCTGTCGGGGGCGATCGCGGAACTGGACGGCTTCCGGCTGCTCACCCGCGGCGACGAACTGCCGGTCTTCGCCGTCACCACCACCGACGGGGTGCCCTTCGACGTGTTCGACGTGTCACGGCGACTGCGCGAGCGCGGCTGGCAGGTGCCCGCGTACACCTTCCCGGACAACCGCACCGACCTCTCGGTGCTCCGGATCGTCTGCCGCAACGGCTTCTCCAAGGACCTCGCCGACCTGCTGCTGGCCGACCTGCGACGGCTGCTGCCGGAGCTGCGGCGCCAGCCCGTCCCGCTCAAGGAGCTCGGTGTGCCGGTCCGCGAGGGCTTCCACCACTGAGCCCCCCGACGGGCCGTCGGCGGGCGCCGGCGGGCCGCCCGGGACCCGTTCCGAAAATGATCACGGCGGGGAGGACGCCCTGGGGCGTCCTCCCCGCCGTGCGTCCCGGTAGACCGGGGCAGCCTCCCCCCGCGAGGCTGCCTCGGCCGTGGGGGAACCGGGGCGTGGATGCCGGACCCACGACCGGTGACCGGTCCGTGTCCGAACGTGTCCGCCGGTCGGTGAACCGCACCGGCCTGAGAACTCTGCACGACGGAAGACGGTTGTTCGAGCGTTCCCGGCGGTTGTGAGACACTTCCGTCCGTCTCAGCGCCATGACCTGGGGTTTGGGACGTCAGGCCGATGACTTTGGAGAAGCGGAGACACCCGAACGGCCCGGGCCGGAGCCCGTCCCGCTCTCCCCGTACCCCGTTCCCGTCTCGCACCGTTGGAAGGCCGCATGGGTTCCGCCTGGAAGAACCTGCCCGAAGAGCTGTCCGAGCCCGCCAGGGACCTGGCCGGGGAGCTCCGGACCATCAAGGACGCCGCCGGACTCTCGCTGGCCGAACTGGCCACCCGGACGCACTACAGCCGGGCCTCCTGGGAGCGCTGGCTGAACGGCAAACGGGTCATCACCCAGCAGGCGCTGGAAGCGCTGATCGGGACCGTGGACTGCGACGGGCCCGCCCTGCGGTCGCTCTGGGAGCGGGCCGTGGCCGCGCCCGGGGCCGGCGCGCCGGTGCCGGCGACGACCTCCGCCGCGGACGCCCCCGACGGCGGCCCGGCCGCCGGGCAGCCGGCCGACCCGGACCCCGCCCCCGAGGAGCCCGGCTCCGGGTCCGCGTCCGGGTCCGGCCTGTCGCTGTCCGTGCTGTGCGGGCCGACGCCGACCGCGACCGGACCGACCGGGTCCGCGCCGGCGGAGTCCGACGCCGTGGCTCCGGTCGTCGCCGAGCTCCCCGACGTGGCCGCGCCCGCGGTCGAGGCGGATCCCGTCCGGCCGCCCGCGGCCTGGTGGCGGCGCCCGGCGACGCTGCTCACCGCCGCCGCCGTGGTGGCCGCCCTGCTGGTGCTGGTCGGCGTGCGCGCCGCCACCCGGCACGACGAGCCGACGGCCGCCGCCGAGCCCGCCCCGACCTCCTCCATCGCTCCGACCGCCTCGGCGTCCTCGGCGTCACCGGCCAAGCCCGCCTCGGCCCCGCCCGCCTGCCAGGCCGTCGGCTGCGCGCACAAGGACCCGAAGACCACCGGCTGCGGCAAGGACGCCCGCACCCTGCAGACCGACGTCATCGGCAAGGTGGTCGTCTACCTCCGGTACAGCCAGACCTGCCAGGCCGCCTGGGCCGCGATCACCGAGGGCGAGCCGAACGACTACGCGACCATCACCGACAGCACCGGTGACAGCGAGACGGCCCTCATCCACTGGGGCTACGACAACTACTCGTCGATGCTGAACGCGGCCGACCCGCACACCGGCTTCGTGGTCTGCGGCTACCAGCCGGCCGGCCACGTCTGCACCACGGCCATCTCCGACCTGGCCGCCGTCGTGGCCTCCACCCCGATCCCGATCGGTCCCGCCTCGCCGCCCCCGGGCACCGGCGCGGGCGCGGCGAGCACCGACCCGGCCCCGGCCGCCACCGACCCGGGAGCGACCGCGCAGCCGTCCGGGACGCCGGGGGCCGCCTCGCCGTCCGCCGCGAGCCCGGACCCGGGTCAGTCGAGGTAGCCGCGCAGCTGCTCGGCGAAGGCGTGGTCGCGGAGCTTGACCAGCGTCTTCGACTCGATCTGGCGGATCCGCTCCCTGGTCACGCCGAACACCGCACCGATCTCCTCCAGCGTGCGCGGCCTGCCGTCGTCCAGCCCGTAGCGGAGCTGGACGACCTGGCGCTCCCGCTCGCCCAGGGTGGCCAGCACCGCGTCCAGGTGCTGACGCAGGAGCAGGAAGGTGGCGGACTCCGCGGGTGAGGTGGCGTCGGCGTCCTCGATCAGGTCGCCGAGCGCCACGTCGTCCTCCTCCCCCACCGGGGTGTGCAGCGAGATCGGCTCCTGGGCCAGCCGGACCAGTTCCCGCACCCGCGCCTCGGTCAGCTCCAGGGCGGCGGCGACCTCGGCCGCGGTCGGCTCCAGGCCGCGCTCCTGCAGCAGTGCGCGCTGCACCCGGACCACCCGGTTGATCAGCTCGACCACGTGCACCGGCACCCGGATCGTCCGGGCCTGGTCCGCCAGCGCCCGGCTCATCGCCTGCCGGATCCACCAGGTCGCGTAGGTGGAGAACTTGTAGCCGCGGGCGTAGTCGAACTTCTCCACGGCCCGGATCAGGCCGAGGTTGCCCTCCTGGACGAGGTCCAGCAGGGTCAGCCCGCGGCCGACGTACCGCTTGGCGACGGACACCACCAGGCGCAGGTTCGCCTCGATCAGCCGCCGCTTGGCGATCCGCCCCCGCACCACCAGGGTGTCCAGCTCGCGCGCCAGCGGGTCGGGGGGCGGGGGCTCGCCGTTCAGCCGCTCCTCGGCGAACAGGCCGGCCTCGACCCGGCGGGCCAGCTCCACCTCCTCGGCGGCGGTCAGCAGCCGGACCCGGCCGATCTCGCGCAGGTACTGGCGCAGCAGGTCCGCGGCCGGGCCGCTGCCGTCGGCCTGCGGACCGGGCTCCTCCTCCGCATCACGGTCGGCCTCAGCGTCGCGGTCGGCGTCGGCCTCGTCATCGGGCTCGGCGTCGACGTCGGCATCGGGCTCGGCGTCGAGCTCCCCGGCGGCCGGATCCGGGTCAGCGCTCTCGGGATGGCCCTCGGGCAGGCCCTGGGCGGGCACCCGGGCGCCGTCGGGCGGAGCCGCGCCGGCCCGGCCGTGGTCCGTCTCCTGCTCCCGCGCCGGCCCGGCGCGGTCCGGTCTCGTGGTGGTGATGGCGGTGGTCGGTGCGACAAGGCCTTGGTCCACGGGCAGCATCCCCTCGGGGCGGGCGCGACTCTGGCGGACCCGCGCTGTACGGAGGTGGGACGCCATCCAGTGTGCGGTACGCCACACTCCGTGGCCGAGACTCGTGCGCCGACTTTCTGCGCACTTCCCGGGGCGCGCCCGCATCTTCCCGCCGGGCGCGCGACCGTCCGGCCACGCCCGGGGGCGGCGCCCCGGGTCGAGGAGCCGCTGGGGCTCGTCCGGCAGGCCCCGGGGCTCAGAGCGCCGCGGCGCCCCGGCTGCGGAGCTGCTGGCCGTACTGCTGGAGCTGCCACAGCTCGGTCTGCACCGCGTGCAGCTGTTCGGCGTCGGCCCGGTGGCCGAGCCGCTGCAGGTAGCCGCGGACCTCGGCGATCCGGCGGTCGACGGCCAGCAGGCGCAGCTTGACCAGGAACTCCCCCGCGTAGACCGCGTCCACCTTGCGGCGGGAACGCACCGGCTCGACGGTCAGCTCGGTGACCAGCGAGCGCACCTGGTCGTCCGGGGACGCCTCGCGCACCGCGCTGGTGAAGTCCGGCAGGGTCGCCCCGTAGGCGGCGCCGCCGGCCTTGGCGACGGCCTGCCGCACGGCGGTGTACGGCGGGGTGGGGAACTCGTCCTCGCCGTAGTGGTCGAAGGCCGGGCTGACCAGGTCCGGGTGCTGGAGCGCCAGCTTGAGCAGCTCGCGTTCGACGAACTGGGCCGGGTCGCGCGGGTTGAGCCGGAACGCGGGCTGGGCGGGGCGCACCGCGGCGACGGGCTGCTCGGTGCGCCGCGCGGTGCTGCCGCGGGGGTTCTGCTGCTTCTCCCGCTCCCAGCGGGACAGCTGGGAGATCCGGCGGACCACGAACTGCTCGTCGCCGGGATTGACGCCGAGCATGCCGGCCAGGCGGATCGCGTAGCCGTGCCGGATCGACGGGTCCTTGATCTTCGCGACGATCAGGGCGGCCTCCTCCATCGCGGCGGCCTGCCCCTCGGGCGTCTCGACCCGGTGCTTCGACACCGCCGTGTTCAGCGCGAACTCGAAGAGCGGGACGGGGTTGTCGATCAGCTGCTTCACGGCCTCGTCGCCCTGGGCCAGCCGCAGGTCGCACGGGTCCATGCCGCCCGGGCTGACCGCGATGGAGGTCTTGGCCGCGAACTTCTGGTCGTCCTCGAAGGCCCGCAGGGCGGCCTTCTGGCCGGCCGCGTCGCCGTCGAAGGTGAAGACCGTCTCGCCGCGGTACTGCGAGGTGTCCATCAGCAGCCGGCGGATGATCTTGATGTGGTCCTCGGCGAAGGCCGTGCCGCAGGTGGCCACCGCCGAGGTGACCCCGGCCAGGTGGCAGGCCATCACGTCGGTGTAGCCCTCGACCACCACCGCCCGGCCCGACTTGGCGATCTCCTTCTTCGCCAGGTCGATGCCGTACAGCACGTGCGACTTCTTGTAGATCGGCGTCTCGGGGGTGTTCAGGTACTTCGGGCCGTTGTCGTCCTCGCGCAGCCGGCGGGCGCCGAAGCCCACCACCTCGCCCGCGATGTCCCGGATCGGCCAGACCAGCCGGCCCCGGAAGCGGTCGATCAGGCCGCCGCGCTGGCCCTGCGAGGCCAGACCGCCGAGCAGGATCTCCTTGTCGCTGAACCCCTTGCCGCGCAGGTAGCGGACCAGGTGCTCCCAGCCCGCCGGGGCGTAGCCGACGCCGAAGGTCCTGGCGGCCTCCTCGTCGAAGCCGCGCTCGGCGAGGAAGCGGCGGCCGATCTCCGCCTCGGGCGAGGCCAGCTGCTCCTGGTAGTAGGCGGCGGCCACCTTGTGCGCCTCGACCAGGCGGGTCCGCTCGCCCTGCTGGTGGCGGGGGCTGTAGCCGCCCTCCTCGTAACGCAGGGTGATGCCGGCCTGGGCGGCCATCCGCTCGACGGCCTCGGCGAAGGTGAAGTGCTCGATCTTCATCAGGAAGGCGATGGTGTCGCCGTTCTCCTGGCAGCCGAAGCAGTGGAAGACGCCCTTGGCGGGGTTCACGTAGAAGGAGGCGGACTTCTCGTCGTGGAACGGGCAGACGCCCTTGTACTCGCCGCCGCCACCGTTGGTCAGCTGTACGTAGTCGCCGACCACCGCGTCGATCGGCAGTGCGCTGCGCACCGCCTGTACGTCTTCGTCCCTGATCCGCCCGGCCACCCCGGAAGTCTACTGGGGCGGCCGGGCTTTCCGGCCGGGCGCGTCCCGCCGGGCGCCGGGGCGGGCCCGACCGGTCAGGCCCAGGAGGCGCCGACGAGCCTGGCGTGCAGGGCGAGGGCCGAGGCGTCGGTGAGGGTGGCGATCTGGTCGATGACCGTGCGCAGGGCGGCCCGGTCGTCCTCGGCCTCGTGGTACTGGGCGGCGAACACCGGGTCCAGGCCCTCGGGAGCGCGCCGGTTGAGCACGTCCGCCAGCTCGGCGATCACGATCCGCTGGCGGGCGCGCAGCTGGGCCTGCTCGTCGCGCTGCATCACGAAGCGGACGGCGACGGCCTTGAGCACCGCGCACTCCAGCCGCACGCCGCGCGGCACCACCAGCTCGGCCCCGTAGCGGGTGAGCCGGCCGGGGCCGTAGCGGGCCCGGGTGGCCTGCTCGGCGGCCAGGCAGAAGCGGCCGATCAGCTGGCTGGTGAGGTCCTTCAGCCCGGCCCGGGCGCGGGCCGTGCCGTCGTAGGAGCGAGGCCACCAGTCCTGGGCGAGCAGCCGGTCCAGGGCGGCGGCCAGCTCCTCCGGCTCGGCGTCCGGGGCGTAGCGCTCGGCGACCTTGAAGAGTTCGGACCGCTCGCCCGGGGCTCGCAGGGCGGCCGGCTCGATGTGGCCGGCCTGGAGGCCGTCCTCGACGTCGTGGGTGGAGTAGGCCACGTCGTCGGACCAGTCCATGACGGTGGCCTCGAAGCACTTGCGCCCGGCCGGGGAGCCGGCCCGCAGCCAGCGGAAGACCGGCAGGTCGTCGGCGTAGACGCCGTACTTGTGCGAGGCCGGGTCGGTGGGGTGCGCGCCGCGCGACCACGGGTACTTGGTGGCGGCGTCGAGGGCGGCGCGGGTCAGGTTGAGGCCGACGCTGCGGCCGGGCCAGGGGGCGAGCCGGGCGGCGGGCTGCTCGTCCTCGGGCGCGAAGCGCTTGGGTTCGAGCCGGGTGAGGATCCGCAGCGACTGGGCGTTGCCCTCGAAGCCGCCGCAGGCCTCGGCGGCCTGGTCGAGCGCCTCCTCGCCGGTGTGGCCGAACGGCGGGTGGCCGATGTCGTGGGCCAGGCAGGCCGTCTCCACGAGGTCCGGGTCGCAGCCCAGGGCGGCTCCCAACTCGCGCCCGACCTGGGCGCATTCGAGGGAGTGGGTGAGTCTGGTGCGGGGGAAGTCGGCGCGCATCGGGGCGACCACCTGGGTGGTGCCGGCCAGCCGCCGCAGCGCCGCCGAGTGCAGCACCCGGGCGCGGTCGCGCTGGAAGGCGGTGCGGCCGGGGCGCTTGTCCGGTTCGGGGACCCAGCGGGCCTCGGCGGCGTGGTCGTACGGGAACGGGGCGGCGGCGAGGCGGTGCGCGGTGTCATCCATATGCCACACACGGTACGCCGCGCCCCTGACAGCCGGGGTGTGCCGCGCACGAAGGGCGCGAGCCGGGGCGTGAATCCTGCGCCACGCGCTGGTGTCGTCCCGCCCCCTCCCACCGCCGGTGTCGTCCCGCCCCCGTCCCGCCGCGCAGGGGCTCAGCCCCGGACGGCCTTCAGGACGGCCGCCGCCACCGCCTCCTGCCCCTTGGCGTTCGGGTGGATCGCCGCCAGGCCGGGGGCCGGGAACGGCGGCTCGACCCAGCGGGCCGCCTCGCCGGCGCACATGTCGTGCCCGGCCGACGGGGCGGCCGCGTCCACGAACACCGCGCCGGCGCCCTCCGCCCGCTTCCTGAGCATCGCGTTCAGCTGCTGCTCCTTCTCCGACAGGAAGCCGAGGTCGCCGGGGGCCACCGCCTTGCCCAGCACCCGCTCGCAGCCCGCCGGGTCGGCCGGGAGCAGCGTCGGGTAGCCGACCACGTACACCCGGGCCCGCGGGGAGCGGCGCCTGATGTCCTGCAGGATCCCGCCGAGCCGCTCGCCGGCCGCGTCCACCCTGCGCTGCACGTCGTCGGTGCCGCCGGAGGCGTAGTGCGCGCGGCAGGGCGAGGCCGCGCGCGAGGCGCCGACCAGGCCCTTCACCGCGTCCACCAGGTTCTCCTTGGCGCACTCCTGGACGACCTCCATGAAGCCCGCGTCGTTGCCGCCGATGCCGACGGTGACCAGCCGGGTGTCCCCGGTCAGCGCGTCGAGCTGGGGCGGGTTGGTGCCGCGGCCGGTCTCCTGGGCGCCGGTGAGGTCGCCGGTGCGGGCGCCGCTGCAGCTGACGTCCTGGAACTGCGCGGCCGCCAGGCCGAGCCCCTTCGCCACCAGCGACGGGTAGTTGACCCCGGAGCGCGAGCAGCCCGCGGGTTCGCCCACCTGCGGGGCGATCTTCAGGCCGGCGGTGTAGGAGTCGCCGAGGGCCACGTACGGGCCGGTCGGCGGCGGCGTGGACTTCGCGGCCGGAGCGGGCACCGCGCCCGCGAAGCCCCCTCCGCCCGTGTCCGCTCCCCCGGCGCCGGTGCACCCGGCGAGCAGGAGCGCGGCGAGCCCGGCCGTCAGGGCGACGGTCGGGCGCGCGGGCGCGGGCATGGTCCGGTACGTGGTCCTCGGCATGGCATCCCCCCGGGGATAGGCGTCACAGCGGCTCCTCGCGGCGCGTCCCCCGACGCCGCAATCCCCAACGAACGGAGCCGGCGGATGACTCCCGGCCCGGACGGCCTCTCACCGCGGCGTCCTCGGGCCGGTGTCCCCGACGGCCGGGCGGACCGGATCCGCTGCGCGGACCGGATCGGCCGGGCAGGGCCTACTCGGCGCCGCGCTCGTGCTCGGCCAGGAACTGCTCGAAGCGCCGGCCCAGCTCGTCCGCCGAGGGCAGGTCGGCCGGCTCGGCCAGCAGGCTCTCCCGGTCCTCCCCGCCCGCCACCGCGTCGTACTGGCCCTCCATGCCGCGGATCGCCGAGCGCAGCTCGCCGTCGCCCTGCGCCAGCTGCTCCTCGATGTCCGCGTACACCTCGCCGACCCGCGCGCGCAGCCGGGTGCCCGGCAGCACCAGGCCGGTGGCGGACTGCACCGCCTCCAGGATCAGCACGGCCGCGGCCGGGTACTCCGAGCGGGCCACGTAGTGCGGCACGTGCACGGCGAAGCCCAGCACGTCGTGCCCGGCCTCGGCCAGGCGGTACTCCAGCAACGCCTGGGCGCTGCCCGGGACCTGGGCCTGCTCGAACCACTGCGGGTAACCGGCCGCGAGGTCGAGCCGGTTGCCGTGCGGGGTCAGACCGACCGGGCGGGTGTGCGGCACGCCCATCGGGATGCCGTGGAAGTCGACCGACAGCCGGACCTCGAAGCGCTCCGCCAGCTCGCGGACGGCCCGCGCGAAGCGCTCCCACTCGACGTCCGGCTCGGGGCCGGTGAGCAGCAGGAACGGCGCGCCCGCGGCGTCGCGGACCAGCTGCAGCAGGATCTCCGGCGGGTCGTAGGACGTCCACTGGTCGCGGTCGAACACCATGGCGGGACGGCGCGCCCGGTAGTCCACCAGGCGGTCGTGGTCGAAACGGGCCACGACCTGCGGCGATCCCGTCTCCAGGAGGTGGGCCACCACCTGGCCGCCGGCCTCGCCGGCGTCCATGAAGCCCTCGAAGTGGTGGAGCAGCACGAGGCCCGCGCCGGTGTCGCTCAGCTCCGCGTTGGCCGCGGCCACCGCGGCCACGCCCTGCTCGTCCAGCTCGTACAGCGCCTGGAAGTCACGCACCGCGCACCCAACCCCGTTCCCTACTCGTCACGGCCTACCGGATTCCTCGTCCTGTCCAGCGTGCCGGGCGCCGCCGGAATTCCCGACCGCGCCCGGCGGCGTGCCCGGGGGCCGCAGCCGACGCCTCCGGACCATGATCGCACCCGGCGACAAAGTCCCTGGTCACAGGGGTTCGGCGGCCCGCCCGGGGGCGCGTTCGACCGGGCCGCGCCGCCATTCGCGTGCCGCGAAGTGACGCACCGCCTTCTGGCGGGTATCGTCCTCTCGCTGCCTCGCATCGTCGCGTCGTCGTCACGTCGTCCCGTAACGCCGTCGGCCACGTCCCGGTCCGGTGCTCGGCCAGCCACCCACGACGCATCTTGCCTTCACCTGGCCGCCTGCTTCCCTTCGCGCTCTCGTTTCCTTCTCGGCCATTTCGCGGACGCACACTGTCCCTTCGCTCATCCCGCCGGACCGGTCCGAGGACCCGTGTCCGTTCCGGCACCGCGCCGCCCGTTCCGGGCCGCCGCCCCCGCCCCGCCCGACCGGACCTCCGGCGTGCGCCGGTCCCGGCGGACGGCCCCAGGACCGGGGCGAACAGTCCCCGCACCCCGTGCCGCACCCCGGCCCGGGAGGCACCCTCCGACCGATGAAGGACCGAAGGTTCCGTGCCCGTACCTGTCATCCTCACCGGCCGCACCGTGCGGCTGGAGCCCCTCGCCGCGCACCACGCCGAGGCCATCGCCGAGGCCGGCGCCGAGGACCGTACGACCTACGCCTTCACCGCCGTCCCGCACGGCCTGGAAGCGGCCCGCGAGTACATCGCCCGCGCCCTGGCCGACCAGGCCGCGGGGCGGTCGCTGCCGTTCGCCACGGTGAACGTCGCCGACGGCCGGGTGGTCGGCTCCACCCGGTTCCTGGAACTCGACTACTGGCAGGGCCCGGTGGTCTGGCCGCCGGTGCCCGGCGTGCCGTTCGGCGACCCGGCCACGGCCGTCCCGGACGCCGCCGAGATCGGCAACACCTGGCTCTCGCCGCGGGCCCAGGGCACCGGCATCAACACCGAGGCCAAGCTGCTGATGCTCCGCCACGCCTTCGAGACCTGGGGCGTCCAGCGGATCTCGCTGCGCGCCGACGCCCGCAACCTGCGCTCGCGGTCCGCCATCGAGCGGCTCGGCGCCACCTCCGAGGGGGTCCGCCGGGCCCACTCGCGCGGGCTCGACGGCGTGGTGCGCTCGACCGCGTTCTACTCGATCCTCGACTCCGAGTGGCCCGCCGTCCGGGACATCATCGAGCTGCGGATCGCCGCCGCCACCTCGCCCAGCGCCCCGGATCCGGCGATCAACCAGGAGTGCCTTAGACACGGCGGCAGCGGTGCCGGGCAGCTGATGATCACGGCCTGAAGGCCTCCCGCTCACCGGTGGCGGCGGTGCGCAGGATCCACGCCAGCAGCGCCGGGGCGTGCCGCTCCCCCGGCAGGGCCAGCCACCGGTTGTGACCGGCCTCCACGACCGCGGAGACCGGGCGCCGGCCGCCGCGGACCAGGGCGACCGCGACCTCCCAGATCGGGTGACCGCTCCGGGAGTCGCAGATCCGCACGGCTCCGCCGGCGGTGTGGACGGCCCACCGGTGGTCCAGGGCGGCCGGGTCGCCGCCGGTGCGGATCCGCTGCCACTGCTCCTCCGTCCACAGCACGTCCGGGACGGCCTGCGGGCGCGGGACCAGCATGGCGGCGCGGCCGCGGCCCCCGGTGACGGAGCCGGGCCGCGGGAACGCCCAGGCCGGCAGCGGCTCCCGGGCCGCCAGCCAGGCCGCCGGGATGCCCCGGGTGCCGGTGTGGGCGGCGACCACTCCCCCGGTGATCGCGGCCACGGTGTCCATGTCGCCGCCGGGCGCGACCGCCTCCCGGACGGCGGCCCGGTAGTCGGTCAGCCGCCGGGCCGCGCACCAGAGCGCGTAGGGGACGGTGTCGGCGGCGGACGTCCGGCTGCCGTTGCCGAGCACCCGGGCGGCCGCGAGCGGGTCCGGCTCGGCGAGCAGGGCGGCCGCCTCGGCCAGGCCGTCGTGGACGGCACCGCTCGGGGTGTGGTGGCGGACCTTCGCCAGGAAGCCGTTCGGCGTCATGGTCCCGGTCCGGGCCCGGACCGCCACCGCGGCGGCGACCGCGACCGCGACCGCGCCGTCCACCGCCTGCGGGTGGGTGTGGGTGGTCACCGCCGTCCGGGCGGCCAGCCGGACCACCTCGTCCAGGTCGTCGGCGAGCGCCGCCCCCAGCGGGGCGACCCGCATCGCGGCGCCGTTGCCGTAGGAGCCCCGGCCGTCGAAGAGAGCGGCGGCGAGCGCCCGGGCGTCGCCGCCCTCCCGGACCAGCCGGAGCATCCGGTTGGCGGCCGGGCCGTAGCCGCGGTCGAAGTCGTGGCGCAGGGCGAAGGCAAGCGTGAGGTCGGCCGGGTCGACGGTGCCGCGCTCGGTGACGGCCGCGTAGACCGAGCAGGCCATCTCGGTGTCGTCGGTCCACGGCCAGGGGCCGGGCGGGTCGGTGCGGTCGGCGAGGTGGGCGGCCGCGGTGGCGGGGACGAAGAACTGCGCTCCGAGGGCGTCGCCCACGGAGAGCCCGTTGAGCGCGTCGAGTGCGGGGCTGTCGGGTGGAGTCGTCATAGGCGGTCCAGCTCAGCGTCCGGACCGACGGTCCGTCAACATCATTCCCGCGGAAGCCTCCGACGGGCGATGTTTCGCATACATCCGAACGGGACGGGCAGCACCGGGTCATGACCCGCGCGAACCCCCTCGACCCCGTCGTGCTGCTCGGCGCCGACCAGCAGCACATCGCCACCCGGGCGCAGCTGCGCCGGCTCGGCGTGCCCTCCGGCACCATCGCCCACCGGCTGCGCCCCGGCGGGCCCTGGCAGCAGGTGCTGCCCCGGGTGATCTGCCTGCAGAGCGGCCGGTTGACCGGCCATCAGCGGCTGCGCGCCGCCCTGGCGTACGCGAGCCCCAAGGGGCGTGAGCCCCGGGCCGGGGAGGTGCTGCTGACCGGCCACGCGGTGCTCGCCGACGCGGGGCTGCCGAGCGCCGGGCACCCGGCCGACCTCGATCGCGTCGACGTCCTGATCCCGGGTCAACGCCGAGTGGCGGAGCGGGAGTTCGTCCGAATCCACCGGTCGGCCGGGCCGCTGCCGGGCGGTTACGAGCGGGACGACGGGCTGTGGAGCGCCACCGTGGCCCGGGCGCTGGCCGACCTCGCGCCGCGCGAGAGCGGGCAGCAGCGCTTCCGGGCGCTGTGCGCCGAGGCCGTCCAGCGGCGGCACTGCGAACTCGGCGAGCTGTTGGACCACCTGCTGGCCAGACCGGGCGCGCTCGGACTGCCGCAGGTGGCCCGGGTGGTGGAGGACCTCACGGCCGGGGTGCGGTCGGTGGTCGAGGGCGAGGCCCGGGAGGTGCTGGCGCACACCGGTCTGCCCGAACCGCTGTGGAACGCGGTGCTCTTCCTGGACGGCCGCTTCCTCGCCGTCCCGGACGCCTACTGGCCGCACGCCTGCGTGGCCCTGGAGATCGACTCCCGCGCCTGGCACCTGCGGCCCGCCGACCACGAGCGCGGCCTGGCCCGCGCCAACCGGCTGACGGCCGTCGGCCTCCCGGTGGTCCGCACCACTCCGACCCAGCTCCGCCGGGACCCGACCCCGCTCCTGCACGAGCTGACCGCGCTCCTCACCACCGGCCCGCACGGCCCGCACCGCCGGGTCAGCTGGCGCCGCGCCAGGTGACGCGGCGGCGGGCGGGCCGGGCGTACGCGGGGCCGGGGGTGGCGCGGAGCACCGGGCGTCGACCGCGCCGGTCAGCAGCGCGGGTCGATCTCCTGGAAGGTGGCGTAGTGGTCGGCGGACCAGTACTGTTCGCCGGCGTTGCCGGTGACGACCCGGCGGGTACCGCGGTCGTTGGAGCCGGGGGTGACCACGGTGTACTCGTGGTAGTAGCCGTCGCCCTTGCGCGGCAGCCGGCTCTCGCGGTTCTCGAAGACGATGCCGTCACGGTTGTACGGGTACGGGCCGCCCTTGGCGATCAGGCCGAGGGTGTCCTGGGCCTGGCCGGGGAGCTTGGAGCGGCAGACGTCGGCGAGCGCCGGGTCGGCGGGCACCCAGGTGCCGGCGGCGGGGCCGCCTCCGCCGGGCGGCGGCGTGGGCTTCGGGGCGGAGGGCCTGGGGGCCGAGGAGCCCGTGGTGGCGGCGGTGGGGGTCGCGGCGGCCCTGGGGTGGCTGCCGCCGCCCCGGGCCGAGAGCAGGTACCCGACCGCGGCGGCGATCGCGAGGATCACCACGGCCACGAGCACGGGCAGACGGTTGCGGCTGGTCATGCGCCCCAGCTTGGCAGGCCCCGGCGGCGGGGGCGGGGTGTCACGCGCGTGGCCGCCGCCACACGCACGTGGGCCGGGCGGGGACGGACGCCGTTGTCCGTCCCCGCCCGGCCGTGTTACGTACGCCGGTTCTCCTGCGCCGAGCTCCGGTGCACGCCCTCCCGGTGGGGAGGGGAGCGGTCAGTCCGGCTCGCGGCCGAGGAGGGGATGCCTACCCTCTCTCAGCGCGAGTCGCTGCCCGCCGTCTCGATGGCGGCGCGGCCGGCCTCCAGGCGCGCCACCGGGATCCGGAAGGGGGAGCAGGAGACGTAGTCCAGCCCCACCTCGTGGAAGAAGTGGACCGAGTCCGGGTCGCCGCCGTGCTCGCCGCAGACGCCGAGCTTGAGGTCGGGGCGGGTGGCCCGGCCGGCCTCGACGGCGTGCTTGACGAGCGAGCCGACGCCGTCGCGGTCGATGGTCTCGAACGGGGAGACCCCGAAGATGCCCTTCTCCAGGTAGGCGGTGAAGAACGAGGCCTCCACGTCGTCCCGGGAGAAGCCCCAGACCGTCTGGGTGAGGTCGTTGGTGCCGAAGGAGAAGAACTCGGCGGCCTCGGCGATCTGGCCCGCCGTCACGGCGGCGCGCGGCAGCTCAATCATGGTGCCGAGCTTGATGTCCAGCTGGACGCCGGTGGACTGGGCGACCTCGGCGAGCACGCGCTCGCACTCGTCGCGGACAAGCTCCAGCTCCTGGACGGTGCCGACCAGCGGGATCATCACCTCGGGGCGCGGGTCCCCGCCGGCCAGCTTGCGCTCGGCGGCGGCCTCGGCGATGGCGCGGACCTGCATGCCGAACAGGCCGGGGATGACCAGGCCGAGGCGCACGCCGCGCAGGCCGAGCATCGGGTTCTGCTCGTGCAGCTTGTGCACCGCCTGGAGCAGGCGCAGGTCGTTCTCGTTCGGGTCCTTGCGGGCCTCGGCGAGGGCGACGCGCACCGACAGCTCGGTGATGTTCGGCAGGAACTCGTGCAGCGGCGGGTCGAGCAGGCGGACGGTGACGGGCAGTCCGTCCATCGCCTGGAAGAGCTCCAGGAAGTCGCTCTTCTGCAGCGGCAGCAGGGTGGAGAGCGCGAGCTCGCGGTCCTTGTCGTTGTCCGCCAGGATCAGGTGCTCGACCTCCTTGCGGCGCTCCTCGCCGAGGAACATGTGCTCGGTGCGGCACAGGCCGATGCCCTGGGCGCCGTAGCGGCGGGCGCGCCCGCCGTCCTCGGCGTTGTCGGCGTTGGCGCGCACCGCGAGGCGGCGGCGGCCGTCGGCGTGCGACATCAGCCGGTGCACGGCCTGGACCAGCCCGCCCTGGACGTCGGCGCCGGCGTGCAGGGTGCCCTCGAAGTACTCGACGACGGGGGACGGCAGGACGGGTACCTCACCGAGGTAGACCTTGCCGGAGGCGCCGTCGATGGAGACGACGTCGCCCTCCTCGACGACCAGGCCGTCGGCGGTGGTGAACCGGCGGGACTTGGTGTCGACCTCCAGCTCCTCGGCGCCGCAGACGCAGGTCTTGCCCATGCCGCGGGCGACCACGGCGGCGTGCGAGGTCTTGCCGCCGCGCGAGGTGAGGATGCCCTCGGCGGCGATCATGCCGTCCAGGTCGTCCGGGTTGGTCTCGCGGCGGACCAGGATGACCTTCTCGCCGGAGCGGGACCACTTGACGGCGGTGTAGGAGTCGAAGACGACCTTGCCGATCGCGGCGCCGGGCGAGGCGGCCAGGCCCCAGCCGATCTGCTTGGACTCGGCGTTCGGGGCGAAGCGCGGGAACATGAGCTGCGAGAGCTGGCCGCCGGTGACCCGCATCAGGGCCTCGTCCAGGTCGATCAGGCCCTGGTCGACCAGCTGGACGGCGATCCGGAAGGCGGCCGCGGCGGTGCGCTTGCCGACGCGGGTCTGCAGCATCCAGAGCTTGCCGCGCTCGATGGTGAACTCGATGTCGCAGAGGTCGCGGTAGTGGTTCTCGAGCTTCTGCATGATCGCCATCAGCTCGTCGTACGACTTCTTGTCGAGCTTCTCCAGCTCGGACAGCTGCAGCGTGTTGCGGATGCCGGCGACGACGTCCTCGCCCTGGGCGTTGGACAGGTAGTCGCCGTAGACGCCCTGGGCGCCCGTGGAGGGGTCACGGGTGAAGGCGACGCCGGTGCCGGAGTCCTCGCCGAGGTTGCCGAAGACCATGCTGCAGACGTTGACCGCGGTGCCGAGGTCGTTCGGGATGCGCTCCTGCCGGCGGTACAGGCGGGCACGGTCGCCGTTCCAGGAGTGGAAGACGGCGTGGATGGCGAGGTCCATCTGCTCGCGCGGGTCCTGCGGGAAGGCCCGGCCGGTCTCGCGCTGGACGATGCCCTTGAACACCTCGACGAGTTCCCGGAGGTCGGAAGCGTCCAGGTCCAGGTCGTTGACGGTGCCCTTGGCGTGCTTGGCCGCGTCCAGGGCCTCCTCGAACAGCTCGCCGTCGACGCCCAGCACGGTCTTGCCGAACATCTGGACCAGGCGGCGGTAGGAGTCCCAGGCGAAGCGCTCGTTGCCGGACTGGGCTACGAGGCCGGTCACCGACGCGTCGGAGAGGCCGATGTTGAGGACGGTGTCCATCATGCCGGGCATGGAGAACTTCGCGCCGGAGCGCACCGAGACGAGGAGGGGGTCGTCGGCCTGGCCGAGCTTCTTGCCCATCTCCTGCTCGAGGGCGTCCAGGTGGGCGCCGATCTCCTCGTGGAGCGAGGTCGGCTCGCTGCCGGTCTCCAGGAAGACCTTGCAGGCCTCGGTGGTGATGGTGAACCCCGGGGGGACGGGGAGTCCCAGGTTGGTCATCTCGGCCAGGTTCGCGCCCTTGCCACCAAGAAGATCCTTGAGGTCCTTGTTTCCTTCGGTGAAGGAGTAAACAAACTTCTGCTGGGACGGCACGGGTCGGTCTCCTCGTACGCGGTTGCCCTGACGCCGGAGAACATACCCATTTCGAAGGCACTTCTCTGCCCCGAATAGGCCGTACGAGGCCGGTACCCAGCGGTAACCCGCTAGATCGAAAGCACATAAAGGCGTTCACCTCTGTTGGTGAAATCGTCCGGATGACGCTAGCCAGCGTTCAAGTCTTGAACGCAAGGAAACGTGAAGATCACACGATTCGGACGGAGGGTAGCGGCGCCGGGTCCGTCGCGTTGCCCCGGCTTGATTTCCTGCACCCGGATCCCCGATCCCCGGCCGACCGGCTTCGGGAAGCGATTCACCGCCGACCTGTCCAATTCGTCCACTGACCCGCCATCAGTCGACACCGTATGTGGCAAGAGTCACCAGCACATCTCGCCCTTCGAGCGTAGGCCACCTCCGCCGATCGTCGCACTCCGTCCACTCGCATGCCCGCAGCGTGACGATCGGGCGCCGAAAAGGAGCCCTCCTGTCCAGATTGGACAAGAGGGCTGGGACCGGGTGGCAGTGGACCCTCGGAGGCCCATTTCGCCACTAAGGACAGATCATCCGCCAGAGGTGTCCGATTCGGCGTCTTCGCCGGGTCGGGCGCAGTCGTACGGATCGTCCAACCACCCCTCCGGCAGGACCACCCGGTTGTTGCCGCTGGTGCGCCCGCGCGGGCCGTCCGCACCGGCCGGCCACCCCTGGGACTGCTCCACCTCGGACAGGGTTTCGGCCAGTTCGGCCAGGGAGGAGGAGCCGGCGAGCCGCACCCGCAGCTCGGAGCCGACCGAGAAGCCCTTGGTGTACCAGGCGACGTGCTTGCGGAAGTCGACCACGCCGCGTGCCTCGTCCCCGATCCACTCGCCGAGCAGCTGCGCGTGGCGCACCATCGCCCGGGCCACGTAGCCGAAGTCGGGGCGGGCGTAGTCGACGTCGCCCTCGAAGATCGCGACCAGGTCCTTGAACAGCCACGGCCGGCCCAGGCAGCCGCGCCCCACCACCACGCCGTCGCACCCGGTCTCGCGCATCATCCGCAGCGCGTCGTCCGCCGACCAGATGTCCCCGTTGCCGAGCACCGGGACGTGCGCGGGGACGGACTCGCGCAGCCGGGCGATCGCCGACCAGTCGGCCGTGCCGCCGTAGTGCTGGGCGGCGGTGCGCCCGTGCAGGGCGATCGCGGCCACCCCCTCCTCGGCGCCGATCCGGCCGGCGTCCAGGAAGGTGAGGTGGTCGTCGTCGATGCCCTTGCGCATCTTCATCGTCACCGGCAGCTCCCCCGCGTTGGCCACCGCCTCGCGCAGGATCTCGCGCAGCAGGTTGCGCTTGTACGGCAGCGCCGAGCCGCCGCCCTTGCGGGTCACCTTGGGCACCGGGCACCCGAAGTTGAGGTCGATGTGGTCGGCCAGGCCCTCGTCCGAGATCATCCGGGCGGCCTTGCCGACGGTCACCGGGTCCACGCCGTACAGCTGGATCGACCGCGGCTTCTCGCTCGGGTCGAACCTGATCAGCTGCATGGTCTTGGCGTTGCGCTCGACCAGCGCCCGGGTGGTGATCATCTCCGACACGTACAGGCCCTTGCCGCCGGACTGCTCACGGCAGAGCGTGCGGAACGGCGCGTTGGTGATGCCGGCCATCGGCGCCAGCACGACGGGCGGCCACACCCGGATCGGGCCGATGTCCAGCGGCGCGAACTCGGTGTCGGGCGCGGTGGGTGCGGACGTGGCTGTCATGCGCGGCTGACCTCGGGGCAGGGGACGGGGACTCTCCATTGTCCCCCACCCGGGTCACCGGCCCGGTGCGGGCCCGGTGCGGGCACCGCCCGGCGGCCGGGGCGGGCGCCGGCCGGCCCCGGGCCCCGGACGCCCGACCGCCCCGGGCTCAGGACGGGTCGATCGTGACCGACCCGGAGCCGACCGAGGCGTGGATCCGGTTCGGGCTGGCGGAGTCCGCCAGGTTCGGGTCGATGTGCCGGCTGCCGCTGCCCGCCTCACCGCTGAAGCCGTACCGGGTGCCCGTCGGCAGGGTCATCCGCAGCGAGCCGGAGGCCGTCCTGGCGTCCACCGACCGCGGGGCCTTCGCGAAGGCCAGCTCCAGCGCGCCCGAGGTGCTCTCCACCTCCACCCGCCCGGAGCTCAGGTCCACGCCCTGCACCATCCCGGAACCGGTGTGCGCGTACACCTCGCCCGAGATGTCGACCAGCCGCAGCTGACCCGAGCCGAGGTCCATCCGGACGCCGCCGCTCAGGCCCTCCACCTCGACGCTGCCCGAGCCCACCTCCCCCGAGACGTCGGTGCCGGCCGGCACCTCCAGATCGATCTGGGCGCCGCACCCGAAGTCGGCGACCGGCAGGACCTGCCGGCAGTCCATGCCGACGGTGAGCACGTCGCCCTCGAAGGTGGCCGACACCACCGGCTTGCGCACCGTCCAGTCCAGGTTCTGCCGCACCACCACGTGGCCGTCCCGGCCCGCCCTGATCCGCACCGCGGCGCTGCCGGTGTCCAGCCTGAGCCGGTGGACCGCCACGTCGTACGACTGGACGGAGGTGGTCTGCTGCTGCACCGCCACCGCCCAGGTCTGCACCCCGGCGCCGATCAGGCCGAGCACGGTCGCGACCGTCCCGGTGACCCGCCAGGCCCTGCGGACCGCCACCCCCTTCTCCCCCGCCACCGCTACCCGACCTCCAGGAACCGCAGCACCGCCATCACCCGGCGGTGGCTGTCGTCGGCCGGCGGGAGGTCCAGCTTGGTGAAGATCGAGTTGATGTGCTTGGCCACCGCGCTGTCGCTGACCACCAGCGCGCCCGCGATCGCCGCGTTGGAACGGCCCTCCGCCATCAGGCCGAGGACGTCCCGCTCGCGCGGGGTCAGCTTCTCCAGCGGATCCCGGTGCCGCCGCACCAGCAGCTGGGCCACCACCTCCGGGTCCAGCGCGGTGCCGCCCGCGGCGACCCGCTGCAGCGCGTCCAGGAAGTCGTCCACGTTGGCGACCCGCTGCTTCAGCAGGTAGCCCACGCCGCTGGTGTTGGTGGCCAGCAGGTCGGCCGCGTAGCGCTCCTCCACGAACTGGGACAGCAGCAGCACGGCGACCTCCGGCCACTCCCGGCGGATCACCATGGCGGCCTTCACGCCCTCGTCGTGGAAGCCCGGCGGCATCCGGACGTCCGCCACCACCACGTCCGGGCGGTGCTCCTCGACCGCGGCCAGCAGCTCGGTGGCGTCCCCGACGGCGGCCACGACCTCGAAGTCCACCGCCTCCAGGACCTTGACCAGGCCGACCCTCAACAGGACCGAGTCCTCGGCGATCACAGCACGCACGGCAACTCCACGGTGATGGTGGTGGGACCCCCGAGGGGGCTGAGAACGGAGAGGGTGCCGTCGACCGCGGCGGTGCGCTTACGCAGACCGGTCAGACCGGTCCCGCCGGCCGGATCCGCGCCGCCCACGCCGTCGTCGCTGACGACCAGGCGCAGCCGGCCGCCGGCCGTCCGCACCGAGAGGTCGACCCGCCGGGCGCGGGCGTGCTTGGCCACGTTGGTCAGGGCCTCGGAGACGGTGAAGTACGCCACCGCCTCCACCGTCGGCGAGACCGGCTCGGACAGGTCGACGTCCAGCCGCACCGGCAGCGGGGCCCGCGCGGCGATCCCGGACAGCGCGGCGTCCAGGCCGCGGTCCTCCAGGACGGCCGGGTGCAGGCCGCGGACCAGGTCGCGCAGCTCGTCGATGGCCGCCTGGGCCTCCTCGTGCGCGGCCACGATGACCTGCATGGCCTCGGGCGGCAGCACGTCCTTGAGGGTGCGCCGGGCCAGGCCCAGGTTCATCGCCAGGGAGGTCAGCCGCTGCTGGGCGCCGTCGTGCAGGTCCCGCTCGATCCGGCGGCGCTCGGCGTCCACCGCGTCCACCAGCCCGGCACGGCTCTCGGTGACCTCCTCCACCCGGCGCTCGAGCCTCTCCGCCCGGTTCGGGCCGAGCAGCAGGCCCGCCGCACGCACCTCCAGCCAGGCCGCCAGGGCCGCCAGCCACGGCGCGGCCGCCAGCAGCAGCACCCCGCAGAGCGTGATCGCGACGTCCAGCCCGGCCAGCTCGGAGCGCAGCCCGCCACTGGGCAGCAACCAGATCCAGCCGTACGTGCAGGCCATCACCAGCCCGGCACCCCAGGCGTACAGCACCGCCAGCGCGCCCACCGCCAGCAGCGGGCCGACCACCAGGTGGTAGGCGCTCTGGCGCCAGGTCAGGCCCAGCAGCCACCGGTGCCAACCGCCGGCCGGGCGCGGCGGCGGCACCTCCACCCCGTGCAGGGCGCGCAGCCGGCCGCGCTGGAGGGCCGTCAGCGGACGGGTACCGCCGAGGACGAGGACGAGCACCGGGAACAGCAGGGCGGACTCGGTGACGCCCAGCCAGACGGGCAGGGCGATCGGGATGCCGGCGGCTATCAGACGGGTGTCCCGCCAGGCCCCGGGCGACCACGGGGTGCGCCGGAGGCTCCTGACGAGCGCTCGGCGCAACGGTGTGGAGGACATGGCCGACAGCGTAGGGCCCGGTGATCATCGACCGCCATGAAGGGGGCGCCCCGGCGGGGGTGTACCTGGGTACACCCCCGATTCGGAGCGGGGCACCACCGACAACGGACCATGATCGACGGAATTCTTGGGCCCATGACGAGCAGCGCACCGCACTCCGCCACCCCGCCGCACCGGCGGCCCGCCCCCGGGAGCCACGGGGCTGCTCCCGACGGCGCGCCCCGCGCGGCGGGGCCGGAGGGCACGCTGCCCGTCGGGGCCGGCCGGGACGGCGGCGCGGCATGAGCACCGCCGTCCTGGCCGGCCGCCCGGCCGCCCCGTTCGTCCTGCCCGCACGCTTCGAGCGGGTGCCGGCGCTGGCCGCCGTCGCGCTGCTGCCCTGGCTCGCGGTCCTCGCCGTCTGCCACGAGACCCCGTGGGTGGTGCTCGACCTGGTCGAGCTCACCGCGCTGGTCTCGCTCGACGCGCTGCTGCGCCGGCGCAGCAGCGCCGCCGCCGTGGCCGGCGCGGCCGTCGCCCTGCTGCTCGCCGGGGACGCGCTGGCCGACGTCGCCTGCGCCGGGCCGGGCCACGCGGTGCTCGCCGCGCTGGTGATGGCGTTCCTCGTCGAACTGCCGCTCGCCGTGGTCTGCGTCCTGCTCGGCCGGGCCGCGGCGGCCGGACGCTGAGGCCGGTCCCTGAGGCCGGTCCCTGAGGCCGGTCTCTGAGGGTCGGTGCCGAGGCGGGGCGCCGGGGCCGCGTCGGCTCCCGCCGCGGGGTGCCGAGCAGGGGCGCCGGGCCGGTCAGCGGGTGGTGGGCAGACGGTTCATCAGCTCGCGGGTCTGCTCGTCGCGCGGGGTGTAGGTGATCATCCGGGTGCCGAGCCGGGGGCCGAGCCAGAGGTTGGTGTACTCGCAGTGCAGCAGTCCGACGCCCGGCACCCGGAAGCGCTTGATGCCGTTGCCCGGGCGCATCACGTCGTGCCGCTGCCAGGCCGCCTCGAAGTCCGGCGAGGCCCTGCGCAGCCGCGCCAGCAGCGTCTTCCAGGCCGGCTCCGCACTGTGGTCGGCCATCCCGGCGCGGAACCGGGCCACCATCACGTCGCGTTCGGTGTCGTGGTCCACGAGCACCTCGCGGAAGCGCGAGGGCGTGAACGCCAGCCACAACAGGTTCCGGTCCTCCGGGGCGAGGTCGGCGAGGTCCCCGACGATCCCGGTGTACTGGGCGTTGTACGCCAGCACGTCGTAACGTGTGTTGATCACTCCGGCCGGGCAGGGCGCCAGCTGATCCAGCACCAGGCGGATGCTGGGCGTCACCGACGGGCAGTCGACCACCGGCGCCGGGTCGTCCGCGCCCGCCAGGGTGAACAGGTGGGCGCGCTCGCTCGGGTCCAGCAGCAGCGCACGGGCGACCGCGTCCAGCACCTGGGCGGACACCTGGATGTCGCGGCCCTGCTCCAGCCACGTGTAACCAGGTCACCCCGACGGCGGCGAGCTGCGCGACCTCCTCCCGGCGCAGGCCCGGGGTCCGGCGGCGCCCGGTCATCGGCAGGCCGACCTGCTCGGGTGCGATCCGCTCGCGGCGGCTGCGCAGGAAGGCCGCCAGGTCGTGCCGACGGGCGTCGGCGGGGGTGTTCCGGGCTTGCGCGGGCGGGGTGACGAGGCTCATGGTTCCCAGCATGCGTCAGCCGCGATCCTGTTGCCAGGTACTTCTCATACCCGGATAACCACACTCTGGTACCAGGGTGCGGAGCAGCGGATCGTATGACCCGTGACCCGACACCTCGCCACCGCAGCCGCACCGGCCCGCGCCGCCACCACCCCCGGCAGCACCGCCACCGCCACCCGCCCCGCCGGCATCCCGGCCACCGACACCCCGGCCACCGGCGGCCCGTCGACCGCCCACCCCTCGACCGGCGGCCGCCCCGCCGTGGCCCCGTCCCCCGGGACCCCCTCCCTCGGCACCGCCGGGCTGGTCACCGTCCTGCTCGGGGCCTTCCTGCCGATGCTCGACTTCTTCATCGTCAACGTCGCGCTGCCCACCATCGACCACGACCTCGCCGCCGGCCCCGCCGTCCTCGAACTCGTCGCCGCCGGCTACGGCATCGCCTTCGCCGTGCTGCTGGTGCTCGGCGGCCGCCTCGGCGACATCTTCGGCCGGCGCCGGCTCTTCGTCATCGGCGCGCTCGCCTTCGCCGTCACCTCGCTCGCCTGCGGCCTCGCCCCCGGCGCCTGGAGCCTGGTCGCCGCCCGGGCCGCCCAGGGCGCCTCGGCCGCACTGCTGATCCCGCAGGTCCTCGGCACCATCACCGCCGCCACCGAGGGGGCCCGGCGCGGCCGCGCCCTCAGCGTCTACGGAGCCGTCGGCGGCATCTCCGTCGTGATCGGCCAGGTGCTCGGCGGCATGCTCGTCGCCGCCGACCTGTTCGGCACCGGCTGGCGCTCCGTCTTCCTCCTCAACGTGCCGTTCGCGCTGCTCGCGGTGGTCCTCGCCGTCCGCTACGTCCCGGAGAGCCGGGCCGCCAGCGCCGCCCGGGTCGACGTCCCCGGCACCGTCCTGCTCACCGCGGCCCTGGTCGCGCTGCTCGTCCCCCTCATGGAGGGCCGCGCCGCCGGCTGGCCGCTCTGGTCCTGGGTGATGCTGGCCCTGTTCCCCGTCCTCGCCGTCGCCTTCGCCCTCGTCGAACGCCGCGCGGAGCGGCGCGGCGACACCCCGCTCGTGCCGCCGACGCTGCTGCGCATCCCCGAGATGCGGCGCGGCCTCGGCATCGCCCTGCCCTACTTCGCCGGCTTCGGCGGCTTCATGTTCGTCATCGCCGTCGCCCTGCAGCAGGGCCTGCACCTGGGCCCGGTGGCGGCCGGCTGGGCACTCGTCCCGATGGCCGTCGGCTACTTCAGCGCCTCGCTCTCCGGCCCGCGGCTGATCGGCCGGTACGGCAGCCGGGTGCTGAGCGCCGGTGCCGTCGTCCAGGCCACCGGACTGGCCACCCTCGCCGCGACCGTGCTCACCGACTGGGCGCACTTCTCGCCGCTGCGGATGGCCCCCGGCGTCGCCCTGGCCGGCATCGGGCAGGGTCTCATCGGCACCCCGCTGTTCCGGGTCGTCCTCTCCAAGGTGCCCACCGCGCGCGCCGGCGTCGGCAGCGGCGTACTCGCCACCAGCCAGCAGGCCAGCCTCGCCCTCGGCGTCGCCACCCTCGGCACCCTCTACCTGTCGCTCTCCCCCGGTCTCGGCATGGACCGCGCCCTCGCCCTCTGCCTGGGTCTCCAGCTCCTCGGCTCGTTCACCGTCCTCTACCTGACCACCCGTCTCCCCCGCTCCATCGGCTGACCCGGCCGGCGGGTCACGGCGCGCAGGACGGCCCCGCGGTCACCCCGTGACCGCGGGGTCCGGCCGTTCCCGGCGGGGCGGTGCCCGTCGGGGCGTCACTCACCCCGCCCCGGGCCCGGGTGCCGGCACCCGGGCGGGGTGAGTACCCGTACTCATGCCGCGCCGGGGCGCCTGCGGAAGGCTCGTCCCGTACCTACCGCACACCCGAGGAGACCGTCGTGTCCGTCGAAGCCGCCCGTTCCGCCCACCGCACCGCGGTCGCCCGGCTCATGGTGGTCGGCGCGGGGTTCTGGGGGGCCGCCCCCTTCTACGCCCTGGCCATGCGGCCGCACCCGGGCGATCGGCTGCCGCCCCGGGAGAAGTGGGGTTCCGCCGAGTACGAGACGGCCCAGATCGACAACCTGGTCGCGGGGATCGGCTTCCTGATGATCCTGCTGGCGGCCGCCACCGCCGTGTGGTGCTGGGCCCGGGCGGCGCACCGCCTGCGGCAGGGGGCGGCGGGCGCGGCGGCCTTCGCGGCGGGGACGGCGCTCTACACCGGGCTGCTGGCCGTCGCCGGCGCGGGCGCGGTCTTCGGCGGCCTGCGCGATCCGGCCGCGGTCGGGGCGCTCGCCGTCCTGCTGCCCCTGAGCGCGGCCGCCCTGGTGGCCACGGCACTGCCCCGGATGCGTCGGACACCGTGGCCGGGCCTCGGCAGCGGGGCGGTCGAAGGCCGCTGACGTCGTGGCGGCCGGCGACCGCAGCGCCCACGGCCGCGGTGCCCCCACGGCCCGCACCGGCTCCCGCCCGCAGTGCCCTCCTGCCAGGCCCGCCCGGCCTTCCTCCCCGCGCTCCGGGCTGTCACCCTGGTCATCCGCCCCGCCGCGGCGGGCACCCCGTACCGACGGCCACCCCGAGGAGGGACATGACCCCAGACATCCACCAGGCACTGGACCTCCAGGAGGACGACAACCTCCTGGAGGCCGGCGCCGCCGCCCCGCCCAACCGCCCGCCGTACGACAAGGTGCTCGCCACCCGCCCGGTCCGCCGGCTCCCGTACGCCTGGGTGGCGCGGAGCAGGCCCGGCGCCACCCTCGTGGCCGTCCTCGGCACCTGGAGCGAGGGCGCCGGCCTGGCCCGGCTCACCGTCCTGCCGGACGGCACCGCCGAGGGCGGGATCATCGCCCGCGCCGACGCGCTCCCCGGCGACGCCGCCCGGTACGCCCGGAGCCAGCCGTACTGGATCACCTTCGCCGGGCCCGGCCGGCCGGCGCGGATCACCCCCACCCTCCTGAGCGACCCGGCGGCCGCCCTCCTCGTCCAACTGGCCTTCCCCGACGCGGAGTACTACGTCACCGTCGGCGAGGACCTGGAGTCGATCCACTGCCTGGCGGCCCCCGGCTCGCTGGCCGAGGTCCGCGACGACACCTACGGCTGGACGGCCCACCAGAGCGGCCGGCGCGCCCTGTGGGACGAGGCCGAACCCCTCCTGGCCGCCTGGCAGGAGGCCGGGCGCCCCGGCCCCACCGCCGTCCGGCTCCGGATCGCCCCGCACACCTGGACCGCATGGGTCCCGGGCCACCCCGCACTGCGCTGGGAGCACCGGTGCCCTGACGCGCCGCCCGGCGAAGTGTGAGAATCGCGTGATCTCCGGGACGGGCGGGGCGACACCTGGAAGGCTGTGGCCCCGATCCGACCGCACCACGACCACCCGGGGGAGCCACCCATGCCGCTGTTCGGCAGCCGCAAGAACCTTCCGAAGCCCCTGTGCGACGAGCACGGCCCGTGCAGGGAGCTCGCCAGGATCTCGGTCTTCGACGTCCGGGACCGGCTGCGGCTCCTGATCACCCCGACCAGCGGCCTGGGGCCGGACACGATGGCGCAGCGGATCGACGACGAGCTGTCGGTGGTCCTCTGCGTCGACGGGGGGAAGCGGGGCGGGGCGACGGCGGCCCTGTCGATCGCCGAGCACGCCGCCGACCAGTGGAGCATCAGCCGCCCGGAGCTGTGGGAGCGGGCGTTCGCCAACCTGCCCGCCCAGGACCTCAACCGGCGGTCCTTCAACGCCACCAACGGCGACACCCTGTACGCCGTCAACGGCACGGGCGCCTGGCCCGGCGCCGCCCGGGCGCTGCGCCTGGAGCAGGCCCTGGGCGGGATCGAACTGCCCTACGGCGCCCTGGTCACCCTGCCCACGGGCAACGCCTTCTGCGCCGCGCCGATCCGCACCAGCGCCTCGCTGAACGCGATCCGCTTCATGATCGACCTGTCCGGGAACCTCGCCGCCGGCGACCCGGCGCCGCTGACCTCGTCGATCTTCTGGTACCGCGACGGCTGGCTCGAGAACCTCAACGTCGGGACGAACGGCATGATGCGCCCCTCGGCCCGCTTCCGCGAGCTCGCCGACACCCTGCCGGCGGCCTGAGCGACGGGCTCCCACCCGGGCCGGGGCGCGCTCTTCCACAGCGCCCCCCGGGGGGCACCCCCGACTGCCGCCCCGAAACCCGCTGGCCCGGACCCGCCCCTTCATGTCAGAGTGACGATATGGACGAGAAGCACGTGGGGCACCCCGGCGAGGCCCGCAGCCGGGCCGAGTTGGCGGCGCTGACGGCGGCCGGAGCGCGGCCGAAGTGGGTGATGTTCTGGGGGCACACCGCGCGCGGGGGCGGGGGCACCCGGCAGGAGTGCCTGAGCCAGTGGTGGCCCGCGGAGTTCACCGTGGACGGGGTGACGTACCCGTCGGCCGAGCACTGGATGATGGCGGGCAAGGCCCGGATGTTCGGGGACGAGGCCATCGCGCGGCAGGTGCTGGAGGCGCGGACCCCGGCCCAGGCGAAGAAGCTGGGGCGGCTGGTCCGGGGCTTCGACGGCGAGGCGTGGGAGGCCGGTCGGTTCGAGCTGGTCGTCGAGGGCAACGTCGCCAAGTTCGGGCAGGACGAGCGGTTGCGGGCGTACCTGCTGGGCACGGGGGCGCGGGTGCTGGTCGAGGCCAGTCCGGTGGACCGGATCTGGGGCATCGGGCTCGCCGCGGACGACGCCCGGGCGGAGCGCCCCGCCGAGTGGCGGGGGGAGAACCTGCTCGGCTTCGCGCTGATGGAGGCCCGCGCACGGCTGGCCCCGTGAGGGCGGTCGTCCCGCTGCTGGACGGTGCCGTGCTGCTGTCGACGGGGGCGGCGCTGGCACTGGCGCCACGGGCGTGGCGGCGCGAGGTCCCGCCCGGGCGCGGGAGCCGGGAGGTCCCGCCCGGGCGCGGGAGCCGGGAGGTCCCGCCCGGGCGCGGGGGGCGCTTCGGCCCGGAGGCGGCGCTGGCCGTCGTCGTCGGACTGATCCTGCTCAACCAGGCCCTGTTCACGGTGTACGTCCGCCGGGTGCACGACGGCAGCGCCGCGTTCGTCGCCCGCCACCTGCCGCCCGGCTGGTTCGACCTGGCGGGCCCGAACGCGCTGCTCGACCGGCTGGCGGCGCACTTCCCCGCACCGGAGCTGCTGGCGCCCACCGTGCTCCGGGTCCAGGCGCTGCTCGAACTGCCGCTGGTGCTGCTGGCGTTCGCCGCCGTGCTGCGCCGGCTGGACCGGGGCCTGTACGTACGGGTGGCGCGCTCGCCGCTGGTCCCGTTCGCCGCCGCCTCCTACACGGTGGCGTTCTGCGCGGTGGAGTGGGACCTGCACAACCCGTACACCGTGGACGACATCGCGCTGCGGATCGTCTCGGCGCTGGTCACCCCGCCGTTGCTGGCCCGGATCGCCGGGCGGGAGCCGCCCGCCGACCGACCGCCGCGCAGCCCGGTGCTGTTCGTGGTCGACCTGTGGCTGTACGGCCACCTGATGCTGGTGCTGTACGACACCGTGCTGCTCTACAACCTGGGCCGGCTCGGCGGGCACCTGCCCGGCGCGCTCGCCGCGGTGGCCGCCCTGGCCGTCACCGCGGCGCTGCCGCGGTCCGCGCAGGAACCCGGCCCCCGGGTCGCCGCGCTCACCGCGACGACCGGCCGCGCGCTCGCCCTCTTCCTGGTGCCGGCGCTCGCGATCCGCTACGGCGCCTCCTTCGGCACTCCCCGGCTCGCCGCCGCCGCGGGCCTGCTGGTGGCGGCGGCCGCGCTGCGCCGGGAGTCCCTCCGACTGCTCCCCGCCGCGGCGGCGGGCCTGGCCGTCGGGTGCGCGGTGGCCGCGCTGCTGCCGGGGCCGTACTTCGAGGCGACGCTGCTCCGGAGCGCGACCGGCGCACTTCTCGCGGCGTCCGCCCTCTGCGAGCTCCTTGACACCACTCGGTCACGACTGGACGTGCTCCCTTAACTCCCCAGCCACATAACGACGCCAGGATGTCCCGCAGTCAGGGTCGAGATGGACAGGGTGGGGCGATCATGCGCATGCGGCCGACGGCAGAACCCGCGGGCCAGCACCTGGAAGGCGAGCACCAGGCGCACGAACTCCGGGCGGAGCTGGACGAGTTACTCCGGGCGAGCCGCTACGCGAGCCAGCGGGAGCGGCGGTTGAACGAGGCGCTGCGGGCGGCACCGGGCCGCCAGCGGCCGGACGGGGACCTGCTGCGCCAACTGGCCCAGGCCCGCACCCTGCGCGAGGGCCTGGGCGCCCGCTGCCTCCAACTGAGCGACCAGCTGGAGGACTTGCAGACCCGGCTGCGGCACCGGCAGTCCGAGCAGGCACCGCACCCCGCGCCGGCGGCACCGCCCGCCCGGCCCGACCTCGGCGCCCTGTCCGAACGGGTGTCGGCCCTGCACCGCGCCGGCGCGTTCGCCGAGGCCGCGGAGCTGCTCGCCCAGGCCGCGACCCGCCTCGAACCGGCCGACACCGCACTGCTGGTCGGCATGCTGGCCCGGCGCGGCCCGTCGGGCGCCTCGCTCCGGCTGGCCAGGAGCGCCGCCCGCTGCTCCCCGGAGCAGGCGGTGGCGGTGCTGGCGGAGTTGCGCGAGCTCGGGCTGGCCGAGGAGGCCGCGGAGCTGTTCCACACCTTCTGGGGCCTCCCGGCCGCCGAGCTGCCCGCCCTGCTGGCGGCGCTGGAGCGGGCCGGTCAGAGCGCGGACGGCGCCACGCTGCTCTGGGAGTGGGGCTCGGCGCCGACACCGGAGCTCACCGCGCTGGCCGACGGCCTGCGGCGCGCGAACCGCCGGGCCGACCTGCGGACCCTGCTGCGCCAGGCGGCGGGCCGGCCGACCGCGGACCTGGCCTCGCTGGCGACGGGCCTGCCGGCCGAGCTCGCCACCGTACTGCTGCACGAGCTGGCCGCGCTGCGCCCGCCGGCGGAGCTGGTCCGGCTGGCGGCCGCCCTGGAGACGGCCCCGGGGCTGTACGAGGAGCTGCTCGCGGCCCTGCTGGCCGACGCCGTCCGGCACCGGACCACCCTCGCCGCGCTGCGCAGCGCCGGCCTGCCGACCACGCCGGCCCCGGCACCGCGGTCCCGCTGGGGCCGCAGGTAGCTGCGCCGGGCCGCGACGGGCCGCGACGACGGGAGCCCCCGCCCGCCCGGTGAGGGCGGACGGGGGCTCCCGGAGGCGCCGGCCGGACTCAGCAGCCGATCAGTCGCGCGGCCAGGTACGACTTGACCTGGTCGAGCGAGACGCGCTCCTGCGACATGGTGTCGCGCTCGCGCACGGTCACCGCGTTGTCCTCGAGGGTGTCGAAGTCGACGGTGACGCAGAACGGCGTGCCGATCTCGTCCTGGCGGCGGTAGCGCTTGCCGATGGCGCCGGCGTCGTCGAACTCGACGTTCCACGCGGTGCGCAGGTCGGCGGCCAGGCCGCGGGCCTTCGGGGAGAGGTCGGCGTTGCGCGACAGCGGCAGGACGGCGACCTTGACCGGGGCCAGGCGCGGGTCGAGCCGCATGCCGACGCGCTTCTCCAGGACGCCCTTGGCGTTGGGCGCCTCGTCCTCGAAGTAGGCGTCGATCAGGAAGGCCAGCATGGCGCGGTTGAGGCCGGCCGCCGGCTCGATGACGTACGGGAAGTACCGCTCGCCGGACTCCTGGTCGAAGTACTTCAGGTCCTGGCCGGACGCCTCGCTGTGCACCCGCAGGTCGTAGTCGGTGCGGTTGGCGACGCCCTCCAGCTCGGAGAACTCGCTGCCGCCGAAGTTGAAGCGGTACTCGATGTCCACCGTGCGCTTGGCGTAGTGGGAGAGCTTCTCCTTCGGGTGCTCGAAGAAGCGCATGTTCTCGGTGCGCAGGCCGAGGCCGACGTACCAGTCCCAGCGCTGCTGGAGCCAGTACTCGTGCCACTGCTCGTCCTCGCCCGGCTTGACGAAGAACTCCATCTCCATCTGCTCGAACTCGCGGGTACGGAAGATGAAGTTGCCGGGGGTGATCTCGTTGCGGAAGCTCTTGCCGGTCTGGGCGATGCCGAACGGCGGCTTCTTGCGCGAGGTGGTCTGGACGGCCTTGAAGTTGGTGAAGATGCCCTGGGCGGTCTCGGGGCGCAGGAACGCCAGGCCGCTGGCCTCCTCGGTGACACCGAGGTGGGTCTTCAGCATGCCCGAGAAGTCCTTGGGCTCGGTGAACTGGCCCTTGGTGCCGCAGTCGGGGCAGTTGACGTCCTTGAGGCCGTTGGCCGGCGGGAAGCCGTGCTTGGCCTCGTACTTCTCCTCCAGGTGGTCGGCCCGGTGGCGCTTGTGGCAGGAGAGGCACTCGGTCAGCGGGTCGTTGAAGGTGGCGACGTGGCCGGAGGCCTCCCAGACCTCACGGGCGAGGATCACCGACGAGTCGAGTCCGACGACGTCCTCACGCGCCTGCACCATCGCGCGCCACCACTGGCGCTTGATGTTCTCCTTGAGCTCGACACCCAGCGGCCCGTAGTCCCAGGCGGCACGCGTGCCGCCGTAGATCTCGCTGCAGGGGTAGACGAAGCCACGGCGCTTGCTCAGGCTGACGATCGTGTCGATCTTGTCGGCGGCCACAGTGCTCTCTTCAGTACGTACGGCACGGTCAGGGCACGGCTGGTTGCGCGTACCCGAATACCTCAGGTTACCGGCCATATGGGTACGTGGTTCAAATCGGTATCGTCCGGTCTCCCCCACCCATCGTCACCTGCCGTTCACCCGTCCGAGTGAGTTGACAATCATTTCCACTAAAGATGAGAATGATTGTCATGATGATCCGACGACGCACCCGCAGCTCCATAGCCCTCGCCGCCACCGCCCTCGCCGCCTCCCTCGCCCTCACGGCCTGCGGCGGCAGCAGCAGCGCCCAGGACGCGAACGGCAAGCTGAAGGTCGTCGCCTCCTTCTACCCGATGGAGTACCTGGCCCAGCAGATCGGCAAGGACCACGTCGCGGTCACCGACCTCACCGCGGCCGGCGTCGAGCCGCACGACCTGGAGCTCACCGCCAAGCAGGTCGGCACCGTCCAGAAGGCCGACGCGATCCTCTACCTCAAGGGCCTGCAGCCCACCGTCGACCAGGCGGTCGCCCAGTCCGGCAGCAAGCACAAGATCGACGCCGCCGCCGCCAGCCCGCTGGTGGACCACCACCTCGACGAGGGCGCCGAGGACGGCGGGGCCGACGGGCACCGGCACGAGGGCCCGGCCGGCGACCCGCACATCTGGCTCGACCCGACCCGCTACGCGGCGGTGGCCAGGAGCGTCGGCGAGGAGTTCGCCAAGGCCGACCCGGCCCACGCCGAGGACTTCCGCCGGAACACCGACGACCTGGTCGGCCGGCTGACCGCGCTCGACGAGCAGTTCCGCACCGGCCTGAAGGACGCCGGCACCCGGACCTTCGTCACCAGCCACGCCGCCTTCGGCTACCTCGCCGAGCACTACGGCCTCACCCAGGTCGCCATCAACGGCGTCGACCCGGAGTCCGAGCCCACCCCGGCCCGCCTCGCCGAGGTGCAGAAGGCCGCCAAGGACAACGGCGTCACCACGATCTTCTTCGAGACCCTGGTCAGCCCCAAGCTCGCCGACACCGTCGCCAAGGACCTCGGCCTCAGGACCGCCGTCCTGGACCCCCTGGAGGGCGTCAAGGACCCGGCCAAGGACGACTACCTGACGGTGATGAAGCAGAACCTGGCCAACCTCCAGGCCGCCCTCGGCGCCACCAGCGCCGCCAGCTGACGGGACGACAGCACGCCATGACCCCTCCGACACCCCCGGCCGTCCGCCTCCGTGACGCCGTCGCCTCGCGCGGCGGCCGGCCGGTGCTGCGCGGCGTCGACCTCACCGTCCAGCCCGGCGAGGTGGTCGCCCTGCTCGGCGCCAACGGCTCCGGCAAGTCCACCACCGTCAAGGCCGTCATCGGCTCCGTCCCGCTGGAGCAGGGCTCCCTGGAGCTGTTCGGCGTCCCGTACGCCGGGTTCCGCGCCTGGCACCGGATCGGGTACGTCCCGCAGCGCACCACCGCCGCCTCCGGCGTCCCCGCCACCGTGCGCGAGGTGGTCTCCACCGGGCGCCTGCCGCAGCACCGGCTGCTGCCGTTCCGCCGCCGGGACCGCGCCGCGGTGGACCGCGCGCTGCACGCCGTCGGCATGCTGGAGCGGGCCGGGGACGGCGTCGCCGACCTCTCCGGCGGCCAGCAGCAGCGGGTGCTGATCGCCCGCGCCCTGGTCGGCACCCCCGACCTGCTGATCATGGACGAGCCGATGGCCGGCGTGGACGCCGCCAGCCAGCAGGTGCTCGCCGACACGCTGCGCGCCGAGGTCGCCCGCGGCGCCGCCGTCCTCCTCGTGCTGCACGAACTCGGCCCGCTGGAGCCGCTGATCGACCGCGCCGTGGTGCTGCGGGACGGCTGCGTCGCGCACGACGGCCCGCCGGTGCCCAACACCGGGCTGCACGCGCTCCCCGGCCACGACCACGTCCACCCGCACGCCGACCACACCCCGCCGAGGCTGCTCGCATGACCGAGATGCTGTCCTACGAGTTCATGCAGCGCGCCCTGCTCGCCGCCGTCCTGGTCGGGATCACCGCCCCGGCCGTCGGCATCTACCTGGTGCAGCGCCGGCAGGCCCTGATGGGCGACGGCATGGGCCACGTCGCGATGACCGGCGTCGGCCTCGGCTTCATCTTCCAGACCAGCCCGGTCTGGATGGCCGTCCTGGTCTGCGTGCTCGGCGCCGTCACCATGGAGCTGGTCCGCTCGCGCGGCAACCAGCGCGGCGACATCGCGCTCGCGATGCTCTTCTACGGCGGCATGGCCTGCGGCAAGCTGCTCGTCTCGCTCTCCGCCCAGGCCGGCGCCGGCTCGCTGGAGAGCTACCTGTGGGGCTCGATCCTCACCGTCGCCCCCGCGGACCTGACCGCCATCGCGGTGCTCGGCGCGGTGGTCGTCGCGGTCACCGTCGGGCTGCGGCGCCAGCTCTTCGCGATCTGCCAGGACGAGGACTTCGCCCGGGTCACCGGGCTGCCGGTGCGCACCCTCAACCTGCTGCTCGCGGTGATGGCGGCGGTCACCGTCACCGTCGCCATGCGGGTGGTCGGCCTGCTGCTGGTCAGCGCCCTGATGGTGGTCCCGGTGGTCGCCGCCCAGCAGCTGACCCGCTCCTTCGCCGCCACCCAGGCGGCCTCGATCGCGCTCGGCGTGGTGGTCTCGCTGGCCGGCGTCACCGGCTCCTACCAGCTCGACGTGCCCTCCGGTCCGGCCATCGTGCTGCTCGCGATCGCCGTCTTCGCGGTGTTCAGCGTGCTCGCGGCACCGCTCGCCCGGCGCCGCCACCGGGCCTCCGCGGACCCAGGACCGAAGGTCTGCGACGTCGAACTGCCGGACCGTCCGGCCGGGTCGCACCCGGGGCAACTCCCGGAACAGAGTTCGTCCGACACGACCACCCCGGGGCGGCGGGCAGGGCTGGCACAATGAGGTGCGAGACGCCCACCACCCCAGGAGGACCCACGGTGACCACCGCAGGCCCGTCGCCGCGCGCCCGATCGACCCGGCAGCGTGCCGCCGTCTCGGCGGCCCTGGACGAGATCGAGGACTTCCGCAGCGCGCAGGAGCTCCACGACATGCTCAAGCACCGCGGGGACTCCGTCGGTCTGACCACGGTCTACCGCACCCTCCAGTCGCTCGCGGACGCCGGTGAGGTGGACGTGCTGCGCACCGCCGACGGCGAGGCGGTCTACCGCCGGTGCAGCAGCGGGCACCACCACCACCTGGTCTGCCGGCACTGCGGCGCCACCGTCGAGGTGGAGGGCCCGGCGGTGGAGCGCTGGGCCAACTCGGTCGCCGCCGAGCACGGGTTCAGCGACATCGCGCACACCCTGGAGATCTTCGGCACCTGCGCGGAGTGCGCCAAGAAGGTCTGAGCGCGCCGCCCGGACGCGACGACGGCGAAGGGCCCGCGGGAGCTGCTCCCGCGGGCCCTTCGCCGTGCCCCGGCGCCGCGCCTCAGCGCTGGGTGGGCAGCCCCACCGGCGCCGGCACCTCGTTCGGGATCGCCCCGCCGAAGCGGCGGTCGCGCATCGCGTACTGCTCGCAGGCGCGCCACAGGTCCCGGCGGTCGAAGTCCGGCCAGAGCACGTCCTGGAACACGAACTCGGCGTACGCGGACTGCCAGAGCAGGAAGTTGGAGGTGCGCTGCTCGCCGCTGGGGCGCAGGAAGAGGTCCACGTCCGGCATGTCCGGGTGGTACATGTAGCGGGCGAGGGTCTTCTCGTTGACCTTCTTCGGGTCCAGCCGCCCGGCGGCGACGTCGGCCGCGAGGGCCTGCGCCGCGTCCGCGAGCTCGGCCCGGCCACCGTAGTTGACGCACATGTAGAGCGTGACGGCGTCGTTGCCCTTGGTCTGCTCCTCGGCGACCTGCAGCTCCTGGACGACGCTCTTCCACAGCTTCGGCATCCGGCCGGCCCAGCGGATCCGCACGCCCATCGCGTCCATCTCGTCCCGGCGGCGGCGGATGACGTCCCGGTTGAAGTTCATCAGGAACTTCACCTCGTCGGGCGAGCGCTTCCAGTTCTCGGTGGAGAACGCGTACAGCGAGATGTTCTTGACCCCGAGCTCGATCGCGCCCTTGAGGACGTCCAGCACGACGGACTCCCCGACCTTGTGGCCCTCGGTGCGCGGCAGCCCGCGCTCCTTGGCCCAGCGGCCGTTGCCGTCCATCACGATCGCGACGTGCTCGGGGACCAGCTCACCGGGGATCTTCGGCGGCCGGGCGCCGCTGGGGTGCGGGGTCGGGGGAACGTACTCCCGCTGCTTGCCGCCGCCGAAGAGCCGTCGCGCTGCCATGTGCTCACTTCTCCACGTATCTCATCGAGCGGATGCCCCGCTCCAAATGCCACTGCAGATAGGCCGCGACCAGGCCGCTGCCCTCCCGCCAGTACCGCGGCTCGCAGGAATCGGCCGTCTGCCAGTCCCCTGACAGCAGCGCCCCGAGCAGTACCAGTGTCTCAGGGGAGGGTACGGCACATCCCGGCACTCGGCAGTCCGGGCAGAGCACGCCGCCCGCCTGGAGCGAGAAGAAACGGTTCGGCCCCTCCAGGCCGCACTTGGCGCAGTCGGTGAAGCTCGCGCCGTACCCGTTCACCGCGAGCGACCTGAGCAGGAAGGCGTCCAGCACCAGGTGCGACTCGTGCAGGCCCGCCGCCAGCGTGCGCAGACCGCCCACCAGCAGCAGGTACTGCTGCACGGCCGGCTCGCCCTCGTTCTCGGCGAACCGCTCGGCCGTCTCCAGCATCGCCGTCCCGGCGGTGTAGCGGCCGTAGTCGGTGACGATCGAACCGCCGTACGGCGCGATGGTCTCCACCTGGGTGCAGAGCGGCAACCCTCGGCCGACCAGCTCACTCCCCCGGCTGAAGAACTGCACGTCCACGTGCGAGAACGGCTCCAGGCGGGCGCCGAACTTGGACTTGGTCTTCCGCACCCCGCGCGCCACCGCGCGCACCTTGCCGTGCTGGCGGGTCAGCAGGGTGATGATCCGATCGGCCTCGCCGAGCTTCTGCGCCCGCAACACGACGCCGTCGTCCCGGAAAAGACTCATGCCAGCCATTCTCCCCCAGCCGCCGGCCCCGGCCGACAGCCGGCGACGACCGCCGGGGCCCGGGCGGGCGCCGACAGCCGTGTTGCCCGCACCGAGTCCGTGGGGGAGGACCGTACGGTGCGGGTCACGGCGGGCCCGGAGGGGGGAGTCGGGCCCGTTTGTGGGGGATGGGGATGGCTCTGGGGTCCGGTCGGACGGTTCAGGAGGTCGGTTTCCAGGGGGCCGGTTCAGGAGGTCGGTTCAGGTCCAGGAGGTCGGTTCGGCGGGGCGGCCCGGCGCACCCGCCGCCGGGGCCCGGCCCGGAGCCGGAGACCGGGACGGGCGGGGCGACTAGTACGGCGCCCGGGTCGCCGCCTCCAGCAGCGCCCCGACCCGCGACGCCGGCAGGTCCAGACAGCGCCCGACCGCGGCCAGCGCCTCGCGCTCCTGCGGCAGGTAGCGGCCGTCGGCGAGGGCGATCGCCGCACCCTGCAGCAGCAGCCGCTCCCGGCCCTGGTGGGCCAGGTGCGGGGCGAGCGGTTCGAGCACCGCGTGCAGTTCCACCGCCAGGCCGGCGGCCTCCCCCAGCCCCTCGCCGGAGGGCTCCCCCAGCTCGTGGGCGTCGCGGAGTTCGCCGCCGAGCCCGGAGAGCGCGGCGAGCGCGGCCAGCACCTGCGCCTCGCCGCAGTCCTCGAAGCCGGCCTCGCGCACCGCCGTGCAGGCCGCCTCGCGGGCCGCCCGGTGGGCGGTGCCGCCGGCCGCGAGCAGGGCCAGCGCGATGGTGTACTGGGCGTCCCGCAGCATCGCTCCGAGGCGCACGCAGGTCGGTTGCTCCAGGCTCTCGACGCCGTACCGGCCGTGGCAGCCGGTGCACTGCACGCTGCCGATCACCGGGCCGAGCGGGAGCACCGGCGTCCCCAGCAACCGCAGCCACCGCCGGCCGTGCTGCCGGCGGTAGTTGCGGTCCCCGCCACAGCCGGGGCAGAAGAAGTCACCGAGAACGTCCGTCCGCCACCGCGGGCGAACACCCCACAACCTGATCACGGCGCCACTCCCCAGACATGGCAGGCGGCCTGCACAACTATGGGCAGGTCACGCGACCGGACACCTGGGCCGTCCCACCGACCCGGCTTTCCGGTGGATCGATGTTGCCACGGTTACCGGCACGTGTCAGTACCCCGAACGCCTTCCGACCCGAAAAGATGTGGCGCAGGACACAGCCGCCCCCAGGTGCGGCGAAGGGCCGCCCCGGAGGACGGCCCCGCCGCGTGCCACTCGTACGAACTACCCGCGCTGCGCCCGGTTGACGGCGCTGATCATCGCCTTCAGCGAGGCCAGCACGGTGTTGCCGTCGATGCCGACGCCCCACAGCACCTTGCCGTCCACCGCGCACTCCACGTACGCGGCGGCCTGGGCGTCGCCGCCCTCGCTCAGCGCGTGCTCGGCGTAGTCCAGGACGCGGACGTCCACGTCGATGCGGGCCAGCGCGTCCGCGAAGGCGGAGACCGGACCGTTGCCGACACCGGTCAGGGTGACCGGCAGGCCGTCCACCAGCGCGCCGGCGATCAGCGCGTCCCGGCCGTCCTCGGTGGTCAGGGTGCGCGAACCGCTCAGCGAGATCCGGCCCCACGGGTTCTCCGTGGTGGGCAGGTACTCGTCCTCGAAGACCCGCCAGATCTCGGCCGGGGTGACCTCGCCGCCCTCGGCGTCGGTCATGGCCTGGATGATCCGGGAGAACTCGATCTGCATCCGGCGCGGCAGGTCCAGCTTGTGGTCGTTCTTCAGGACGTACGCGACACCGCCCTTGCCGGACTGGCTGTTGACCCGGATGACCGCCTCGTAGGTGCGGCCGACGTCCTTCGGGTCGATCGGCAGGTACGGCACGCCCCAGGTGTGCTCCTCCACCGGGACGCCGGCCGCCTTCGCGTCCGCCTCCAGGGCGTCGAAGCCCTTCTTGATGGCGTCCTGGTGCGAGCCGGAGAAGGAGGTGTACACCAGGTCACCGGCGTACGGGTGGCGCGGGTGCACCTCCATCTGGTTGCAGTACTCGGCGGTGCGGCGCACCTCGTCGATGTCGGAGAAGTCGATCTGCGGGTCGATGCCCTGCGAGAACAGGTTCATGCCCAGCGTCACCAGGTCGACGTTGCCGGTCCGCTCGCCCTGGCCGAACAGGCAGCCCTCGATGCGGTCGGCGCCCGCCATGTAGGCCAGCTCGGCGGAGGCCACGGCGGTGCCGCGGTCGTTGTGCGGGTGGACGGACAGGCAGACGAACTCGCGGCGCGACAGGTTGCGCGACATCCACTCGAACTGGTCGGCCTGGACGTTCGGGGTGGCCCGCTCGATGGTGGCCGGCAGGTTCAGGATGATCTCGCGGCCCTCGCCGGGCTGCCAGACGTCCATCACCGCCTCGCAGACCTCCAGGGCGAAGTCCAGCTCGGTGTCGACGAAGATCTCCGGCGAGTACTGGTAGCCGAAGACGGTGTCCTCGCCCAGCAGCTTCTCGGCGTACTCCATCACCAGCCGGGTGCCGTCGGTGGCGATCGCCTTGGTGGCGGCCCGGTCGTTGCGGAAGACCACCCGGCGGAACAGCGGGGCCGTCGCGTTGTACAGGTGGACGGTCGCGCGCGGGGCGCCGACCAGCGACTCGACGGTCTTCTCGATCAGCTCCTCGCGGGCCTGGGTCAGCACCGAGATGGTGACGTCCTCCGGGATCGCCCCCTCCTCGATCAGCGACCGCACGAAGGCGTGGTCGGTGGCACCGGAGGACGGGAAGCCGACCTCGATCTCCTTGTAGCCCATCGCGACCAGCAGGTCGAACATCTTGCGCTTGCGGGCCGGGGACATCGGGTCGATCAGCGCCTGGTTGCCGTCCCGCAGGTCGGTGGAGAGCCAGCGCGGCGCCTTGGTGATCACCTTGCTCGGCCAGGTGCGGTCCGGCAGGTCGACGGTGTCGAACGGCAGGTAGCGCCCGTGCCGCATGCCCGAGGGCTGCTGGCGGACGGAGGCGCCGGTGATCGGGGTGGGGCGGTCGACGAAGGCGCGACCGGCGGGGATGGACGCGGCGGAGCTCTGCTCGGTCATGGAGTGACTCTCTCGGCTTCCTGTGATGCGTGGGTGCGGGGCGGGTCGGGGAAGATCAACACCGACTGGCCGGCCAGCTGCCGCTCGCGATCCTCCGTTGGATCGCCCGATGACGCGCACAGCTCGAATCCCCGCGGCGAGGGAGCCGGCCCGAAATGGACTACAGGCCCTCGACGCGGCAGCTAAGAAGAAGCAGCCCGTTGCGCATGATGTCCCCAGCGTAACCCAGGGCCGCGCGCCCCCGAAGTGATCCGGCCCACCGTTCCACTCCTTGAGACGCCGACCGGTCATGCCAAGAGTGGTGACATCCGGTCATCGAGGCCTCACCCTGGGCCACATGACTGCAGCAGTACCGATCTGCGCGATCGTCCCGCCGTACGTCCTGGACCGCCTCGCCGAGGCCGGTCACGAGCCCGCCGTCCGCTCCCTCGCACTCGACACCGCGCACCGCGCGGCCCGCCTCGCCCCTCCCCCGCCGCCCGCCGGCAGGGCGGCCCCGAGCCGGGTGATCGCCGACGCCGGTCACAGCCAGCGGCTGCCCGGCCGCACCGTCCGCACCGAGGGCCAGGCCCCGGTCGCCGACCAGTCGGTCGACCACGCCTACGACGGCCTCGGCGCCACCTACGCCCTGTTCTCCGACGCCTACGGCCGCCGCTCGATCGACGACCAGGGGCTGCGCCTGGACGCCACCGTGCACTACGGCCGGGACTACGACAACGCCTTCTGGAACGGCCACCGGATGGTCTTCGGCGACGGCGACGGCGAGATCTTCGGCGACTTCACCGCCTGCATCGACGTCATCGGCCACGAACTCACCCACGGCGTCACCCAGTTCACCGCCGGACTGCAGTACCAGGACCAGCCCGGCGCGCTCAACGAGTCGGTCTCCGACGTCTTCGGCTCGCTGGTCAAGCAGTACGCGCTGCGCCAGGACGCCGCCGACGCCGACTGGTTGATCGGCGCCGGCCTCCTCGCCCCCGGCATCCAGGGCGTGGCGCTGCGCTCCATGAAGGCCCCCGGCACCGCCTACGACGACCCCAGGCTCGGCAAGGACCCGCAGCCCGCGCACCTGCGGGACTACGTGGACACCGCCGAGGACAACGGCGGGGTGCACATCAACTCCGGCATCCCCAACCACGCGTTCTACCTGCTGGCCACCGCCCTCGGCGGCCCGGCCTGGGAACGCGCCGGCCGGATCTGGTACGACGCGCTGACGGGCCGCCGGCTGCCCGCCGACGCCGACTTCACCGCCTTCGCCCGGGCCACCGTGGCCGCCGCGCAGGCCCGTTACCCCGACCAGCCGTCGGTGGCGGACACCGTGACGGCCTCCTGGGCGCAGGTCGGGGTCAGCCCGGGCTGACCACCGTCCGGGAGGGCGGCCGGAGGGGAGTCGACGAGGGGCCGGAAGGGGGCCCGGAAGGCGCTCGGAGGGGGATCGGCGGCTGGTCGAGCCGGGCTTAAGGTCACGGTCGGGGAAAAGGCCCGGCAATCCCCCTCCCTGCGTAGCACCATGGACACCATGCGTATCCAGGTGACCCGGACCGGCGGCCTCGCGGGGATCGTCCGCCACGCGGAGCTCGACACCTCCGACCGCACGGACGCCCCGCACGTCCACGCGCTCGCCCGCGAGGCCGTCGCGGGCGGGCTGCGGGCCCCCTCCTACGGGGTGCCGGACGGCTTCCACTACGAGATCAGCGTCGACGGCCGCACGGTGCACTGCGCCGACCCGAAGCTCACCGACTCCCAGCGCGAGCTGGTCTCGCTGGTGCTGCGCGAGGGCGCGTAGGCAGGACGGTGCTGCGCCGCCCGGTGGCCACCCGCCCCCGCGTACGGCGAAGGCCCGCCCGGAGCACTCCGGACGGGCCCGCCCGGGCCGTCGGCCCGGCCGCGGCTCAGAAGCCGAGCTTGCGCAGCTGCTTCGGGTCGCGCTGCCAGTCCTTGGCCACCTTGACGTGCAGGTCGAGGTAGACCGGCGTGCCCAGCAGCGCCTCGATGTGCTTGCGGGCGGTGGTCCCGACGTGCTTCAGCCGCGCGCCCTTGGCGCCGATCACGATGGCCTTCTGGCTCTGGCGCTCGATGTAGACGTAGGCGTGGATGTCCAGCAGCGGGCGGTCCGCCGGGCGGCCCTCGCGCGGGAGCATCTCCTCGACGACGACGGCCAGCGAGTGCGGCAGTTCGTCCCGGACGCCCTCCAGCGCGGCCTCGCGGATCAGCTCCGCGATCATGACCTGCTCGGGCTCGTCGGTGAGGTTGCCCTCCGGGTAGAGCGGCATGCCCTCCGGCAGGAGCTTGGTGAGCAGCTCGGCGACCAGGTCGACCTGCTTGTCGCCGACCGCGGAGACCGGGATGATCTCGGCCCACTCGATGCCCAGCTCGACGCCGAGCTGCTGGATGGCGATCAGCTGCTCGGCCAGCCGCTTGGAGTCGACCAGGTCGGTCTTGGTGACGATGGCGACCTTGGGGGTCTTCTTGATCTCGGCGAGTTCCTTGGCGATGAACTTGTCACCGGGGCCGAGCTTCTGGTCGGCGGGGAGGCAGAAGCCGATCACGTCGACCTCGGCCCAGGTCGAGCGGACCAGGTCGTTGAGGCGCTCGCCGAGGAGGGTGCGCGGCTTGTGCAGGCCGGGGGTGTCGACCAGGACGAGCTGGGAGTCCGGGCGGTGCACGATGCCGCGCACGGTGTGCCGGGTGGTCTGCGGTCGGTCGGAGGTGATCGCGACCTTCGTCCCCACCAGGGCGTTGGTCAGGGTCGACTTGCCCGCGTTGGGTCGGCCCACGAAGCACGCGAAGCCGGAGCGGTACGGGGAGGAAGGGGCACTCATGCGCTCCATTCTCCCTGATCACCGGAGCCCCGCCGTCCGACCCCGCCCGGAACCCGCGACCGGCCGCCGGGGACGGGCCGCCTGCGGGCCGCGAACGGCCCCGGGAGCGGCCCGGGACCAGCCCGGATCAGCCCCGGCGCTCGCCCCTGGCGACGAGGGACATCACGATCAGCAGGACCAGGAAGGCGATGGAGCCCCAGAGCCAGAACGGCGAGCCGGTCTCCTGCCACTTGCCCATCCCCATCACGAACAGCAGCAGTCCGGCGAAGAACGCGACCGCCCCCATCTGCCCAGCCCCCTCACCGAGTTCACTCCCCCGGTGAGATTATCTGCTGAACACAGGACGGTGGTCGCCGGACCGTCGCCGCCCCCGCGGAGCCCGGGCCGGCCCCGGCGGGGCTCCGGACGCCCCGTGGGGCCCCGACCCCCGAACAGGGGCCCGGGCCGGGAGCCCGGGCAGCCCCCCGGACGGCCCCCGCGGTGCCTCAGCGGGCCTCGACCGCCACCCGCAGCACCCCGTCCACCCCGGCCAGCAGCACCGGCGTCCCGGCCCCGCCGAGGTCCCGGACGGCCGCCAGGTCGGCCTCGGCCGGCTGCTCCGCCTCGCTCACCACGGCGGCCGCCTCCAGCGACTTCGCGCCGCTGGCCACCGCCATCGCCACCGCCGTCTGCAGGGCGCTCAGCCGCAGCGACTCCAGCGCGACCGTCCCGGCCACGTAGGTGCGGCCGGTCTCGTCGCGCACCGCGGCCCCCTCGGCCACGCCGTTGCGGGCGCGGGCCGAGCGGGCCAGGGTGATGATCTTCTTGTCTTCGGGGTCGAGCTCGACGATGTCACTCATGCCGCCGAGCATAGGCGGCCCGCCCCGGCGCCGGTCCGGCGACCGGTCGCCCGCCCGGCGGAGCGGGCGGACCGGCCCGGGAAGGCTCCGGACTCAGTGCCCCACGGGATTGGGCGGCCCCGGGCGGAGGATCCTGACGAAGGTCTTCGGCCCGTTGGGCAGCGGCTCCTCGCGCCCGGCGCGCTCGCGCCAGTACGGGTTGTCGTGCGGCAGGTGGCTGCTCACCCTGCCGTACATCCCGAAGGTCGTCAGGACCACCCCGAAGACGAATGCGAACAGCACGTTCGCCATCCGGAAGTTGAGGATGTTGGCGTCCGGCCGCCCGAGCACCGTCAGGCCGTAGAAGCCGGAGAGGACGAACAGCACGCCGACGGCCATGTTCAGGTTGGACGCGAAGTTCCCGCCGATCACCGCGCCCACCACCAGGACCGCGCCCGCCACGATGGACAGGATGCTCAGCGCCCCGTTGGTCGACAGCCCGGCGACGTCCGAGCCGTGGGTGGAGAGGAAACCCGGGTGGTCGGCCAGCCCCAGGCACCCGAACACGATCAGGAAGACCCCCCCGAGCCCCGCACCGATCCGCCACACCGTGACGAGCCGGTTGTCGACGGGCAGTTCGTCTTGCAGCTTCATGGCGGCCTCCACCATGGTGTAGTCGGCCCGGCCGTGGTCCAGCCGTCCAGGCGTCACGGCACCGGGCAGTGATCCACAGGGCACCCCCTAGCTGTAGGGGTGGCTCCCCTGCATGTGCGGCACCTCGTGCATGTAGAGCGAGCCGCACTGCTGGCAGCAGCGCAGCCCCGTGCCCCACTCCTGCTCGGGCCGCGTGTCGGCGTCGTCGGCCATGCTGCGGCCGCAGAGCGCCGTCGCGGGGTCGGTCTCGCGTACCACGTGCCAGACCTTGACCCCGCCGGCCGTCCCCTGCGGGCCGTGCTCCGCGCGAAGTTGGTGCGTCATGCCCTCCATGGTCGCTCCGCGACCGCCCGGCCGCTACTCGCCGGACTCCGCCGCCGCCTCCTCGACCTCCCGGACGGGGGTGGCGACCATCGAGCCGATGCGGTTGCGGCGCCCCGCCGAGGACTCGGCGGTCAGCAGGATCCCGGCCAGGCCGGTGCCGGCCGGCTCGGGCAGCGGGATCTCGCAGGCGGAGCCGGGGATCGGCACCCGCCCGAGGTGCTTGGCCAGCAGGCCGCCCACCGTCTCGACGTCCTCGTCCTCCAGCTCGACGCCGAACAGCTCGCCGAGGTCCTCCACCAGCAGCCGGGCGGTGATCCGGTACGAGCCGTCGCCCAGGTCCTCGATCGGCGCGATCTCCCGGTCGTACTCGTCGGTGATCTCGCCGACGATCTCCTCCAGGATGTCCTCGATGGTGACCAGGCCGGCGGTGCCGCCGTACTCGTCGATCACGATGGCCACGTGCGAACGGCGCTGCTGCATCTCGCGCAGCAGGTCCGCGGCCGGCTTGGAGTCCGGCACGAAGACGGCCGGGCGCATCACCGCGCCGACCTCCTCGGACTCCGCCTCGCGGTTGATGTGGGTGCGCCGGACCAGGTCCTTCAGGTAGACGATGCCGACCACGTCGTCCTCGTTGTCCCCGACCACCGGGATCCGCGAGAAGCCCGAGCGCAGCGCCAGGGTGAGCGCCTGCCGGACGGTCTTGTGCCGCTCGATCATCACCAGGTCGGTGCGCGGCACCATCACCTCGCGCACGATGGTGTCGCCCAGTTCGAAGACCGAGTGCACCATCCGGCGCTCCTCGTCCTCGATCAGGTCGTCCTTCTCGGCGAGGTCCACCAGCGCGCGCAGCTCCGCCTCGGAGGCGAACGGGCCCTCGCGGTAGCCCTTGCCCGGGGTCAGCGCGTTGCCGAGCAGGATCAGCAGCCGCGGGATCGGGCCGAGCACGGCCGCCAGCGGCAGCAGCACGAAGGAGGCCGCGGTCGACGTGGTGAGCGGGTGCTGGCGCCCGATCGTGCGCGGCGAGACGCCCACCGCGACGAAGGACACCAGCACCATCACGCCGAACGCCAGCAGGACGGCCTGCCAGGTCGGCTCGACGTTGCGCACGCAGACCACGGTGACCAGCACGGCAGCCGCCATCTCGCTGGCCACCCGGATCAGGGTGGCCAGGTTGAGGTAGCGGATGGGGTCGGAGGCGAGGGTCAGCAGCCGCGCCGAACCGCGCCGGCCGACCCGCACCGCCTCCTCCGCCCGGAACCGGGAGACCCGGGAGATCCCCGCCTCGGCGCACGCGGCCAGCCAGCCGAGGACGACCAGCAGCACGGCACCCAGGATGAAGCTCGTACTCTCACCACTCACAGGGGTTCGGGCTCCGCGCTCAGTGGGTGGTGGGGGCCGGGGAGATGCCGCCGAGGCCGCGGCCCGCCCGCCAGTCGTCGAGGATGCGCTTCTGGAGGGCGAACATCTCCTCCTCCTCCTCAGGCTCCTCGTGGTCGTAGCCGAGGACGTGCAGCACGCCGTGGACGGTGAGCAGCTGCAGCTCCTCGTCCATCGAGTGCTTGGAGGGGGCGGCCTTGCCCTGCTGCTCGGCGACCTCGGGGCAGAGCACGATGTCCCCGAGCAGGCCCTGCGGCAGCTCCTCGCCCTCCTTGCCGGGACGCAGCTCGTCCATCGGGAAGGACATCACGTCGGTGGGTCCGGGGAGGTCCATCCACTGGATGTGCAGCTCCTCCATCGCCGCACCGTCCACCAGGATCACGGACAGTTCGGACTGCGGGTGGATCCGCATCTTGTCCAGGGCGAAGCGGGCGACGTCGAGGATGGCTTCCTCGTCGGCGTCCCAACCGGACTCGTTGGCGATGTCGATCGACATGACGGGCTGCGTACTCAGCTTTCGGTGCGATGGGACTGGCGGGGTGCGCGGGAGCCGCGCCGCTGGGCGGGCTTGCGGGCGGACGAGGGGTTCTCCTCGGCCTCCTGCCGGGCGTCCCAGCGCTCGTAGGCGTCCACGATCCGGCCGACCAGCTTGTGGCGGACCACGTCGGTGCTGGTGAGGACGGAGAAGTGGATGTCGGGCACGTCGGCCAGGATCTCCTGGACGACCTTGAGGCCGCTGCGGGTGCCGCCCGGGAGGTCGATCTGGCTGGTGTCGCCGGTGACCACCACCCGGGAGTTGAAACCGAGGCGGGTGAGGAACATCTTCATCTGCTCGGGCGAGGTGTTCTGGGCCTCGTCCAGGATGATGAAGGCGTCGTTGAGGGTGCGGCCGCGCATGTACGCCAGCGGCGCGACCTCGATGGTGCCGGCCGCCATCAGGCGCGGGATGGAGTCCGGGTCCATCATGTCGTGCAGCGCGTCGTAGAGCGGGCGCAGGTACGGGTCGATCTTCTCGTAGAGCGTGCCGGGCAGGAAGCCCAGCCGCTCGCCCGCCTCGACCGCCGGGCGGGTCAGGATGATCCGGTTGACCTCCTTGGCCTGCAGGGCCTGGACGGCCTTGGCCATCGCGAGGTAGGTCTTGCCGGTACCGGCGGGGCCGAGGCCGAAGACGATCGTGTGCTTGTCGATCGCGTCGACGTAGCGCTGCTGGTTGAGGGTCTTGGGGCGGATCGTGCGGCCCCGGTTGGACAGGATGTTCGCGGTGAACACCTGGGACGGCGCCGGGCTGTCCGGGTCCTCCGCGGCACCGCGGAGCATGGCGATGGAGCGCTCCACGGAGTCCTCCGTCAGGGGCTGGCCGGTGCGCAGCACCAGCATCATCTCGGTGAAGAGCCGCTGCACGAGCGCGACCTCGGCGCGGGCTCCGGTGGCGGTCACCTCGTTGCCGCGGACGTGGATGTCGGCGGCGGGGAACCCCTGTTCGATCACCCGCAGCAGTGAGTCCGCGGTGCCGAGCAGGGTGACCATCGGGTGCTTCTCGGGGATGACGATCCGGGCGCTGACGCGGCCGTCGTCGGCCGGTTCGGGGCGCGACTGTCCGTTGGTACGGGTCTGCGATGTGTCACTCATAGGTCGGCGCTGGGGCCTGCCTCATCCCATCCGTGGTGTCGTGTGCCGCTCGGTCCTCCGGGGCACCAGGGTACGCCGCGCACGTGATCGCCGCGGCGGGCGGCGGGGCCGCACCCGACGATGCTGCGGCAGATCGCGGGGCGGCGCGAGCCCTTTTCGGCGTGCTCCGCGCGGTTCAGCCCTGCCGCCTCGGCGGGACGGGCACCCGGGCGAGGTCCTCGGCGAGCACCAGGTGCCCGTCGAAGTGCTTGCGGGCGTCGGCCAGGTGCTGCCCGAGGTCCGGGTAGCGCTGGGAGAAGTGGGTCAGCACCAGGGTCCGCGCGCCGGCCTCGGCGGCGACCTTGGCGGCCTGCCCGGCGGTGAGGTGGCCGTGGTCCTCGGCGAGGCGGGCGTCGGCGTCGGTGAAGGTCGACTCGACGACCAGCAGGTCGGTGCCCTCGGCCAGTTCGTGGACGCCGTCGCAGAGCCGGGTGTCCATCACGAAGGCGAAGCGCTGGCCCGGCCGGGGCTCGCTCACCTCGTCCAGGGTGACCAGCCGGCCGTCGACCTCGGTCGCGCCCTCGTGCTGCAGCCGGCCGACCGCGGGGCCGTGGACGCCGAGGGCGGCGAGCCGCTCGGGCACCAGGCGGCGGCCGTCCGGCTCGGACAGCCGGTAGCCGAAGGACTCCACCGGGTGGGAGAGCCGCACGGCGTCCAGGGCGAACCGGGCGCCGGGCGCCGGCAGCGGGCCCGGCTCGTCGATCGGGCGGGGGCGCAGCACGGCCGTCTCGTGGAAGGCGGTGGCGTGCCGCAGCCGCTCGAAGTAGACCTCGCCGGAGGCCGGGAAGTAGACGTCCACCGGGTGGGGGACGCGGTCCAGGTTGATCCGCTGGATCACCCCGGCGAGCCCCAGGCAGTGGTCGCCGTGGAAGTGCGTCACGGCGATCCGGGTGATCTGGGTGGCCGAGACCCCGGCGTGCAGCATCTGCCGCTGGGTGCCCTCGCCGGGGTCGAACAGCAGGCCCTCGCCGTCCCAGCGGAGCAGGTAGCCGTTGTGGTTGCGGTGCCGGGTGGGCACCTGGCTGGCGGTGCCGAGGACGACGAGTTCGCGCTGTGACACGGAGAGCCTCAGACCATGCTCTCGGTCATCGGCTTGCCGCCGAGCACGTGGACGTGGGCGTGGAAGACCGTCTGGCCGGCGCCGGCCCCGGTGTTGAAGATCAGCCGGTAGTCCTCGATGCCCTCGTCCCGGGCCACCGCGCCCGCCTCGGCGAGCAGTTCGCCGGCGATCTGCGGCTCCGCGGCGGCCAGCGCGGCGGCGTTCGGGTAGTGGACGTGCGGGATGACCAGGACGTGCACCGGGGCCTTGGGGGCGATGTCGCGGAAGGCGAGCACCCGCTCGGTCTTGCGCAGGACGGTCGCCGGGATCTCGCCCGCCACGATCTTGCAGAACAGGCAGTCGGACTGCGGCTCGCCGGCCATCGGCTACTCCTCGGGTTCGGGTCGCGGGGCGGTACGGCGGCAGCCTAGCCGAGCCGCCCGACCGCCTGCTGGTACTCCTGCAGGTGCTTCCAGCGGACGGAGCGCATCCCGACGATGTCGCCGTCGTCCAGGTCGAAGTCCTCGGACAGCAGGGTGACCGCGAGGAAGACGAAGCCGAGCAGCCAGCGCCGGGTCAGCCGCCAGGTGTTCGGGCGCATGACGCCCTTGCGGCGCACCACCCGCATCGCCAGGATCCCCTTGCCCACGCTGAACCCGGTCAGGCGGGCGAGCACCACCTGGTTGAGGAAGGACGCGGCGAGTCCGACCAGCAGCAGCGCCACGAAGTAGGGCACGGCCGGGCCCGCGGCGTGGGACGCGTGGCCGGCCACCGCGTGCGCGGCGGGCCTGGGACGGCTGGCCGCGTTGGCGGCGACGAAGCCGAGGCCGACGGCGAACAGGAAGTCGAGCACGATCGCCAGGAAGCGCCGACCGCCGCCCGCCTCCTTGGGGCAGGGCGGCCGGTGCGCGGCGGGCTGCGGCTGCCCGTACGGCTGCTGGTGGGGCGCCTGCCGGTAGGGCGGGTACGGCGCCTGCGGCGGCTGGGGCTGCTGGTACTGCGGCTGCCCCGGGTACGGCTGGGCCTGCGGGTTCCGGCCGTGGGCGCCCTGCCCGTACGGGTCCTGGCCGTACGGGTCCTGGCCGTACGGGTTCTGCCCGTACGGGTTCTGGCCGTGGGCGCCCTGCCCGTACGGGTTCTGCCCGTACGGGTCCGGGTGCTGCCCGTACTGCTGCGGTTGCGGCTGCGGATAGCCCTGTGCCATGTGCTCCCCCGTGAGCTGTGGATGCTCGTTCCCGATCGGGATCGATCAAGAACAGCCCCGCATCCTACTCACCGCCCGGAGCGGGAAGTCGGCCCGTCCGACTTCCCGCTCCGCCGACTCCCGCTCCGCCGGCCTCCCCCGCCGCCGGCTTCCCCCGCCCCCGGGTGCGCGGGCGGCCCCGCTACTCCCAGGGCAGCGCGGGCGCCGGCCGGGCCGGGGTCGCGGCGAGGGCCTCCAGCGCGATCCGGACCCCCTCGGCCAGCTGCGGGTCCTCCCCGGCCGCCCACTGGTGCGGGGCGAACGGCACCTCGACGTCCGGGTCGACGCCGTGGTTCTCCACGCCCCAGCCGTAGGTCTCCAGCCAGAACGCGTACTTGGGCTGGGTCACCAGGGTGCCGTCGACCAGCCGGTACCGGCTGTCGATGCCGATCACCCCGCCCCAGGTCCGGGTGCCGACCACCGGGCCGAGGCCGAGCGCCTGGATCGCGGCGTTGACGATGTCGCCGTCCGAGCCGGAGAACTCGTTGCAGAGCGCGACCAGCGGCCCGCGCGGCGCGTCACCGGGGTAGGGCAGCGGGCTGGCGATGTCCCGGGCGACGTCCCAGCCGACGATCCGGCGGGCCAGCTTCTCGATCACCAGCTGCGAGGTGTGGCCGCCGCGGTTCTCCCGGATGTCGACGACCACGCCCTCCCGGGCCATCTCCGAGCGCAGGTCGCGGTGGATCTGGGCCCAGCCGGTGGTCTGCATGTCGGGGACGTGCAGGTAGCCCAGGCGCCCGCCGGACAGCTCGCGCACCGCGGCCCGCCGCCCGGCCACCCAGTCGTGGTAGCGCAGCGGCTCCTCGTCGGCGAGCGGCACGACCACCGGGTGCCGCTGGTCGGTGCCGTCCTTTCCGGCCACCGTCAGCTCGACCGGCTGCCCGGCGGTACCGGCCAGCAGCGGGGCCGGGCCGGTGACCGGGTCGACCGGGCGGCCGTTCACGGCCAGGACGGCGTCCCCCGGGCGGACGGCCGCGCCGGGCGCCGCCAGCGGCGAGCGGGCCCGCGGGTCGGAGGACTCGCCGGGCAGGATCCGGGCGATCCGCCACTGGTCGCCGTCCTTGACCAGGTCGGCCCCGAGCAGGCCCTGGCGCCGGGCCGGCTCGGTGTGCAGGCCGTGCGGCATCACGTAGGCGTGCGAGGTGCCGAGCTCGCCGTGCACCTCCCAGAGCAGGTCCACCAGGTCGTCGTGGGAGCCGACCCGGTCGACCAGCGGCCGGTAGCGGTCCAGGACACCGTCCCAGTCCACGCCGCCCAGGTCGGGGCGCCAGAAGTTGTCCCGCATCAGGCGGCCGTTCTCGTCGAACATCTGCCGCCACTCGGCGGCCGGGTCCACCGTCACCCGCAGCCGGGCCAGGTCGACGGCCACCTCGTCGTCCTCGCCGCCCGCCTTGTGGTCGGCCGGGACGATCCGCAGCTCGCCCTCGTCCAGCACCGCCACCCGGGTGCCGTCCCCGCTGACCGCGAAGGAGTCGAGCCCGTGCACCAGCTGCTCGGCGCGGCGCTTGCGCAGGTCGAAGCGCTCCAGGGTGGGCCGGGGCCGCTCGTCCTCCAGCGAGGCCGCCTCGTCCCCGAGTTCGCCGAGCAGCGGGACCCGGCTCCACAGCACGCCGTCCTTGACCGCCCTGAGCGAGTCGAAGCGGCCGCCCTCGACCGGGAACGGGACGATCCGGTCGGCGATGCCGTCCAGGTCGACCCTGGTCACCGGCGCGGCGTCGGCGGCGGCCTCCTCGCCGTCCGCCTTCTTGCCGCGCGGCTCGTCCTCGTCCCCGCCGATCGAACGCCCGGCCCGCTGCGGCCCGAACGGCGACGGCGTGTCCGCGGCCAGCGTGATCAGGTACGGGCGGCAGCCGTTGGGGAACGACAGGTCGAAGACGTGCGAGTCGTAGACCGGGTCGAAGTTGCGCACCGACAGGAACACCAGGTAGCGGCCGTCCGCGGTGAACGCCGGCGAGGTGTCGATGAAGCGCTGCTGGGTGGCCTCGCCGACGGTGCGGGTGGCCAGGTTGGCCAGCACGATCTGGCGCAGCGAGTACGGGCCCATCCCCGGCACCGGGCGCGACCACGCCAGCCACGCCGAGTCCGGGCTGAAGGCCAGCCCGCTCACCTCGCCGTCGGTGCTGCGGGCCAGCTCGTGCACGGTGCCGTCGGCGAGCGAGACCAGCAGCACCCGGCCGTCGTGCACGCCGAGCGCCGCCTGCTTGCCGTCCGGCGACACCACCAGGGAGTTCACCCGGCCGAGCTGCCCGGCCGCCAGCCGTCGGCGCTCGGCGCCCTGCACCGCGGGGGCGAACTCCAGGGCGTCCTCGCCCTCGGCGTCGCTGACCCAGAGCACGCCCTGCCCGCCGTCCTCGCCCGGGACGACCCGGGCCAGCCGGGCGCGCACGCCCGGCGTCTCGTCCAGCACCCGGGCCGGGCCCTCGCGGTGGGTCAGCCAGTGCACCCCGCCGCGCACCACCACGGCGCTCGCCCGGCCGGTGCGGTCGGGGGCGACGGACTCCAGCCAGTGCGCGGCGTACACCGGGCGCGGGCGGCGGCCGCTGCGCGGGCCGGCCAGCCGGACGTCCGGGCGGCGCGCCTCGGCACCGTCCAGGTCGTCCAGCAGCCAGAGGTCGCCGGCGCGGTGGAAGACCACCCGGGTGCCGTCGGTGCTGGCGTTGCGGGCGTAGAAGCCGTCCGGGGAGGTGGTGTGCCGGCGCAGGTCCGAACCGTCGGGGAGGCTGGAGTACAGCTCGCCGACGCCCTCGTGGTCGGAGAGGAAGGCGATCCGCTCCCCCACCCACAGCGGCGAGGAGAGCTGGCCGTCCAGCTCCTCGTGGACGCGGACGAACTCGTCCCGGCCGATCCACAGCTTGCCCGCCCGGCCGCCCCGGTACCGCTTCCACCAGGCCGGCTCGCGGTTGTTGACGGTGGCCAGCAGCACCCTCCCCCGGTCCTCGGCCGGGTCGGCACCCGCGCCGTCCGGCTCGAGGGCGAGCCCGCCGACCGGTCCGTACGGCAGCCGCTCCGACGCGCCGCCGTCCAGCGGCACGGCGTGCGCCCAGGTGCGGCGCAGCGTGGCCTCGCCCGCGGTGGTGGTGGCGATCGGGCGGCCGTCCGCCGTCCAGCCCTGCAGCTGGGTCTGGTCGCTGCCCCAGTGGGTGAGCCGGCGGGAGGGGCCTCCGTCGACCGGCACCACGTGCACCTCGGGCGCGCCGTCCCGGGTGGAGGTGAAGGCGATGTGCCGCCCGTCGGGGGCGAACCGGGGGTGGTGGACCGGCAGGTGGTCGGCCGTCAGCCGCCAGGCCCGGCCGCCGTCCAGCGGGGCCAGCCAGACGTCGTTCTCGGCGACGAAGGTGATCAGGTCACCGTGCAGATGGGGGTGGCGCAGGTAGGCGCCCGCAGGGGTGCTCAGGGGTTCCGTCACGCGGCCAGCGTAGGCACGTGCGCGTACGACGCGCTCCGCTTTTCGCAGACTCCGGCGCCCGGGCGAGCCGCCCGGTCCGGCCGGTCAGGACCAGCGGCCGGTGCGCCCCAGCAGCAGTGCGCCGGCGGCCACGCCGGCGGTCGAGGTGCGCAGCACCGAGGGGCCCAGCCGGTACGGCCCGGCGCCCGCCTCGGCGAAGGCCGCCAGCTCCTCCGGGGAGACCCCGCCCTCCGGGCCCACCACCAGCACCAGGTCGCCGCCCTCCGGCAGCCCGGCGTGCGCCAGCGGCCGGGAGCCCTCCTCGTGCAGCACGGCGGCGAACCCCGCGGCGGCCAGCACCGGCGCCAGCTGCCGGGTGGTCATCGGCTCGCGCACCTCGGGGAAGCGCAGCCGGCGGGACTGCTTGCCCGCCTCCCGGGCGGTGGCCCGCCACTTGGCGAGCGCCTTGGCGCCCCGGTCGCCCTTCCACTGGGTGATGCAGCGGGAGGCGGACCACGGGATCACCACGTCCACGCCGACCTCGGTCATGGTCTCCACCGCCAGCTCGCCGCGGTCGCCCTTGGGCAGGGCCTGGACGACGACGATCCGCGGCGCCGGCTCCGGCTCCCGGCGCACCGCCGCCACCGCGACGTCGATCGCGTCCTTGCCGAGCACCTCGGCGACCGTGCCGTCCACGCCCAGGCCCAGGCCGTCGGCGAGGGTCACCGCCTCACCGGCGGTCAGCCGCTTCACCGCGGCCGCGTGCCGCCCCTCCGGCCCGTCCAGGCGCACCACGGTGCCGGGCGCGGCGGCGGCGATCCGCTCGGTCTCGACGACGAAGACGGGGGCGGTCATGCGGGGAACCTCCGGTGGTGGGGCGGAGCGGGGGCGCTCCGGCTGGGCGGGCACGCGAAACCGGGCGGGCACGCGAAAGGGGTGCCGGGCGGATCCCCGGCACCCCCGCGCGGACGGCTACCGGCCGTTGAACGCGTCCTTCAGGCGCGAGAACAGGCCCTGCTGGCCCGGCGCGAACTGGCCGGCCGGCCGCTCCTCGCCGCGCAGCACCGCGAGCCGGCGCAGCAGCTCCTCCTGCTCGGCGTCGAGCTTGGTCGGCGTCTGCACCTCGACGTGCACTATCAGGTCGCCCCGGCCGCCCCCGCGCAGGTGGGTGATGCCCCGCCCGTGCAGCGGGATCGACTGCCCGGACTGGGTGCCCGGCCGGATGTCGACCTCCTCCAGCCCGTCGAGGGTCTGCAGCGGCACCTGGGTGCCGAGCGCGGCCGCCGTCATCGGGATGGTGACGGTGCAGTGCAGGTCGTCCCCGCGCCGCTGGAAGACGGTGTGGGTGGTCTCGGCGATCTCGACGTACAGGTCGCCGGCCGGGCCGCCGCCGGGGCCGACCTCGCCCTCGCCGGCCAGCTGGATCCGGGTGCCGTTGTCGACGCCCGCCGGGATCTTGACGGTCAGGGTGCGGCGGGCGCGCACGCGGCCGTCGCCGGCGCACTCCGGGCACGGGGTCGGCACGACGGTGCCGAAGCCCTGGCACTGCGGGCAGGGGCGGGAGGTCATGACCTGGCCCAGGAAGGACCGGGTGACCTGGGAGACCTCGCCCTTGCCGCGGCACATGTCACAGGTCTGCGCGGAGGTGCCGGGGGCCGCGCCCTCGCCGCTGCAGGTGGTGCAGGTGACGGCCGTGTCGACCTGGAGCTCCTTGGTGGTGCCGAACGCGGCCTCCTCCAGGGTGATCTCCAGCCGGATCATGGCGTCCTGCCCGCGCCGGGTCCGCGAGCGCGGTCCGCGCTGGCCGGCCGCGGCGCCGAAGAAGGCGTCCATGATGTCCGAGAAGCCGAATCCGGCCGCGCCGGCGCCGAAGCCGCCCGCGCCCGCGCCGCCGCCCGGGGACAGCGGGTCGCCGCCGAGGTCGTAGACCTGGCGCTTCTGCGGGTCGGAGAGCACCTCGTAGGCGGCGTTGATCTCCTTGAACCGCTCCTGCGTCTTCGGGTCCGGGTTGACGTCCGGGTGCAGTTCGCGTGCCAGGCGCCGGAACGCCTTCTTGATCTCGTCCTGCCCCGCATCCCGTCGGACGCCGAGTACCGCGTAGTAGTCCGTGGCCACCAAATGCTCCGCTTGTTCCGCCTGTAGAAGTGCTGCGACTGGACACCGCCGTTACCCGTGCAACGGCGGTCGATTGCTACGACTCGGCCAGGATCTGACCCACGTACCGCGCCACCGCACGCACCGCCCCCATTGTGCCCGGATAGTCCATCCGGGTCGGACCGATCACACCCAGTTTGGCCACGCTCTCGTCGCCCGAACCGTAACCGACCGACACCACCGAGGTGGAATTCAGCCCCTCGTAGGCGATCTCGCGCCCGATCCGGACCGTCATCCCGGCGTCCGCGGTCTCACCCAGGAGGCGGAGCAGGACGACCTGCTCCTCCAGGGCCTCCAGCACCGGCTGGATGGTGAGCGGGAAGTCGTGGCCGAAGCGGGTCAGGTTGGCCGTGCCGGCCAGCATGATCCGCTCCTCGTTCTGCTCGGCGAGCGCCTCGAACAGCGTCGCCAGGACGGTGGTGACGGTCGGCCGGTCCGCCTGCTCGAACATCGCCGGGAGCTCCTCCAGGAACCCCGGCACGTCCGGCAGCCGCTGGCCGGCGGCCCGCGCGTTGATCCGGGCCCGCAGGTCCGCCAGGACCGTCTCGCCGACGGTGCCCGGGCAGTCCACCATCCGCTGCTCGACCCGGCCGGTGTTGGTGATCAGCACCAGCATCACCTTGGTCGGGGCGAGGGCGACCAGCTCGATGTGCCGGACGGTGGAGCGCGACAGCGACGGGTACTGCACCACCGCGACCTGCCGGGTCAGCTGCGCGAGCAGCCGCACCGTGCGGGCCACGGTGTCGTCCAGGTCGACGGCGCCGTCCAGGAAGTGCCGGATCGCCCGGCGCTCGGGGGCGCTCATCGGCTTGATCTCGGCGAGCTTGTCGACGAACAGGCGGTAGCCCTTGTCGGTGGGGATGCGCCCGGCGCTGGTGTGCGGCTGGTGGATGTAGCCCTCCTCCTCCAGCGCCGCCATGTCGTTGCGCACGGTCGCCGGGGAGACCCCGAGGTTGTGCCGTTCCACCAGGGCCTTGGAGCCGACCGGCTCCTCGGTCCCCACGTAGTCCTGGACGATCGCGCGGAGCACGGCGAGCTTGCGGTCGTCCAGCTGGCGGATCTCACCGGCCATGGGGCACACACCTCCGTCTTCGCACGTTGTCCGTCTGTGTCACAGATGCTGCCGACCGCTCCGGGAAGGCCCCGGATCCGGTGACCGCCCTGGCACTCTGAACGTACGAGTGCCAGAACCGTACCTGCCAGTGTAAGGCCCGGGCCTTGAGGCAGGAACGGCCCGGCCGGAGTGATCCTGCCCGCAGTTCCCGGCGCGGGGGTGGTGCCGTGGGGCCGTCCGGGTGGCAGCATCGGAAGCGACGGCGAATGGAGGAGCAAGCGATGTCGAGCTCGGGCCAGCACACCCGTTTCGCGCCCGACCGCGGTCTGACCGGCCGCATGGTCGTGACGATGTTCGTGATCGGGTTGCTGTACGTCGGTTTCACCGGCCTGCTGATCGCGCTCCTGCGCGGCGCCTGGCCACTGATCGTCCTCATCTCCGGCGGGCTGTTCGTGGCCCAGTTCTGGTTCAGCGACAAGATCACCGAGCGGGCGATGGGCGCCCACCAGGTGAGCCCGGAGCAGTACCCGCAGCTGCACGGCACCATCGACCGGCTCTGCGCCCTCGCCGACATGCCCAAGCCCCGGGTGGCGGTCGCCGACAACGACATGCCGAACGCCTTCGCCACCGGCCGCAACCCGCAGAACGCCGTGGTCTGCGTCACCACGGGGCTGCTGCGCCGGCTGGAGCCCGAGGAACTCGAAGGGGTCCTCGCCCACGAGCTGTCGCACGTCGCCCACCGGGACGTCGCGGTGATGACCGTCGCCGGGTTCCTCGGCGTCCTCGCCGGCGCGATGACCCGGATCGCGGTGTACGGCGGCTTCATGGGCGGCGGCCGCAACAACAACGACCAGAACGCGGCCATCGTCGCCCTGATCATCCCGCTGGTGTCGATGGTCGTCTACGCCATCAGCTTCCTGCTCACCCGGCTGCTCTCCCGCTACCGGGAGCTCGCCGCCGACCGCGCCGCCGCCCAGCTCACCGGCCGGCCCAGCGCCCTGGCCTCCGCCCTGACCAAGGTCACCGGGCAGATCGCCGCCATCCCCAGCAAGGACCTGCGCCAGGCCCAGCCCTACAACGCCTTCTACTTCGCCCCCGCGCTCGGCGCCCGGGAGACCGCCGCCCAGCTGTTCTCCACCCACCCGACGCTGGAGAAGCGGCTGGACCAGCTGGCGAAGATCTCCGAGCAGCTCGGCCGCTGACCGCGGGGCTCCCCCGCCCACCGCCGCCGCGCCGCCTCACCGGCCCGCCGCCTCGTCACCCCTCCGCCCCGCCACCCCTCCGCCTCGACGCGAAAGGACCACCGTGGGAATCCTGGACGCCCTGTTCGGCCGCACCAAGCCCGTCAAGCCCGACCTCGACCAGCTGTTCGGCGTGCCGTCCGCCGCCCTCACCCTGGAGGCCGGCGCCGGGTTCACCCCCACCGGGCTCGGCTCGGTGTGCTTCGCCGCCGTCGAGGGCGCGGCCTTCGGCCAGGTCGAGCAGCAGGTGCGGGAGCTGCTGGACGCCGACACCGAGCGCGGCGGCGTCCCGGTGGAGGCCTCCAAGGACGGCTACGGCTACTCCTGGCTGCTCGCCCGGCACACCCCCGAGGAGCTGCCCGAGCTGGTGAACGACCTGCACGCGGTCAACAGCGAGCTGGAGGGGAACGGCTTCGGGCCGCAGCTGCTCTGCTCGCTGGTGGGCTTCCGCGACCCGCAGGGCCGGTCGCTCGCCCTCGTCTACCTGTACAAGCGCGGCACCTTCTACCCCTTCGCGCCGATGCCCGGCGGCGGCGAGCGGCGCAACAGCCCGCTCGAACTGCAGGTCAACGCCCTGCTCGGGAACGACCTGCGGCTGGAGAAGGACCTCAGCCGCTGGTTCCCGGTCTGGGGCGCGCCCGGACTCTGACGGTCCGTCCGCACTCCCTATAGTCGCCTGCATGCGCAGCCGCCAGTACGGACCCGACCTGACCCCGCCGTGGAAGAAGCAGACCCCCGCCCCGGAGGTGCCGGCCGACCGGGACCTGGTCGTCGAGGAGGCGGCCACCGGCTTCTGCGGCGCGGTGGTGCGCTGCGAGAAGACCGCCGAGGGCTTCACCGTCACCCTGGAGGACCGCTTCGGCAAGCACCGGGTGTTCCCCCTGGTGCCGCGCGGCTTCCTGCTGGACGGCCGGGTGGTCACCCTGGTCCGCCCGGCCGGCCCCGCCCCCGCCCGCACGCCCGGCCGCACCGCCTCCGGCTCGGTCGCCGTCCCCGGCGCCCGGGCCCGGGTGGCGCGCGAGTCGCGGATCTACGTCGAGGGCCGGCACGACGCCGAACTGGTCGAACGCGTGTGGGGCGACGACCTGCGCATCGAGGGCGTGGTCGTCGAGTACCTGCAGGGCGTGGACGACCTGCCCGCGATCGTCGCCGAGTTCGCCCCCGGCCCCGGCCGGCGGCTCGGCGTCCTGGTCGACCACCTGCTCCCCGGCACCAAGGAGCACCGAATCGCCGCCCGGGTCACCGGCGACGCCGTCCTGGTCGTCGGCCACCCGTACGTCGACGTCTGGCAGGCCGTGAAGCCCTCCTCGGTCGGCATCCCCGCCTGGCCCGACGTCCCCCGCGGCGAGGACTGGAAGCAGGGCACCTGCCGCCGCCTCGGCTGGCCGGCGGACACCCCCGCCGCCTGGAAGCACATCCTGTCCCGGGTGAACAGCTACAAGGACCTGGAACCCGAGCTCCTCGGGCGCGTCGAGGAGCTCATCGACTTCGTGACCCTCCCGGACTGACGTCCGGATCAGAGCGTTCCGAACTCACCGGTCTCCAGGGTCATCCCCAGGACGTCCACGGGGATCGGGTCCCCGAACTTGGTGGTGCGCCCGGACCAGTAGTCCGGAACGCCCGAGGCGGTCGCCGTGCGCGGCTCGGTGAGCATCAGGCACTCGCCCTTCGTCGGATCGACGATCAGGTAGACCGGGATCATCCCCCCGGCATAGATCTCCCGCTTGACGTGGTAGTCGCGGTGGACGCTCGTCCTCGAGACGACCTCGACGACGAGCGTCACCGCCGGTGCGGGGACCAGACGCCCGGGGCCCTCGACGGCGCCCCGCTCGATCACCACCAGGTCGGGCTGCGGCTCGCTGCCGTCCGCGGGGAACGCCACGTCCTGGGTCTGGAGCCGGTGCCAGCGGCCACGGGGAATCTGGTCGACGATGGACTCGATGATGAGGTTGTGGACCATGTCCGGCCCGGCCATCATCACGATTTCCCCCCTGATGAGCTCGGCCTTGACGCCTTCCGGGACCTCCAGGTTCTCGAAGATCCCCATCATCCGGTCATCGATGGCGGTCACTGCGCGCTCCCTCCGACGGCTGACACCACGTTAACGGCCGTCAGTCCACCAGGTCACGCACGACCGCGTCGGCGAGCAGCCGGCCCTGGAGGGTCAGGGTGGCGCGGCCGTCGGCGTACGTCCCCGCGGCGAGGAGGCCGTCGGCGAGGTGGCGGTCGGCGGCCCGGCGGCCCGCGGCGGTGAGCAGCTCCAGGGGGATGCCCTCGGCGAGGCGCAGTTCCAGGAGGACGCGTTCGACGCGGCGGTCCTCCTCGGTGAGGACCTCGCGGGCCTGCGCGGGGGTGCGGCCCTCGGCGAGGGCCTGCGCGTAGGCGGCCGGGTGCTTGGCGTTCCACCAGCGCACGCCGCCGACGTGGCTGTGCGCGCCGGGGCCGGCGCCCCACCAGTCGGCTCCGGTCCAGTACAGCTCGTTGTGGCGGCAGCGGCCCTCCGGGGTGGTGGCCCAGTTGGACACCTCGTACCAGGAGTAGCCGGCGGCGGCGAGCGCCTGCTCGGCGATCAGGTAGCGGTCGGCGTGCACGTCGTCGTCGATCATCGGCAGTTCGCCGCGCTTGACCCGGGCGGCCAGCCGGGTGCCCTCCTCGACGATCAGGGAGTAGGCGGAGACGTGGTCCGGTCCGGCGCCGATCGCGGCGTCCAGGGAGGCCCGCCAGTCGTCGTCGGACTCGCCCGGGGTCCCGTAGATGAGGTCCAGGTTGACGTGCTCGAAGCCGGCCCCGCGGGCCTCGGCGACGCAGGCCTCGGGGCGGCCGGGCGTGTGGTGGCGGTCGAGCAGCTGCAGGACGTGCGGGCGGGCGCTCTGCATGCCGAAGGAGATCCGGTTGTAGCCGCCCTCGCGCAGCTCCGCCAGGTAGGCCGGGTCGACGGACTCCGGGTTGGCCTCGGTGGTGACCTCGGCGTCCGGGGCGAGCCCGAACTCCTCGCGCAGCGCGGTGAGCATCTTCACCAGGTCCCGGGCGGGCAGCAGGGTGGGGGTGCCGCCGCCGAGGAAGACCGTCTGCACGGGGAGGTCGACCGGGCCGAGCACCTTGCGGGCCAGCCGGATCTCGGCGACCACGTTGTCCGCGTAGGTCTCCTGGGAGGCGACGGCCCCGGAGGAGCGCAGCTCGGTGGCGGTGTAGGTGTTGAAGTCGCAGTAGCCGCAGCGGCTGGCGCAGTACGGCACGTGCAGGTAGAAACCGAACGGCCGCTCGCCGAGCCCGGTCAGGGCGTGCGCGGGCAGGGAACCGTCGGACGGCACCGGATCGCCGTCGGGGAGTGCGGAGGGCATGACCCCATTGTCCCGTACGGCCCGGGTGTCCCGTGCGGCCCGCGCACCCCGTACGGTTCGCGCGACCGGGCGCGGACCGTACGGGGCGGGTGGCTCAGGCCTCGTTGGCGCCCGCGTACATCGCGGTGACGGCGTCCGCGTAGGTCCGCTCGACCACCGGGCGCTTGATCTTCAGGCTCGGGGTGAGCTCGCCGTGCTCGATGTCGAGGTCACGCGGCAGCAGGTGGAACCGCTTGATCGTCTGCCAGCGCTGCAGGTCCGCGTTGAGCCGCTTGACGAAGCCCTCGATCAGCTGGTGCACCTGCGGGTCGGCGACCACCTCGGCGTAGGACCGGCCGGCCATGCCGTGCTCGGCCGCCCACGGCATGATGACCGCCTCGTCGAGGCCGATCAGCGCGGTGCAGTAGTTGCGGCCGTTGCCGATCACCAGGATGTTGCTGACGAACGGGCAGACCGCCTTGAACTTGCCCTCGACCTCGCTGGGCGCGACGTACTTGCCGCCGGAGGTCTTGAACAGGTCCTTCTTGCGGTCGGTGATCCGCAGGAAGCCGTCGGCGCTGAGCTCGCCGATGTCCTCGGTGTGGAACCAGCCGTCGGCCTCCAGCACCTCGGCGGTCTTCTCCGGCAGGTCGTGGTAGCCGCGCATGATGCCGGGGCCGCGCAGCAGGATCTCGCCGTCCTCGGCGATCCGGACCTCGGTGCCGGGCAGGGCGCGGCCGACGGTGCCGATCCGGACGTCCTCCTCGCGGTTGACGCAGGAGCCGGCGCTGGTCTCGCTGAGCCCGTAGCCCTCCAGGATCGGCACGCCGGCGCCGAGGAAGAAGTAGCCGATCTCGGGGGCGAGGGCGGCGCTGCCGGAGACGGCACCGCGCAGCCGGCCGCCGAAGGCCGCCCGGATCTTGGCGTAGACGAGCTTGTCGGCCAGGGCGTGCTGGAGCCGCAGCCCGAGCGGGGCGGTGCCGGTGCCGGTGGCGATCCGGCTCTCCTGCACGGCCCGGGCGTGGGCCCGGGCGACCTTGGCGGCCCACAGGAAGATCTTGTACTTGGCCCCGCCCTCGGCACGGGCCCGGCCGGCGATGCCGTTGTACACCTTCTCGAAGATGCGCGGCGCCGAGGCCATCACGGTCGGCCGGATGGCCGGCAGGTTGTGGATGATCCGGTCGACCCGGCCGTCCACGGCCATCACGTGGCCGGTGGCGATCTGCCCGGAGATCAGCGTCTTGCCGAAGACGTGCGACAGCGGCAGCCACATGAACTGGACGTCGTCGGAGCGCAGCAGTCCGCTGGCCTCCTGGGCCCGGCCCTCGTACGCCCAGCAGTCGTGCACCAGGCGCACGCCCTTGGGGCGGCCGGTGGTGCCGGAGGTGTAGATGAGGGTGGCCAGCTGCTCCTTGTCGAGGGCGGCGACGGCCTTCTCGACGGCGTCCGGGTGCTCCTCCAGGTAGGCCGCGCCGCGCTGCTCCAGTTCGGCGAGGGTGAGCACCTCCAGGCCGCCGGTGGCGGGGGCCTCGGCGCCGGGCTCGGGCCCGTCGAAGAGGATGACCGTGCGCAGGTCGGGCAGCTGCCCGATCTGGTCGACGGCCTTGGCCAGCTGGGCGGTGTTCTCGGCGAACAGCGCTCTGGAGCCCGAGTTGGAGAGGATGAAGGCCGTCTCGTCGGCGTTGGTGCTCGGGTAGACGGTCGTCGTGGCGGCGCCCGCGCACATGTTCCCGAGGTCGGCGATGACCCACTCGAGCCGGGTGGAGGCGGCCAGGGCGACGCGGTCCTCCGGCTGGATGCCCAGCGCCATCAGACCGGCGGCCACCGCCTTGACCCGGGTGGCGGTCTGCGCCCAGGTGAGCGAGCGCCACTGCTCGGCGCCGGGGGCGCTGTCCGCGGCCTGCTCGTCGACCGGGGCCGGGTAGCGGTAGGCCTCGCCGTTCGGGGTCAGGGCGACCCGCTCCAGGAACAGGTGGGCGACGGAGGCGGGACGCCCGGCGACGATGTCGGCACTGCCGGAGTCGATCAGGGACTGCGCGGAACTCAACGAGGACCTCCGGGGGCGGGTGGCCGTCTGAGGGATTGTCGCGGCGTCCGTGGGGGCGGTCGCCGGGCCCCCGGTTCACCTGTTCGGTACCGGCGAGTAACAAGGGGGCAATCAGCAGCCTAGGGGGAAACCGGTCATTCCGTAAGGGGGCGAGGCCAGCTGGCACGCCCCCGCGGCGCCGGTGTCCGCCCCGCGACCCCTGCCCGACCCGCGGGAACGGGCCGGCGCGGACCGTACGACCGGGCCCGCGCCGACCTGACGACCGGGCCCGCGTGAACGATACAACCGGGCCCGCCGGGCGATTCGGCAAAGGACTGGACAAACCTCCGGCTCGCACCCCGCGAATCGCCTGTACGAGTGCACCAAAGACCGAGAATTGGGGTGCGAATCCACCCGCCGACGACAAGAGTGTGCCAGTGCTGATCAGACTGCTCAGGGCGTACCTGCGCCCCTACACCCGACCGATCGCCCTGCTGGTCGCCCTCCAGCTGGTGTCCACCCTCGCCGCGCTCTACCTGCCGACGCTCAACGCCGACATCATCGACGACGGGGTGGTCAAGGGCGACACCGGCTACATCCTGCGCGTCGGCGGCGTGATGATCGGCGTCACCCTCGTCCAGGCCGTCTGCTCGATCGGCGCCGTCTACTACGGCGCCCGCACCGCGATGGCCTTCGGACGGGACGTGCGCGCCGCCGTCTTCGACCGGGTGCAGACCTTCTCCTCCCGCGAGATGGGCCAGTTCGGCGCCCCCTCGCTCATCACCCGCACCACCAACGACGTCCAGCAGGTCCAGATGCTGGCCCTGATGAGCTTCACGCTCATGGTCGCCGCCCCGATCATGTGCGTCGGCGGCATCATCATGGCGCTCAACCAGGACGTCCCGCTGTCCGGCCTGCTGCTCGCCGTCATCCCGCTCCTCGCCGCCGTCGTCATCCTGCTGGTGCGCTCGCTGCGCCCCAAGTTCCGCAGCATGCAGGAGCGGATCGACACGGTGAACCGCGTCCTGCGGGAACAGATCACCGGCATCCGGGTCATCCGCGCCTTCGTCAAGGACGACCACGAGCAGGCCCGCTTCGCCGGCGCCAACGGGGACCTCACCCACGTCGCCCTCCAGGTCGGCCGGCTGATGTCCTTCATGTTCCCGGCCGTCATGCTGGTGGTGAACGTCTCCAGCGTCGCCGTGCTCTGGTTCGGCGCCCACCGGATCGACAGCGGCGGCATGGAGATCGGTGCGCTCACCGCCTTCCTCTCCTACCTGATGCAGATCCTGATGAGCGTCATGATGGCCACCTTCATGTTCATGATGGTGCCGCGCGCCGAGGTCTGCGCCGAACGCATCGACGAGGTGCTCGCCACCTCCTCCAGCGTCGTGCCGCCCGCCGCCCCCGTCACCGAGGTGCTGCGCCGCGGCAACCTCGAACTGCGCGACGTCGACTTCCGCTACCCCGGGGCCGAGGCCTCCGTGCTGCGCGGCGTCGACATCACCGCCCGCCCCGGCGAGACCACCGCCGTCATCGGCTCCACCGGCAGCGGCAAGTCCACCCTGCTCGGCCTCGTCCCCCGGCTGTTCGACGCCACCTCGGGACAGGTCCTGCTGGACGGCGTCGACGTCCGCGAACTCGCCGCCGACGCGATCGCCGAGTGCATCGGCCTCGTCCCGCAGAAGCCCTACCTGTTCTCCGGCACCGTCGCCAGCAACCTCCGCTACGGCCGGCCCGACGCCACCGACGAGGAGCTCTGGCACGCCCTGGAGATCGCCCAGGCCAAGGACTTCGTCGAGAAGCTCCCCGAAGGCCTGGACGCCCCCATCTCCCAGGGCGGCGGCAACGTCTCCGGCGGCCAGCGCCAGCGCCTCGCCATCGCCCGCGCCCTCGTCCGCAAGCCCGACGTCTACCTCTTCGACGACTCCTTCTCCGCGCTCGACTACGCGACGGACGCCCGGCTGCGCAAGGCCCTCGCCCGCGAGACCTCGAACGCCACCGTGCTGATCGTCGCCCAGCGCGTCTCCACCATCCGCGACGCCGACCGGATCATCGTCCTCGACGAGGGCGCGGTCGTCGGCACCGGCACCCACCGCGAACTGATGGCCGACAACCCGACGTACCGGGAGATCGTGCTCTCCCAGCTCACCGAGCAGGAGGCGGCGTGACCACCCCCGAGAAGGCCCCCGACAAGGCCCCCGAGGACCAGACCGACCCGGGCGAGGCCCCCGACCTGGGCAAGGCGCCCGGCCCGGGCAAGGCGCCCGGCCGCGGGCCCGCTGCGGCCGGCAGCGAGCTCCCCAGCGACTCGCAGGCCGCCGCCGCCCGCCGCGGCCCGGCCGGCCCGGGCCGCTTCATGGGCGGCCAGGGCACCGAGAAGTCCATGGACTTCAAGGGCTCCGGCAAGCGCCTGCTCGCCCTGCTGCGCCCCGAACGCGCCCTGCTCTCCGGCGTGCTGACGCTCGGCGTCGTCAGCATCGGCTGCGCCGTCGTCGGCCCCAAGATCCTCGGCAACGCCACCGACCTGATCTTCGCCGGCGTCGTCGGCGCCCGCTTCGCACCCGGCACCTCCAAGACCCAGGTCGTCGACGGGCTGCGCGCCCAGGGCCAGGGCGGCGTCGCCGACCTGCTCTCCTCCGTGGACTTCACCCCCGGCCAGGGCATGGACTTCGGCGCCATCGGCACCGTCCTGCTCTGGGTCCTGGCCATCTACGTCGCCTCCGCCGTGTTCGGCATCGCCCAGGGCCGGCTGGCCACCACGGCCATCCAGCGGGCCGGCTACCGGCTGCGCCAGGACGTCGAGGCCAAGCTCTCCCGGCTGCCGCTCAGCTACTTCGACAAGCAGCCCCGCGGCGAGGTGCTCAGCCGGGTCACCAACGACATCGACAACATCGGCCAGTCCATGCAGCAGACCATGGGACAGGTCGTCAACTCGCTGCTCACCGTGGTCGGCGTGCTCGCCATGATGTTCTGGATCTCCCCGCTGCTCGCCGTGATCGCCCTGGTCTCGGTGCCGCTGTCGGTGGTCGTCGCCGCCAAGGTCGGCCGGCGGGCGCAGCCGCAGTTCGTCCAGCAGTGGAAGTCCACCGGCCAGCTCAACGCCCACATCGAGGAGATGTACACCGGCCACACCCTGGTGAAGGTGTTCGGCCGCCAGCGCGAGTCCGCCGAGACCTTCCGCGAGCACAACGAGGCGCTGTTCGCCTCCAGCTTCCGGGCGCAGTTCATCTCCGGGATCATCCAGCCCGCGATGATGCTGATCGGCAACCTGCAGTACGTGCTGGTCGCCGTCGTCGGCGGCCTGCGGGTCGCCAGCGGCGCGCTGTCCATCGGCGACGTCCAGGCGTTCATCCAGTACTCGCGGCAGTTCAGCCAGCCGCTCACCCAGGTCGCCAGCATGGCCAACCTGGTGCAGTCCGGGGTCGCCTCCGCCGAGCGCGTCTTCGAACTGCTGGACGCCCCCGAGCAGACCCCCGAACCGGCCATGCCCGAACGCCCCGACACCGTCCACGGCCGGGTCGCCTTCCAGGACGTGTCCTTCCGCTACGAGCCCGGGAAGCCCCTCATCGAGGACCTGTCGCTCAAGGTCGAACCCGGCCAGACCGTCGCCATCGTCGGCCCCACCGGCGCCGGCAAGACCACCCTGGTCAACCTGCTGATGCGGTTCTACGAGGTCAGCTCCGGGCGGATCACCCTCGACGGGGTCGACATCTCCGCGATGTCCCGCGAGGAGCTGCGCTCCGGCATCGGCATGGTGCTCCAGGACACCTGGCTGTTCGGCGGCACCATCGCCGACAACATCGCCTACGGCGCCCAGGGCGCCACCCGCGACCAGGTCGTCGAGGCCGCCAGGGCCGCCCACGTCGACCGCTTCGTGCGCACCCTGCCGGACGGCTACGACACCGTCATCGACGACGAGGGCACCGGCGTCAGCACCGGCGAGAAGCAGCTGATCACCATCGCCCGCGCCTTCCTCGCCCAGCCGTCGATCCTCGTCCTGGACGAGGCGACCAGCTCCGTCGACACCCGCACCGAGGTGCTGATCCAGCGGGCCATGGCCCGGCTGCGCACCGGCCGCACCAGCTTCGTGATCGCCCACCGGCTCTCCACCATCCGGGACGCCGACGTGATCCTGGTGATGGAGAACGGCTCGATCGTCGAACAGGGCACCCACGACGAGCTGATCGCTGCCGACGGCGCGTACGCGCGGCTGTACCAGGCGCAGTTCGCGGAGGCCGTGGCCGAGGTGGACTGACCCGGACGGGCACGGGGGACGGCCGGAGGGCCGGGGCGGGACTCCACCGCCCCGGCCCTTCGCGTTCCGCACCGGCTTCGCTACCGTGGGCCCGTGATCTCCGAGGACGCGGCCAGGGCCGCCGGTGACGACGACACGGCCGGTGGGACGGGCAGGACGGGCGGGACCGGCGGCGAGCCCGGCGGCGCGACCGCCCGGGGCGGGACCGCCGGTACCGGGACCGCCCGCGCCGGGGTCGGCGACACGGCGCACGACACGGCAGACGACACGGGCGGGGACACGGGCGGGGACACGGGCGGCGACCGCGCGCCGGACGCCTTCGAGGCGAACCGGCGCTACCTCGGCTCCGTCGCCTACCGGCTGCTCGGCTCGTTCACCGACGCCGAGGACGTCCTGCAGGACGCCTGGCTGCGCTGGCGGGCCGCCGACCGCACCGCCGTCCACGACCCGCGCGCCTTCCTGACCACCGTCGTCACCCGGCTCTGCTACGACCAGCTCGGCTCCGCCCGGGCCCGCCGCGAGGCCTACTACGGCGAGTGGCTGCCCGAGCCGTCCGTCTCCTACGCCTCCGCCCCCGACTCCCCCGCCGACCTGGCCGAACGCGGCGAGTCCGTCTCGCTCGCGCTGCTCACCGTGCTGGAGCAGCTCACCCCGGCCGAGCGGGCCGCGTTCGTGCTGCACGACGTCTTCGCCGTCGGCTTCGACGAGATCGCCACCTCCCTCGACCGCACCCCCGACGCCACCCGGCAGCTGGCCTCCCGCGCCCGCCGGCGGGTGCGCGACGGCGGTCGGCGCACCGGCGCCGACCCGGCCGAGCACCGCCAGGCCGTCGAGGCCTTCGCCGCCGCCACCGCACGCGGCGACCTCCAGGCCCTCCTGGAGGTCCTCGACCCGGACGTGGTCTGGCACGCCGACGGCGGCGGCATCGTCCGCGCCGCCGCCCGCCCCGTCCTCGGCGCCTGGAACGTGGCCCGGCTGGTGGTCGGACTGGTCACCAAGTGGTCCACCCCCGACCACGGCTTCGGCTTCGCCCAGGTCAACGGCGAGCCGGGGATCGTCTGGTACGAGAAGGCCACCGGCACCGTCGGCGGCGTGGTCGCCCTCGACGTCGCCGACGGGCGGATCACCCAGGCGTACGTGGTGGTCAACCCGGAGAAGCTGGGCCACATCGACCCGATCGGCGTGTGACGACGGCCCGGTCGGCGTGTGACGACGGCCCGGTCGGCGTGTGACGACGGCCCGGCCGGCGTGTGACCGCGGCCCGGCCGGGATGTGACACGGGTCACCGTCACACTCCCGCCGGCCGCGTCGTCCCCCTCCCGAACAGCGCTCCGCGCGGGCGCACCGAATGGAGGCGGACGAGATGAGCGGCACCACCACCCACCAGCGGATCGTCGTACTGGGAGCCGGCTACGCGGGCCTCAGCGTCGCCAAGCGCGCCGGGAAGCGGCGCCCCGTCACCCTGGTCGCACCCGAGGAGCGGCTGCTCCACCGGGTCCGCCTGCACGAGACGGCGGCCGGTCACGGCCGGCAGTGGCCGACCATCGGCCACCTCGTCCGCGGCCGGCAGGTCGACCACCGGCGGGCCAGGGCCGTCGGGATCGACCTCGCCGACCACCGGGTCCGGCTCGACGACGGCACCACCCTCGGCTACGACACCCTCGTCTACGCCCTCGGCAGCCGCACCGCCTGGCACGACGTCCCCGGCGCCGCCGAGCACGCGTACTCCGCCGAGCAGGCCGCCGAAATCGACCGCCGGCTGCGCACGGCCGACCGGCCCGGCACCCTGGCCGTGGTCGGCGGCGGACCGACCGGCATCGAACTGGCCACCGAACTCGCCGAGAGCCACCCGCAGTGGCGGGTGCACATCGTCGCCGCCGGGCAGGTCGGCGGCATCTACTCGCCCAGGGGCCGCGCCCACGTCCTGCGCGCCCTCGACCGGCTCGGCGTCACCGTCCACGAGCAGGCCACCGTCACCGCGGTCACCGCCGACGGGCTGCGCACCACCACCGGCCCGGTCGACGCCGAGGTCACCGTCTGGGCCGCCTCGATGGAGCCCCACCCGCTGGCCGCCGAGGCCGGGCTGGCCGTGGACGCCCGCGGCCGGGCCGTCGTCGACGACCGGCTGCGGTCGGTCTCCCACCCGGACGTCCACGTGGTCGGCGACGCCGCCGCGGTGACGCTGCCCGGCATCGGCACCCTGCGGATGGGCTGCGCCACCGCCCTGCCGATGGGCCGCTACCTCGGCAAGCTGCTCGACGGGGCCACCACGGCGCCGTACTCGTTCAAGTACGTCGCGCAGTGCGTGAGCCTGGGCCGGCACGACGGGCTGCTCCAACTGATCCACGCGGACGACTCGATGCGGCCCACCGTGCTCACCGGCACGGCCGGGCGGCTGGCCAAGGCGGCGATCGTCGGCGGCGTCTACGGCGCGCTGAAGTAGCCCACGGCGGCCCGGCGGCGGCCACCGGCCGGACCGGACCCGGACGCGCGAAGGGGCCCGGGACGCGCGAAGGGGCCCGGGCGGATGCCCGGGCCCCTTCGGTCGCCTGCGGTTACTTCTTGTCCTTGGGCGCCTCGGCGTCGGTGGACAGCGCGGCGATGAAGGCCTCCTGCGGGACCTCCACGCGGCCGACCATCTTCATCCGCTTCTTGCCCTCCTTCTGCTTCTCCAGCAGCTTGCGCTTGCGCGAGATGTCACCGCCGTAGCACTTGGCGAGGACGTCCTTGCGGATCGCGCGGACCGTCTCACGGGCGATCACCCGGGAGCCGATGGCGGCCTGGATCGGCACCTCGAACTGCTGGCGGGGGATCAGCTTCTGCAGCTTGCCGGCCATCATCACGCCGTAGCCGTAGGCCTTGTCCTTGTGCACGATCGCGGAGAAGGCGTCCACCGCGTCGCCGTGCAGCAGGATGTCGACCTTGACCAGGTTGGCGCTCTGCTCGCCGATGGGCTCGTAGTCGAGCGAGGCGTAGCCGCGGGTCTTGGACTTCAGCTGGTCGAAGAAGTCGAAGACGATCTCGGCGAGGGGCAGGGTGTAGCGCAGCTCGACCCGGTCCTCGGACAGGTAGTCCATGCCCTGCAGGTTGCCGCGGCGGGACTGGCACAGCTCCATGATCGCGCCGACGAACTCGTTGGGCGCCAGGATGGTGCCGCGCACGACCGGCTCGTAGACCTCGGCGATCTTGCCGGTCGGGAACTCGCTCGGGTTGGTGACGGTGTGCTCGGTGCCGTCCTCCATGATCACCCGGTAGATCACGTTCGGGGCGGTGGAGATCAGGTCGAGGTTGAACTCGCGCTCCAGGCGCTCCCGGATGATCTCCAGGTGCAGCAGGCCGAGGAAGCCGCAGCGGTAGCCGAAGCCGAGCGCCACCGAGGTCTCCGGCTCGTACACCAGGGCCGCGTCGTTGAGCCGCAGCTTGTCCAGGGCGTCGCGCAGCAGCGGGTAGTCCGAGCCGTCCAGCGGGTAGAGGCCGGAGAACACCATCGGGCGCGGGTCCTTGTAGCCGCCCAGCGCCTCGGTCGCACCCTTGTGCATCGAGGTGATCGTGTCACCGACCTTGGACTGCCGGACGTCCTTCACACCGGTGATGATGTAGCCCACCTCGCCGACGCCCAGGCCGTCGGCGACCTTCGGCTCCGGCGAGATGACGCCGATCTCCAGCAGCTCGTGGGTCGCGCCGGTGGACATCATGGCGATCCGCTCGCGCTTGGTGAGCTGACCGTCCACGACACGCACGTAGGTGACCACGCCGCGGTAGGAGTCGTAGACCGAGTCGAAGATCATCGCGCGGGCCGGGGCGTCCTTGACGCCGACCGGGGCCGGGACGGTGTTGACGATGTGGTCGAGCAGGTCCTCGACGCCGAGACCGGTCTTGGCGCTGACCTGCAGCACGTCCGAGGGGTCGCAGCCGATGATGTGCGCGATCTCCGCGGCGTACTTCTCCGGCTGGGCGGCCGGCAGGTCGATCTTGTTCAGCACCGGGACGATCGTGAGGTCGTTCTCCAGCGCCAGGTACAGGTTGGCGAGGGTCTGCGCCTCGATGCCCTGGGCCGCGTCGACGACCAGGATGGTCCCCTCGCAGGCAGCGAGGGAACGGGACACCTCGTACGTGAAGTCCACGTGACCCGGGGTGTCGATCATGTTGAGGATGTGCGTCGTCCCGGCGTTCGGACCGGTCTTCGGCGCCCACGGGAGGCGGACCGCCTGCGACTTGATCGTGATGCCGCGCTCGCGCTCGATGTCCATGCGGTCGAGGTACTGGGCACGCATCTGCCGCGGGTCGACGACGCCGGTGATCTGCAGCATCCGGTCTGCGAGCGTCGACTTGCCGTGGTCGATGTGGGCGATGATGCAGAAGTTGCGGATCAGCGCCGGGTCGGTACGGCTGGGCTCTGGCACATTGCTGGGGGTCGCGGGCACCTTGGTCCGATTCTCCGTTGGTCCGGGGCCGGGGGTGTCCGGATCATCGCTGACCGGTTTCCCGGGGACCGGACAGTCTCGTCCGATCGAAATAGTCCCCCCATCCTCCCACGACCACGGCACCGGCCGCCGTTCGGTCCGCCCCGACCGCCCCCGAGGCGCTCCCGGGGCGCCCGTGGGGCGCTCCCCCGCCTTCCGCGGAACGTCCCCGGAACGGCAGGATGGCCCGCCATGATCCTGGAAAGCGCCCTGCTCGACGTCCTGCCCGGCCAGGAGGACGAATTCCTCGCCGCCTTCACCGAGGCCCGCCCCCTGATCGCCGTCCAGCACGGCTTCCGCTCCCTGGAACTGCGGCGCTGCCTCGACGAGGGCCGCGGCTCGCGCTTCCTCCTCCAGGTCGAGTGGGAGACCCTCACCGACCACACCGAGGGCTTCCGCACCTCCGCCGAGTACCAGCGCTGGCGGGAGCTGCTGCACCGCTTCTACCGGCCGTTCCCGGAGGTCGAGCACTACGGGGAGCCGGTGCTGCGGGCCTGACCGGACCCGGGCTCCGGCCGCGGCCGGTTTGGGTCGGCGGCGGGCCCCCTGGTAGCGTGGTCAGCTGCACCTGGCCCCGGCATGCCCTCTCAGCAGGACCGGCGGCCGCCGGTGCAGCCCGTTCAATCCTTTTCAGACAAGACTGAGGCTCCTTCGTGGCGAACATCAAGTCCCAGATCAAGCGCAACAAGACCAACGAGAAGGCGCGCCTGCGCAACAAGGCCGTCAAGTCCTCGCTGAAGACCGCTCTGCGCAAGGCCCGTGAGGCCGCTGCCGCCGGCGAGACCGAGAAGGCCGTCGTGCTGGCCCGCGCCGCCTCCAAGGCGCTCGACAAGGCCGTGAGCAAGGGCGTCATCCACGCCAACCAGGCCGCCAACAAGAAGTCGGCCATCACCAAGCGCGTCAACGCGGCCGCCCAGGCCTGACGCCCCGGGGGCCCCGGCCCCCACCGCCTCGGGACGCCCCGGCCCTCTACCCGGACCCCTGAGGCGCGCGAGACTCGCACCGTACGCGGCCTGCGTTCGCCACGCGGGTGCGGTGCACAGAGCAGTACGACAGGCGTCGCCGCCGACCTCCTCCCCGGAGGCCGGCCGCGGCGCCTGTCGCGTTCCGCGGTCCGGCCGCTATGGTCTGGTCACGCGCGATCGGAGGTGCGGGGAGCACCACGACACCGGGCCCGAGGGGGACTGACTCCATGACGACGCCACCACCACCGCCGCAGCAGCCTCAGCCACAGCCGGGGGCCCAGCCCGGAGCCCGGCCAGGGGCCCAGCCGCACCCGGGAGCGGTGAACCGGCCGGGATACGGCTTCCCGCAGCAGGCACCGGGGCCGGTCGCCGGAGCGGGCACGCCCGCGCCGGGCGCGTCGCCGGGCTTCGGACCGCCGACCGGACTGCTGCCGCCCGCACCCGGCGGCCTCCTCCCGGGAGCCGCCGCACCGGGCCACCCCACACCCGGGCGCCCCGGCGGCGGAAACCTGCGGCGCAACACCGTCTGGGCCTTCGTCGGTGCCCTGCTCGCCTCGGCCGGCTGGGCCACCGCCGTGCTCGTCGTCCCCGGCGTGGTCAGCACCGACTCCTCGCCCCGGAGCGTGAGCGCCTACCAGGTCTCCGACGACTTCTGCACCACCGGCAAGCCCTCCAGCCTGCTCACCACCTACAGCGCCTCCGACACCAGCCCGCCGACCCACCACAGCGACCGGCACCCCGCCCTGGACAGCATGAACTGCTCGATGTCGCTCAAGCGCACCGGCGCCAGCAGCTCCGACACCGACTACGCGTCCGTCTACCTGCGCGCCGACCTGCACAAGGCGGTCAACCCTGCACCCGAGTTCGCCGCCGCCAAGGAGGTCTACCGGGCGCGCGACTACCAGGTCACCGACGTCCCGGGGATCGGCGAGGAGGCGTACTTCCTGTACAAGGACGACGCGGGCAGCTCGGACAAGACCTGGCACAGCATCAGCGCCGAAGTGGACGTGCGGGACGGCGGGATGACGTTCTACATCTCCTACTCGGCCAGCTACACCGAGGGCAAGGGCAAGGTGCCGTCCAGGGACGACCTGCGGTCCGCCCTGCAGACGGACGCCCGCAACGCCGTCCGCTCGATGCACAAGTAGCCGTCGCCGCACCGCCGGACGTCCGGGGCGCGGACGGGGCCGGGGGTGAGGCCGGGGTCGGGCCGCGGGCGCCCGGTGGGCGCCCGCGCGGCAGGCAGGCCGTTGGCGGGGGTGCCGGTCGGGGCGCCGGGTGGGGTGCCGGTCGAGGATGCCGACCGGGGCGTCAGTAGGCGGGGCGGGACCCGGCCCGGGAGGCGCGGGCCACTGCGACCACCGCACGCTCCAGGGCGAAGGCGGGATCGTCCGAACCGCCCTTGACGGCGGCGTCGGCCTGGGCGATCGCGGTCAGCGCGGTGGCCACCCCGTCGCCCGTCCACCCGCGCATCTGCTGGCGGACCCGATCCACCTTCCACGGCGGCATGCCCAACTCGCGCGCGAGGTCGGCCGGGCGCATGTTCCGCCCGGCGGTCGCCAACCGCCCGATGCTGCGCACCCCGGAGGCCAGCGCGTAGGTGATGCCGGTCGGCGGCTGGCCCACGGCCAGCGCCCAGCGCAGCCGCTCCAGCGCCTCCGCGGCCCGGCCGGTGACCGCCAGGTCCGCCACCTCGAAGCCGGTCGCCTCGGCCCGCCCGCTGTAGTAACGGGCCACCACCGTCTCGTCGATCGTCCCCTCGACGTCCGAGGTCAGCTGGCTGCACGCGGCCGCCAGCTCGCGCAGGTCACTGCCGAGCGCGTCCAGCAGCGCCTGGCAGGCCTCCGGGGTGGCCGAACGGCCCAGCGTGCGGAACTCGCCCCGAACGAACGCCAACCGCTCGTTCGCCTTGGCCAGCTTGGCGCAGGCCACCTCACGACCGCCGGCCTTGCGCCCGGCGTCCAGCAGACCCTTGCCCTTCGCGCCGCCCGCGTGCACCAGCACCACGATCACTTCTTCGGCGGGCGACTCGATGTACGCCTTGACCTCCTTCACCGAGTCGGCGGAGAGGTCCTGCGCGGCGCGGACCACGATCACCTTGCGCTCCGCGAACAACGACGGCGTGGTCAGCTCGGCCAGGCTGCCGGGCTGCAGGCCACCGGGGGGCAGATCCCGCACGTCGGTGTCCGGATCCGCCGCCCTCGCCGCCGCCACCACCTGGGCGACCGCGCGGTCCAGCAGCAGCTCCTCCTGGCCGACCGCGAGGGTCAGCGGGGCGAGCAGGTCGTCGGGTGCACTCTTCCTGGCCATCGCCTACCAGCATCCCACGGGGCGCGGACACTCCCCGCCGGGCCGCCGGGTCCACCCCACCCGGCCCACCGGGCAGCCCCGGCGGGCCCGCCCTCCCCGGCCGCACCGGCCCGCGCCCGACCTGGAGAATGGTCCGGTGACCGAGAACCACACCACCGACCTGCCGGTCGTCGACGACCCGCACGCCCGGCAACTGCTCGTCCTGCCCGACCGCGAGGCCGCCGAGGAGGCCTCCGAGGAACTCAGCGCGACCCACCCCGACCTCGGCGAGCTCGACATCGTCCGCGACGCCCTGGCCGGGGAGGACGATGCCGAGGACGCCCAGTGGCTGGTCGTCGTCGAACCCCCGGAGGACGGCTGGACCCCGGCCCGACTCGGCGCCCTCGACGCCCTCGCCGCCGAGTACGAGGGCTGGCGCGAAGCGGGCTGATCCCCGACCCCGACGAACGGGTGAGCCGGTGAGCCCCGGGCCCGGGCCACGTGGCTCCGAACCCAGGAGTCGTGGAACTTCGAAGCCCTGGAACCCTGGGCATCGAGCATCGAGCTGGGCCCTGTGTGGCGCGCTCCGGGCCCGCCCGGAGCGCGCCGCAACCGTTTCCCGGGCCCCGCCCCGCCCCGCCCCCCGTCCCCTCCTCCCCACCCCACCCCTTTCCCTTCCCCACCCCATGAGGTGGGAGGAGAGGAGGGCAGGGGTCATCCGGGCGGGGCTCGCGGGGACCGCGCGCCCCGCCCGGGGGCGGAGGCCGTCACCCCGCCCCCACTCTCGCCGTGTGCATCCGCCCAGCGCGCTCCGTGCGCGCCCTGCGGGTGCACGGACACGCCGAGCGCGGCCGGGGAGTCACCCGTCACCGCGATGTCCCCCGCACGGTCGGTCCGCAGCACGCTCGCGCCCAGCGCCCGTAGCCGGTCCACCGTCCGCGGGGACGGATGACCGTAGGCGTTGCCCTCGCCGCACGAGATCAACGCCAGCCGGGGCCGCAGCTCGCCGGCCAGGGCCCAGTCCTGATGAGCCGAACCGTGGTGCGCCACCTTCAACACGTCCACCCTCCCCACCCGCCCCGACAAGGCGGCCTGCGCCGGTGGTTCGAGGTCACCCAGCAATGCCATCCGCAGGCCGTCCGCCGCCGACACCAGCAGCGCCACGCTGGCGTTGTTCGCCCCCGGCGCCTCCACCACGGACCCCGCCTCGGGCCACACCACCTCCCAAGACAGCCCCGCACCCGCCGACCGCCGCTCACCCCGCCCGGCCCGCAGCAGCGGTACGCCCGCAGCGGCCGACCACGCCGTCACCCTGGCGACCTCACCCGGCGGCTCGTCCAGAGTGGTGCCCTCGACTGCCCCGATCCGGCGACCCCGCACCACCCCCGGCACACCCTCGACATGATCGGCGTGGAAGTGCGTCAGCAGGAGCAACGGCACCTCCGTGACCCCGAGATCCCGCAGACACCTGTCCGCGGCATTCGGGTCCGGACCCGCGTCGACCACCACCGCCCGCTCCGGTACACCCGCCGCGAGGACCGACATGTCCCCCTGACCGACGTCGCACATCACCATCCGCCACCCCGGTGGCGGCCAGCCGGTGGCGATCCTCGTCAGCTGGGGCGGTCGCAGCAGCACGGCCAGCAGGACCACCAGCAACAGCCCCGTCACCAGCGCCCGCACCCATTGCCTCCGCCGCCGGGGGCGGGGGCGGGGCCGGAGATGAGGACGGACGGAGTCGGGTTCCGTGCGCCGCGGCAGCAGGAGCGGCGCCGCCCAGCAGGCCGCGAGGGCGCCCAGTGCGACTGTCACGACCCCGAACCACCCTCCCGGCCAGACGAGTTGGCCACCGGGGAGCTCGGCTCCGCGCCGGGCCACCAGCGCGAGCCAGCCCGCCGCCACCCCGGCCGGCTCGGCGAGCAGGCCGGCCGGGCCGGGCAGCAGCGGCTGCAGTACGAGCACCCCGAAACCGAGCAGCGTCGCCGGGGCCACCGCGAGCTCCGCCAGCAGGTTGCACGGGATCGCGACCAGGCTGACGTGACCGGACAGCAGCACCGTCACCGGCGCGCACAGCGCCTGCGCGGCGGCCGTCGCGGCGAGGGCGCCCGCCAGGTGGTGCGGCCAACCCCGGGAGCGCAACGCCGCGGCCCAGTGCGGCCCGAGGACGAGCAACCCTGCCGTGGCGAGCACCGAGAGCAGGAAGCCGAAGGACCGTGCGAGGAACGGGTCCAGCAGGACGAGGACCAGGACCGTCCCGGCGAGCGCGGGCACCGCCTGCCGGGGGCGGCCGGTGGCCAACGCGAGCATGCCGATCAGTCCCGTCCCCGCGGCCCGCAGCACGCTGGGTTCCGGGCGGCAGACGGTGACGAAGGCCAGCGTCAGGGCCGTCCCGAGCAGCGCGCTGGTGCGCAGCGAGAGCCCCAGTGCCGCGGCCAGCCCGCGTCGCTCGGAGGTCCCGGCCAGCCCGGGGGCGCCCAGCAGCACGCCGAGGACGATCGCCAGGTTGGCCCCGCTGACCGCCACCAGGTGCACCAGGTCGGTGGCCCGGAAGGCGTCCTCCAGGTCGTCGGGCAGGCGGGAGGTGTCCCCGACGACCAGGCCCGGGATCAGCCCCCGCGCATCCGGCGGGAGCCCGTCGGTGGCCGTGCGCAGGCCCGCGCGCAGCCGCCCGGCGATCCGCTGCGGAAGGCTCGGTGGAGCGAGTTGCCGTGGCGGCTCGTGGGCGACCAGCAGGGCCGCGGACTCGGTCTCGTGCCCCTCGCCCGCCGGACGCACCTCGGCCTCCGCCGCCAGCCGCTGGGACGGGAGCAGCCGCTGCCAGGGCTCGGCCTCCGGGCCCCGGACCATGACGGTCACGGGTGTCCGCGTCCGGGTGCTCCGGCCGTCCGGGAGGAGCGTGACGCGGTCGGCCACCGCTTGGACGGTCAGGAGGGTCTGCCCTCCCGCGGGGCCGCTGCGGGACGTGTGGGACGCCGGGTCCCCGACGACGGTCAACTCCACGTCGACCGCCCGGGCGGACCGGTCCGGGGAGTGCGGCGCCGCGTGCTCGGCCGCCCGGGCGAGCTCCGGCAGCGGCCCGCGGTGCAGGTCGGCGGTGTGCAGCGGGGTCGCGACCGCGGCGGCGGCCCCGGTGAGCAGGACGGCCGCCAGCGTCACCGCCGCCCCTCGGCGGCGCCGGAGCCCGCGTCCGGCCAGGAGCAGGCCGGCCACCGCCGTCGCGGCGGCCGCGAACCCGAAGGCGTGGACGTGGTGGTGCGGCGCCAGGCCGAGGAGCGCGGCGGTGACCGCCCAGGCCGACACGGCCGGCAGCAGCAGTCGGAAGTCGGCACCCGCGGAGCGGGCGGTCGAGGCCTGGTCGATGGTGACGGGCATGGCGGTACCCCCTCTCGGCGGGTGGCGGCGGACCGCCTCGGGCGGACGGTCGACGATGGACGGATCGGATGGGTGGACGTCAGAGGGTGAGCAGGGGGCGGAGTTCCGCGAACGTCCGCGCGCCGATTCCGCTGACCTGTCGGAGCTGGTCGAGCGAGCGGAACGAGCCGTGCGACGTGCGGTAGGCGAGGATGCGCTGGGCCAGCGTCGGGCCGACGCCGGGGAGGGTGTCGAGCTGTTCGAGGGTGGCGCGGTTGAGGCTGACGGGTGGTCGGGGCCCGGCGGGCGTCGGGAGGCCGCCGGGCCCGGCGGCGGGGGCGGGCGCAAGGGCCGACTCGCCGACGAGGATCTGCTCGCCGTCCGTCAGCACCCGGGCCAGGTTCAGGTTGTGGGTGTCCGTCTCCGGCTGCGGGCCTCCCGCGGCCTTCAGTGCGTCGGCCACCCGGGACCCGCCCGGCAGGGTGTGCAGACCGGGGAGGTGGACCCGCCCGCCGACGTCGACCACCACGGCCGACCCTGCGTCGGGCGCACCGGGCGGGCCGGGGCCCCCGGTCACGGCCGCCGCCGCGCCACCGGCACCGGCACCGCCCGCGCTCTCGGCGGTGGTCTCGCCCGGGGACACGACGGGCTCGGCCGCCGTCGGCCCTGCCGACCCCGGAACGGACGCCAGCGCCGGCACCGGGAGCGCCTGCGGCCGGGCGAACCAGAAATGCTGCACGGCGTAGCCGACGGCGAACAGCAGCAGCACGGCCAACCCGGCCACCGCCCGCCGGTCGAGCGCCAGGGCCGCGCCGAACCGGAAGCGCGGCGCGATCGCCGGGCCGAAGGAGTCCTGTGGTCCCGGCGGTTCCGGCGCGCCCGGCACGTCGGAGGCGGACGGCGGCGCCGGAGCACCGCGCACGCTCCCCGACTCCGCCGTCGGTACCGGCAGCCCCTCACCTACCGGCGGCCCCGCCCCCGCCGGCGGCCCCGTCGCCGGGGGCTCCCCGGTCACGGTGCCGGAGCCGGGCGCACCGGTGCCGGAGGCGGGGGCACCGGTGCCGGAGCCCGAGCCGGCCACGGGGGCTCGCGCCCCGGCAGTCCGGTCACCGTCCACAGGCAGCAGCGCCGCCATCCGCAGTCGTACGGTCTCGTCGGTCTCGTGGCGCTTCGCCGCGCCCAGGCTCAAGCTCGTCATGCCGAGGACGGTAGGAGCCCTCGGACCGGCGCGCAGAAATTACCCAAACCCTGTGGAAAACCCGGGGGTTGTGGATAAAACAGATCGCTCGCACGAGTGAGTTGAGCCTCGACGAGTTGACCAGGAGCCGCTCAGCGCGGCGCGACCACCACCGCGAGCAGCCCCGGCCCGACGTGTGCGCCGATCACCGCGCCCACCTCACCCACGTACAGCTCGCGCAGCCCGGGCACCCGCGCGCGCAACCGCTCCGCGAGCGGCTCGGCCCGGTCCTCGGCCGCCAGGTGGTGCACGGTGATGTCGACCTCCCCGTCCCCCGAACGCTCGACCGCGATCTCCTCCAGCCGCGCGATCGCCCGTGACGCGGTGCGCACCTTCTCCAGCGGCTCGATCCAGCCCCCGTCCAGGTGGAGCAGCGGCTTGACCGCCAGCGCCGACCCGAGCAGCGCCCGGGCCGCCCCGATCCGGCCGCCCCGTCGCAGGTGTTCCAGGGTGTCGACGTAGAAGAACCCGCTGGTCCCGGCCGCGCGCCGGGTCGCCGCGTCAGCCGCGGAGGCGAGGTCCTGCCCGGCCTCGATCGCCTCGGCGGCGGCCAGCACCCCGTACCCGAGGGCCATGCCGACCAGTCGGCTGTCCACCACCCGCACCGGCACGGGTGCCTCGGCGGCGGCCAGCCTGGCCGCCTCGACCGTGCCGGACAGCTCGCCGGAGATGTGCACGGAGACGACGCCCTTCGCCCCGGCCTCGGCGGCGGCCCGGTAGGTGGCCGCGAAGGTCTCCGGGTTCGGCCGGGAGGTGGTCACCCGCTGCTTGCCGCGCAGCGCCTCGGCGACGTCCTTCGGCGAGATCTCCACACCCTCGCAGAGCACCGAGTCGCCGACCACGACGCTGAGCGGGACGACGGTGATCCCGTGGCGGTCGAGGGCCTCCTGCGGCAGATAGGCCGTGGAATCGGTGACGAGTGCGAGGTCGGAGGGCATGAGGCGGAGGTTACTCCCCGTTCGTCGCCGAGGACAGCGCCCTGCTGCGGGCCCCGTTCAGCCGGCCGTGGGCCCCGCCGACGGCTTCCGCAAGCGCTGCGCCAGCTTGGCCAGCGGGTCGGCGAGCCCGAGCAGCTCCTCCGCACCCGCGCGCCCCTTCCCGTCGGTCAGCCCGGCCCGTGCCGCCGGCTCTCCCGCACCCCCCGCGGCCCCGGCGGAGCCCGACGAGCCCGACGTACCGGACGAACCCGACGCGGACGATCCGGAAGCGGACGACGCCCCGGACGACGGCCCGTCCCAGTGCCGCAGCGCCCCGGCCTCGCTCTCGCACTCCTGGCTGAGCCGGCCGAGCTCGTCGTCGGCGAACCGGTGCATCCGGTCCTGCGCGGCCCAGCGCATGGTCTCCGCCGAGCGGGTGATCCGTTCGGCACGGCGGCGCAGTTCGGGCAGCTTGGCGGCGATCCGGGCGACGTCCGGCTCCCGCTCGAGCATCCGCAGTTCGGCGTCGAGTTCGGCGGCGTGCGCGTCGAGCCTGGTCAGCAGGGCGAGGGACTCACCGAGCTGGCCGTCCTGGGGCAGCCCGCCCTCCAGCACCTGCCGGGTGCCGTCGAGGGAGGTGCGCAGGCCCAGCCGGACGGCGGCGATCTGCCCGGGCGGCCCGGCCTTGGTGTAGGTCTTCGCCTTGAGGGTGGCGTTCTCCACGGCGCGGCGGGCGTTGGCCTCGTGCTGCCCGATCTTCGCGGCGACCGTCTTCGCCGCCCGCACCGTGCCGACCACGGCCAGTACCAGCGCCGCGATCCCGAAGAGCAGGACCAGGCCGATCATCACGCCGAACACGTCCATCGCGAGCCACCTTCCGCCACCGTTTCGGCCCCCACCGGTCCCAACGCGGGCCGCCCTGCCGAGGGTTCCACCGTAGCCGCCGCACGGGGCCCGGGGGCCGGCCGAACGGGCCCCGGCGGCGGAGATCAGGGACAGATCGGGGATTCCCCCAAGGGCACAGGGCGCGCAGGGAGAGGAGCGGGAGCCGGAGCACGGCGGAGAGCGCCGGAGCACGGCGAAGGGCGGGCGCCCCGGAGGACGCCCGCCCACACACCACGCTCGACCGGCACACCGACCGACCGCCGACCGACCGCCCGCCGACCGCCCGCCGCCGACCGGTCACCCGATCCACCGGCCACCCGGTCGACCAGTCACCCGATCACCGAGTCACCGAGTCACCGAGTCACCGAGTCACCGAATCACCGAGTCACCCGGTGACGATGTTCACCAGCTTCGGAGCCCGCGCGATCACCTTGCGCACCGGCGCGTCGCCCAGCGCCGCGACGACGGCCGGGTCGGCCAGCGCCAGCGCCTCCAGCTCGGCGTCCGAGATGCCCGGGGCGACCTCCAGCCGCGCCTTGACCTTGCCCTTGATCTGCACCACGCAGGTCACCGACTCGTCCACCACGTACGCCGGGTCGGCGACCGGGTAGTCGGTGTGCGCCAGCGACTCGCCGTGGCCCAGTCGGCGCCACAGCTCCTCGGCGATGTGCGGGGCCAGCGGCGCGACCATCAGGACCAGCTGCTCGGCCACGGCGCGCGGCGTGGAGCCGCGCTTGACCAGGGCGTTGTTCAGCTCGATCGCCTTGGCCACGGCCGTGTTGAAGCGCAGCCCGGCCATGTCGGCACGGATGCCGTCGATCGCCTTGTGCAGGGCCCGCAGGGTGGCCTCGTCCGGCTCCTCCTCGGTGACGACCAGCTCGCCGGTGGTCTCCGAGACGACGTTGCGCCACAGCCGCTGCAGGAAGCGGTACGAGCCGACGACCGCGCGGGTGTCCCAGGGGCGGGAGACGTCCAGCGGGCCCATCGACATCTCGTACAGGCGCAGCGTGTCGGCGCCGTACTCGTCGGCGATGTCGTCGGGGGCGACGGCGTTCTTCAGGGACTTGCCCATCTTGCCGGCCTCGCGCTTGACCGGCTCGCCCTGCCAGGAGTAGGCCCCGTCGCGCTCCTCGACCTCGGCGGCGGGCACCGGGAAGCCGCGCTCGTCGCGGTAGACGTCCGCGGTGATCATGCCCTGGTTGAACAGCTTGTGGAACGGCTCGACGGAGGAGACGTGGCCCAGGTCGTGCAGCACCTTGTGCCAGAAGCGCGCGTACAGCAGGTGCAGCACGGCGTGCTCGGCACCGCCGACGTACAGGTCGGCGCCGCCGGCCGGCTTGGTCGCGGTCGGGCCCAGCCAGTAGCGCTCGTTGGCGGGGTCGACCACGGCCGCGTCGTTGGACGGGTCGACGTAGCGCAGCTCGTACCAGCAGGAACCCGCCCAGTTGGGCATGGTGTTGGTCTCGCGGCGGTACCGCTTCGGGCCGTCGCCCAGGTCCAGCTCGACGTTGACCCAGTCCTCGTTGCGCGACAGCGGGGTCTTGGGCGAGGAGGTGGAGTCGTACGGGTCGTAGGTGTGCGGCGAGTAGTCGTCGACCTCGGGGACCTCGACCGGCAGCATCGACTCGGGCAGCGCGTGCATGACGCCGTCCTCGTCGTAGACGATCGGGAAGGGCTCGCCCCAGTACCGCTGGCGGCTGAACAGCCAGTCGCGCAGGCGGTAGTTGACGGTGCCCTCGCCGATGCCGCGCTCGGCCAGCCAGCCGGTCACGTGCGCCTTGGCGTCGACGACGCTCAGGCCGTCCAGGGTCAGGCCGTCCCGGGTGGAGTTGACGATGACCGAGTCGTAGGTGTCGAACGCGTCGTCCCAGGCCGCCGGGTCCTCGCCGCGCCCGTCGGTGGGCTCGACGACGCAGCGCATCGGCAGCGCGAAGGCGCGGGCGAACGCGAAGTCGCGGTGGTCGTGGGCGGGGACGGCCATGATGGCGCCGGTGCCGTAGCCCATCAGCACGTAGTCGGCGATGAACACCGGGACGGCCGCGCCGCTGACCGGGTTGACGGCGTAGGCGCCGGTGAACACGCCGGTCTTGACCTTGGCCTCGACCTGGCGCTCGACGTCCGACTTGGCGGCGGCGGTGGCGCGGTAGGCGGCGACGGCCTCGGCGGGGGTGGCGGCACCGCCGGTCCACTCGGCGGGCACGCCCTCGGGCCAGGCGGCCGGGACGATCGAGTCGACCAGACCGTGCTCGGGCGCCAGCACCATGTAGGTGGCGCCGAACAGGGTGTCCGGGCGGGTGGTGAAGACGGTGATCTTCTCGTCGGAGCCGACGGCGAAGTCGACCCGGGCGCCTTCGGAGCGCCCGATCCAGTTGCGCTGCTGCAGCTTGATGGCCTCGGGCCAGTCCAGCAGGTCCAGGTCGGCGATCAGCCGGTCGGAGTACGCGGTGATGCGCATCATCCACTGGCGCAGGTTGGACTTGAACACCGGGAAGTTGCCGCGCTCGGAGCGGCCGTCCGCGGTGACCTCCTCGTTGGCCAGGACGGTGCCCAGGCCGGGGCACCAGTTGACCGGCACCTCCTTGGCGTACGCCAGCCGGTACTCGCCCAGCAGCTCGTCCCGCTCGGCGGCGGACAGCTCGGCCCAGGCGCGGCCGTCCGGGGTGGCGCGCTCACCGGACTCGAACCCGGCGACGAGTTCGGCGATCGGGCGGGCCTTGCCGGCGGCCTCGTCGTACCAGGAGTTGAAGATCTGCAGGAAGATCCACTGGGTCCAGCGGTAGTACTCCGGGTCGATCGTGGAGATCGAGCGGCGCGGGTCGTGGCCCAGGCCCAGCCGGCGCAGCTGCTGGCGCATGTTGGCGATGTTGGCCTCGGTGGAGACCCGCGGGTGGGTGCCGGTCTGCACCGCGTACTGCTCGGCGGGCAGGCCGAAGGCGTCGTAGCCCAGCGTGTGCAGCACGTTGTGGCCGGTCATCCGCTGGTAGCGGGCGTAGACGTCGGTGGCGATGTAGCCCAGCGGGTGGCCGACGTGCAGGCCCGCACCCGAGGGGTACGGGAACATGTCCATGATGAAGCTGTGCGGCCGCGCGGCGACGTCACCGGCCGACGGGTCGGCCAGCGCACCGGTGGGGTTGGGGGCGTGGAAGGTGCCCTCCTTCTCCCAGATGTCCTGCCAGCGGGACTCGATCTCCGCCGCCAGCGCAGCGCTGTACCGGAACGGCTCGGTCACGGTCTCGGCCGTGCCGGACGCAGGGGTCGTCTCGCTCATGGTCCTTCAAGCTCCATCGGTGTCAGTTGGCGAACCGCGCACACGGCCGGCCCGTGAACGGGGGCGGAAAACAAAAAATCCCCTCGCAGGAGGGGACGCCACGCCGACTCCGGCCCCGCCCGAGGGCGCAGCCGGTCCTGGTCAGCGCGGCCGACTAAGGAGCAGGCGCACGGTTCGCATGGGCTCAGGGTACCGCAAGCGGGTCGGCCCGCTCCCGGGTGTACCGCCCTGCGGACCGCCCGCCGCACGCCCTCACGGACCGCCCGCCAGCCGCCCTTCACGGACCGCCGGGGGCGCGCCCCGCACCGGCCGCCCGCCGCACGCCTGCCCCGGACCCCACACGCCTCCCTCGGACCCCACACTCCTCCCTCGGGCCCCGCCCGCCACCGGGGCCGGGCCGCCGCCACCGGAGCCGGACCGTCACCGACGGGCGGCGGCCGACGCACCAGGCCCGCCCCTCACCTCCCGGCCTGCGCCGCCACCCGCCCCGCCGTGTCGAAGTCCCGCAGCGCCCGGGCCAGCCGCTCGGACTGCATGCCCGAGGCGAGCGTCCGGGCGAGCGCCGCGGTCCGGGCCGCCTCCCGCTGGTCGCCGAGGCGCCGGTGGGTCTCGGCGAGGCGGACCATCAGCAGCGCCTTCGACCGGGCCCGGCCGGCCCCGAGGCCCGCGACGGCCTCCGCGAGCAGCGCCTTGGCCAGCCGGTACTGGCCGAGCGCCAGGCGCCCCTCCCCCACCATCCCGGCGAGGTCGGCGCGGGCCTCGGCCGTGCCGGGCACGCCGTCGAGCTCGGCGAAGGCCCTGGCGGCGGCCCGCTCGGTCCGTTCCGCCTCGCCCCGGCGTCCGTGCGCGCGGGCGATCCGGCCGAGCTGGCGGGCCCGCCCGACGGGGCTCAGCGCGGCGGCGTGGACGGTCAGGGCCCGGTCGAGGGCGTCGACGGCGTCCAGGCCCCGTCCACCCGCGCCCTGCGGGGCGAGCGCCACCAGGGCGCCGAGCACGGCGACGCCCAGCCGGGGCTCACCGCTGACGTGGGCGGCGCGCAGCGCGGCGACGAAGGCCCGCTGGGCGGCCGCGTCGTGGCCGAGGTCGTAGGCGGCCCAGCCGGCCAGCCGGGCGAGCCGGCTGGCCGTGCCGTAGAGCTCGCGGCCGAGCCGTTCGTCGTACGCGCCGAGCTCCAGCAGCTTGGCCACCATGGCGAGTTCGGCGCGGGTGGGGCCGAGGACGAGGCCGCCGCCGCAGGAGCGTTCGAGCCGCTGCTTGCTGCGGTAGGAGAGGCCGAGGTCGCCGACCAGGCCGGGGTCGATGCGCAGGGCCCCCTCGCCGCCGCCGACGGGTGGCGGCGGGGAGGCGAGCCGTTCGGCGGCCTGGTCGAGGTCGGCGCCGCGGAAGAGGTCGGTGAGGCGGACCGGTCCGGCGTCGGTGGCGGCCTCGCGCAGCGCGGTCTGGGCGGTGTCGGCGGTCCACGGGTCGGTGAGCAGCCGGGGCGAGAGGATCTTGGCGCCGCGGTGGCCGCCCATCCGGCCCCAGAGCTGCTCGTACGTGACGGCGATGCCGAGGGTGCGGCTGAGGACCTCGCAGACGGTCTGGTCGTGCGGGCTGCGCGGCACCATGCCGCGGTCGCGCCACTTGTAGGGGGCGGTGGAGCTGATGGCCAGGCCCGGCGGCAGGGCGAGGCTCACCTCGCGGGCGAGCCGTTCCGGACTCCAGCCGAGCTGGTGCAGTATCCGGGCCAGTTCCTCGTTCCGCCTTCGCTCCAGATCGGCCATGGCACGAAGGTAGCGGTCTTTCCGGGTCTCCCGCCGGTGGCATGAGCAGAACGACGAAGGGCCGCCTCCCTTTTCGGAAGACGGCCCTCGACTGCTGTGGAGCTATGGGGAATTGAACCCCAGACCTCTTGCATGCCATGCAAGCGCTCTACCAACTGAGCTATAGCCCCTTGACCTGCGATGTCACCGGGGGCTTTCGGCCGTTTCCGTCCGGTTTCCCTCGGCGACATCGACTACTTTACACGGTCCCGGGGGTGCTCCACGAATCCGTTTCCCGCGGCCGCCGACCGGGCCGTGACCTGCGTGGTCCGCCGGCTGCCACGGGCCCCGGACGGGTCGCCGTGCACCCGGTCGCTCCCGCCACCCCGACCCGACCCGACGGACGCACCCCGACGACCCGGCCCGACGGACGCACCCCCACAACGCGAGAGGCCGCCACCCGAAGGGTGACGGCCTCTCCACTGCTGTGGAGCTATGGGGAATTGAACCCCAGACCTCTTGCATGCCATGCAAGCGCTCTACCAACTGAGCTATAGCCCCGCGACACGGGCTCCCCTGCCTGAACAGGATCGCTGGTGCGGAGTGGAGCTATGGGGAATTGAACCCCAGACCTCTTGCATGCCATGCAAGCGCTCTACCAACTGAGCTATAGCCCCGCACTCACCGGATCTCCCGCTTCCCTTCCGGGCCGCGTTCCTTCCCTGCGAACGAGGAAGACTCTAGCTGGTCAGGCCCGGAACTGCGAAATCCGCCCTCTCGGGGCCCTTCCGGGCCCCCTCCGTCCCACCCGTGACGCACCCGTCGCTCAGGTGTCGTCGCCGATCACCGGCTGCGGGAGCGTGCCCGCGTTGTGCTCCAGCAGGCGCCAGCCGCGCGCCCCCGAGCCGAGCACCGACCAGCAGCAGTTCGACAGTCCGCCGAAGCACTCCCACTGGGCGGGCTCCAGGTCGAGCAGCCGCCCGAGCATGGTGCGGATGGTCCCGCCGTGGCTGACCACCACCAGCGTCCCGTGCTCCGGCAGCTTGGCGACGGCCTCGAGCACCACCGGGACGGAGCGGTCGGCGACCTCGGTCGCCAGTTCGCCGCCGCCGCGCCGGACCGGCTCGCCGGCCGCCCAGGCCGCGTACTCCTCGGGGTAGCGCTCGCGGATCTCGGCGTTGGTCAGGCCCTGCCAGGAGCCCGCGTAGGTCTCCCGCAGGCCCTCGTGGTGCTGGACGTCGAGCCCGGTGACCTGGGCCAGCTCCTCGGCGGTGCGCCGGGCCCGGACGAGGTCGGAGGAGATCAGCAGGTCGGGCCGCAGGCCGGAGAGCAGCCGGGCCGCCCGCTGGGCCTGCAGGACGCCCTGCCCGGTCAGCTCGATGTCCGTGGTGCCCTGGAATCGGGACTCGAGGTTCCAGGAGGTCTGACCGTGCCGCCAGAAGACGATGCGCGGGCCCCGCGCGTCCCGGCTCAGTGCAGGTCCTCGGGCTTGCCGAAGTCGTCCGCCGGGGCGACGGCGTTGCCCGCCCCGTCGGTGTGGGCGTCGGGGCGGTTGCGCGAGGCGACGGCGTCCTCGGGCAGGGGCAGCTCGGGGCAGTCCTTCCAGAGGCGGTCCAGCGAGTAGAAGGAACGCTCCTCGGAGTGCTGGACGTGGACGACGATGTCCAGGTAGTCGAGCAGGATCCAGCGGCCCTCGCGCTCGCCCTCGCGGCGCACCGGCTTGATGTCCAGCTGCTCGCGCAGCTGGTCCTCGATCTCCTCGGCGATGGCCCGGACCTGGCGGTCGTTGCCGGCGGAGGCGATCAGGAAGGCATCGGTGATCGACAGCACCTCGCTGACGTCGAAGGCGATGATGTTGTGCGCGAGCTTGTCGGCCGCCGCCTGCGCGGCGACGGTGATGAGCTGCTGGCTGTGGTCGGTGACGGTCACGGTGTTCTTCCGGCTCGGCGGCTTGGGTGCCCCCGGCGCTCGGCCGGGGGTGCCTTCCAGGATCTCACGCCGCCGAGGCGGCCCCGGAACGCTTTTCCGGGGCCGCGCCGCCGCCCGCCGGGCCCGCCCGGGCCGGGGCCCGGGGCCGGGTCCGGCCCGGGCGGGCCCGCCCTACTGGTTCTTCGGCGGCTGGTAGTCCTTGCCGAGCACCACCACGAGGTCCGCGTTCTGGGCGTCCCCGACCTTCTTCGCCGCGGTGTCCGGCAGGCCGAGACTGGTCGCCAGCGACTTCGCCGCGGCCTGCCGGGCGTCGTCGGTGTAGCGGATCTCACTGGTGGCCTGCGGGGCGGTCCTGGAGCCGCCGGGGATGAAGGTCAGGCCGGAGTTGACCACCTGGACCTGTGCGGCGGCGGCCGCCTGGTCGTTCCCGGTGGCGTCCTGGATCGAGACCCGGGCCGGGGCCTCGCCGGAGGCCGCGGACTTCACGGTGCCGCCGAGCACGTCCTTGACCTGCTTGCCCGCGGTGGCCTCGTCCAGGCCGCCGTCCGGCTTGACGGTCAGCGCGGTGGTGCCGAGGTGGCCGTCCTTCGCCTGCTGGGCGAGCTGGGCGAGCACCCCGGCGAGGGCGTCCTCGGGCAGCGAGGGGTCGAGCACCGCGTTCATCCGGTGCACGTCGTCCTTGGCGTCCTTCAGCTCGGTGGGCATGGTGCGCAGGACCGCGTCCATCACCTGCCCGAAACGGGCCAGCTGGGCGTCGCGGTTCTCCCCCTGCGCCTGCAGGGTGGCGTAGGCGACCGCGGCCTTTCCGTTGAGCATGGTGTTCTTGCCCGCCGCGGAGAGCAGCTTGCCGTCCGGTTTGCCGCCCTCGTGGGTCTCGGCGTTGGTGTCCACGCGGACTCCGCCGAGCTGGGAGACCAGCATCTCCAGGTACGGGGTGTCCAGGCGCCAGGTGCCGGCGACCGGGGCCCCGAGCACGGTGGACAGGCCGTCGCGGGTGGCCGAGGCGCCCATGCTGTCCATGGCCTGGCCGACGGTGGTGACCGGCGGGTCGCCGGGGCCGGGCAGCCGCAGGGTGTCGGGCAGCAGCAGGACGGTGCCCTTCTTGCCGGTGACGTCGTTGACCAGCAGCGCGCTGGAGACCTTGCCCTGCAGGTCGCGCAGGTGCACCACGTTGACCTGGCGCGGGCCGGCCGCGCTAGCCGCGGTCTGCTTGTCGCCGGTGAACCAGAGGTAGCCGCCGGTGCCGGCCGCCGCGAGGGCCACCACCACGCCGAGGCCGATCAGCCGGTTGCGCAGCTTGCGGCGGCGCTCGGCGCGCACCTCGCTGCGGGACTCGGCGAACTTCAGCCAGTCGATGACGTCCTCGGTCTCCTCCGCCTCCTCGTCGACGAAGGTGAACTCGCCCGTGGGGTAGTCGTCCTTGGACGCCTTCGAGCCGGCCTTGCCGGCCCGGGCCCCGCCGACCATCTCGGACGGCTGCTCGGGCTTGGCCGGGGCCGCGGCGGGCTTGGGCGCGCGCGGGCGCGGCGGCGCGGGGGCCGGGGGCTCGGCGGTGACGGCTGGTCCGGGTCGCTGCCCGGACCGGGCCCCGGGCTCGGGCTCGGGTTCGGCCACCGCAGGGGCGGCCGGGTAGGCCTGCTGCTGGTAGCCGTCGTAGCCGTACTGCTGGTCCTGGTAGCCGTAGCCGCCCTGCTGCTGGTACGCCTGGCCGGCCTGTCCCGGCTGCACGGGCTGCCCGTACGGGTCGTACTGCTGCTCGTACTGGTCGTACTGCTGCGGCTGCTGCTGGTAGGGCTGCTGCTCCTGGTAGCCGTAGGCGTCCTGGGAGTACACCGGCTGCCCGTACTGGTCGTACTGCTGCGGCTGCTGCTGCGGCTGCTGGTACGCCTGGTACGGCTGCTGGTACTGCCCCGTCGACCACTCCTCCGGCTGCTGGTGCTGCTGGCCGCCGCTGCGATCACTCACGCCCGCTCCTGGTCAGGTCCGGTGCGGCGCGTACAGCGCCCGCTTGTCGATGTAGCGGACCACGCCGTCCGGGACGAGGTACCAGACCGGTTCGCCCTTGGCGACCCGGTTGCGGCAGTCCGTGGAGGAGATGGCCAGCGCCGGGACCTCCACCAGGGAGACCCCGCCCACCGGAAGCCCGGCGTCCGACAGAGTGTGCCCCGGGCGGGTGCATCCGATGAAGTGGGCGAGCGAGAAGAGCTCCTCGGAGTCGCGCCAGGACAGGATCTGGGCGAGCGCGTCGGCACCGGTGATGAAGAAGAGGTCGGCGTCCGGGTGCATGGCGTGCAGGTCGCGCAGGGTGTCGACGGTGTACGTCGGGCCCTCGCGGTCGATGTCGATCCGGCTGACCGAGAACTGCGGGTTCTCGGCGGTGGCGATGACCGTCATCAGGTAGCGGTCCTCGGCCGGGGTGACCTGGCGGTCGCTCTTCTGCCACGGCTGCCCGGTCGGGACGAAGACCACCTCGTCCAGGTGGAACGCGCTCGCCACCTCGCTGGCGGCGACCAGGTGGCCGTGGTGGATCGGGTCGAAGGTTCCGCCCATCACGCCGAGGCGCTTCTTCACCGGTTCCGGTCCGCCGGGATTCCCGGCCTGCTCTCCCATGCCGCCACACCTTACGCGACGCCCGTTACGGTGCGGGAACGCCCGGGTGGGGGTCCTCCGCAGACGCCTCGGGGAGCGTCCGGCGCACGGGCCGGACGCCCCCCGGGCGGCGTCGGGACGGGCTCAGCGGTCCCGGTTGAAGCGGGTGGTGACGAAGAGCAGGAGCAGCAGGATGAACAGTGCGGCGCCACCCGTCAGGTACGGGTTGAGGCTGTCGTGGTTGCCCCCCTCGCCCTCGGCGAGCAGGTTCAGGACGGGGAGTGCGGCGGCAGTGTTCATGGTCGGCGTGACCTTCTCGGCTCGGGTGAACGGACCTGGGGTTCTTCCGGGCCAGTGAGGGCCCACCCGTCATCGTACGGGGGGTCACACCGCAACCGCTCGGCGGCCCACCGCCGCTGACCGGGGGTGAGCCCCGCCGGGGCGGGCAGCAGGTGCGACGCGCCCCGGGCGGGGCCCCGCGGGGCCTCAGTTGCCGCGGAAGGCGCGCGCCATGATCCAGACCAGCAGGCCGACGCCGACGAACGACGCCACCACGATGATCCGCAGGAAGATACCCGGGCCGGCCTCGTTCGAGATGGGCGTGGCCAGGCTGACAAGCGCGTCGGTGGACATCTGCGGGCTCCTCGAACTGCTCGGTACCGCGGCCGGGTCCGGTCTCGGTTCTCCAGGGCATTCAGGGTAAACCGGCCTCACACCGGCGGCCCCCACCGGCCCCCGCGGCGCGGCCGGCCCGGGTCCTGGTGCCCGCCCGGCCCGGGTACGCGTGCCCGCCCGGGGACGAGTACGCAACCACGGACGTTGCAGATTCAGTCGTTGAAGGAGCACAGCAGCGGGGGGCCGGCCGCCGGGCCGGGGCCGCCGTCGACCAGGAGGTACCCGGACCATGACCGACCCGACCGTGAAGACCCCCAGCCGGCGCCGCCAGCGCTTCGCCGGCATCTCCACCCGTGCCTGGGAGCACCCGGCGGACCGGTCCGCCCTGGTCGCCCTGCGCAAGCTGACCGGCTTCGACGACGTGCTGAAGAAGCTCGCCGGGCTGGTCTCCGAGCGCTCGATCCGGCTGATGTTCCTGGCCACCGCCGTGAAGACCTCCGAGCGCCAGTTCCCCGAGCTGTACGACATGGTGCGCGACGCGGCCTACGTGCTCGACCTGGAGAAGGTCCCGGACCTGTACGTGACCCAGGACCCGACGGTCAACGCGTACTGCATCGGCATCGACTCCCCGGTCATCGTGATCACCAGCGGCCTGGTCGACCTGATGGACGAGGAGGAGCTGCGCTCGGTCATCGGCCACGAGGTCGGCCACGCGATGTCCGGCCACGCCGTCTACCGGACGATGCTGATGATCCTCACCAACATCGCCACCCGGGTCGCCTGGGTGCCGCTCGGCAACCTGGCGATCATGGCGGTCGTCACCGCGCTCAAGGAGTGGTTCCGCAAGGCGGAGCTGTCCAGCGACCGCGCGGGCCTGCTCGCCGGGCAGGACCTCCAGGCGTCCATGCGGGCCCTGATGAAGCTGGCCGGCGGGCACGACCTGGCCGAGCTGAACGTCGACGCCTTCCTGGAGCAGGCCGAGGAGTACGAGAAGGCCGGGGACCTGCGCGACGGCGTGCTCAAGCTGCTCCAGGTGCTGCCGCAGAGCCACCCGTTCGCGGTGGTCCGGGTCGCCCAGCTGAAGAAGTGGGCCGAGAGCGAGGACTACCGCTCGATCCTGGCCGGCGCCTACCCGCGCCGGGCGGACGACCCGAACACCTCGGTCGGCGAGCAGTGGAAGGCCGCCGCCGACCACTACACGTCCTCGGTGAAGGACAGCAAGGACCCGCTGATGGGCCTGATCCGGGACGTCGCCGGCGGTGCCGCGAACGTCGGCGGCAAGCTCCGCGACACCTTCACGGGCGCCGCCCGCCCGTCCGCCGCCCCGCGCGAGGACGGCGAGGACCGCGGCAAGGGCTGACCCGCCCGCCCGTCGACGGCCGGTGCCCCGCCCCGGGGCGCCGGCCGTCGCCGTACCCGGGCGGCGAAGAGACCCCGTACCCGGGCGGAGAGGAAGCCCCGCACCCGGGCGGAGAGAGAAGCCCCGCACCCGGGCGGGGAGCAGGCCCGGACCCCGCCGCGGCGGCGGGGAAGCCCCGGCCACGGGCGGCGCGAAGCGCCCGGACGCCGGGGAAGACCCCCGGGAGCCGTGCCTCAGCCGCCCGCCAGCACCCCGCAGACCTGCCACGCCGGGTGCGCGTGGTTTCCCGGGTCGATCGCCGCCGGCGCCGGGACCTGGGTGCCCTGCGCGGTCGCGAGCACCGGCTGCAGGAACCCGGCCATCGAACCGCTGCAGGGCTGGGGGCCGGCCTGGATGACCGAGTCCACCAGCCGCAGCTGCGCCGAGGCGAGGTCGACCCGGTCGAACTGGAAGGTCAGCTGCCGCCGCACGGTCTCCAGGGTCACCGGCGCGCCGGCCGGGGCTCCGGCCGCCTTCAGCGCGTAGACGAAGGTGTGGTCGGTGGTGATCTGCAGGGTGCCGCTGTCCGCCTCGTCGATCCGCATAGCACCGGTCACCTTGACGGAGTCCGCGGCGAGCGCGACCTGTGCCGGGTCGAAGCGGACCAGCCAGCCGGTGAGCGCGTGGTGCCGGTCGTCGACGGGCTGGGCGACGCTGGTGTCGAACTGGGCCTGCTCCCCCGGGGTCACGAAGGCCCGCACGTCGTCGGTGGCGCCCTGGACGAGGGTGCCCGGAGCGAGCGACGAGGCGACCAGGTAGCGCTGGACGGTGTCGAGCGCCTTGGTGACCTCGACCCGGCTGAAGTGCTCGGTGGCGGCCCCGCTCGGGGTGCCCAGGCCGATCGCACCGTCGCTGTAGCCGACCGGCAGCGCGGCGAACGGATCGGCCGGGTCGGCGACCGGTTTGACCGCCGCGGCGGGGCTCAACGCGACCAGACTGACGGTCAGTTGACTGCCCTCGGGCCGGGCCGAGATCCGGTTCGGCGAGCTGACCCCGAAGTACACCGCGGCCCCGAAGGCCAGCAGGATGAGCAGCAGCAGGGCGAGCGCCTGCCGCGGGACGGTGCCCAGCGGACCGAGCCGCACCCGGGCCCGGGTGGCCTTCCCGAAGGACCCGGCCAGCCGCTCCCGGGCGGACAGCTCCTGGATCCGGGCAGCCCGGACGAACGATTCGTCGAAAACGACGGACCGGTATTCGTCCTCGTTGCCGGAACCACCGTCGGGCGTACCCTCCGGAGGTTCTCGCGGGTCACCCATGACACCAGGGTAAGCCGGATCCGGGCCGCTCCACGAGGGCGCTCACACAGATTCCCGGGAGCGCTCCGTGACCACCCGCCCCGACCCGCACCGCCGCTACGACGTCACCCCGCGGGTGCGGTGACCACGAGCGACGGCTCGGCCGGCGCGGGTCGCGGGTCCGTCCCGGCGCTGCTGCTGCCGGACTCGGGGCGCCGGGGCGCGCCGGCCGGCCCGCCCACGCCCTGGTAGATCGCCGCGACGGCGACCGCCACCAGGCTCACGCCCATGATCACGGCGAGGATCCAGGCCACCGGCCGGTGCCAGCGCTGCTGCGCCACGTACCGTCCGCGCCCGCGCAGCGGGTCGGCACCCCGCCCGCCCCGGCGGCGGCCCTGGCGGCCGGTCGCCCGGCCCGGGCCCGACCAGGGGTCGGGGTAGTGGTGGTCGTCGTCGAGTCCGCTCGGGTACGGGCGCAGCTCCAGCGGCAGCCCGTCCCCGGCCGTGACGTCATACCCCCAGCCCGGGCCCGCGGAGTCCGGCTCGAACCGCGCCTCGGCGGCGGCGAGCTGCCGCTCCTTGGCCGTCGGCTCGTGCACGGCGGCGGACCGGACGAAGGCCTCATCGAAGACCACGGTGGCGAACTCGTCGTCCGCACCACCGTGGTCGGCGCCGTCGGGGTACGGCAAGCCCCCCACATCCTCAGCCACGGATTCAGCGTATTACCGGGCGGGCGATTTGTCTGTGGCTCCTCGCAGTTGGTCCGTCGCCCGTGTGACGCGGGGCGCTCCGGGCCGGGTCAGCCGGCGTCCGCGGCCCCGCCGACGGTCTGCGTCGCCTCGCCCCGCACGTGCCCGTCACCAGTGACGATGTACTTGGTGCTGGTCAGCTCGGGCAGGCCCATCGGGCCGCGGGCGTGCAGCTTCTGGGTGGAGATCCCGATCTCCGCGCCGAAGCCGAACTCACCGCCGTCGGTGAAGCGGGTGGAGGCGTTGACGGCGACGGTGGTCGAGTCGACCAGCTGGGTGAACCGCCGGGCGGCGGCCTGCGAGGTGGTGACGATGGCCTCGGTGTGGCCGGAGGACCAGCGGCGGATGTGCTCCACCGCGGCGTCCAGCGAGGGCACCACGGCCGCCGCCAGGTCGTAGGAGAGGTACTCGGTGCCCCAGTCCTCGTCGGTGGCGGGCACCGCGGTGACGCCGGTGCCCTCGGCGGCCTTGAGCACCGCGTCGTCGCCGTGCACGGTGACCCCCGCCTCGGCGAGGGCGGCCAGCGCGAGCGGCAGGAAGGCGTCCGCGACGTCCTGGTGGACCAGCAGCGTCTCGGCGGAGTTGCAGACGCTGACCCGCTGCGCCTTGGAGTTCAGCAGGATGCCGACGGCCATCGCCAGGTCGGTCCGCGCGTCCACGTAGACGTGGCAGTTGCCGGTGCCGGTCTCGATCACGGGGACGGTCGAGCCCTCGACCACGGCGCGGATCAGCGAGGCGCCGCCGCGCGGGATGAGCACGTCGACGAGGCCCCGGGCGCGCATCAGCTCCTGGACGGACTCGCGGCTCTCTCCCGGCACCAGCTGGACGGCGTCGGCGGGCAGTCCGGCGGCGGCGACGGCGTCCCGCAGGACGGCGACCAGCGCGGTGTTGGAGCGGTAGGCGGAGGCCGAGCCGCGCAGCAGTACGGCGTTGCCGGACTTGAGGCAGAGGGCCGCGGCGTCCACGGTCACGTTCGGCCGGGCCTCGTAGATGATGCCGACCACGCCGAGCGGCACCCGTACCTGGCGCACGTCCAGGCCGTTGGGCAGCGTGTAGCCGCGCAGCACCTCGCCGACCGGGTCGGGCAGGCCGACGACCTGGCGCACGTCGGCGGCGATCGCGGCGATCCGCTCGTGGTCGAGGCTCAGCCGGTCGATCACCGACTCGGCGGTGCCGGCCTCGCGGGCCCGGGCCACGTCCTCGGCGTTGGCCGCGGTGATCTCGGCGCTGCGGGCCACCAGCGCGTCCGCGATCGCCAGCAGCGCGGCGTCCTTCGCCCGGCGCGGCAGCGGGGCGATCGCGGCGGCGGCCTCCCGGGCTCGGCGCGCTACGGCGAGGACGGGGCTGTCGGCGGTGGCGAGGTCGCTGGTCATGCGCCCAGGGTAGCGACTGCGCCGGCCGTGCCGGTCCGCCGTTTCGCCATCCGAACGCCGGGCCGGACGCACCCCGCCGCAGCCGGCCCGCGCGCACCGGCCGGGCCGCGCGATCACCCCGCCCGGACGCACCGCGCCCGGACCCACCGCACCCGCCGCCCGCCCGGCGCTCAGTACGGGTGCACGCCCCCCAGGTGCGGCGACGGGTCGCCGAAGCCCTCCGCCACCCGCTTGTGGTACGTCGCCCGGTCGACCACCTCCAGGCCGACGATCTCCCACGGCGGCAGGTTGGCGGTGAGCTTGTGCTCGCCCCACAGCCGCAGCGCGATCGCCGCCGCGTCGTGCAGGTCCCGGGCCTGCTCCCAGTACCGGATCTCCGCGTGGTCGGCGGCGTAGCGCGCGGTCAGGAAGAACGAGTGGTCGTGCGCCAGCCGCTCCAGCGAGGCCCGCAGCGAGGACAGCGGGGTCACCTGCCCGGACACGCTCAGCACCACGTGCCAGAGCCGGGCCTGCTCCGGCACGGTGGGCGGCTCCCCCTCGTCGGCGCGCTGCGCCGGCGGCCTGCGCACCCCTCGGGGCCCCTGCGGCGGCGGACCGGCCGGCTGCGCGGGGGCGTCCCCGCGTCCGCCGTCGATGCTGGTGAGCCGCCGGCCCGCGGTCCCCGCGGTCAGCGCCGTCTCGCGCCTGCGTTCCACCGGCGGCCTCCTGTTCGGCGATGTCGTGTCGTCCCCCCGCACCGGTCCCGCCGGCCCTCGGCCGACCGGTCCGGCTGCACCCCTCCTCGCCCGCGGCCGGGCCGCTCCCCCTGCGGAGCGGCCCGCCGACCGCGCTCCGCCGGCCGGCCGGTGCCGGCGCGTGGGCCGGTCAGCCGCGCAGAACGACCAGGTCGTCGCGGTGGACGACCTCGCGCTCGTACGCGGCGCCGAACTCCTGGGCCAGGTCGCGGGTGGACCGGCCGAGCAGGCGGGGCAACTCCCTCGCATCAAAGTTGACCAGTCCACGAGCCACGATGTGGCCGTTTTCGGCAAGAAGGTCCACCGGATCACCCGCGGCGAACTCCCCGTCGACCTTGGTGACCCCGGCCGGCAGCAGGGAGGCACCGCCCGAGACGACCGCCGTGACGGCGCCCGCGTCCAGGTGCAGGGCCCCGCGCGGGCTGCTCGCGTGGGCGAGCCAGAGCATCCGGTCGGAGGTGCGGCTGCCGGTGCGCAGGAACAGGGTGCCGGTGGGCCGGCCGGCCAGCGCGTCGGCGGCGTGGCTGGCGGCGGTGAGCACCACCGGGATGCCCGCTCCGGTGGCGATCCGGGCCGCCTCGACCTTGGTGACCATGCCGCCGGTGCCGACGCCCGCCTTGCCCGCGCTGCCGATCTCGATGCCGTCGAGGTCGTGCGGGCCGCTCACCCGGTCGATCCGGCTGGTGCCGGGCCGGGAGGGGTCGCCGTCGTAGAGCCCGTCGACGTCGGAGAGCAGCACCAGCAGGTCGGCCCGGACGAGGTGGGCGACCAGGGCCGCGAGCCGGTCGTTGTCGCCGAACTTGATTTCGGCGGTGGCGACGGTGTCGTTCTCGTTGACGACCGGCATCGCGCCCATCGCGAGCAGCTGGTCGAGGGTGCGGTAGGCGTTGCGGTAGTGGGCGCGCCGGCTGGCGTCCTCGGCGGTGAGCAGGACCTGGCCGACCCGGATGCCGTAGCGGGCGAAGGAGGCGGTGTAACGGGCGACCAGCAGGCCCTGACCGACGCTGGCGGCGGCCTGCTGGCGGGCGAGGTCCTTGGGGCGCTTGTCGAGGCCGAGCGGCGCGAGCCCGGCGGCGATGGCGCCGGAGGAGACGAGGACCACCTCGGGCGCGTCCGGGCGGGCCCGCACCTTGGCCAGCGCGTCCACCAGGGCGTCGACCCGGTCGGCGTCCAGGCCGCCGGCCGCCGTGGTGAGTGAGGAGGAGCCGACCTTGACGACGATCCGCCGCGCGGTCAGCACCTCCTGCCGCAGTGAGTCCTCGCTCATCTCGCTGTACGCCCTTCCGGTGTGGTGCTGGTGCGGCGGGCCGGGCCCGGCCGTCGCCCCCGAAATCTACGCGATCCGCACAGGTCGCCCTCCGGTTGTTTCACCGGCTGGACCCGTCCCGGTCACGGCCTCGCCACAGCGCGGCCGACAATCCGGATGGCTGGTATGGTCCCTGACCGCAAGCCAGATCGGGGGACGGCTTCTTGCCCGCTGAACCCATTCGTCTTCGACTCTCGTGTCATCGGGCGGCACCGCAATGGGCAGGCCGGCAACGGTTCGCGGTCGCGCGCCCAGGAAAGCGCACCATGCGTACGTACACCACCAAGCTCACCGTCGCCGCCCTGGCGGCGGCCACCGCGCTGTCGCTCGCGGCCTGCGGCCCGGACAACGCGGACACCCCGGCGGGGACGGGCGGCGCCACGGGCGCGGCCCCGGCCCAGACCGGCGCGGCGACCGGCGGCGCGGCCACCGGCGGTGCCGCGACCGGGGGTGCCGCCACGGGCGGCGCGGCCGGCGGCTCGACCGCGGCCCCGACCGGCGCGACCGGCGGCGCGGCCACCGGCGGGGCGGCCACCGCCGGTGCCACGGGCGGGGCGGCCACGGCCGGCGCGACCGGTGGCGCGGCCACCGGCGGCGGCGCGGGCGGCGGCAAGCTGCCGCAGGCCGGCACCGCGGTGAAGTTCGGCCAGCCCGCCACCGTCGACTTCGCCGACAAGACCTTCAACGCCGCGGCCAAGCTGGAGATCACCGTCACCGGCGTGACCCCCGGCTCGCTCAAGGACTTCCAGGACGCCAAGGCCCCCACCACGGGCCTGGACGGCCGGGCGATCTACTACGTCAGCTGGACGATGAAGAACCTCGGGGACTCCAAGCTGACCTTCGCGGCGCCCAACTCCAAGTTCAAGGTCTACGACGCCTCGGGCGGCACCGCCAGCTTCGCCAACCCGACCGGCTCCACCCCCGTGGCCAAGTGCACCACCCCGAGCTTCTCGGGTGCCACCAAGGGCGTCGAGTTCAAGGGCTGCGACATCGTCAGCTTCCCGGCCGGCGGCGTCCCGGCGATGGTCGGCTACGGCGACTCGACCGACATCACCAAGGTCCAGGCGGCCTGGACGAAGTGACGTCCCGCCGGCGCTGAACACGCGAGCGGCCCCCGCCACCCGGACGGGTGGCGGGGGCCGCTCGCGGCTGCGCGGACTCAGTCCTCGTCGTCGCCCTCGATGGCGGCCTGGCGGCCGCTGGAGAGCGCCTCGAAGGCGAGGAACTCGGCCTCGGCCGCGTCCCGGCCCTTCTGCTTCTCGCGGCGGCGGTCGACGGCCGGGCGCGGGTTCTCGAAGCGGTGGTCCTCGCCGCGGCGGCCGAGCATCTCGGCGCCGGCGGCCATGGTCGGCTCCCAGTCGAAGACCACGGCGTTGTCGTCCGGGCCGATGATGACGGTGTCGCCCTCGTGGGCGCCGACCTTCCAGAGCCGGTCCTCGACGCCGAGGCGGGCCAGCCGGTCCGCCAGGTAGCCGACGGCCTCGTCGTTGGAGAAGTCGGTCTGGCGGACCCAGCGCTCCGGCTTGCTGCCGCGGATGCGGTAGGCGCCGTCCTCCTCGGTGATGGTGAAGCCGGCGTCGTCCACGGCGACGGGCCGCAGCACGATCCGGGTCGACTCCTCGACGGGCTTGGCGGCCCGCGCCTCGGCGACGATCTGGGCCAGCGCGAAGCTCAGCTCGCGCAGGCCCTTGCGGGAGGCCGCGGAGACCTCGAAGACGCGGTAGCCGCGCTCCTCCAGGGACGCCCGGGTGAGGTCGGCGATGTCCTGGCCGTCCGGCACGTCCACCTTGTTGAGCGCGACCAGGCGCGGCCGGTCCTCGAGACCGCCGTACTGGGCCAGCTCGGCCTCGATGGTCTCCAGGTCGGTCAGCGGGTCGCGGCCCGGCTCCAGGGTGGCGCAGTCCAGCACGTGCACCAGCACCGAGCAGCGCTCGACGTGCCGCAGGAACTCCAGGCCGAGCCCGCGGCCCTGGCTGGCGCCGGGGATCAGGCCGGGCACGTCGGCGATGGTGTAGACGGTGTCGCCGGCGGTGACCACGCCCAGGTTGGGGATCAGGGTGGTGAACGGGTAGTCCGCGATCTTCGGCTTGGCGGCGGAGAGCACCGAGATCAGCGAGGACTTGCCGGCGCTCGGGTACCCCACCAGGGCCACGTCGGCGACGGACTTGAGCTCCATGACGATGTCACGGGCCTCACCGGGCTCGCCGAGCAGCGCGAAGCCGGGCGCCTTGCGGCGGGCCGAGGCGAGCGCGGCGTTGCCGAGGCCGCCGCGGCCGCCCTGGGCGGCGACGAAGCTGGTGCCGTGGCCGACCAGGTCGGCGAGCACGTTGCCGCTGCGGTCCAGCACCACGGTGCCGTCCGGCACCAGCAGGACGAGGTCCTCGCCGTCCGCGCCGGTGCGGTTGCCGCCCGCGCCGGGCTTGCCGTTGGTGGCCTTGCGCTTGGGCGAGTGGTGGTACTCGAGCAGGGTGGTGATCTGAGCGTCCACGGTGAGGATGACGCTGCCGCCCTCCCCGCCGTTGCCGCCGTCCGGGCCGCCGAGCGGCTTGAACTTCTCGCGGTGCACGGAGGCGCAGCCGTGGCCCCCGTTACCCGCGGCGACGTGAAGTTCGACGCGGTCCACGAAGGTGGTCATGGGTGTGCCTCCAGTACGGATGAGTCTGCTTCTACCTGCGTAAAGCATGAAGGGTGGACCGGAACATTCCGGCCCACCCTTCATTGTGAGTCTGGTGTGACTCAGGCCTCGGAGGCCACGATGTTGACGACCTTGCGGCCGCGACGGGTGCCGAACTGCACCGCACCGGCGGTCAGCGCGAACAGCGTGTCGTCGCCGCCACGGCCGACGCCCGCACCCGGGTGGAAGTGGGTGCCGCGCTGGCGGACGAGGATCTCGCCGGCGGAGACGACCTGGCCGCCGAAGCGCTTCACGCCGAGGCGCTGGGCGTTCGAGTCACGGCCGTTACGGGTAGAGCTTGCGCCCTTCTTGTGTGCCATTTTCGGCTATCCCCTTACTTGCTGACCGAGTCGATGCTGGTGATGCGCACCGCGGTGTGCTTCTGACGGTGACCCTGGCGACGGCGGTAGCCGGTCTTGTTCTTGTAGCGCAGGATGACGATCTTGTCACCCTTGGTCTGGTCGACCACCTCGGCGTGGGCCTTCACGCCGGCGAGGACCCACGGGTCGGAGGTGACGGCCTCGCCGTCGACGACCAGGATGGTCGAGAGCTCGACCGAGTCACCCGGCTTGGCCTCGATACGGTCGATCTCCAGCACGTCGCCGACGGCGACCTTGTGCTGGCGGCCGCCTGCGCGAACGATCGCGTACATGCGGTACCTGCTTTCCTTGCTCGGTCGGAACTCCCGACGCCAGCCACCTGGGTACGGACACAGAGGCCTCTCCCCTCGGAACCGCGCGGACGCGGTCACCTCGGGAAGGTGATGTGCTCGGGAGCGTGGCGTAGACACGCCGAGGGTCAAGAATACGGACCGCCCGCCCGGGGGGCAAACCGGCCCGTACGGCCCGGGGCGGGAAGGGTCCCGCCCCGGGCCGGGGCACTACTCGGCGGCCGTATCACCTTCGGCCGCCGCGGCCTTCTTGGCCGCCGCGCTCGTCCGCTTGGTGGCGGTCTTGCGGGCGGTGGTCTTCTTGGCCGCCGCGGTCGTCTTCTTGGCGGCGGTCTTCTTCGCGGCGGTCTTGCGGGCGGCCCGCTTCTTGGGCGCCGGCGCCTCCTCCGCGGACTCCTCGACCGCGGACCCCTCGACCGCGGCCTCGGCGGCGGGGGCCTCGACGGCCTCCGTCTCCGCGACGGCCCCGGCCTCGGTCTCCGCGACCTCGACGGCCTGCGGCTCCTCGGCGGCGGGGGACTCGGCCGCGGGGGCCTCGACGGCCACCACGGGCTCGGCGGCCGGGGCGGCGGCCTCCAGGGCCGCCTCCAGCGCCGCGTCGGCCCGCGCCTGCAGCACCACGATCTCGGCACCGCCCGGCGTACCGGCCGGAGCCGTCGCCTTGCGCACCGCGCGGCGGCGGGTGCGGCCGGCCGGGGCCGCCGTGACGGCCGGGATCTCGACCAGGTCCGGCTGGGCCGCCGGGGCCTCGGCCGACTCCTCGGTGCCCGGGACCTCCAGGGCCAGCTGGCCCTCGATCTCCTCGCGCACCGGCTCGACCGCGAGCTCGGCATCGGCCTCGACCTCGGCCTCGGTCACGGCGGCCTCGACGGCCTGCGGCTCCTCGTGGGCCGCCCCGCCCTTGCCCCGGCGGCGGCGCTTGCCGCTGCCCGCGGCCGGCTCGACGGCCGGCGCGACCGGGGTGTGGACGTGAGTGCTCGGCTGCTCCATGTGGACGATCACGCCGCGGCCGTTGCAGTGCACGCACGGCTCGGAGAAGGACTCCAGCAGGCCCTGGCCGACCCGCTTGCGGGTCATCTGGACCAGGCCCAGCGAGGTGACCTCGGCCACCTGGTGCTTGGTCCGGTCCCGGCCCAGGCACTCCAGCAGGCGGCGCAGCACCAGGTCGCGGTTGGACTCCAGCACCATGTCGATGAAGTCGATCACGATGATGCCGCCGAGGTCGCGCAGCCGCAGCTGGCGCACGATCTCCTCGGCCGCCTCGATGTTGTTCCGGGTGACCGTCTCCTCCAGGTTGCCGCCCTGGCCGACGAACTTCCCGGTGTTGACGTCGATGACGACCATCGCCTCGGTGCGGTCGATCACCAGCGACCCGCCGCTGGGCAGCCAGACCTTGCGGTCCAGCGCCTTCATCAGCTGCTCGTCGATCCGGTAGGTGGCGAACACGTCCACCTCGGAGGTCCACCGCTGGAGCCGCTCGGCGAGGTCCGGGGCCACGTTGGAGACGTAGTCGTGGATGGTGTTCCACGCCTCGTCGCCGGAGACGATGACCTTGGTGAAGTCCTCGTTGAAGATGTCGCGGACGACCCGGACGGTCATGTCCGGCTCGCCGTACAGCAGCGCGGGGGCGTTGCCGGTCGCGGCCTTCTTCTGGATGTCCTCCCACTGCTGCTGCAGTCGCTGGACGTCGCGGGTCAGCTCCTCCTCGGAGGCGCCCTCGGCGGCGGTGCGCACGATGACGCCCGCGTCGTCCGGGACGATCTTCTTGAGGATCTGCTTCAGGCGGGCGCGCTCGTTCTCGGGCAGCTTGCGCGAGATGCCGGTCATCGAGCCCTCGGGCACGTACACCAGGTAACGGCCGGGCAGCGAGATCTGGCTGGTCAGGCGGGCGCCCTTGTGGCCGATCGGGTCCTTGGAGACCTGCACCAGCACGGACTGGCCGGACTTCAGCACCGACTCGATCCGGCGCGGGCCGCCGTGGCCGCCCAGCGCGCCGAAGTTGACCTCACCGGCGTACAGCACCGCGTTGCGGCCCTTGCCGATGTCGACGAACGCGGCCTCCATCGACGGCAGCACGTTCTGGACCTTGCCCAGGTAGACGTTGCCGACGTACGAGGTGGCCTGCTCCTTGTTCACGTAGTGCTCGACCAGCACGCCGTCCTCGAGGACGCCGATCTGGGTCCGCTGGCCGTTCTGGCGCACCACCATGACGCGCTCGACGGACTCCCGGCGGGCCAGGAACTCGGCCTCGGTGATGATCGGCACCCGGCGGCGGCCCAGCTCGCGGCCCTCGCGGCGGCGCTGCTTCTTGGCCTCCAGACGGGTCGAGCCCTTGATGGACTGCACCTCGTCCGGGTCGAAGGACGGCTCGGTGGAGCGGCGGCGCGGCTCGCGCACCTTCACGACCGTGCGGACGCCGTCCTCGGTGGTCTCGGCGGTCTCGACGGCACCGGCCTCGCCGCTGCGGCGGCGACGGCGGCGACGGCGGCGCGAGGAGGACAGGCCGGCGGCCAGGTCGTCGTCCTCGTCGCCCTCCTCGTCGGCGGCCTCGGCCGGCTCCTCGGCGGCGGGCTGCTCGGTCTCGAGGGCCTCGTTCTCGAAGTCCTCGGACTCGCCGCGGCGACGGCGGCGGCCACCCCGGCGGCGACGGCGCGACGGACGGCCGTCCTCCTCCCAGTCGCCCTCGGTCTCCGGACCGGCGACGGGGGCCTCGACGACGGGCGCCTCGACGGCCGGCGTCTCGACCGGAGCCTCGGCGGCCTTCTCGGCGGCCTTCTCCGCGGCGCGCTCGGCCCGCTCGGCCTTCTCCGCGGCGCGCTCGGCGGCCTTCACGGCCCGCCCGCCCTTGGAGCGGGTCGGCGGCTGCACCCGCACTGAGGTGCGCACGCGACGGCGGCGGCCGACGCCGCTGTACTCGAACTCGTCCTCCTCGCGCTCGGCGACGGCCGGCTCCTCGGCCTGGGCCGGGGCGGCGGCGGCCGGCTGCTGCGGCTGGGCCGCGGGCTGCGCGACGTACGGGGCCGGCTCCTGGAACACCGGGGCCTGGAAGATCGCGGTGGACGGGCGGACGGCACGGCGGCGCACCCGGCCGGTCGGCTCGGCGACCGGCGCCGGGGCGGGCTCGGGCTCGACGGCCGCGGCCTCCTCGACCGGCTCCTCCTCGACGGGCTCCTCGGCGGCGGGCTCCTCGACCGGCGCCTCGACGACCGGCGCGGCCTCGACCACGCGGCGGCGACGGGCCCGGCGGGCCGGAGCCGCAGGGGCTTCCTCGGCCTCGGCGGCGGGCTCCTCGGCCTGCGCCGGGGCGGCGACGGGCTCCTCGGCCGGGGTCTCGGCGGCGGCCGGCGTACCGGCGGGGGCCTCGGCACGCTTGCGGGTGCGACGGGCCCGGACGGGCTTCTCGGCCACCGGCTCGGCGGCCGGAGCGGCCTCGGCGGGCTCCTCGACGGCCTTCTCGGCCGCCTTGGCCGCCTTCGCCGCGGTCGGCTCGGCGGCGACGGCCTCGGCCGCCTCCGGGGTCCCTGCGGGGGCCTCGGCACGCTTGCGGGTGCGACGGGCCCGGACGGGCTTCTCGGCCACCGGCTCGGCGGCCGGAGCGGCCTCGGCCGCCGCGGCCTCGGCGGCGGGCGCCTCGGCCGGGACGACCGTCTCGGCGGCCTCGGTGGCCGCGCCCTGCGGAGTGCCCGCGGGGCGGGACACCGCGCGACGGCGGCGGCGCGGCGGCGCCGCGGACGCGCCCTCGCCGCCGGTCGGGGCGGTTTCGTTCTGTTCCGTGGCCGCGGTCTGCTGCGGATCGGTGTTATCGAGCATGCGGGTGGATCTCCCGTCAGGCCCCCGGGCTCCGCATCCGGGCACGGCACGGCACGGGCGGCCGGCCGGCATCGCGACGATGCTCGGGCCGGACCCATTCACGGTGCCGCCGCGCGGACGCGAGGCCGCACAGGGGCTCGTAGTCTCGCTCGGCGCCCCGCCCTCGGCGGGGTGTCGAAAGTCTTCTGGTCTGACCAGTCTTCTGAGGTTTTCCCAAGCTGCGCCGTCCCCCAACCCCGGGTGGCTCCCGGACGGGGTTCCCGGGCCCACCGACCATCCTGGTCGGCGGGCCGCAGGTGGCCGGCCTGTGCTGCGACGACGCTCGCTCCCCTGGGGAGCCGCGGGAACCTGGAGGACCGTCGGGCCCAGTGAGGCACTGGGCCCGGCCTCCGCCCGTCAGGCGGACGCGGCCCCGCGCACCCCGGCGGCCGTCAGCCGGCCGGGGCCGCGGCGCGGTCGAGCGCCAGCGGGTCGGTCACCGTGCCGGTCTCCTCGTCGAGCGGCCCCTGCGCCAGCCTGGTCACCTCTGCGGGGACCGGCGGCGCCAGGTCGGCCGTCGCACGGAGACCGGACAATACGTCGTCGGGTCGTACGGCGGGTGTGGCGTGTCGTACTACCAGCCGCAGTATCGCACAGGGACGGCCGGTCCGAACATCGTGGTCCGCTCCGGCGGCCGTGTCCGCACCGCCGTCGACCTGCGGCGGGACGAGGTCCAGCGCCGCCACGGCGCCGCGCGCGTCGAAGACCCGCACGCCGTTCTTGGTCGTGCGTTCGACCTCGACCCGCTCCTCGGCCAGGAACGCCTTGACCGCGCCGGCCGCCTCGTCCGGCTCGACGCCGTCCAGCCGGACCAGCCACTCGGAGGCCTCCAGGCGCTCCACGAAGTTCGGCGTCCGCACCTCGACCGCGTCGATCACGTCCAGGCCGGGCGGCAGCGACTCGTCCAGCTGCGCCCGCAGCTCCTCGGGGTCGCGCAGGGCGGCCAGACCGATCTCCAGGTACTCCGCCTCGCTCGCCACCCCGGTCGGGGCCGCGTTGGCGTAGGAGACCTTCGGGTGCGGGGTGAAGCCGGCCGAATAGGCCATCGGCACGGCGGACCGGCGAAGGGCGCGCTCGAAGGCGCGCTGGAAGTCGCGGTGGCTGGTGAAGCGGAGCCGGCCGCGCTTGGTGTAGCGGAGACGGATCCGCTGCACCGTCGGCGCGGGCGGCGGACCGTCGGGCGTACGGCGTGCCAGGGTCGCTCAGTCCTTAGTCAGTTGTCCCCGTCCGGCGCGGCGAACTGCCGCCACGGTCCGGACTCTGTCACCTCAAAGGGTACGCGCCCCGCCGCCCCCCTCGCTCCGCCCCTGGTCAGCCGTACGCCGACGACCCCCGGCCGGAGCGTTCCGGCCGGGGGTCGTCGGACCCGGGGACTACTTGTTGACGACGCTCAGCGGCAGCAGCTTCTTGCCGGTCGGGCCGATCTGGATCTCCGTCTGCATCTGGGGGCACACGCCGCAGTCGAAGCACGGGGTCCAGCGGCAGTCGTCGACCTCGAACTCCTCCAGGGCGTCCTGCCAGTCCTCCCACAGCCAGTCCTTGTCGAGGCCGCTGTCCAGGTGGTCCCAGGGCAGCACCTCCTCGTAGGTCCGCTCGCGGGTGGTGTACCAGTCGACGTCGACGCCGGTGCCGGCCAGGCCCTTCTCGGCGCAGGCGATCCAGCGGTCGTAGGAGAAGTGCTCGCGCCAGCCGTCGAAGCGGCCGCCGTCCTCGTAGACCGCGCGGATGACGCCGCCGACCCGGCGGTCGCCGCGGGAGAGCAGGCCCTCGATGATGCCCGGCTTGCCGTCGTGGTAGCGGTAGCCGATGTTCTTGCCGTACTTGCGGTCACCGCGGATCGAGTCGCGCAGCTTGGCCAGGCGGGCGTCGGTGTCCTCGGCGGACAGCTGCGGGGCCCACTGGAACGGGGTGTGCGGCTTGGGCACGAACCCGCCGATGGAGACGGTGCAGCGGATGTCGTTCTGGCCGGTGACCTCGCGGCCCTTCTGGATGACGTTCTTCGCCATCTCGCCGATCTGGAGCACGTCCTCGTCGGTCTCGGTGGGCAGGCCGCACATGAAGTACAGCTTCACCTGGCGCCACCCGTTGCCGTAGGCGGTGGCGACGGTGCGGATCAGGTCCTCCTCCGACACCATCTTGTTGATCACCTTGCGCATGCGCTCGCTGCCGCCCTCGGGGGCGAAGGTGAGGCCCGAACGGCGACCGTTGCGGGACAGCTCGTTGGCGAGGTCGATGTTGAAGGCGTCGACGCGGGTGGACGGCAGCGACAGGCCGATCTTGTCGTCGGTGTAGCGGTCGGCCAGGCCCTTGGCGATGTCGCCGATCTCGGTGTGGTCGGCGCTGGACAGCGACAGCAGGCCGACCTCCTCGAAGCCGGTCGCCTTGAGCCCGCGCTCGACCATCTCGCCGATACCGGTGATGCTTCGCTCCCGCACGGGGCGCGTGATCATGCCGGCCTGGCAGAAGCGGCAGCCGCGGGTGCAGCCGCGGAAGATCTCCACGGACATCCGCTCGTGGACGGTCTCGGCGAGCGGGACGAGCGGCTGCTTCGGGTAGGGCCACTCGTCGAGGTCCATCACGGTGTGCTTGGACACCCGCCACGGCACGCCCGGGGCGTTCGGCACGACGCGGCCGATCCGGCCGTCGGCCAGGTACTCCACGTCGTAGAACCGCGGCACGTAGACCGCACCGGTGCGGGCCAGGCGCAGCAGCACCTCGTCGCGCCCGCCGGGGCGGCCCTCGGCCTTCCAGGCGCGGACGATGTCGGTGATGTCGAGCACGGCCTGCTCGCCGTCGCCGACGACCGCGCAGTCGATGAAGTCCGCGATCGGCTCGGGGTTGAAGGCCGCGTGGCCGCCCGCCAGGACGATCGGGTCCTCGTCGGTGCGGTCCCTGGACTCCAGCGGGATGCCGGCCAGGTCGAGCGCGGTCAGCATGTTGGTGTAGCCGAGCTCGGTGGAGAACGACAGCCCGAAGACGTCGAAGGCCTTGACCGGGCGGTGCGCGTCCACGGTGAACTGCGGGACCCGGTGCTCGCGCATCAGCGCCTCGAGGTCGGGCCACACGCTGTAGGTGCGCTCGGCGAGCACGCCCTCGCGCTCGTTGAGCACCTCGTAGAGGATCATGACGCCCTGGTTGGGCAGGCCGACCTCGTAGGCGTCGGGGTACATCAGCGCCCAGCGGACGTCGCAGGCGTCCCAGTCCTTGACGGTCGAGTTCAGCTCGCCGCCGACGTACTGGATCGGCTTCTGGACGTGCGGGAGGAGGGCCTCCAGGCGTGGGAAGACCGATTCGACAGTCATGTACTAGGAACCCTTACGACGTGATTCGGTGCCGCGCGCATCGACAGGCGACGGCTGGGAGGGGTGACCCTCAAGGGTAGCCCAATCCGGGGAACGGCCTTCCGGCCGCACACCGCGCCCCGCTCCCGCCCCGCTCCCGCGCCGGAGCCCCGCCCGCGCTCCGGCGCGACCCTCCCCGCGGGCGCCTGCCCCCCGGCACGCGCAGTGCGCGCCCGCCGGCCCGCGCCGTCCGCCGTTGACATGTCCGGAGCGCCCGTGCGGTACTGACAGGGCGCCGTCAGAGACCTCTGCACCCCTTCCGGACAGGGGAGTTGGGCCGTACGCTCAGGCCCTCGCCGACTCCCTCACCCCGGCGACCCGTTCCCGGCCCGCAGCGCCCCCGTCCCCGGCTGCGCAGGCCGCGTCCGGCGGTGCGGCCCGCTCCCCGGCGGCCCGGCGACCGGGGCCCGCGGGTGCACCGGAAGGACGCCCAAGGAGAACCATGACCGACACCGACCGGCGGATCCGTCCCTCCCGGCCCCTCGACACCCGGCCGGCCCGCTACCCCACCGCGGCACAGACGGAGGCCGCGGCACGGCGGCTCGCGCTGCGCCACCCCGAGCGGTGCCGGCTGCGCGAGGCGGGCCGCTCCCGGGCCGGGCGCCCGCTGCTGCTGCTCTCCGTCGACCGGGGGCCGCGCGCGGTCCTGGTGGTCGGCGGGCCGCACCCGAACGAGCCGGTGGGGACGGCCAGCGCGCTGCGGCTGGCCGGGCTGCTGCTGGACCGCCCGGCCCGGCCGGGCGTCTCCTGGCACCTGCTGCTCTGCCTGGACCCGGACGGCGCCGCGCTCAACGCGGGCTGGCTGGACGGCCCGCTCACCATGGACCGGCACTACGAGCACTTCTTCCGCCCCTCCTTCACCGAGCAGCCCGAACTGCTGCCGGCCCCCGGCTCCGGCCTCCCGCCGATGCCGGAGAGCCTGGTGCTGACCGGCCTGATCGACGAGCTGCGCCCGTTCCTGCAGTGCTCGCTGCACGGCGTGGACTTCGGTGGTGCCTTCGTCCAACTGACGGCTCCGGTACCGGGGTTGCCCGAGCAGTTCGCCTGCTCGGTGCGCCGCGCGGGCATCCCGCCGGACGTCGACTCCTTCGACGCGATCGGCTGGGCCAGCCCCTCGCCGGGCACCTACCTGATGCCCTCGGCCGACGGCGCCGACCGATCCAGGGCGCTGCCGGACCGCCCGGAGCTGTCCACCTGGTCCTACGCCGGGCGCCACGGCGGGGTGACGGCCGTGCTGGAGGTGCCGATGTGGGCCGTCGAGGCGGTCGCCGACGGCCGACCGCACCCGGCGGTGGAGCGGACGGTCGGCGACGCGGCCCGCACGCTGCGCGAGCGCGCCGAGGAGCTGTCCGGCCTGCTGGCGCTGGTGCCCCCGCACACCCGGGCGGCGCACGGCGAGCTGGTGCGCGCGGCGGAGTTCACCCTGGAGGTCTGCCCGGCGGTGGCGGACGAGTGGGTGGCGCGCTGGTGCGCGGAGCCGCTCACGGTGTCCCGGGTGACGGCGGCCGGGATCGTGGCGGCCCGGATCCCGCTGCGGGTGGCGTCGATGCTGCTGCGGTTGCTGGCGGACACCGGCGGTCCGGCGGTGGAGGCGGCCCGGGTCCGCGCCGGGGCGGTGGCCGCCGAGAGCCTGGACCGGCTGCGGGCCGGGTTCGGCGCGCAGTGGGTGCCGGTGCGCACGCAGGTCGCCCACCAGACCAGGACGGTGCTGGCGGCCGCCGACTGCCTGCTCTGACCGCGCCCGCCCGGCCGCCGGCCCCCGTGGGGGCGCACGACCGGGCGGGAACGCCGAGGGCCGGCCCGGGAGGACTCCCGGACCGGCCCCGGTGAACGGGCCGGCCGCGCCGGCGGGCCGACGTGCCGGTCAGGCCGCTATCGGCCGCTGGCTGCGCACCGCCTGCAACAGCCCGACCGCGAGCCAGACCGCGAACATCGACGACCCGCCGTAGGAGACGAAGGGCAGCGGGATGCCGGCCACCGGCATGATGCCCAGGCACATCCCGATGTTCTCGAAGGCCTGGAAGGAGAACCAGGCGATGATCCCGGCCGCCACGATCGTCCCGTACAGGTCGGTCGCCTGGCGGGCGATCCGGCAGGCCCGCCACAGCACCACGCCGACCAGCACGATGATCGCCAGCGCGCCGACGAAGCCGAGCTCCTCGCCGGCCACCGTGAACACGAAGTCGGTCTGCTGCTCCGGGACGAACTGCCCGGTGGTCTGCGTCCCGTGGAAGAGCCCCTTGCCGGTCAGGCCGCCCGAGCCGATCGCGATCCTGGCCTGCGCGGTGTTGTAGCCCACGCCGGACGGGTCCAGCTGCGGGTTGGCGAAGGCGGCGAAGCGGTCGATCTGGTACTTGCTGAGCACGCCGAGCTTCCAGATGGCCACGCAGCCGCCCGCGCCGGCCAGGAGCAGCCCGAGCACCCAGCGGTTGGCGGCGCCCGAGCCGAGCAGGATGCCCAGCACGATCGCGGCCATCACCATCACCGAGCCGGCGTCCGGCATCAGCAGCACTATGCACATCGGCAGGCAGGCCCAGACCAGGCCGCGGAACACCGCCCGGTGCGAGGGGTACTCCCGCTCCCCGGCGTCCACCTGGTCCGACAGCACGACCGCCATCGCGAGCACGATCGCCAGCTTCGCGAACTCGGCGGGCTGGATCGAGAAGCCGCCGCCCAGCTGGATCCAGGAGTGCGCTCCGTTGATGGTCGAGCCGAGCGGGCTGAGCGTGGCGAGCAGCATGAGGATCACGCCGACGTACAGGAACGGCACCAGCGTGCGGAAGCGCCGACTCCCTATGCCTATCACCACCGCGCACAGGACCAGCCCGACCACCAGGTTGGTGAGGTGCCGGTACAGGAAGTACTGCGGGTCGCCGTGGGTGAGCGAGTCGCGTCCGCGGGTGGCGGACCAGACCAGCAGCGAGCTGCCGAGCGAGAGGGCCAGCGCGGCCAGCAGCAGTATCCAGTCCAGCCGCCAGAGCGGGGAGTCCTTGGCGAGGGCCTTGGAGACCCCGCTGCGCTGCGGGGCCAGCCGCAGCTGCCGGTACGAGCCGTAGGAGGTCATGCCCGCCCCCTTCCCGGGCCGCGGTTCGGTTCGAGTGCGGCGCCGGCCGCGGTGCCGAGGACGGGCCGGTCGGCCGGCTGCGGCGGGTCGAGGAAGGCCGGGGCCGCGGCCGGCAGGTCCTGCACGGCCGACAGGGTCAGCGGCGCGGGAGCGGCCTGCGCGGCGCCCGGCAGGGCCGGGTCGGCGGCGGTGCCGCGCGCGGGGTCGGCGGTGACGGTGTACGCGGCGGGCTTGATGACGGCGGTGCCGTCCGGGTTGAACTTCGGCAGCTCGGTCTGCGGCGCGGGCAGCAGCGCCTTGCCGTTGTCGATGTTGCCCTTGTCGTCGACGCCGTAGAGGGCCTGGTAGATCCGTCGGATCGCGTCACCCGAGCCGCCGGAGCCCGTGCCGCCCTGGCTTATCGTCATGACGACCGCGTAGTCCTTGCTGTACGTGGTCAGCCAGGAGGTGGTCTGCTTGCCCTCGACCTCGGCGGTGCCGGTCTTGGCGTGCAGCTCGATCTTGTTCTGCGGCCAGCCGGCCCCGGCGAACTTCCAGGCCGCGGTGCCGCTGGTGATGACGCCCGCGGTGGCCTGGTCGATGTAGCTCAGCAGCTTCTGGTCGCCGGGGAACTTGGCGTCCTCGTGCGGGGCGATCTCGCGGACGAGATCCCCGCTCGGGCTTATCACGGCCTTGGCGACGGTCGGCCGGTAGAAGGTGCCGCCGTTGGCCAGCGCCGAGTAGATCCGGGCCATCTGGACCGGGGTGACGAGCGTGTCGCCCTGGCCGATCGCGAAGTTGACGGCGTCACCGGCGCGCATCTGGTAGCCGTCGACGCAGTTCTCCCGGGCGATCTGGTCGGAGAAGCTGGTGCCGCCCTTCTCCGCCTGCTTGCACCAGGCGTCCTTGTTGTTGTCGAAGAAGGACTGCTTCCACTGCCGGTCCGGCACCCGTCCGGTGACCTCGCTGGGCAGGTCGATGCCGGTCTTGGCGCCGAGGCCGAACTGGTGGGCGGTCTTGAAGAACCAGTCGCCCGGGTCCTTCTTCGGCTTGATGCCGCCGTCCTTCATCCACTGGTCGTAGGCGAGGCCGTAGAAGACGGTGTCGCAGGAGACCTCCAGGGCCTTCTCCAGGGAGATCGCGCCGAAGTTCTCGCTCTCGAAGTTCTTGAACTCGCGGCCGCCGATGGTCATGCTCTTCGGGCAGTCGTACCGGCCGTCGAGCGAGTAGCCGGCCTGCACGGCGGCGGTGGTGGAGATGACCTTGAAGGTCGAGCCGGGGGCGGACTGACCCTGTATGGCCCGGTTCAGCAGCGGGAAGTTGGAGTCCTTGCTGGTCAGCGACTGGTAGTCCTTGCCGGTGATGCCGCCGACCCAGAGGTTGGGGTCGTAGGTCGGTGCGCTGGCCATCGCGACGATCCGCCCGGTGTGCACGTCCATCACGACGGCGGCGCCGGAGTCGGCCTCGTAGTTGCGGTTGGTGACCTTGTCGAAGGTCTTCCGGGCGTCGGCCATCGCCTGGGCCAGGTTGTCCTCGACCACCTTCTGCACCCGGGCGTCGATGCTGGTGACCAGGTTGTTGCCGGTCTGCGGGGCCGCGGTGCCGGCGGTGCCGATGACCCGGCCGAGGTTGTCCACCTCGAGCTGGGTGATGCCGGCGGTGCCGCGCAGGTCGCGGTCGTAGACCGACTCCAGGCCGGCCCGGCCGATCTGGTCGGCCGGCAGGTAGCGGTCCAGGCCGGTCTTGTCGGCGGTCTTGCTGACCTCCTCGTCGGTGACCGGCGAGAGGTAGCCCAGCACCTGGGCCATGTTGGCGCCCTCGGCACCGGTGTAGCGACGCACGGCGGTGGGCTGCGCGGTGATCCCGGGGAAGTCCTCGCGGCGCTCCATTATCTGCATCGCCTGCTGGGTGGTCGCCTCCTTGGTGACCGGGATCGGCTGGTAGGGCGAGCCGTTCCAGCAGGGCTGCGGGGTCTTGGCGTCGCAGAGCCGGACCTTCTCCTGCACGTCCTTGGCGGGCATGCCCAGCACCTCGGCGAGCCGGGTGAGCACGGCCTTGCCGCCGTCCTTCTGCTGCAGCAGCGAGGTGCGGCTGACGGAGACCACCAGCCGGGTCTCGTTGCCGGCCAGGATCCGCCCGGAGGCGTCCAGGATCTCGCCGCGGACGGCCGGTTCGACGACCTCGCGGATGTGGTTGCCGGTCGCCTTGGCGGTGTAGACGCTGGCGTTGCGGATCTGCAGGTACCAGAGCCGTCCGCCGAGGGTGGCGAGCAGCGACAGCACCAGGATCTGCAGCACCACCAGACGGATCGTCACCCGCCGGGTACGGCCGGTCTCGGGGATGTTGCTCACGTCTCGTGCGCTCCTGGGTGCGGGAAGTCGGGAGGTCGGGGGCCGGGGCGGGGCCGGTTACGGGCGCTTGGCGAAGCCGGGCACGCGGCGCTTCTTGTAGGACGGGCCGGTCGAGACCTCGCGCGTGGTGCGGTAGCGGGCCAGCGTGCCCAGGCCGGGGCCGCCCTCGTCGTCGCCGCTGGCGGCGGTCACCGGGTCGCGCCCGAAGCGGCGGCCGACGAGCATGACCAGCGGCACCACGAAGGGCGCCAGCAGCAGGTCGTACAGCAGGGCGCTGATCACCAGGCCGCCGAGGCCGACGTGCCGGGCGGCGGTGTCGCCGACGAGGGCGCCGACCATCGCGTAGAGCAGGGTGGAGGCGACCGCCGCGGCGGCCACCACCAGCAGCGCGCTGGAGACGGACCGCTGGCGGCCGTGCTCCGGGCGCAGCAGCCCGGCGGCGTATCCCATCAGGCAGAGCACCAGGGCGTAGCGGCCGATCGCGTGGTCGGAGGGCGGGGCGAGGTCGGCCAGCAGGCCGGCCGAGAAGCCGACCAGGCAGCCGCCGGACGGCCCGTAGACCATGGCGAGGCCGACCACGACGAGCAGCAGTATGTCCGGGGTGGCCCCCGGCAGCTGGAGCCGCCCGAAGACGCTGACCTGCAGGATCAGGCCGAGCAGGATCAGGACGGCGGAGACGGGGATGCGGGCGAGGCGCATGGCTCAGTTCCCCCCAGTGGGCTTGGCGGGCGGGGCGGCGGAGGCGGCCGGGGCCTGTCCCTGGGCGGGTGCGGCGGCCGGGCTCTGGGCCTGGGCCGGCGGCAGGACGCCGTCGCGCGGGTCGGTGCGCGGCGGTACGACCACCACGCCGACCAGGTCCAGCCGGGTGAACTGGACGAAGGGCTCGACCATGATGGTCTTGGTCAGCTGGCCCGGGGTGGCCTCGACCTCGACCACCTTGCCGACCGGCACGCCGGGCACGAAGGGGCGGCCGCTCTGCGAGCCGAAGGTGACCAGCCGGTCGCCGTTCTTGACCTGGGCCTTGCCGTTGAGCAGCGAGACCTTCATCGGGCTGGTGCCGCCGCCGGAGGCGAAGCCGATCTCGCCGCTGCCCTCCAGCCGGGTGCCGGCCGAGAAGCCGGGGTCGGAGGCGAGCAGCACGGTGGCGGTGGTCGGGGCGACGGTGGTGATCCGGCCGACCAGGCCCTGTCCGTTGATGACGGTCATGTCGCGGGCGAGTCCGTCGTCGCTGCCGGCGTCGATGGTGATGGTCCAGGAGAAGCCCTGGGCCGGGCCGATCGCGATGACCTGGGCGGCCTTGACGGTGTAGCCGCCGGCACCGGCGGTGCGCAGCAGGTCGTCGAGCTGCTTGGTGCGCCCGGTGGCCATGTCGGAGGAGGCCAGCTTCTGCCGCAGTTCGGTGTTCTCGCGGGCGAGCTGGTCGGTGCGGCCGCTGTCGGTGGCGGCGTCGCGGAAGGCGCGGACGGTGTCGGCGACGGGGTCGACGACGGTGGCGGCGCCCCGTTCGACCGGGCCGAGGACGCTGGCGGCGGCGTGCCGGGCGCCGCCGAGCGGGGAGTCCTCACCGCCCTTGATGTCCACGGTGATGAGTGCGAAGGCGACCGCCACCAGCAGGATGAGCAGCAGCCGGCTCTCTCGTGTGTCCCTCACGGTGCTGGTACTGCCCCTTCGTACCTGGCCGGCCGCCCGGGCTGTGGGGCTCGGGCGGCGGCCCGTTCAGTTGAGTGTCGGATGTCTCGTCGGTGCTAACGGCGCGGCTGGGCGTCCAGTACCTGCTGGAGCGCCTCGAACTCCTCGACGCACTTGCCGGAGCCGAGCGCGACGGAGTCGAGCGGGTTCTCGGCGATGTGGATCGGCATGCCGGTCTCGCGGCGCAGCCGCTCGTCGAGGCCGCGCAGCAGGGCGCCGCCGCCGGTGAGCACGATGCCGCGGTCCATGACGTCGCCGGCCAGCTCGGGCGGGCACTGGTCGAGGGTGGTCTTCACCGCGTCGATGATCGAGTTGACCGGTTCGTCGATGGCCTCGCGGACCTCGGCGGCGGAGATGACCACGGTCTTGGGCAGGCCGCTGACGAGGTCGCGGCCGCGGATCTCGGCGTGCTCGTCCTTCTCGCCCTCCAGGCCGAAGGCGCTGCCGATGCTCATCTTGATCTGCTCGGCGCTGCGCTCGCCGAGGAGCAGCGAGTACTCCTTCTTGATGTGCTGGACGATCGCGTTGTCCAGTTCGTCGCCGGCGACCCGGATGGACTGGGCGGTGACGATGCCGCCGAGGGAGATGACGGCGACCTCGGTGGTGCCGCCGCCGATGTCGACGACCATGTTGCCGGTGGCCTCGTGGACGGGCAGGCCGGCGCCGATGGCGGCGGCCATCGGTTCCTCGATGATGTGGACCTGGCGGGCGCCGGCCTGGGAGGAGGCCTCGATGACGGCGCGGCGCTCGACGCCGGTGATGCCGGAGGGGACGCAGACCACGACCCGCGGGCGGGCGAGGTAGCGGCGGCGGTGGATCTTGAGGATGAAGTAGCGGAGCATCCGCTCGGTGATCTCGAAGTCGGCGATCACGCCGTCCTTGAGCGGGCGGATGGCGACGATGTTGCCCGGGGTGCGGCCGATCATCTTCTTGGCCTCGGCGCCGACCGCGAGGATGCCGCCGGTGTTGGTGTTCACCGCGACGACGGACGGCTCGTTGAGGACGATCCCCTTGCCCCGGACGTACACCAGCGTGTTGGCAGTTCCAAGGTCGATCGCCAAGTCGCGGCCGATGAACGACAGGTTGCTCGCCATGGGGTGAGGTGCCTTCCCGGGCTCGGAGTTCATGGGGGGTGGACGAGAGCGCGCGCCCGCACGGGGGCGGAGACCAGCTGAGCTGCCTTACCGGGCCCTTGAGTCGCGTCCATCGTAGTCACGCCGCGCGGTACGGACGTCGACGTGGGGCATACCGTCCATTGTCCGGAGCGTGATCGCTTCTCCGAGCATTGGGACGCCGTGTCGGCGCCCCTGGTTGCTTATTTCACGATAAGAATGCCCCGGCCGGGCCAATGGTCCCGACCGGGGCAGCCCCGAGGTCCCCGGGCGTGTCGCCCGGACCGGCTCAGGCGTGGGCCGGGAAGAAGATCTTGATCTCGCGCTCGGCCGACTCCGGGGAGTCCGAGGCGTGGATCAGGTTCTCGCGGGTGATCGTCGCGTAGTCGCCGCGGATGGTGCCGGCGCCGGCCTCCAGCGGGTTGGTCGCACCGGCCAGCATCCGGATGCCCTTCACGACCTCCTCGCCCTCGACGATCAGGGCGATCGACGGGCCGGAGGTCATGAACTCCAGCAGCGGCTCGTAGAACGGGCGCCCGACGTGCTCCTCGTAGTGCTGCTCCAGCGTCGCCCGGTCGAAGGTGCGCAGCTCGGCCGCGGTGAGCCGCCAGCCGGCCTTGCGCTCGATGCGGCTGATGATCTCGCCGGCCAGGCCGCGGCGGACGGCGTCGGGCTTGAGCAGGACCAGAGTGCGCTGGGACACGGTGCGTCTCCTGGGGATTCGGTTCGGCGGAAGTCGGTTCGACGAGCGGGGGCCGACACGCCAGAGGTTACCTTGCGTGAGCGGCGGGTCCGCCCGCTGGTCCGGACCTTCAGACGCCGGCGACGGCCGCCTCCGCGGCCGCGCGGGCGGCCTTGAACGCGTCCACCTTGCGGCCGTAGTGCACCGAGCACCACCACAGGCCGGCGAAGACCAGGCCGAGCACGAACATCGTCGGCAGGACGAGGCCGCTGGCGACCAGTCCGATCTGGAGCGCCCAGCCGATCTGGACCGCACCGGGCCGGTTGATCATGCCGCAGAGCAGCACGCACAGCGCCATCGCGATGCCGCTGACGATCCACACGGTGGCGGTGGAGACGTCGGAGAGCTGCATCGCGACCAGCGCGGCGAACATGATCAGCAGCGCCTCGCCGATCAGCGTCGAGGAACAGAGCGTCCTCATGTCACTTCCTCCCGAGCAGCAGGCGGGCCTCGCCCACCGTGATGACCGAACCGGTGACCAGCACCCCGGCACCGCCGAGGTCGCCCTCCTCCTCGGCGAGGGTGACGGCGGCGGCGATGGCGTCGTCGAGCCGCGGCTCGACCTGGACGCGGTCCTCGCCGAAGACCTCGACGGCGAGGGCGGCCAGCGCGTCGACGTCCATCGCGCGGTGGGTGGAGTTCTGGGTGATGACGACCTCGGCGAGGATCGGCTCGAAGGCCTCCAGCACGCCGGCCACGTCCTTGTCGCCGGAGGTGCCGATCACGCCGACGAGCCGGGTGAAGCCGAAGGACTCGCCGAGGGCGGCGACGGTGGCGCGGGCGCCGTGCGGGTTGTGCGCGGCGTCCAGGATGATCGTGGGGCTGCGCCGGACGACCTCCAGGCGGCCCGGCGAGGAGACGCCGGAGAAGCCCTGGCGGATCTTGTCGGGGTCGAGCTGCCCGCCGCGGGCGCCGCCGACGCCGAAGAAGGCCTCGACCGCCGCCAGCGCCAGCGCCGCGTTGTGCGCCTGGTGCTCGCCGTGCAGCGGGATGAAGACGTCCTCGTACTCCTCGCCGCCGAGCCCACGCAGCGTCACCAGCTGCCCGCCGATGGCGAGCTCACGGCGGATCACGCCGAACTCCATGCCCTCGCGGGCGACGGTGGCGTCCACCTCGACGGCGCGCCGCAGGATGTTCTGGGCGGCGTCCAGCTGCTGCTGGGCGACGACGGCGACGGCCCCCGACTTGATGATCCCGGACTTCTCGACCGCGATCTCGCCGGTGGTCCCGCCGAGCTTGTCGGTGTGGTCCAGCCCGATCGGGGTGATCACGGCGACGGCGGAGTCGATGACGTTGGTGGCGTCCCAGGAGCCGCCCATGCCGACCTCGACCACGGCGACGTCCACCGGGGCGTCGGCGAAGGCGGCGTAGGCCATGCCGGTCAGCACCTCGAAGAAGGACATCGGCACGGGCTGCTGGGCGTCGACCATCTGCACGTAGGGCTCGATGTCGCGGTAGACCTCGACGAAACGCTCGGGGGTGATCGGGGCGCCGTCGAGACTGATCCGCTCGGTGACGGTCTCCACGTGCGGGCTGGTGTAGCGGCCGGTGCGCAGCTCGAAGGTGTTGAGCAGCTGCTCGATCATCCGGGCGGTGGAGGTCTTGCCGTTGGTGCCGGTGATGTGGATGGAGGGGAAGGACCGCTGGGGCTGGCCCAGGATGTCCATCAGCGCCTCGATCCGGTCGAGCGAGGGCTCCAGCTTGTTCTCCGGCCAGCGCTTGGAGAGCTCCACCTCGACGTCGCGCAGGGCGTCGCCGGTGTCGCCGTCGGCGGGGCGGAGGGTGTACGGGTTCGGGTCGGCCTTGTCGCTCACGACCACAGTCTACGGAGCGGTGGCGGGCGGTCCTCACGGGGTGAGAACGGCCACTTTGGCCGGTGTTTCCAGTTTGCCCCCTTTACTATTGATTTGGCGATTTGATCCGCAACGAAGCATCGATTCGCACCCCGAGGAGTCACTCCGCCTTTGATTCACGAGGAGAACCGCGCCATGCCCGACGCCCTGCACGACTGGATCGTGCTCCGCCAGGACTCCGTGGTCTGGTTAGCCGGACTCGTCTCGCTGGCCCTCGTCGGCTACATGGCCTTCGTCTTCGCGCGCTTCCTCGTGTACTGGGCCGGCTCCCGGCACGCCTTCCGGCACGACCGGCCCGCCGAGCCCGGCGACCCCGCGGCCTTCCAGTGGCACCTGGTGATCCCCTGCCGCGACGAGGAGGCCGTGGTCGCCCAGACCCTGGCCGGACTGCGCGAGAGCGCACCCGAGGCCCACCTCTGGGTGATCGACGACGACAGCGAGGACGCCACCCGCGAGCTGGTGCTCGCCGCCGCGGCCCACGACGACCGCGTCCACCTCGTCCAGCGCCGCCGCCCGCACGCCCGGATCGGCAAGGGCGCCGCCCTCAACGCCGCCTACCGCGAGATCTCCGCCCGGCTCCCCGCCTCGGCCGACCGCTCGCGCGTGGTGATCGGCGTCGTCGACGCCGACGGGCGGCTCGACCCCGGCACCCTCGCCCGGGTCTGCAACGCCAAGGCGCTCGGCCGCCCCGACACCGGCGCCGTCCAGATCGGCGTGCGCATGCGCAACGCCGACGACGAACTCCCGCTGCCCGGCCGCGGCCGCGCCGCCAACGCGCTCGCCCGCGCCCTGGTCCGGATGCAGGACGTCGAGTTCCAGGCCAACAACGCCGGCATGCAGCTGCTGCGCCGCCGCACCGGCAGCGTCGGCCTCGGCGGCAACGGCCAGTTCGTCCGCCTCACCGCCCTCGACGCGCTCACCGCCGAGGAGGGCCGGGCCGGCCGCCCCTGGCCCGAGCGCGCCCTGCTGGAGGACTACGAGTCCGGCCTCGACCTCCGGCTGGCCGGCTGGCGGCTCACCCACGTCACCGAGACCCAGGTTTCCCAGGAGGGCCTGGTCTCGCTGCGCCGCTTCCTCACCCAGCGCACCCGCTGGGCCCAGGGCAACATGCAGTGCCTGCGGTACACCGGACGGGTGCTGCGCTCCCCCCACTACACCCCGGCCGGCAAGGCCGAGGTGCTGTACACCTTCCTGCAGCCGGTGGTCTGCGTGCTGCTCGTCCTGCTGACCCCGCTCTCGCTCGCGATCACGGCGGCCGGACTGGTGCTCTTCCCCGCGGAGACCGCCGACTTCCAGCTCCGGTTCGGGCCGTACATGCTGCTGGCCTTCGTGATCGCCACCCTGCCGATGGTCTTCTGGGGCCTCGCCTACCGCCGGCTCGTCCACCCCGACCGCAGCCGGCTCACCGGGCTGCTCTGGGGCGTCCTGGTCTGGCTGTACGCCTACCACCTGTTCGTCGTCGCCACCCGGGCCGCCGTCCGGATCGCGCTCGGCCGCAACGGCTGGGCCAAGACCCGGCGCAACGCCGAGAAGGTCGCCCTCGGCGCCCCCACCGCACTCGAGTCCTGAGCCGGCCCCACCGCCCCGGCCCCCGCCCGGCCCCCCGAGCCCCCGACCCCCGCGGAGCCCTCACCCATGAGCACCTGTCTTCCCCCCGCCAGCGTCGCCGTCGTCCTCGGCACCCGCCCCGAGCTGGTCAAGCTCGCCCCGCTGATCCACGAGCTGGGCGACGCGACCCGCCTGGTGCACACCGGCCAGCACTGGGACGAGGCCATGTCCGGCCGCTTCCTGCGCGACCTGGACCTGCCCCGTCCGGAGCTGCTGACCGGCGTCGGCGGCCGCCCGCGGGCGGGCCAGATCGCCCAGTCCCTCGGCCAGCTGGACGCCGCCTTCGCCGAGGACCGACCCGCCGCCGTGGTCGTCCAGGGCGACACCAACGCCACCCTCGCCGGGGCGCTGGCGGCCAACGCCCGCGGGATCCCGCTGGTGCACGTCGAGGCCGGGCTGCGCAGCTTCGACCGGGCGATGCCCGAGGAGCACAACCGGGTGATGGTCGACCACGTCGCCGACCTGCTCTGCGCCGCCACCGGGGACAACGTCGCCAACCTGCGCGCCGAGTCGCTCGCCGAGGAGCGGATCGCCCTCACCGGCAACACCGTCGTCGAGGTGGTCCGCCGCCAGCTGCCGGACGGCGCCACCCGCGCCGCACTGCTCGCCGCCCACGGGCTGCGGCCGGACGCCTACGTGCTGGCCACCGTGCACCGCCCGGAGAACACCGACACCGCCGGGGCGCTCGGCGCCGTGCTGGCCGAGCTGGACCGGATCGCCCGGGCCGGCACCCCGGTGCTGTTCCCGATGCACCCGCGCACCCGGGCCGCCGTCGAACGCTTCGGCCTGGAGCGGCTGCTGGACCGGCTCGCCGTCACCGGGCCGGTCCGCTACGCCGACTTCCTCGGCCTGGCGCGCCACGCCGCGCTGCTCGTCTCCGACTCCGGCGGCGTGCAGGAGGAGTGCACCGTCCTCGGCCGCCCGCTGCTCGTGGTGCGCCGCTCGACCGAGCGCCCGGAGGCGGTCGCGGCGGGCTTCGCCGCGCTGGTGGGCCCCGGCGAGGAGCTCGGCGAGCTGGCCCGGGCCTGGCTGGCCGACACCCCCGAACGGCTCGCCCGGCTCGCGGCCACCCCGAGCCCGTACGGCGACGGCCTCGCGTCGGCCCGGATCGCCGCGCTGACCGCCGCCGCCGCCGAGTCGGCCGACGAGGCCGCGGCCGACGACGCAGTACAGCTGGCGGCCGCGTAGCGCCCTCTTGACAGCCGGATTGGTCTACTCCACCTTGTGAGGCAAGTCTCCTTCCCCGACAGGGACTTGAGTTGTCGGTAGCTCCCACACGCGCACCATCGACACCCCGGACGGCATCCCACCCCCACCACCGGGACGCCGCCGGGCCTCCCCCACCGGAGATGGAGTCATGCCACCTTTCCGACACCGGCGCCCACGCGCCGGCCGCTCCCTGCTCGCCGGGGCCTGCGCCATGGCCCTGGGCCTGACCGGGCTCCTCCTCGCCACCGGCCCCGGCGCCCGCGCCGCCGACCCCGACCTGATCACCAACGGCGGCTTCGAGACCGGCACCCCGGCCGGCTGGACCTGCGGCAGCGGCGCCGTCCAGAGCACCACCGTGCACTCCGGCCGCTACGCCCTGCAGTCCACCCCCGGGGCGGGCGACACCGGCGAGTGCACCCAGACCGTCGCCGTGAAGCCCTCCTCGACGTACACCCTCGCCTCCTGGGTCCAGGGCTCGTACGTCTACCTGGGCGCCCGCGGCACCGGCGGCACCGACCCCAGCACCTGGACCACCTCGGCGGGCTGGGGCCGGCTCAGCACCGGCTTCACCACCGGCCCGAGCACCACCAGCGTCACCGTCTACCTGCACGGCTGGTACGGGCAGCCCGCCTTCCTGGCCGACGACGTGTCACTCATCGGCCCCGGCGGGCCGCAGCCCTCGCAGAGCCCGACCACCACCACGTCCCCCAGCCCGACCGCGACCGGCAGCCCCTCCCCCACCGGCACCGGCAGTGGCAGCCCCACCGCGACCGCCACCGGCAGCCCGACCGCGACCTCGACCGGCCGGCCCCCCGGCCTGCCCAAGCACATCCTCACCGGCTACTGGCAGAACTTCGACAACGGCGCCACCGTCCAGCGGATCAGCGACGTCCCGGCGGCCTACGACGTCATCGCGGTCTCCTTCGCGGACGCCACCGCCACCCGGGGCGGCCTGAGCTTCACCCTCGACCCCGCGCTCTCCACCCGCCTCGGCGGCTACACCGACGCCCAGTTCAAGGCCGACATCGCGGCCAAGCGGGCGGCCGGCAAGCGCGTGGTGCTCTCGGTCGGCGGGCAGAACGGCACCGTGTGGGTGGGCGACGCGGCCTCCGCCGCGACCTTCACCAGCACCGCCTGGGCGCTGATGCAGTCCTACGGCTTCGACGGGATCGACATCGACCTGGAGAACGGGGTCAACGCCGCCTACCTGGGCCAGGCACTGCACGCCCTGGCGGCGAAGGCCGGCACCGGATTCGTCCTCACCATGGCTCCGCAGACGATCGACATGCAGTCGACCGGCACGGAGTACTTCAAGCTGGCGCTGAACGTGAAGGACGTCCTCACCATCGTCAACATGCAGTACTACAACTCCGGCGCGATGAACGGCTGCGACGGGAACGTCTACTCGCAGGGCACCGAGAACTTCCTCACCGCCCTGGCCTGCATCCAGCTCAAGGGCGGGCTGCGGCCCGACCAGGTCGGGATCGGGGTGCCCGCGTCCACCAGCGCGGCGGGCGGCGGGTACGTCGCCGCGAGCACCGTCGCCAACGCCCTGGACTGCCTGGCGGCCGGCACCGCCTGCGGCAGCTACCGGCCGGACACCACCTGGCCCGGCATCGGCGGGGCGATGACCTGGTCCACCAACTGGGACGCCCGGGCGGGCAACCCGGTCGCCACCACCATCGGCGCGCACCTGCACGCCATGCCCTGACGGCGGCGGGCCCGGGGCGGGGCCCTCAGACCCCGGCCCGGGCCTCCGGGACGTGCACCGCGCCCCCGTGACGGCGGCGCAGCTCGGCCGTGATCTCGGCCAGTTCGCCCTCGGGCAGCAGCGGCAGCATCATCGCCACGCCCTGCAGCAGACCGCCGAGCAGGAAGGTGGTGTCGGCCGTCGAGGCGACCAGCCCGCGCACCTCCGCCACCTCGCCGGCCGCCACCGCCTCGATCAGCCGGGCCGCGTCCGCGCTCTCCTCGTCCACCGCGACGGCACCGCTGTCGGCCGGGGCGCGCCGGGCCATCGCCCGCAGCACCCGGTCGCCGACCTCGGGGGCGTACGCCTTGCGGACGGCCTCGGCGGCGATCCAGGCGAGCAGGGTGGTCACCTCGCGCCCCGCGTGCTCGGCGAACAGCTGGTCCAGCTCGCGGTCGAAAGCGAGCTGGTTGCCGTGCCGGAAGGCGAGCAGCAGGGTCGCCGCCCTGGCCTTGGCCTCCTCGACCGCCTCGGCAGGCAGTTCGTCGGCCAACTCCTCGGTCACCACCACGCCATGCCCTCCCGTCCGTCCGTTCAGCAGAAACGCTCCGCACAAACGCTCAGCGGAAACTCCGAGCACACCGTACACATCCGACCTGCAAACTTCCGCGAACCCGCGCGGGCAAGACCGGAATGAATTCGCTCGGAATAAGACCTCACCCGGTCCAGGATGAATATTCGCCGGAAGGGAGCAATGTTGCTGCGCTATTAGGCGTAACGGGAACGGCCGCGGCCCGGCCGGGTCGCCGGGCCGGGGAACGCCGAGGGGCCGCACCCCGCGCGTCGCGGAGTGCGGCCCCTCACCGGCCGGTACGGGCTCAGCCCTGCGGCAGCGCCGCGAGCTGGGCGGTGATCCGGGCGATGTCGGCCTCGGCGGCCTCCTGGCGGACCTTGATCTTGGCGACCACCTCGTCCGGCGCCTTGGCGAGGAACGCCTCGTTGCCGAGCTTGGCGGTGGTCTGCGCCTTCTCCTTCTCGGCGACCGCGAGGTCCTTGGCGAGGCGCTTGCGCTCCGCCGCGACGTCGATGGTGCCGGAGAGGTCGAGCGAGACGGTGGCGCCGGCGACCGGCAGCGAGGCGGTGGCCACGAAGCCCTCCTCCGGGACGGTCAGCCGCAGCAGCGAGCGGATCGCGTCCTCGTGGACGGCCAGCACGGTGCCGTCCAGCTCCAGCTTTGCCGGGACGCGCTGGCGGTCCTTGAGGCCCTGGCTCACGGCGAACCTGCGGACCTCGGTGACCACCTGCTGCAGCGTGGCGATCTCGGCCTCGGCCGCGGCGTCGCGGTAGCCGCTGTCGGTCGGCCAGTCGGCGATGACGACGGACTCCGCACCGGTGAGCGTGGTCCACAGCGTCTCGGTGACGAAGGGCACGATCGGGTGCAGCAGCCGCAGCGTGACGTCCAGGACCTCGCCGAGCACCCGGCGCGCGGCGTCGGCCTGCGGGCCGCCCTTGGCCAGGGTGGTCTTGGAGAGCTCGACGTACCAGTCGAAGACCTCGTCCCACGCGAAGTGGTAGAGCGCCTCGGACAGCTTGGAGAACTGGTAGTCCTCGTACAGCCCGTCCACCTCGGCGACGGTGCTGTTGAGCCGCGACAGGATCCAGCGGTCGGCCGCGGTCAGCTCCTCCGGCGCGGGCAGCGGGCCCTCGACGGTGGCGCCGTTCATCAGCGCGAAGCGGGTGGCGTTCCAGATCTTGTTGGCGAAGTTGCGGGCCGCCTGGACCCAGTCCTCGCCGATCGGGACGTCGACGCCCGGGTTGGCACCGCGCGCCAGCGTGAAGCGCAGCGCGTCGGAGCCGTACTTGTCCATCCAGTCCAGCGGGTTGACGACGTTGCCGAAGGACTTCGACATCTTCTTGCCGTTCTGGTCACGGACCATGCCGTGCAGCGCGATGGTGTGGAACGGCGGGGTGCCGTCCATCGCGTAGAGGCCGAACATCATCATCCGGGCGACCCAGAAGAAGAGGATGTCGTACCCGGTGACCAGGACGGAGTTCGGGTAGAACTTCGCCAGGCTCTCGGTCTGCTCGGGCCAGCCGAGCGTGGAGAACGGCCACAGGCCGGAGGAGAACCAGGTGTCCAGGACGTCGGTGTCCTGGTGCCAGCCCTCGCCGGCGGGCGGCTGCTCGTCCGGTCCGACGCAGACGACCTCGCCGTTCGGGCCGTACCAGACCGGGATCCGGTGGCCCCACCACAGCTGGCGCGAGATGCACCAGTCGTGCAGGTTGTCGACCCAGTCGAAGTAGCGCTTCTCCATCTCCTGCGGGTGGATCTTGACCTTGCCGTCGCGGACCGCGTCGCCCGCGGCCTTGGCGAGCGGGCCGACCTTGACCCACCACTGCATGGACAGCCGCGGCTCGATGGTGGTCTTGCAGCGCGAGCAGTGGCCGACCGAGTGGACGTACGGGCGCTTCTCGGCGACGATCCGGCCCTCGGCGCGCAGCGCGGCGACGATCGCCGAGCGGGCCTCCAGGCGGTCCAGGCCGAGGAAGGGGCCGTGCACGGTGATGACCGCGTGCTCGTCCATGACGGCGATGTTCGGCAGGTCGTGCCGCTGGCCGATCTCGAAGTCGTTCGGGTCGTGGGCGGGCGTCACCTTGACGGCGCCGGTGCCGAACTCCGGGTCGACGTGGGCGTCGGCGACGACCGGGATGCGACGGCCGGTCAGCGGCAGCTCGATCTCGGTGCCGACCAGGTGCCGGTAGCGCTCGTCCTCCGGGTGGACGGCCACGGCCGTGTCGCCCAGCATCGTCTCGGCGCGGGTGGTGGCCACGACGATCGAGGCGTCGCCCTCGCCGTAGCGGATCGAGACCAGCTCGCCGTCGTCGTCCTGGTACTCCACCTCGATGTCCGAGATGGCGGTGAGGCAGCGCGGGCACCAGTTGATGATGCGCTCGGCGCGGTAGATCAGCTCGTCGTCGAAGAGCTTCTTGAAGATGGTCTGGACGGCCTGGGACAGGCCCTCGTCCATGGTGAAGCGCTCGCGGGACCAGTCCACGCCGTCCCCGAGGCGGCGCATCTGGCCGGAGATCTGGCCGCCGGACTCCGCCTTCCACTTCCAGACGCGCTCGACGAAGGCCTCCCGGCCCAGGTCGTGGCGGGACTTGCCCTCCTTGGCGAGCTCGCGCTCGACCACGTTCTGGGTGGCGATGCCGGCGTGGTCCATGCCGGGCTGCCACAGCGCCTCGAAGCCCTGCATCCGCTTGCGGCGGACCAGCGCGTCGATCAGCGTGTGCTCGAAGGCGTGGCCCAGGTGCAGGCTGCCGGTGACGTTCGGCGGGGGGATGACGACGGTGAACGGGGGCTTGTCGCTCTTCGCGTCGGCGGCGAAGTAGCCACGCTCCACCCAGCGCTCGTACAGCTCGCCCTCTACGTCCGCTGGGGTGTAGGTCGTCGGGAGGGTTGCTGCTTCGTCCCCGGTGGTGCTCACGGGGCGCTGGTTCGTCGTGTCGGTCACGACGCACAGTTTACGTAACCGCGGGCACGTGTTACGAACCGCTTTCGCCCCTCGGACGCGAGCCGCCCGAACGGGTCGCCGCCGGGCGCCGTGCGGTACCGTTCCCGGACACTCGTCCGGTTTGCCGCACGGGTACGGAGCAGATCCACACCATGACAGGCCGCGGGTGCGGCGGGGGAGCACAGACGCAGATGTACGGCCAGGGACAGCAGTATCCGCAGGGACAGCCCCAGCAGCCGTACGGGGGGCAGCCCCCGTACGGCCCGCCGCAGCCGCAGCAGCCGTACGGCGCGCCGCAGCCCCAGTACGGCTACCCGCCGCAGGGCGGCCAGCCGTACGGCGCGCCCCAGCAGCCCTACGGCGCCCCGCAGCAGCCGTACGGCGTGCCGCCGCAGGCCCCGTACGGCCAGCCGGGCTACCCGGCCCCGCCGAAGAAGGGGAAGACCGGTCTGGTGGTCGGCCTGGTGGTCGGTGCGCTGGTGCTGGGCGGCGGCGGCTTCGCCGCGTGGAAGTTCATGGCCGGCGACTCCGGCGGCAACTACAAGATCTCCGCGCCGCAGTCGCTGCCGGACGGCTACGTCCAGAAGTCCTCCAAGGAGGAGGCCGTCGACCCGAGCAAGGCCGAGGCCGCGAAGTTCGGCAAGAACCTCACCGCGCTGGCGACCAGCTACGCCAAGGGCTCGGACCCGCTCGACACGCTCTCGATCCTCGGCGTCTACGGGGACATCAGCGACCCGGGGCAGGTCATCGACGACTCCAAGAAGGACAGCGGCGGCGCGACCTGGTCCACCCCGCTGACCGACTACCCGGCGCAGGACGCCCACAGCTCCTCGGCGCGGCTCGCCTGCGGTGTGGTCAGCGTCATCGCGGGCAAGGCCGGGCCGACGATCTGCGTGTGGGCGGACAACTCCACCACCGGCCGGATCACCTTCAGCAAGGTCAGCCTGACCGGCGGCGCGCAGGGGGTCACCCCGGCGCAGGCGGCCGACAAGGCCCGGGCGATCCGCGACGCGATGAAGGTCGCCAAGTAGCCCGCCGGGCCGGCCGGCGGCAGTAGCCCGCCGGGCCGGCCGGCGGCGACGCCGCACCGGCCCGGAACGAGCAGGGGCCCCGCACCGTCCGGTGCGGGGCCCCTCTCCGTCCGGAGGGCGGGTCAGGCGCTCTTCTCGCGCCGCTCGCGCTTGATCATGTCGCGCGGGACGAGGGTGGGGATGGCGTGCTTGGAGACGACGTCCCCGGTGACCACCACGCGGGCGACGTCCTGACGCGAGGGCACCTCGTACATCACGGACATCAGCACCTCCTCCATGATGGCCCGCAGACCGCGCGCGCCGGTCCCGCGCAGGATCGCCTGGTCGGCGATCGCCTCCAGCGCGTCGCGGGAGAACTCCAGCTCCACGCCGTCCAGTTCGAAGAGCTTGCGGTACTGCTTGACCAGCGCGTTCTTCGGCTCGGTGAGGATCTGCAGGAGCGCCTCGCGGTCCAGGTTGTGCACGCTGGTGATGACCGGCAGACGGCCGATGAACTCGGGGATCATCCCGAACTTCACCAGGTCCTCGGGCATCACCTGACGGAAGTGGTCGCTGGCGTCCGACTCCCGCTTGGAGCGGATGTTGGCGCCGAAGCCGATGCCCTTGGCGCCGGCCCGGCCCTCGATGATCCGCTCCAGGCCGGCGAACGCGCCGCCGACGATGAACAGCACGTTGGTGGTGTCGATCTGGATGAACTCCTGGTGCGGGTGCTTGCGCCCGCCCTGCGGCGGCACCGAGGCGGTGGTGCCCTCCAGGATCTTCAGCAGCGCCTGCTGCACGCCCTCGCCGGAGACGTCCCGGGTGATCGACGGGTTCTCGCTCTTGCGGGCGACCTTGTCGATCTCGTCGATGTAGATGATCCCCGTCTCGGCCTTCTTGACGTCGTAGTCGGCCGCCTGGATCAGCTTGAGCAGGATGTTCTCGACGTCCTCGCCGACGTACCCGGCCTCGGTCAGCGCGGTGGCGTCCGCGATCGCGAACGGCACGTTGAGCATCCGGGCGAGGGTCTGCGCCAGCAGCGTCTTGCCGGAGCCGGTGGGGCCCAGCAGCAGGATGTTCGACTTGGCCAGCTCGATGGCGTCCTCGCGGCCGTTGCCGCCGCTGCGGCCCGCCTCACCGGCCTGGACCCGCTTGTAGTGGTTGTAGACGGCGACCGACAGCGCCTTCTTGGCGAGGTCCTGACCGACCACGTACTGGTCCAGGAACTCGTAGATCTCCCGCGGCTTCGGCAGTTCCTCGAAGCGCACCTCGGAGGTCTCGGCGAGTTCCTCCTCGATGATCTCGTTGCACAGGTCGATGCACTCGTCGCAGATGTACACGCCTGGGCCGGCGATCAGCTTCTTCACCTGCTTCTGCGACTTGCCGCAGAACGAGCACTTGAGCAGGTCGCCACCGTCTCCGATGCGTGCCACGAGGTGCTTCCCCTTCGCCAGGGGCCCCGCAGGGGTTCCGGGGCCTGGTGCTGTGGACCGTCAACGCCGTCGGCGATCGGTCTCGCTATCCGACGGTACTCTGCCGGGCCCCTGATTCCGTCCTCTTCGCCGGGTCTGCCCTACGCCCTGGGCGAATTGATACCGAACAGATGCCGTGACGGAGGCCGCCGATGAGCCGGAGCGGGGCGCGCGGACTCGATACGCGCCCCGCTCCGGAGGGTGCCGGCCTCAGGAGGTCAGCGAGGTCTTGCGGGTGGAGATGATCTGGTCGATCAGGCCGTACTCGACGGCCTCCTCGGCGGTCAGGATCTTGTCGCGCTCGATGTCCTCGCGCACCTGCTCGACCGACTTGCTGGAGTGCTTGGAGAGCATCTCCTCCAGCTGCTCGCGCATCCGGAAGATCTCCTTGGCCTGGATCTCCAGGTCGGACACCTGGCCGCGGCCGGTCTCGGTGTACGGCTGGTGGATCAGGATACGGGCGTTCGGCAGCGCCATCCGCTTGCCGGGGGTGCCGGCGGCGAGCAGCACGGCCGCGGCGGAGGCCGCCTGGCCCATGCAGACCGTGGTGATGTCCGGCTTCACGTACTGCATCGTGTCGTAGATGGCCGTCAGGGCCGTGAACGAGCCGCCGGGCGAGTTGATGTACATCTGGATCTCGCGGTCCGGGTCCATCGACTCGAGGCAGAGCAGCTGCGCCATGATGTCGTTCGCCGAGACGTCGTCGACCTGCGAGCCGAGGAAGATGATGCGCTCCTCGAACAGCTTCGCGTACGGGTCGTACTCGCGGATGCCCTGCGTGGTGCGCTCGACGAAGCGCGGGACGATGTAACGGCCCTCGGCACGCATGTCCTCGACGCGGGCCTGGGCGGCCGACAGGCTGGGGATGTTCATGGGGGTCCTTGTCCTCCGGGGCGTTGTGGCTGTGGTGTCGTGGGCCGGGCCGAGGCTCAGGCGCCCGTGCCGCCGCCGCCGGGGACGTCCGCGGCGCTGTGCATGATCGCGTCGATCAGGCCGTACTCCAGGGCCTCCTCCGGCGTGAACCAGCGGTCGCGGTCGGAGTCCCGGGTGATCTGCTCGAAGGACTGGCCGCTGTGGAAGGCGATCAGCTCGGACATCCGCTTCTTGGTGCGGAGCAGCTGCTCGGCCTGGATGCGGATGTCGGTGGCCGAGCCGCCGAGGCCGGCGGAGGGCTGGTGCATCAGGATGTTGGCGTTCGGCAGCGAGAAGCGCTTGCCCTTGGCGCCCGCGGTCAGCAGGAACTGGCCCATCGAGGCCGCCATGCCCATCGCGATGGTGACGACGTCGTTCTTGATGTACTGCATGGTGTCGTAGATCGCCATGCCCGCGGAGATCGAGCCGCCCGGGGAGTTGATGTAGAGGAAGATGTCCTTTTCCGGGTCCGCGGCCAGCAGCAGCAGCTGGGCGGTGATCTTGTTGGCGATGTCGTCGTCGACCTGCTGGCCGAGGAAGATGATCCGCTCGTTGAGCAGCCGGTTGTACACCTGGTCGCCCAGGCCGCCGAGCACGTCACCAGAGGCGGCGTGCGGCGCCATCGGGCCAGGCATCTGCATCTGCGGGAACGTCACTTAGCCACCTGCTCAGTCGATTTGGACGGTCGCTCCGCGACCGTCACGGTGTCGCACAGCTTCCGGGTATCACGTCGTGATTGTTGCTGTCCAAGGACCCTAACGCGCAGGCCGGGCCGCAGAATCCCTCACGCAGAACTGTTCGCTGTGAGCGCAGGGTCGCGCGCCCCGCCCCGGGCGGAATGACGCGGAATGACAGCGGGCCCGGACACCGTACGGCGTCCGGGCCCACTGCGCGCCTCAGGGGCTACCGGGGCGATCAGGCCTCGGTCTTCTCCTCGGCGGAGGTCTCCTCGGCGGCGGCCTCGACGGTCTCGGCCGTCTCGTCCTCGTCGTCGAAGTTGATCTCGTTGCCCTCGGTGTCGACGACCTTGGCGGCCTCGACCACGGTGGCCAGCGCCTTGCCGCGGGCGACCTCGCCGACCAGCAGCGGCACCTGGCCACCCTGGACGACCTGCTGCGCGAACTGGTCCGGGGTGAGGCCCGAGCCGGCGGCGCGGCGGATGAGGTGCTCGGTCAGCTCCTCCTGGTTAACACCCAGCTCCTCGTCGGCGACGATCTGGTCCAGGACGAACTGGGTCTTGATGCCCTTCTTCGCCTGCTCCTCGATCTCCGCGTCCCACTCCTCGCGGGTCTTGCCCTGGGTCTCCAGGTAGGAGTCGATGTTCAGGCCCATCGGCTCGAGCTGGTGGTGCTCGAGGTTGTGCTTGCGGGTCTGGATCTCGTCCGCGAGCAGCTTCTCGGGGAACTCGATCTCGACCAGGCCGAGCAGCGCGTCCAGCACCTTCTCCTGGGCCTGGGTGGCCTGGTCGTACTCCTTCATGCGCTCCAGGCGCTTGCGGGAGTCGGCGCGCAGGTCCTCCAGGGTGTCGAACTCGCTCGCCAGCTGGGCGAACTCGTCGTCCAGCTCCGGCAGCTCCTTCTCCTGGACGGCGGTGACGGTGACGGTGACCTCGGAGGTCTTGCCCGCCTGGGTGCCGCCCTTGAGCTCGGTGGCGAAGGTGGCGGTGCCACCGGCCTCCAGGCCGGTCACGGCCTCGTCGATGCCGTCGATCAGACGGCCCGAGCCGATCTCGTAGCTGACGCCGGTGGCGGTGCCGTCCTCCGGCACCTCACCGTCGACCTTGGCCTCGAGGTCGACGACCACGATGTCGCCGGCGGCCGCGGCGCGCTCGACGTCCTTGACCGAGGAGAAGCGCTCGCGCAGCTGCTCCAGGGACTTCTCGACGTCCTCGTCGGAGACGGCGATCGGGTCGACGGTCACCTCGATGGAGGCGAAGTCGGGGAGGGTGATCTCCGGGCGGATGTCCACCTCGGCGGTGAACTTCAGGTCACCGCCGTCGGCGATCTTCTCGACACCCTCGATGTTGGTGATGTCGGGCTGGCCGAGGACCTCGATCTTGCCCTCGTCGACGGCCTGCGTGTAGAAGCGCGGCAGGGCGTCGTTGACGGCCTCCTCCAGCACGGCGCCACGGCCGAAACGCTGGTCGATGACGCGAGCCGGGATCTTGCCCTTGCGGAAGCCCGGAACCGTGACCTGCTGGTTGATCTTCTTGTACGCCGCGTCGAGGCTGGGCTTGAGCTCCTCGAAGGGCACCTCGACGGTGAGTCGAACCCGGGTCGGGTTCAGAGTCTCGACGGCGCTCTTCACGGTTAGGTCTCCTATGGGCTTGCGGTCAGGTTGCCTCCGCCGTCCCCATGCGGCCGGCCGGGGCCGTACGAGCGGGTCGGGCGAGACGGGCGATGGGCGGTTGGAGCTGCATCTCCCGCGGGGGTCGGACGGTGAGGTTGACTCCTCGCCCTCGGGCGGTGGACCTGGGTTGGGACCGCAGGGACTACCGCCAGCGCCCCATCCTACCGGTACCACGAAAGGCGGACGCCAGACGCCACCTCGTCACCCACACAGAACAGGGCCCCGCCCCCTGGACGAGACCCTGCCGCACTGTCGGGGTGACCGGATTCGAACCGACGGCCTTCCGCTCCCAAAGCGGACGCGCTACCAAACTGCGCCACACCCCGTGGTGCCGAGAGGAAGCGTACACGCCGGGCCTTGGCGGCTCGCCGAGTTGTTCCGGGCGGCCCGGAAGGACTTCGGACGGACTCCGGAAGGACCCGGAAGCGGGTGGACGGGAAATGCGGTGTGCGCGGAGGCGACCGGACCAGGTACGCTGTTCCCCGAACTTCCGGCCGGAGACGTCCGGGGGATCGCGCGGGCGTAGCTCAATGGTAGAGCCCTAGTCTTCCAAACTAGTCACGCGAGTTCGATTCTCGTCGCCCGCTCCTCGAACCGGCCCCGGTGCGCCTGCGCGCACCGGGGCCGGTGTCGTTTCCGCGGCGGCCCTCCCCCGGGCCCACCCCCTCGACCGTTCCCGCCGCCCTCCTCAGAGCCCCAGCCGGCCGGCCCGGGCGGCGGCCCGGTCGAGCAGCCGGTGGACGTCGGCCTCCCGGGTGGTCGGCCGGTCGTTGTACTCGTCCGGGGAGCTCACCGGGCGGCCGGTCGCGTGCAGCACCTCCATCAGCTGCACCCGGGCGGTGCGGACGGTGGCCGGGGTGCCGTAGCCGTGCCCGAGGACGGCGGCCTGGGCGCCGAGCAGGCAGACCCGGCCGCGCGCGTCCCACATCGCGCCCTGCAGCCAGCCGACGGCCCCGATGTAGCGGGAGGCGAGCCGCAGGTGGTCGGCCGCGGTCACCGGCACCGGGCGGGCGGGGCGTCGCAGCACCCGGTCGACCACGGTGGCCCGGGGCTCCGGGTACCCGGCGTGCCACGGCTGTGGCGCGGCGCCGTACGGGCAGACGTACGGCACCGGGCGGCGCGCGGGGCCGGGCAGCGAGGCGAGGTAGGCCTCGATCTCGGCGACCAGTCCGGAGCCGTCCGGCCCGGCGGGGAACGGCGGCGCGAGGGCCGGGACGGGTCGAGGGGGCGTCAGGTCGGTGCGGGGCATGGGGCTCTCCAGCCGGACGGCGGCCCCCGGCCCGAGAACCGGGGGGTCAACGCTCTCCAAACTGGAACATTCAGGACATTTCCGCGACCGGAGGGCCGAACGGCCCCGGCGGTTTCCCGGTTGGGTTCCGGGCCGATAGCCTCGGCGGCGTTCGAGCGCAGTTCGAGCGCGAGCTCACCCGCCGCGCTCCGAGGTGGAGGAGTCCCGGTGCGTCCCCAGGAGCGACTGGCCGTCATACAGCGCTGCGTGACGCGGGAGATGGCACGCCTCGGGCACGTCTTCACCGCCGACGGCGAGGTGGTGCGCGGCCCCGGGACCACGGCGGTCGCGGTGCGCGAGCACCCCGGCGGCGACGGCTCGGGCCACGTCGACCTCGGCTACGTGCTGCACCTGGGCCGCGCGGACGGGCCGGTGGTCTGGGACTGCGCGGCCGGCCTCGGCAAGACCGAGGAGGAGAAGCTCGCCAACGCGGTGCGGATGTGGGCGACCACCACCGCCTCGGTGCTGGTCGAGCTGGCCGACGGGCGCGGCGTCTACGCCGACCACGCGGACCACCCCGAACTCCCGGGCTGGCACGCCGTGCAGGGGCCGGCGGCGGTGTTCGGCTTCGGCAACGAGCACCTGGCGGCCTGGCTCGCCGAGCACCGGGTGATGGCGGCCCTCGCGCCCGCGCTGCGGCCGCAGTTGACCGGGCCGGGGCCGGTCGGGGTGAAGCTCTTCCTGGGCGGGAAGGCCGACGACGACGTCGCCGAGGTCCGGGTCGACGGCGAGGTGTCCGAGGCGGCCTCGGCGGCGCTGCGCGCGCTGGACTGGCCGCGCGGCGAACGACTCTGCTGGGCGCGGCTGTTCGTCCTGCTCACCGCCGAGCGGGCAGCGCCGGTCGAGGCCGCGCCGGCGCGTGCCGAGGCACCCGCACCGATGCGTCCTCCGGCCCCGGCGGCGGTCCGCCCCCGGGGGCTGTTCGCCCGCTGGCGGGAGGCCAGACGGGCCGGCCGGTGATCCCCTCGCGGGGGTGCGGACGGCCCGGCCCGGTCAGCCGCCGGTGATGCTCGAGATGCTGTGGGCGAGGTTCGCCAGCAGGGAGTTGATCGAGCCCGCGACCGTGGTCTCGTGCAGCATGAAGCCGAACAGGGCGGCGACGATGCCGTGCGCGATCTTCATCTGCTTGTTGCGGATGAAGATGATGCACAGGATCGCGAACAGGACCAGCGCGGAGACGGAGAGTGCCACCCGGACTCACTTCCTCGTTTCATAGCGTGGTGCCGCCGCCCGGCGGCACCTGCGAAGCCGGACCCCGGCCTGTCCGACGGTCCCGAGGCGGAATCCCGGACCGACCGGCACGCCGCCGGCGAAGGGGCCCGGTCCGGTCGAACGTTGTCTGCCTTGCCGCACGTGACGCCCCCAATCCCCCGAATCCTGAACAGTCCCGCCCGGACTCAGTGTGGTCGACCGTGCCGATTGCGTAAAGGTCTGACAGTCAGCCCAACGCCGATATCCTGCGATGCGAGACGAGTTTCCGCCGACCGGGACGATAGCCGAGCCGTTCTGACGAAACGTCGGCGGGGCCGCGCTGAGCGGCCGGGAAGCGGCCGGCGGCGGGTAACGGAAGCGGCAGGTCCGGTCAGCCGACGGGGCGTCCGATTTGGCCGAAGATCAGCTGCCCGGCTTGACAGCACCTGCCCCCGGCATGTGCCGCCGCGGCCGGGCCGGATCCGGCGGTCCGGCAGTGGTCCACGGGACGCGTCCCGGACCCGTCCCGGACCCGTCCTAGTCGCGCCAGAGCAGCAGGACGGCGCGGTCGTCGTTGATGTCCCGGGCCACCGTCTCGATCAGGGCCGCCGCCGCACCCGCACCCGCACCCGGCCCGCTGCCGGGAACCAGGCGGTCCGCCTCCCCCATCAGCCGGTCCATCCCCTCGGAGAGGTCCCGGCCAGGCTCCTCGACCATGCCGTCGGTGCAGAGCATCAGCACGTCGCCGCGGTTCAGCCGGCCGCGCACGCCGTCGAACTTGGCGCCGTCGTAGATCCCCAGCAGCGGGCCCTCCGCCTCCTTGACCTCCCAGTGCCCGGCGCCCGCCAGCCGCTGCATCCCGGGCAGGTGCCCGGCCGACAGCAGCTCGTACTCGCCGGTGTCCAGGTCCAGCACCAGGTGCACCGCGGTGGCGAAGCCCTCCTCCCACGACTGGCGCAGCAGGTAGCCGTTGGCGGCGGGCAGGAAGTCGTGCGCGGGCAGCGAGCCGACCAGGCCGCCGAAGGCCCCGGACAGCAGCAGTGCCCGGGAGCCGGCGTCCATGCCCTTGCCCGAGACGTCCGCGAGGACCACCTCCAGCAGCCGCTGGCCCGGACCGGTCCGGGCGGCGACCACGAAGTCCCCGGAGAAGGACTGCCCGCCGGCCGGGCGCAGCGCCATGTCCGCGTGCCAGCCGCTCGGCAGCTCGGGCACCCGGCTCTGCACCCGCAGCCGCTCGCGCAGGTCGAACAGCATGGTCGAGCCGCCCCACCAGGGCACCCCGACCCGGGCCCGGAACTGGGCCAGCAGCAGGCCGCCCACCCCGGCGGCGCCGACCACCAGGGCCGCGCCCGGGGTCACGCCGTAGGTGTAGGCCTCGGGGTTCTCGCTGGCCACCCGCTGGCCGGTGTGGATCACGGACTCCGCGGAGAGGCCGAGCGCGGCCAGCGCGTACAGCACCACCAGGCTGCCGGGGCGCAGCAGCAGCGCACCGGCCAGGATCGGCAGGACCAGGGCCGTGGGCGGGGCCCAGGCGGGCATCCAGACGTTGAGCACGATCAGCAGCGGCACGAGCAGGGCGAGCGCGCAGAGCACCGGCCAGTCGGCGGCCCCGCCGCGGAAGTAGTCGACCCCGGCCGTGCGCAGCCTTCGGCGGGCCCGGCGGAGCACCATGCGCAACCGGGCCGTCACGGGCGCGGACGCCTTGGCGGCGCCGGGCCTCGTCGCAGTCGTCTGGGGCGGTGCGCCCGGCGGTCTGCCAGCCATGGGGCCCGACCCTATCCACGGGTACCGCCCGGCGTCGACGGCTCGGACGGTGGCGAATGCGCCGTGGCGCGGGCCGGTCAGCCGGTTTCGGCCGATCGGCGCCGCGGCGGGCGCGACGTCAGGAGGCGTGCGCCGGTTGGGCGTACGAACCACACGGGCGGCGCACGCGCCCCGCGCGGGGCGCCGATCGCACGCCGGGGACCTGTGTCCGATGACACAGGCCGGCCGGGCCGCGGACCGCTCGGGCCGCTCGGGCCGCCGGACGCGGCGGTGGGCAGCGTCGGCGGGCGACAGGCGACAGGAACGACGACGGCCGGCCGCACGCGAACGTGCGACCGGCCGTCGGAGGAGGGTGGACGGGGAGGGATCAGCCCTGCGGGTGGTGGGCCGGGATCGGCGGGAGCTCGCCGGTGGTCTCGTACTCGCTCAGCATCTCGATCCGGCGGGTGTGCCGGGGCTCGCCGCTGTAGGGGGTGTTGAGGAAGATCTCGACGAACTTCGTGGCCTCCGCGAGGGTGTGCATCCGGCCGCCGACGGAGATCACGTTGGCGTTGTTGTGCTCGCGGCCGAGCGAGGCGGTCTGCTCGCTCCAGGCCAGCGCCGCACGCACGCCCTTGACCTTGTTGGCGGCGATGGCCTCGCCGTTGCCCGAGCCGCCGATCACGACGCCCAGTGCCTCCGGGTCGGCGGCGGTGCGCTCGGCGGCGCGCAGGCAGAACGGCGGGTAGTCGTCCTCGGCGTCGTAGATGTGCGGCCCGCAGTCGACCGGCTCGTGGCCGGCCTCCTTGAGCCACTCCACGAGGTGGTTCTTCAGTTCGTATCCGGCATGGTCGGAGCCCAGGTACACGCGCATGCCATGAGTGTGGCATGCGCCTGGCCCCGGGCTCCGCACAGGGCCGGGCGCGCCCGGCGCCCCTGACGCCCGGTTCGCCGGGAAGGGCCTCAGCGGCGGCCGAGGAGCTTCCAGGCGAGCGGGAGGGCGCCGGCGGCGAGGACGGCCTTCAGGGCGTCGCCGACGAGGTAGGGGTAGAGGCCGAGTTCGGCCGCCCGGGCGAGCGGGACGTGCAGCGACAGGGCCAGGTACGGGACGCCGACCGCGTAGACGGCGAGGCTGCCGAGAACCATCGTGACGGCGGTGTTGACCGGGGTGCGGTCGGCGCCGCGGCGGGCCAGCGCGCCGGTCAGGCCGGCGGCGAGGACGAAGCCGAGCACGTAGCCGAGCGAGGGCATCGCCCAGCCGGAGGTGCCCTCGGCGAACCAGGGCATGCCCGCCATGCCGGCCAGCAGGTAGAGGCCGAGCGAGGCGACGCCGCGGCGGGTGCCGAGCGCGGTGCCGACCAGCAGGGCGGCGAAGGTCTGGCCGGTGACGGGCACCGGGGAGCCGGGGACGTTGACGGACAGCTGGGCCGCCACACCGGTCAGTGCGGCGCCGCCGGCCACCAGGGCCAGGTCGCGGGCCTGGGCGCCGAGGCGGGTGGTCGCGGACGGCAGCAGGTCGGCGAGGACGGCGCGGCGCGGTATCGGGGTGGTGGCAGTGGCCATCGGGGGTCTCCTCCGGGGGTGCTCAGGTGAGTGAACACCTGTGAACCTACGTGGTGATCCACTCCGCCACCGCCACGGTTTCGGACAAAGCCCCGCCCTCGACCGTTGTCGGGTCCGGCCCATTCCGGCCCAAACCGACGGCGGGTGACCACCCGGTCGCAACCGGTGACCGTCCGGACCACATGGTGGGCCCGCCGCCGACCACGTTGGCATGACCCGAGGTGTCCCCGGATATTGGACAACTCATGCCGCATTCCGCACAGTCTGGAACCAACCCTATGGCCCCCACCTCCGCGCCCACCGCGCCCGGGACCACCGACACCGGCGCTCCCCCGGCCTCCGGCCAGCAGCTCTCGCACGGCCTCAAGCAGCGCCACCTGTCGATGATCGCGCTGGGCGGGGTGATCGGCGCCGGCCTGTTCGTCGGCTCCGGCGCGGGCATCGCGGCCGCCGGCCCCGCGATCATCCTGGCCTTCACCCTCTCCGGCCTGCTGGTCATGCTGATCATGCGGATGCTCGGCGAGATGTCCGCCGCCCGGCCCGCCTCCGGCTCGTTCTCGGTGCACGCCGAGAAGGAGGTCGGCCCCTGGGCCGGGATCACCGCGGGCTGGATGTACTGGGTGATGCTGTGCTGCGGCGTCGCGGCCGAGGCCACCGCCGCCGGGAAGATCGTCAACGGCTGGGTCCCGGGCGTCTCCGCCTGGGTCTGGGTCGGCCTGTTCATGGTCTTCTTCTGCGCCAGCAACCTCACCGCCGTGAAGAACTTCGGCGAGTTCGAGTTCTGGTTCGCCACCATCAAGGTCGCCGCGATCATCGCCTTCCTGGTCCTCGGCGGGCTCGGCGTGGCCGGGGTGCTCGGCCCCGGCTCCCCCGGCACCGACAACCTGACCGGCCAGGGCGGCTTCCTGCCCACCGGCGTCAGCGGACTGATCGTCGGCCTGCTGGCCTCGGTCTTCGCCTACGGCGGCCTGGAGACGGTGACCATCGCCGCGGCCGAGTCCGACGACCCCAAGAAGAACGTCGCCAACGCGGTGCGCACGGCGGTGTGGCGGATCGCGATCTTCTACATCGGCTCGATGGCCCTGGTCGTCACCCTGGTCTCCTGGAAGGACCCGGCGGTCGTCGCCGACGGCCCGTACGTGACGGTGCTGCGCCACCTGGGCGTGCCCGGCGCCGGGACGATCATGGAGGTGGTGGTGCTGATCGCGCTGCTCTCCGCGATGAACGCCAACATCTACGGCGCCTCCCGGATGGCCTACTCGCTGGTCGGCCGCGGCCAGGGCCCCAAGGCACTGGCCAAGGTGAGCGGCGGCGTGCCGCGCCGGGCGGTGCTGGTCTCCTGCCTGTTCGGCTTCGGCGCCGTGCTGGCCGCCAAGTTCTGGCCCGACACCGTGTTCACCTGGCTGATGAACACCACCGGTGTGGCCATCCTGGTGGTCTGGCTGTTCATCTGCATCGTCCAGCTGAAGATGCGCCGCCGGCTGGAGCGCGAGGCGCCCGAGCTGCTCACCGTGAAGATGTGGGGCTACCCGTACCTGACCTGGGTGGCGATGGCCGCCGTGGTCGGCATCCTCGGCCTGATGACCACCACCGAGGGCAACCGGGAGCAGCTGTACGCGGCCGGGGTGCTGGTCGTCCTGCTGATCGCCGCCGGCCTGGTCAAGCAGCGCCGGGACGCCGCCGCCCGCTGAGCCCGCACGCACGCCCGGAGGCCCGGTACCGACCAGCGGTACCGGGCCTCCGGGCGTGCAGGGGCGTCGCCTACTCGAAGGACGGGCCCGCCGTACGGGTCCGCTTGATCTCGTAGAAGCCCGGGGTGGAGGCCACCAGCAGGGTGCCGTCCCACAGCCGGGCCGCCGCCTCGCCCTTGGGGGCCGGGGTGACGACCGGGCCGAAGAAGGCGACCCGCTCGCCGTCCGCGCCCTCGACCGCGATCACCGGGGTGCCGACGTCCTCGCCGACCAGGGTGATGCCCTCCTTGTGCGAGGCCCGCAGCGCCTCGTCGTACTCCTCCGTGTCGGCCGCGTCGGCCAGCTCGGCGGGCAGGCCGGCCGCCACCAGGGCGGCCCGGACGGTCTCCCGGTTCTGCGGCAGGCCCTGGTTGTGGAAGCGCAGGCCGAGCTCGGTGTAGAGCCGGCCGAGCACCTCGTCGCCGTGCTGCTGGGCGGCCGCTATGCAGACCCGCACCGCGCCCCAGGCGTTGTCCAGCAGCTCGCGGTAGTTCTGCGGCAGGTCGCGGTGCTCGTTCAGCACCGACAGGCTCATCACGTGCCAGTTCACGTCCACCGGGCGCAGCTGCTGCACCTCGATCAGCCAGCGGGACGTCATCCACGCCCACGGGCAGGCCGGGTCGAACCAGAAGTCGGCGGTCTTGCGCTCAGCGGCAGTCGTCACTGCGGTCGTCCTTCGTGAGTGCTAGTGGATCGGGGAGGTGTTCCACCCCGAGCAGCCCAACACCCCGCGGGCGCCGCTGATTCCGGCCCGCCACCACGGCTGTGCAATGGTACCGGCGCCGGAGGGCGTGAAAGGATGCCCCTGCGGGGCGCGGACACCGCGTGCCGAGACCGCACCACCCACAGACGCACCACCGTGCGAGCCGGACAAAGGAGTACCGCCGTGCCGGGCAAGAACCTGAGCCGCGACGAAGCCCAGCAGCGGGCCAGCATCCTGGCCGTGGACGGCTACCGGGTCCGGCTGGACGTGACCTCCGCCCCCGATCCCGCGGCCGCCGTCTTCCGCTCCACCACCACGGTCGCCTTCCGCTGCTCCGAGCCCGGCGCCGCCACCTTCCTCGACCTGCTCGCGCCCGCCGTCCGCTCGATCACCCTGAACGGCCGCACGATCGACCCGGCCACCGCCTACGACGGCGCCCGCGTGCACGTCGACGGCCTCGCCGCCGAGAACGTCCTCACCGTCGAGGCGGACTGCGCCTACAGCCGCACCGGCGAGGGCCTGCACCGCTTCACCGACCCGGTGGACGGCGAGACGTACCTCTACACCCACTACGAGCCGGCCGACGCCCGCCGGGTGTTCGCGACCTTCGAGCAGCCCGACCTGAAGGCCCCGTTCACCTTCACGGTGACCGCCCCCGCCGCCTGGGACGTCCGCTCCAACGCCGTCCACGAGACCGTCACCACCGAAGGCGCCGCCCGGACCTGGGAGTTCGCGCCGACCAAGCCGATCTCCACCTACCTGACCGCCGTCGTGGCCGGCCCGTACCACGTCGCCGCCGACCACTACAGCCGCGAGCTCGCCGACGGCACCACCCTGGACGTCCCGCTCGCCGCGCTGTGCCGCAAGTCCCTCGCCCAGTACTTCGACGCGGACGAGATCCTCGGCGTCACCAAGCTCGGACTCGACTTCTTCCACGAGGAGTTCGACTACCCGTACCCCTTCGGCAAGTACGACCAGGTGTTCGTCCCCGAGTACAACATCGGCGCCATGGAGAACCCGGGCTGCGTGACCTTCAAGGAGGAGTTCGTCTTCCGCTCGAAGGTCACCGACGCCGCCTACGAGAGCCGCGCCAACGTCATCCTGCACGAGATGGCGCACATGTGGTTCGGCGACCTGGTCACCATGCGCTGGTGGGACGACCTGTGGCTGAAGGAGTCCTTCGCGGACTTCATGGGCTCCTACGGCCTGATCGGCGCCCGCACCCGGTACTCCTCGGCCTGGGTGACCTTCGCCAACCAGCGCAAGGCCTGGGCGTACCGGCAGGACCAGCTGCCCACCACCCACCCGATCACCGCCGACATCCGCGACCTCGAGGCCGCCAAGCTCAACTTCGACGGCATCACCTACGCCAAGGGCGCCTCCGTCCTCAAGCAGCTGGTGGCCTACGTCGGTTCCAAGGCCTTCTTCGAGGGCGCCCGCCGCTACTTCAAGCGCCACGCCTTCGGCAACACCGAGCTCACCGACCTGCTGGACGTGCTGGAGGAGACCAGCGGCCGCGACCTGCGTTCCTGGGCCGCCGCCTGGCTGCAGACCGCCGGGGTCAACTCGCTCACCCCGCAGCTCACCACCGACGCCGCGGGCCGGATCACCGAGCTCGCCGTCGTCCAGGACGGCGACGTGCTGCGCCCGCACCGGATCGCGGTCGGCCTCTACGACCGGGACCCGGACGGCGCCCTGGTGCGCTCGGAGCGGATCGAGCTCGACGTCACCGGCGCGCGCACCGTCGTCGCCGAGGCCGTCGGCCGCCCCCGCCCGGCGCTGGTCCTGCTCAACGACGACGACCTCACCTACTGCAAGATCCGCTTCGACCCCGACTCGCTGGAGACCCTGCGCGCCGGTCTCGGCGACATCCGCGACGACCTGGCCCGGGCGCTCGCCTGGTCCGCCGTCTGGAACCTCACCCGGGACGGCCTGATGCCGGCCCGCGACTACGTCGCCCTGGTGCTGCGCTTCGCCGGCCGGGAGGGCAACATCGGCGTGCTGCAGTCGCTGCACCTCCAGGCGAAGACCGCCGTCGACCTCTACGCCGACCCGGCCTGGCGGGCCGAGGGCGGCCGCCGGCTGGCCGACGGCGCCCTGCACGAGCTGCGCGCCGCCGTCCCCGGCAGCGACCACCAGCTGGCCTGGGCCCGCTTCCTGGCCCAGACCGCGGGCGGCGCCGAGCACCTCGGACTGGTCCGCGGCCTGCTGGCCGGCAGCGCCCGGATCGACGGCCTGGACGTCGACCAGGAGCTGCGCTGGGCGCTCTGGCTGGCCCTGGCCGCCGCCGGCCAGGCCGGGGACGAGGAGCTGGCCGGCGAGCTGGCCGCCGACAACACCGCCAGCGGGCGGCGCCAGTACACCCAGTGCCTGGCAGCCCGGCCCACCCCGGAGGCCAAGGCGGCCGCCTGGTCGGCCGTCGTCGACTCGGACGAGCTGCCGAACGCCCTGGTCGAGGCCAACATCGCGGGCTTCTCGGTGGCCGCCCACCGCGACCTGACCGCGCTGTACGCGGCGCCCTACTTCAAGCTGCTGGAGCGGGTCTGGTCCGAGCGGACCATCGAGATCGCGATGCGCATCGTCGCCGGATTCTTCCCGCGGGCCCAGACCGGCGAGCCGACCCTGGCCGAGGCGGACGCCTGGCTGGACGGCCACCCGCAGGCCGCTCCGGCGCTGCGCCGCCTGGTCCTGGAGTGCCGCGACGACCTGGCCCGCGCCCTGCGGGCGCAGGCCTGCGACCGCGCCTGACGGAGCTGCGAGGGGCCCGCCGTGTCCGCACGGCGGGCCCCTGCGCGCACCCCGGCCCGTGGTCAGCCGCGGCGCAGGCCGCGGTCCAGGGCGGCGATGGCGCTGCCCTGGGCGTCGTCGCCGTCCAGCGACCAGACCATCACGCCGCCCAGGTCGTTCTGGCGGACGTACCGGGCCTTCTGGGTGAGCACCTCGGCGGTGTCGTAGCTGTAGAAGGTGGAGCCGTCGTACTTCCACGACGCGCCGTGGTCGCGGTCCCAGTAGACCTTGCCGGGCAGGGCGTTGACCTCCTTGTAGGAGCGGTCGGGGGCGGCGGCGGTGGCGCTCTGGTAGAGGCCGCCGCGCGCGCCGGCCGCGACGCCCGTCCAGCCGTGGCCGTACAGCGGGGCGCCGAGCACCGTCTGCTCGGACGGCAGGCCGCGCTCCTGGTAGTGCACGACGGCGGCGTCGGCGCTGCGCCGGCGCGGCTCGGGGTCGGTCGGGTCGGAGTACAGGTTGGCCTGGTGGTTGGCCGGGCCCGTGCCCTCCCAGGGGCCGTGCAGGTCGTAGGTCATCACGTTGAGCCAGTCCACGGAGTCGCTCAGCGCGGGCAGTTCGAGCCGGTCGGCGACGGTCTCGTTGGCGGCGACGGCGGCGGTCAGCAGGTAGTGCTTGCCGCCCTTGCCGTGCTTGCCGCCCCTGGCGCCGAGTTCGTCGAGCTGGCGGCGGAACTCCTGCATCAGCAGGGTGTAGTTGCGCCCGTCCTCGGGGCGGACCACGTTGCCCGGGTCCCCGCCGCCACCGGGGTACTCCCAGTCGATGTCGATGCCGTCGAAGACGCCCGCGGCCGCGCCGGCGCCGCCCTCCGGGGAGCCCGGCAGGACGGGCAGGTCGCCCTTGAGGTAGAGGTCGATGCAGGAGGAGACGAACTTCTTGCGGGCGGCGTCGGTGGCGGCCGCGTCGGAGAAGTACTTGGACCAGCTCCAGCCGCCGAGCGAGATGACGGTGCGCAGCTGCGGGTTCTTCGCCTTGAGCTTGCGCAGCTGGTTGAAGTGGCCCTTGAGCCGCTGGCCGGGGGTGTCGGCCACGCCGTCCACCGAGTCGGCGGCGGAGAAGGCTCGCTGGTAGTCGTTGTGGGCGTCGCCCTGGCCGGGGGCGTCGGTCTCGTAGCAGGTGCCGTCGGCGGAGACGTTGCCGAAGGCGTAGTTGACGACGGTGAGCTTCCCGGCCTGGCCGGACTCCTGGACCCGCTTGGCGGAGCTGTCGGCGCCCCACTGCGTGAAGTAGCCGACGCGCTGGCCCTTCAGCTTCGGGCCCTGGTGGGCTTCGGCGGCGTTGGCGGTGGCGGGGGCGGCGAGCAGCGCGGCGACGGTGGCGGCGGCGAGCAGGGCTGAGGCGCGAGTGGGCATACCGGACCTGTTCTCTGAATCGGCGTCAATTGGTCTGGACCAGCTGGCATAGAGGTTTAGTCCATGACGGGCGCACCGCACAAGGGGCGGGGCCGGGAGACGCGGCATGCAGAAGGGGCCGGACCGCGTGGTGCGGTCCGGCCCCTCAGGCCTGGCGGGGTGCTCAGCCGATCAGCGAGCGCAGCACGTACTGCAGGATGCCGCCGTTGCGGTAGTAGTCCGCCTCACCGGGGGTGTCGATGCGGACGACCGCGTCGAAGGTGACGTCGCCGGCGGTGACCCGGACGGTCTTCGGGGTGCGGCCCTCGTTCAGCTCGGTCACGCCGGTGAAGGAGAACGTCTCCTCGCCGGTCAGGCCCAGGCTGTCGGCGTTCTGGCCCTCCGGGAACTGCAGCGGGAGGACGCCCATGCCGATCAGGTTCGAGCGGTGGATGCGCTCGTAGGACTCGGCGATGACGGCCTTGACGCCGAGCAGCGCGGTGCCCTTGGCCGCCCAGTCGCGGGACGAGCCGGAGCCGTACTCCTTGCCCGCCAGCACGACCAGCGGGATGCCGGCGGCCTGGTAGTTCTGCGAGGCGTCGTAGATGAACGACACCGGCGCGTCGGCCTGGGTGAAGTCGCGGGTGTAGCCGCCCTCGGTGCCCTCCGCGATCTGGTTGCGCAGACGGATGTTGGCGAAGGTGCCGCGGATCATGACCTCGTGGTTGCCACGGCGCGAGCCGTAGGAGTTGAAGTCACGCTTCTCCACACCGTGCTCGGTGAGGTACTGCGCCGCCGGGGTGCCCGGCTTGATGTTGCCGGCCGGGGAGATGTGGTCGGTGGTGACCGAGTCGCCCAGCTTGGCCAGGACGCGGGCACCGGCGATGTCGGTCACCGGGCTCGGGGTCTTGGCCATGCCCTCGAAGTACGGGGGCTTGCGGACGTAGGTGGACTCGGCGTCCCACTCGAAGGTGTTGCCGGTCGGGACGGGCAGCGACTGCCAGCGGTGGTCGCCGGCGAAGACGTCCTGGTAGCCCTTGTCGAACATGGCCTCGTCGATGGAGCCGGCGACGACCTCGGCGACCTCCTGCTCGGACGGCCAGATGTCGGCGAGGAACACGTCGTTGCCGTCGGCGTCCTGGCCCAGGGCGTCGCGGGTGATGTCGACGTTCATGTTGCCGGCGAGGGCGTAGGCGACCACCAGCGGCGGGGAGGCCAGGTAGTTCATCTTGACGTCCGGGTTGATCCGGCCCTCGAAGTTGCGGTTGCCGGAGAGCACCGAGACGACGGCGAGGTCGGCCTCGTTGACGGCGGCCGAGACCTCCTCGGGCAGCGGGCCCGAGTTGCCGATGCAGGTGACGCAGCCGTAGCCGACCAGGTTGAAGCCCAGCTTCTCCATGTACGGGAGCAGGCCGGCCTTCTCGTAGTAGTCCATGACGACCTTGGAGCCGGGCGCCAGGGTGGTCTTGACCCAGGGCTTGACGCGCAGGCCCTTCTCCACGGCCTTCTTCGCCAGCAGGGCGGCGCCCAGCATGACGGAGGGGTTGGAGGTGTTGGTGCAGGAGGTGATCGAGGCGATCACGACCGCGCCGTTGTCGATCTCGTAGGTCGAGCCGTCGGGGGCGGTGACGGCGGTCGGCTTCGAGGCCTCGGCGGCGTAGGTCGGCAGCGCCTCGGCGAACCGGGCGGCGGCCTCGGCCAGGATCACGCGGTCCTGCGGGCGCTTCGGGCCGGAGATCGACGGGACGACGGTGGAGACGTCCAGCTCCAGGTACTCGGAGTAGACCGGCTCGACCGACGGGTCGTGCCAGAGGCCCTGCTCCTTGGCGTACGCCTCGACCAGGGCGAGCTGCTGCTCGTCGCGGCCGGTGAGCTTCAGGTAGTTGATGGTCTCGGCGTCGATCGGGAAGATCGCACAGGTCGAGCCGAACTCCGGCGACATGTTGCCGATGGTGGCGCGGTTGGCCAGCGGGATCGCGGTGACGCCCTCGCCGTAGAACTCGACGAACTTGCCGACCACACCGTGCTTGCGCAGCATCTCGGTGATGGTGAGCACGAGGTCGGTGGCGGTGGTGCCGGCCGGCAGCTGGCCGTTCAGCTTGAAGCCCACCACGCGCGGGATCAGCATGGAGACCGGCTGGCCGAGCATCGCGGCCTCGGCCTCGATGCCGCCGACGCCCCAGCCCAGCACGCCCAGGCCGTTGACCATGGTGGTGTGCGAGTCGGTGCCGACGCAGGTGTCCGGGTAGGCCTGGCCGTTGCGGACCATGACCGTGCGGGCCAGGTGCTCGATGTTGACCTGGTGGACGATGCCGGTGCCCGGGGGGACGACCTTGAACTCGTCGAACGCGGTCTGGCCCCAGCGCAGGAACTGGTAGCGCTCCTTGTTGCGGCCGTACTCGATCTCGACGTTCTGGACGAAGGCGTCCGGAGTGCCGAACTTGTCGGCGATGACCGAGTGGTCGATGACCAGCTCGGCCGGGGCCAGCGGGTTGATCTTGGCCGGGTCGCCGCCCAGCTCCTTGACGGCCTCACGCATGGTGGCGAGGTCGACCACGCACGGCACACCGGTGAAGTCCTGCATGATCACGCGGGCCGGCGTGAACTGGATCTCCTGGCTCGGCTGGGCGTCGGCGTCCCAGTTCCCGAGCGCGCGGATGTGGTCGGCGGTGATGTTCGCGCCGTCCTCCGTGCGGAGCAGGTTCTCCAGCAGCACCTTGAGGCTGTACGGCAGCCGCTCGGAACCCTCGACGGCGGAGAGCTTGAAGATCTCGTACGACTCGTCGCCCACCTGCAGCGAGCTGCGGGCGTCGAAGCTGTTCGCGGACACGACTGACTCCTTCTGGGTGCTTCGTGCTATATCCGGCCGTCAGGATGGTAAGGTCAGCCTTACTTAGGCTTACCTTGCCTGCTGTGCCGGCGAGCGCCTCTCGGTAAGTATCTTGATATCGAGATATATCGTAAGGGGCAGTTATCTCGATGTCGAGATAAACCATAGTGCATGCTGCCGTCTTCACCACCGCAGGCATGCCCGGGCGGACGTCGGTGCAGCTCAGCGGCCGTCCGGACCGCGGCGGCGGCGCTCCAGCCTGATCAGCCAGACGAGTCCCGCCACCACCGCGGCGGCCACCAGCAGCACCGCCACCAGCTCACCACCGGAACCGCCGGTCGGCGACGGGGCCACATCGGCCAGCAGGATCGTCGTCATGCCATCTCCTCCTCGTTCCGCACCGGGCCGCCCCCGCGGACGGTCCCCGGACCCAGCACCAGCATCAGCAGCACCGGGAACTCCAGATAGGCGTGGTAACTGGCCACCGCCGCGTACAGCGCCCGGCCCTGCGCGTAGTCCACCGCGAAGAGCACCGCCAGCAGCCCGCCCGCCGCAGCGCCCAGCGCCCAGGGCCGCCCGCCGCGCAGCGCCGGCACCCGGGCGTCGAACCCCTCCGCCGCCTCCGGCGCGTACCGCGGCAGGAACCACACCCAGACCACGTAGTGCATCGTCTGCAGGAAGGCGAACACCGCCAGGAAGCGCAGGCCCACCCCCGGCGTCAGCCACGCCGGCGGGGTGTAGGCCGCCACCAGCCGGCCCGTCCAGCCCTGGGCGCCCCGCGCCAGCCAGCGGTCCAGCACCCCGCCCAGCAGCAGCGCCGGCACCACCAGCACCCACCCCGCCTGCAGCACCAGGAACGCCGTGCGCCCCCGGGTCAGCCGGCGCGACCACTCCCACAGGAACAGCAGCGGCACCACGTTGTGCAGGTGCGCCAGCACCACGAAGTGGTACGCCGGGAACGCCAGCGACGCCGAGGCCGCGACCGCCAGCACCAGCCCGGCCGCCGCCAGCGGCAGCCGCCGGCCGCGCAGCCCGTACTGGCAGGCCGCCGCCAACAGCCCGTAGGCCAGCAGGATCTCCGCCCGCTGCGCGAGCGGCGAGGGCGGCAACAGGCGGCAGACCACGATCCCGGTCACCAGGGCCAGCAGCAGCCGCAGCAGCGGACCGGCCAGCACCGCGGCGAAACGGCCCGCCACGTAGCGCAGCTCCAGGACGTTGTGCAGCAGCCCGAAGGCCGCGAGACCCAGCACCGCCAGACCGGTCGGCGCCCGCAGCGCCAGCACCAGCGCCGCGGCGGCCGCCAGCGCGAAACCCGTCAGCGGCGCCGCACCCAACCGGGCGGCGGCCCCCGGCGCGGGCCAGACGGCCGGGACCGCGGCCGGCCCCGCACCCGGTACGACGTCGGTGGCCATGGTCCCCTCCCCGTGGCACGATCCCCGCCGTGCCCTACGCCCTCGCCCTGGGCCTCACCCTGCTGGTCGAGGTCCCCGTCTACACCGCCGCCCTCACCCGGGCCGGCGGCATCCGCCCCGGCCGGGCGGCGGCCGCCGCCGTCCTGGTCAACCTGGCGACGCACCCGCTGCTGTGGAGCTCCCTGCGGCACTTCTCCGCCGGGCCCGCCGCAGCGTACTGGACGGCCTTCGGGCTCGGCGAGGCCGCCGTCTGCGCGGTCGAGGCCGCCCTGCTGGCGCCGCTCGCCGGGACGTCGGTGCGCGGCCCGCTGCCCTGGGTCGCCGCCGCCACGGCCAACGCCGCCTCCGTCCTGGCCGGGCTGCTGCTCGGGCGGTAGGGCCCGCGGCGCCGGGTGTCGGTACGGTGGGCCGTCGAACCGCAGGTAGCCGCGGAGACGCGCTGGAACGGGCCGGGGGCCGACCGATGATCGTGGTGGACGCATCCGCACTGGTGCTGGCACTCGCCGACGGGGGCGAGCGCGGGGCCGCCGCCCGGGCCGAACTCGCCGCCGACCCCGACTGGACGGCCCCCGAACACGTCGTCGTCGAGGTGATGCAGTCGCTGCGCGGCCTCTACCTCGCCAGGGAACTGACCGCCGACCGGGTCGCCGAGCTCACCCGCGAACTGGCCGGGCTGGCGATCCGCAAGGTCGAGGTGGCACCGCTGCTCGCACGGATCTGGGAGCTCAGGGACAACCTCACCCCGGACGACGCCGCGTACGTGGCCGTCGCCGAGCTCCACGGGGTGCCGCTGGTCACCGCCGACCTGCGGCTGATGCGCGCCAGCGGGCCGCGCTGCGAGATCCGGGGGATCCGGCGGGCCGCGGACCGGGCCTGACGGTGCCCTCGGCGGCCCGGCCGCGTTAGCAGGGTGTCCGTCGTCCTGCCCGTGGGAGGCCCCCGATGCCCGCTCCGTTCGCCGCCGCGCTGCTGCCGCTCGCCCTGCTCGCCCCCGCCGCGTCGCCGGTCTCCCTCGTCGAGGCCGACTTCGACCCGGCGACGGCCTTCGTCCCGCCCGCCGCCGTCAGCTACGCGGACGACCTCGTGCCGTACGGCTCGCACGCGACCGTCGTCACCGACCGCTCGGCGCCCGGACGCACCGTGCTCACCGTGACCGTCACCGGGCTCGCGCCCGGACACGAGTTCCCGGCGCACCTGCACACCGGCGCCTGCGGGGCCGACCCGGCCTCGTCCGGGCCGCACTACCAGGACGCCGTCGACCCGGTGCAACCATCGACCGACCCGGCCTACGCCAACGACCGCAACGAGCTGCGGCTCGTGCTGCGCACCGACGAGCGGGGCGACGCCACCGCCTCGGCCGCGGTGGCCTGGCAGCCGCGGGCGGGCCAGGCCCGCTCGCTGGTGCTGCACGCGGGCACCCCGGCCGGCCCGCACGCGGCGGGCGACCGGGTGGCCTGCGTCAGGCTGGAGAAGTAGCCCCCGGGCCCGTGCGCGGGCCGGGGTGGCCGGGGCGGGACGGGATCCAGGGCCGGGGGCGGGGTCGAGCGTCGTCAGGAACCGAGGGTGGCGACCAGGACCGCCTTGATGGTGTGCAGGCGGTTCTCGGCCTGGTCGAAGACGACGGAGTGCGCCGACTCGAACAGCTCGTCGGTGCACTCCAGCTCGGTCATGCCGGTCGCCTCGTACATCTGCCGGCCGACCACCGTGCCGAGGTCGTGGAACGCGGGCAGGCAGTGCAGGAACTTCACGGCCGGGTTGCCGGTGGCCCGGACGGTGTCCATCGAGACCTGGTACGGCTTGAGCAGCTCGATCCGCTCGGCCCAGACCTCCTTGGGCTCGCCCATCGACACCCAGACGTCGGTGTAGAGGAAGTCCGCGCCGGCCACGCCCTCGGCCACGTCCTCGGTGAGCGTGATTCGGGCGCCGGTGGAACCGGCCAGCGCCTCGGCCGCCTTGCGGACCTCCTCGGCCGGCCACAGCGCGCGCGGGGCGACGATCCGGATGTCCATCCCCAGCAGGGCGCCGGTGACCAGCAGCGAGTTGCCCATGTTGGAGCGGGCGTCGCCGAGGTAGGCGAGGGCGACCCCGGTGAGCGGCTTGGTGGTGTGCTCGGTGATGGTGAGCACGTCGGCGAGCATCTGGGTCGGGTGCCACTCGTCGGTGAGGCCGTTCCAGACCGGGACGCCGGCGTGCGCGGCCAGCTCCTCGACGACCTCCTGGCCGTGGCCGCGGTACTCGATGCCGTCGAACATCCGGCCGAGCACCCGGGCGGTGTCCCGGATGGACTCCTTGTGGCCGATCTGCGAGCTGGCCGGGTCGAGGTAGGTGGTGGAGGCGCCCTGGTCGTGGGCGGCCACCTCGAAGGCGCAGCGGGTGCGGGTCGAGGTCTTCTCGAAGATCAGCGCGATGTTCTTCCCGCGCAGCCGGGGCTGCTCGGTGCCCGCATACTTGGCCGCCTTGAGCCCGGCGGCGAGGTTCACCAGGAAGCGGAACTCCTGGGGCGTGAAGTCGAGCTCCTTGAGGAAGTGCCTGTTCCGGAGGTTGAAGGCCATACCGGGCTCCTGGGACGACGGGACGTACGGGAAAGCGGCAAGTGTATACGACGTTCAGAATTTCTATACAAAGCAAGGGTGAACGAGGGGGGAGACCGGACGGACTCCCCCCTCGTACCAGTCTGCCCAGTCCTCGGTACCAGTCCGCCCGGTCCTCGGTACCAGTCCGCCCGGTCCGCCCGGTCCGCCCGGTCCGCGCCCGGGACGGCCCCGTCGGCGGACTACAGGCGCGGATCCACCGGCTCGGACTCCAGTGCCAGCACCGCGAACACCGGCTCGTGCACCCGCCACAACGGCTCACCGGCCGCCAGCCGGTCCAGCGCCTCCAGACCCAGCGCGTACTCGCGCAGCGCCAGCGACCGCTTGTGCCCCACCGACCGCTCGCGCAAGCGGTCCAGGTACTCCGTGTAGTCCGGGCCGTAGACGATCCGCAGGTACTCCCGGCCGCGCACCTTCACGCCCGGCTGCACCAGCCCGCCCGGACGGCCCTCGCCCCGCGCGGTGCGCACCAGCGAGGCCAGCGGCTTGACCACCATGCCCTCGCCGCCCGCCGCGGTCAGCTCCTCCCACCAGGCCGTGGCGGCGGCCAGCGAGGCCTCGTCCGCGGTGTCCACCAGCAGGCGGCCGGTGCGGCGCAGCAACGGCTCCCGGGATTCCCCGGCGTGGGCGCCCCCGGCCTCCCCCGCGCGGGTGCCGTCAGCGGCGTCCGGCACCCGGGACGCGTCCCCGCAGGCCGCCTCGTCGGCGTCCACCAGCCGGTCGATCCAGGCCAGGTGCTCGTCGTGCGGACGCACCGCCAGGTTAGCCCCCTCCGCGGCCAGCACCTGGAACGGCGCCAACCGGACGCCCGACAGGCCCTCGGTCGGCCAGCAGTAGCGCCGGTACGCCTCGGTGAACGCCTCCGCGTCCGCCGCCCGCCGGCGCTGGCGGCCGGTCAGCTCCGCCACGTCCAGCCCTCGGCCGGCCGCCCGCTCCAGCGCGGCCAACGCCTCCGGCAGCGCCGCGCCCGCCGCCGCACCGACCGCCGCGTACTGGCGGCGCAGCAGCTCGACGGCCTTCAGCGACCACGGCATCAGCTCGGCGTCCAGCAGCAGCCAGCCGGTGCCCAGCTCGTCGAAGAGACCCGACCGCTCGGCGGCCTCCCGCACCCGGCCCAGCACCGCGACGGTCAGCTCCTCGTCGGCGAGGAACGCCCGGCCCGTCCTGGTCCAGACCGCGCCCGGGCCGGCCACGCCGAACCTCCGCTCCAGCTCCCCGTCGTCCCGCGACACCAGCACCACCGCGCGCGAGCCCATGTGCTTCTCCTCGCAGACGAGGTGCCGCACGCCGTCCGCGCGGTAGCCGGCGAACGCCTCGTACGGGTGCTCCAGGTGGCCGTCCCGGCGGGAGGCCGCGCTCGGCGCCATGGTCGGCGGCAGGTAGGCGAGCAGCCGCGGGTCCAGCGCGAATCGGCTCATCACCTCCAGCGCCGCGGCGGCGTTCTCCTCCCGCACCGCGACCCGCCCGTGCAGCGCGGTCTCGACGCTGCGCCGGCCCGCCACGTCGGCGAGGTCCAGCGGACGGCCGTCGCGGGCGCCCGGCGCGTCGCTCACCAGCGGCCGCACCGGCGCGTACCACTCGCGCTCGGCCGGCACGCCCACCACCTCGCGCTCGGGGTAGCGCAGGGCCGTCAGGCTGCCGCCGAACACGCAGCCGGTGTCCAGGCAGAGGGTGTTGTTGACGAAACCCGCCGTCGGCACCGGGGTGTGGCCGTACACCACCAGCGCCCGGCCGCGGTACTCCTCCGCCCAGGGGTAGCGCACCGGCAGCCCGAACTCGTCGGTCTCGCCGGTGGTCTCCCCGTACAGCGCGTGCGAGCGGACCCGGCCGGAGTTGCGGCCGTGGTAGCGCTCCGGCAGACCGGCGTGGCAGACCACCAGCGCCCCGCCGTCCAGCAGGTAGTGGCTGACCAGACCGCGCATGAACTCCCGCACCTCGGCCCGGAACTCCTCGGACTCCCCGGCCAGCTGGTCCAGCGACTCCTGCAGGCCGTGGGCGACGGTGACCTTCTTGCCGTCCAGCGCGCGGCCCAGCTTGTTCTCGTGGTTTCCGGGCACGCAGAGCGCGTGCCCGGCCGCGACCATCCCCATCACCAGGCGCAGCACACCCGGCGTGTCCGGGCCGCGGTCGACCAGGTCCCCGACGAACACGGCGGTGCGGCCCGCCGGGGGCACCGCGTCCACCGGGCGGCCCCGGGCGTCCCGGGTCAGCGTGTAGCCGAGACGGGTCAGCAGGGTCTCCAGCTCGGAACGGCAGCCGTGGATGTCGCCGACGATGTCGAACGGGCCGGTCAGGTGGCGCAGGTCGTTGTAGCGCTTCTCCAGCTCGATCCCGGCCGACGCCACCTCGGCCGCACCGCGCAGGACGTGCACCTTGCGGAAGCCCTCGCGCTCCAGACCCTTGAGCGAGCGGCGCAGCTCGCGGTGCTGGCGGGGGACGACGTGCGCCGCCAGCCGGCGGTCCGGACGGCTGCGGTTGCGTTCCGCGCACACCCCGGGCGGGACGTCCAGCACGATCGCGATCGGCAGCACGTCGTGGTCGCGGGCGAGCTGCACCAGCCGTCGCCGCGCCTCCGGCTGCACGTTGGTGGCGTCCACCACGGTCAGCCGACCGGCCGCGAGGCGCTTGCCGACGACGTAGTGGAGGACGTCGAAGGCGTCGCCGGAGGCGGACTGGTCGTTCTCGTCGTCGGCGACCAGACCGCGGCAGAAGTCGGAGGAGACCACCTGCGTGGGCAGGAAGTGGCGCCGGGCGAAGGTCGACTTGCCCGAGCCGCTGGTGCCGATCAGGACGACCAGGGAGACGTCGGTGACGGGGAGGCGGCGGGCGGCCGTCCCCTCCCCGGCTCCTTCGGTCCTTCCGTCGGTGGCTTCGTCGGTCATCGGGGATCGCCTCCTTCGGGCGTGGGGGTGCCGGGCGTGGTGGGGGTGCCGGGCGTGGTGGGGGTGCCGGGCAGGGCGGGGGTGCCGGGCAGGGCGGGAGCGTCGGGGGCGTCGGGGGCGATCCGGAAGAGCGCCAGCTGGGTCGGCGCACCGACCTCCCCGTCCTCCGGACCGACCGGGCGCAGCTCCACCGCGTACCCGTACGTGGCCGCGACCCGCTCCGCCCAGCCGCGGAACTCGGCCCTGGACCACTCGAAGCGGTGGTCGGCGTGCCGGACCGCGCCCGCCGGCAGGCTCTCCCAGCGCACGTTGTACTCGACGTTCGGCGTCGTCACGACCACCGCACCGGGCCGGGCCGCCCCGAACACCGCGTACTCCAGCGCGGGCAGCCGCGGCAGGTCCAGGTGCTCGATCACCTCGCACAGCACCGCCGCGTCGAAGCCCTTCAGCCGGGCGTCCGTGTAGGTCAGGGCGCCCTGTTCCAGCGTCACCCGGGCGGCCTGCCGCTCCGGCAGCCGGTCCAGCCGCAGGCGGCGGGCCGCCGCCTGCAGCGCCCGCGCGGACACGTCCAGGCCGAGGACCGCCGTGAAGCGGGCGTCCTTCAGCAGCTCGCCGACCAGCTCGCCCTGGCCACAGCCGAGGTCCGCCACCCTGGTCGCGCCCGTCTCGCGCAGGGCCAGCAGGATCGCGGCACGCCGCTGCTCGGCGAGCGACGGCGGCTTCGGGCCGTCCGGCACCACGGTCGGGTCCACGGCCTCGGCGGTGAGGGGCCCGGACACCCCGGGCCGCTCCCCGCTGTCCGGGCGGTCCTCCTCCAGCGGGCGGTCGTCGACCGCGTTGTCGACCTCCTCGGGGGTGCGGTCGTCCGCCTCCGCGAGCCGGGCCAGCTCCAGGCGCTCCATCGCCGCGCGGGTCAGCGACCAGCGCCGGGACAGGTAGCGGCGGGCGATCAGGGCGCGCTCCGGGTGGTCCGCCAGCCAGCCCTCGCCCGCGGCGAGCAGCTTGTCCACCTCGTCCGGGGCGACCCAGTAGTGCTTCGCACCGTCCAGCACCGGCAGCAAGACGTACAGCTGCTGCAGGGCGTCGGCCAGCCGCACCGACTCCGAGGCCAGCGCGAGCCGCACGTACCGGGACCCGCCCCACTGCGGGAAGGCCTCGTCCAGGGGAACGGTCCGTGCCTCGACCCGCCAGCCCAGCGGCTCGAACAGCCTGGCCACCAGCTCCGGGCCGCCGCCCTCCCCCGCACCGTTCGCCGGCACCGCGGGCAGCTCGATCCGCAGCGGGCGCGGCCGGTCCGCCAGCCCGGGCCGGGCCGGACAGTCGCCCTTCATCGCCGACCGGAACACCGTCCGCAGCGCCACCGCGAGCAGCGAGGACGCCGCGTAGGGGCGGTCGTTGACGTACTGGGCGAGCGCGAAGTCGGGCGAGCCGCCGCGGCCCTTGCCCCGGCCCCGGCGGACCAGCGCGATCGGGTCGACGTCCAGCAGCAGCGCCGCCGTGCAGACCTCGTCGCCCGCCTCGGGGTAGAAGACGTGCGCCTCGCCGTGCGACGTCGCGAAACGCTGGACCTTGTCCGGGTGCTTGTGCAGCAGGAAACCGAGATCGGTCGCGGGGCTCCCGGCGCTGCCGGTGGTGGAGATCGACATGAACACCCGCCCGAGTATCGCCGAGCGCGCGGGGACCCGGCACCCGGGTTTTCACCCGCCGGGCGGCCTGGTCGGCGGCCTCCGGACCGGCCCGTCGGGCCGGTCGGGCACCACCACGACCCCGGCCGGGCGCCGTGTCCGCACGATGGGCGTGTTCGGCAGCCCGGGCCCGCATTGGCTAACGTGCACGATGTGACTGCTGAATCCACCTCCCTCCCGAACGGCGCCGTCGCCGCGGGTCTGGCCACCATCGCCGCCGACGGCACCGTCCTCGACACCTGGTTCCCCGCCCCGGCCCTGGCCGCCGAGCCGGGCCCGGCCGGCACCGTCCGCCTGACCGCCGAGCAGGCCGAGGCCGAGCTCGGCGCCGGCGCGGCCGAGGCGCTGCGCGCCGACGCGCGCCGCGGCGTCGAGGTGGTCGCCGTGCGCACCACCATCGCCTCGCTCGACGAGAAGCCGCTCGACACCCACGACGTCTACCTGCGTCTGCACCTGCTCAGCCACCGTCTGGTCCAGCCCCACGGCCAGAACCTGGACGGCATCTTCGGTCTGCTCGCCAACGTGGCCTGGACCAGCATCGGCCCCGTCCCGGTGGACCAGGTCGAGCAGGCCCGTCTCGCGGTGCGCGCCCAGGGCGGCCAGCTCGCCGTGTACGGCATCGACAAGTTCCCGCGGATGACCGACTACGTCGCCCCGAGCGGTGTGCGCATCGCCCACGCCGACCGCGTCCGCCTCGGTGCCCACCTGGCCGCCGGCACCACCGTGATGCACGAGGGCTTCGTCAACTTCAACGCCGGCACCCTCGGCACCTCCATGGTCGAGGGCCGGATCAGCGCGGGTGTCGTCGTGGGCGACCACAGCGACATCGGCGGCGGCGCCTCGATCATGGGCACCCTCTCCGGCGGCGGCAAGCAGGTCGTCTCGGTCGGGCAGCGCTGCCTGCTCGGCGCCAACGCCGGCATCGGCATCTCGCTCGGCAACGACTGCGTCGTCGAGGCCGGCCTCTACGTGACCGCCGGCACCCGGGTCACCACCCCGGACGGCACGGTGGCCAAGGCGGTCGAACTGTCCGGTCAGGACAACCTGCTGTTCCGCCGCAACTCGCAGACCGGCGCCGTCGAGGTCATCGCCCGCTCCGGCTCCTGGGGCGGCCTGAACGCCGACCTGCACGCCCACAACTGACCTGCGGGCGCACGCCGTCGGGGGCCCGGAGCCGAGACCGCTCCGGGCCCCTCCGCGTGGCCCGGCGCCGTCAGGGCTTGCGGTGGCGCCCCGGCGCCCGGCGCGGCTGCGCCGGCCAGGCCGACCGCACCACGCCGTCACCCTCGATGCCGTGCAGGATCCGCTGCGCCGCCGCATAGTCCTCGGCGACGGCCTCGGGCAGCCACTGGTAGCCGTCCCAGCGCACGATCAGCCGCGGCTGCGCCGGCGCCACGTGCGCGCCGCGCCCCCGGCCCGCGTCCCCGCCGCCGCGGCTGCTGTCGTGGATGCCGTCGCGGGTACCGCCGTGGCCGCCGTCGCCTTCGGTGACTCCGAGCCCCACGGCCCGCAACTGCCCGACGGGCCGCCGCCGTTGTTCCCGCCTCGCCGCCCACTGGGCCAGCGGCTCCTCCTCGTCCATCGCCCCAGTCTGGCCCCTCGACCCCGGTGAGGGGCAGCCGAATCACCCTCCCGAGCGACACCCCGACACAGCCTGACGCACCGCCCGCGCCGACGGCCGCCGCCCTTCCCGGGCCTCACCCGGACCGGCCCGCACCGGACGGCGCCGGGCCCGTCGGCGCGGCGCCGAAGGCCCGGCGGCCGACCCGGGGAGCCGTATCCTCGCCGAGTGGACCGGCTCAGCGCCCTCCGCGGGCTCCGGCCCGTCGAAGCACTCGAGGAGCAGCTCGCCGCGCAGGTCGTCCAACTCCTCGACCGCTCCCGCCAGTAGGGCCTGCACCCACGCTTCCAGGGATCCGTTCGCCAACGCGGCGTTCGGCACCCGGCTGACCGGTGGCGGCCCCATCACCTCCCACCCCGACCCGCCGTCCGCGCGGAACAGCAGCCGGTACCAGTAGGGCTGCCAGTACGGCTTCTTCAACGAGGATCAACTCCCGGTGTCGTCTCGGTCGGTGAGCCCCTCCGGGGCCGGCCGTGCGGAGCCGGACCGGCCCCGGAGGGGGTGGGGGCCGGACCGGAGCGCCGCGGGGGACGCTCCGGACCTGCTCGGCGCAGCCCGGACCCCGCCGGGCTCAGCCCGTGGGGCCGCTCGGTGCAGGGGCGAGCTCGGCGGCCAGCCTGCTCAGCTCCGGCCCGTACGCGGGGTCGGTCAGGGCGGCGGCGAACTGGGCCCGCAGGTAGGCGGCGGGGTTGCCGGTGTCGTACCAGGTGCCGTCGATGACCTGCCCGTAGACGGCGCGCCGGGCCGCGTACGCGTTGATGGCGTCGGTCAGGTAGACCTCGTCCTCCGGCTTCTCGTGCCACCGGCGGGTGAGGTCGCGGATCTCGTCGACGATGCCGGGGGTGATCACGTACCCGCCGATGGCCGCGAAGGAGGAGGGGGCGTCGACCGGCTTCGGCTTCTCGACCAGGCCGGTGATCCGCAGCGAGCCGTTCCCGAGGTCCTCCTTCACCACCGGCACGCCGTAGCGGTAGGAGTCCTCGGGCGCCATCGGCATGAGCGCGAGGACCGGCGCGTTGGTCTGCTCGTACGCCCGGATGAGCTGCTGCGCCCGGGGCACCTCGGCGACGAAGACGTCGTCCGGCCAGAGCACCAGGAACGGCTCGTCGCCGAAGTGCCGGGCGGCGTTGAGGACCGGGGTGCCGTTGCCGTACGGGCCGTGCTGGTACAGGTAGCTGATGTGCCCCTTGCGGGACAGCTCCCCGATCTCCTCCACCGCGTCCGCGAAGGCGGCCTTGCCGTCGCGGCGCAGCTGCTCCACGAGGACGGGGTTGGGGCGGAAGTGTTCCTGGATCAGGCTCTTGTCACCCGAGACGACGATGGTGATGTCGGTGACCCCGGAGTCGACGAGCTCACGGACGGTGTGCTCGATGACGGGCTTGTCCCCGACGGGGAGCATCTCCTTCGGGGTCGCCTTGGTCATGGGCAGCAGACGGGAACCAAGGCCGGCGGCCGGGATGACGGCTCGGCGAATCGTCTTGGGAGCCATGTGACCCTCTCTCATGTGCGGTGATAATGCGCCGTGTTGGCGCGAAGGCCGATCGACGCTACCAGCGATGGAGGCGTGATCGTTTTCGGTGGTCGTGCGGCGCCCCACGCCCGACGCCGCACGTCGGAGGCCGCACGCCGGAGGCCCGAAGCGGGCCCGCGGGGTGGCGAGGGCCGCGGGGTCGGCGGGGCCGGAAGCCCGCAGGTGCCGGCCCGGAGCCGCCCCGCCCTGGGCATGCCAGGGGGCGCGCTTTAGCCCAGGCTGCTCCGCGGCGGCAACCCCGGCTCACCCGGGAGGCTTACGGCCCAGCGGAGTTGGACCGCATCGGGTGGTGCGCGGTGACCGGCCGCCGGAACGGTTCGTTGGGCGCTGCGGCGGGGCGTGCGCCTCCGGTGGCAAGGCGTCTGCCACCCCCGCCGCGCGGCCGGGCCACCGCCGGCCGCTTCACACCGCACTACCGATCCGAAGAGGTCCCGTCATGTCCGAACCCTCTGCCACGCCGCAACTCCCGAGCAGCTCCACGGTCTCGGGCGCCGGCGCATCGGCCGGGCCCGCCGCGCCCAAGAGCCTGCTGGAGCAGATGCAGGAACTGCTCGCCTCGGTGACCGCGGACATCGCCGAGCTGCAGTCCGCCACCGCGGCCGGCTACCCCGCCGGCACGGACACCTCCGCCGCTCCGACCGCGCCGGGCGCCCGGTAGTCCGGAACCCCCTCCGCCGGTCCGCCCTCACCCGGCGGGCCGAGCCGGACCACGAGTATCGGTGAACCGCGACCGGCCGGCGCGGCCTCCCCCCGGCCCGGCCCTGCCGCACGCGCCGCCTCCTCGGCCCGGCTCGCCGCCTTCCGCAGCAGCCCGGTGAGGTCCTTGCACTCCGACACCGCGTCGACGCCGTCGATGCACGTCCAGTAGAGGCTCTCGGTGTCGGCGCCACAGGCCAGCACCACCAGCGTCTCCCCGACGTCCCGCAGGAGCCCGTCGAGCTCCCCCAGGGCCGTGGCCGGGTCACCCAGTTCGGTGAGGCGCCCGGCCCGCCCGCCGTTCAGCACCGCGGCCCTGACCACCGAGCGGTCCAGGCAGACCGCCGCGTGCGCGCCGGCCTCGGACAGCTGCTGGCCCAGACCGGTGAGCCCGTCGTCGTCCAGCTCCGCCAGCCGGGCTCCCACCGCCTCGGTGAGCAGCGCGGCCTGCCGCGCCTCGGCCAGGACGTCCGGTACGTGCCTGGCCTCGGCCAGGGCGTGCCGGGCCCTCCTGATCAGTCGCAACGCCTCCATGGCGGCCACTCCCCTCGCTCGCTGTCGCCGTGGGACCGGCGGCCGCCGGAGGGGCGGTCGTGCGGTCACGGCGAAAGCGTGCGGCGAAGCCGTCGGGCCCGCATCCAGGAATGCGGAAGCTGTGGACAACTCCGGGGTTGTGGATGACTTCCGTCCCTCACAAGGGTTGGTCGCCCACGTCCGGGTTGACGTCCGACGGCTCGGCCGGCACCGGGAAGCGGGATTCGTTGCGCTCGATCTTGGCCGCGAGTGCCTCCAACGGGTCCACCCCGACGACCGTGCAGAACTGCACCAGGTACGCGAGGACGTCCGCGACCTCGTCCCGCACCCGGTGGGCGCGCTCCGGGTCGGACATCACCGCGGCCGCCTGCTCGGGCGTCAGCCACTGGAAGATCTCCAGCAGCTCCCCGGCCTCCACGCTCAGGGCCGCCGCCAGGTTCTTCGGGGTGTGGAAGGGCTCCCACCGCCTGGCCGCCGCGAAGTCCGACAGCCGCTGCCGAAGGCCCTCCATCGTCGGACCCGAGGGCGCCGGCGCCCCCGGCGATCCCGCGGGCTCCGGCGATCCAGCGGACTCCGGCAACCCCGGCGACGCCGCGGATCCCGCAGCACCCCCGGCCGCCTCAGCAGCCCCGGCCCCCGCAGCCCCGGCCGGCCCCGCCGGCCCCGTCACTCGTTCGTTCACCCGTCCAGGTCTACCTCATCCGCCGCCGCTCCCGCCGCGTCCCCCCGCCCGCACTGGGCCGGCACCCGGGCCGCCCCGGACCGCAGCACGGTGTGCCCGGAGTCCGGGTCGCGCCGGCACTCGACCAGCGCGGCCGCGCCCGCGCCCAGGTCGGCCGCGCCCAGCGCCTCCCGCGCCGCCGCCGGTTCCTGCAGCGCGGCCAGGACCCGCAGCTGGTTGCGTCCCGACATCTCCCGTGCGAGCCGCAGCAGCGAGGCGGTCTGCTCGGTGGAGAGCCCGGCCCCGAGGTCCTCGGCGAGCACGGTGAGCTGCCGGTGCGCCCAGGGCACCTCGGCGGCCGGGTCGAGGTCGAGCACGCCGGCGCCGGTGAGGAGCACGGCGGCGAAGGCGAGGTGGCGCAGCATCCCGTCGGAGGCCTGGTCGGCACCGGTCCGCCCGAGGACGCCCTCGTCGAAGACCGCGAGGACGCGCCGTTCCGGCCCTTCGCCGCGGTGCGCGAGGGCGAGCCCGAGCAGCGGGTGCGGGGCGGCGGACTGGACGACGCGCAGCAGCTGCCCGTAGCGCCGCGGGCACTCGCCGGCCAGCCGGGCGATGACGGCGGAGACGTTGGCCGCGTTGCTGCGCAGCCGGGCCTGCGGGTCGGGGCGGGCCCAGCCCCGCATGAGGGCGGGGACGGGGTGGACGGGGAAGACCTCGCGCAGGGCGGTGAGCAGGTCCTCCGTGGCGGCGAGGACCAGGCGTTCGCCCGGGGAGGAGCCGGCGACGCGCAGCGGGAGCTGCGCGCTGATCATGGTGCCGCTGGGGAAGGGCGCCCGGATGTCGCCCTGGCGGGTGTCGTTGTGCCAGCAGACGTTGACGCGCCGCTTGCGGACGTCCTGCTCGCCGGTGTCGACGAGGGTGCGGCCGTCCAGGGTGAGCGATTCGCGGGCGATCCGGACCGGGCCGTCGGTGCGCACGACGACGTCGAGCCGGATCCGGCCGTGCGGGGAGCGGACGGTGCAGCCGAGGATGATCGCGTCCCGCCCGTGCGGGACGCAGCCGGCGAGGCCGCCCCGGACGGGCTTGGCGAGGGGGCCGGTCCGGTCCGGCAGTCCGTCGAGGGAGCCGGCGACCTCCTCCCCGAGGGCGAGCCGGGAGAGCACGGCGAGGGCGTCGAGGGCGTTGGACTTGCCCACCCCCGCGGGCCCGTGCAGGACGGTGAGGGGGGCGAGCGGCAGGACGGCCCGCCGGTAGGACTTGAACGAGGTGAGCCGGAGCTCCTCGACCGTGGGGCGTGTTACGGGCGGCCGATCGGGCCCCGGGGCGCCCGGTCGGAGGTGGGCCGGCGCGGCGGGCCGGGTGGCGTCGCGGTTCACCCGTCGGACGTTAGCCGCAGCCCGGTCGGCAGAAACGTGCCTGCTCGGCAGATTCATCCCAACGTGGCGGACCCGCCCGGTCCGGTGACCGACCGCGCAGCGCCGGGCGGCCGCCGACCGCCCACGCCTGCGCCTGTGCCTGCGCCGTCACCGACGGCGTGGGCCGCGCCGTCACCGGAGGCCTCGGCCGCGGCGTCCCGGCCCCGCACCGCTCAGCGCCGGTAGGCGGCCACCGTCACCGAGGCGGTGACCTCGACCGGGTCGGGCAGCCCGGCGAGGGCCTCGGCGAGCCGGCCGGGGTCGGTGTGCCAGGCGCTGGGGCCCATGCCGACGACGGTGCGGACCTCGTCCGGGCCGAGCCGCAGGGTGAACTCGACCTGCCGCTGCCCGGCCGGGGTCAGGTGGGGGTTGAGCTTCTCGTCGATCCGCCGCTGCTTCTCCTCGTCGACCGACAGCAGCCCCAGCGCGTCGACGAGTTCGCGCAGGTGGCGCGAGGTGGGCGAGACCAGCAGCAGGGTGGCGCCGGGGCGCAGCACCCGGCGGATCTCGGGCCCGTTGCGGGGTGCGAAGACGTTGAGCATCAGCCCGGCGGAGGCGTCCCGCAGCGGCAGCGGCCGCCAGGCGTCGCAGACCACGGCGCCGATCCGGGGGTGGGCCCTGGCCGCGCGGCGCAGCGCGTACTTGGAGATGTCCAGGGCGGCGCCGGCGCGGTCGGGCAGGGCGTCGAGCACGTGGGCCAGGTAGTGGCCGGTGCCGGCGCCCAGGTCGGCGACGAGGCCGTCGGGGTCGGCGGCCCCGGCCTCCTCCGCGAGGGCCTCGGCGATGGGCCGGTAGTGGCCGGCGGCGAGGAAGTCGGCGCGGGCGGCGACCATCTCCGCGGTGTCACCGGTGCCGGTGTGGGCGTCGCCGGCGAGGAGGCTGACGTAGCCCTGCTTGGCGAGGTCGAAGCTGTGTCCGGCGGGGCAGCGCAGGGTGCGGTCGTGCCGGGTGAGGGCCTGCGCGCAGTGGGGGCACGCCAGGTAGTGCTCGATGTCCTGCAGCAACGTTCCGTCTTCTCTCGCCGTTCGCCCCGCGCACCCGCGGACCCACGGGTCCCCGGACGCCCCGGGGTCCTGCTGGCCCGGTGGCCCTGGGCAGCCAGCCTAGGCCCTCCGGGCAGACCGGGCCGGAGCCGTGCCCTCGCACCTGCCCGCCCCGGTTCGGTCTGCCCGGGGCGCCGGCGGCCCCGGGGCGACGACAGCGTGGCACCGCTCCCCCGACCGCTCCCCGACCGGGCTACCCGACTGGCTACCCGACCGGGATCCGCCCCCGCTCCGCCGCGACGCGCAGGGCGAGCGCGGCGAGCGCCTCGGGCGCACCGGCCCGGCCGCGGATGCCGGGGAAGGCGTTGACGTCGACGATGACGGGCTCCGCCGGGCCGTCGAGCAGGTCGACGCCGTAGACGTCGAGCCCGAACACCTCCCCGACGCGCAGGGCGAGCGCGGCCCGGTCGGCGGGCGGCTCCCAGTCCTCGGCCGGCCCCGACTTCCCCGAGCCGGAGGCGAGTTCGGACTGCCGGCGGGCCGCGAAGACCTGCCGGTCGACCACCCACAGCTTCTGGTCCCAGCCGGTCCCCGGGACGAAGGGCTGGGTGACGACGGGCTCGTCGGGCCAGCGCGCGGCGAGTTCGCGCAGCCGGTCGGGATCGTCGACCCGGGCGACCAGGTCGTGCCGCCTGCTGTGCCGGCTCTTGACCACGAACGGGTGGGCGGGGGCGACGAGTTCGGCCAGTCGGCCGGCGTCACCGGTGGCCGCGAAGGGGAGCCCGGCGCCGCGCGCGAGCTCGGCCATCCGCACCCGGTCCTGGCAGAGTTCGGTCGCCGCGGCCGAGTTGACGACGGGCGCACCGCGGCGCTCCAGCTCCCGGGCGAGCGCGAGTGCCTGCGGCGTGCGGGCCTTGAGCAGGTAGACGTCCGCCGACGCGTCCGCCGGTCCGGCGGGGTCGACGGCCAGCACCTCGTGCCGGCGCCCCAGCAGTGCGGCGGTCGCCGCGAGCACCGGGTGCCCGGGGTCGCCGGTGATCAGCCCGATCCTCATATCGCCCCGCCGAAGTCCCGACCGCCGAAGTCCCGGCCGCCGAAGTCACCACCGAACTCGCCACCGAAGTCCCGGCCCGCGAACTCACCACCGCCGAGGTCCACCCCGCCGAACCCTCCGCCGGCCGGTACCAGCGCCGGGGCGGGCGCCGAGACGGCCGTCCCGCTGCGCGCGAGCCGCAGCACCGCCCGGGCGACCCTGGACACCGCGTCCGGCACCTTGCGGAAGCTCGGGAAGTCGTTGATGTCCACGACCACCGGCCCGTCCGGTCCGAGCAGCACGTCGACGCCGTACAGGTCGAGTCCGAACACCTCGCCGACCTGCGCCGCGATCCGGGCGACCTCGGCGGGCAGCGGCACCTGTCGTTCGCGGACGCCCTGCCCGGGGTGGATCGGGGAGGAACGTTCCGTCGCGAAGAGCTCCCCGTCGACGCAGTACACCTTGAGGTCGGTACCGGAGTTGGGCACGTACGGCTGGGCGATCAGCAGCCCCTCGCCGGCGAGCTCGGGGCCAAGGTCGAGCAGGTGGTCGGGGCTGGTCACGAGCCGGACGGCGCGCCCGGAGCTGCCGTCGGCGGGCTTCACCACGAGCGGGTACTCGGCGGCGGGGATCTCGGCGAGCCGCTCCCAGCGGGCGGCGGCGTAGGTCACGGGGACGGGCAGGCCGCGGGTGCGGGCGATCACGGAGGCGAGCGCCTTGTCGCGGACGCTCCGGATGGAGCGGACGTCGTTGACGGTGGTGAGGCCGACGGCGGCCGCCGCCTCCAGCAGGGTGAGCCCGGGACCGCCGGACACCGTCTTGAGCACCCAGGCGTCGTGGCTGCCGGCCCGGACCGCCTCGGAGATCGCCATCAGCGAGTCGCCGGGGCGCAGCACGTCCACGTGGTGTCCCCACTCGGTGAGCCGGCGCACCACGTCGAGCGGCATGCCGTCCTGCCGGTAGTGCTCCTCCACCAGAAAGCAGAGCCTCATGGGCCTGTCTTCCCCCCTTGCCTTGCCGAGTGCGGACGTCCGCCGTCCCCCTCCGGCAGTTGTGAAGGCATCAGCATGCCACGCGGTGTACACACAAGATCGCTGCGAGCCGGTAAGCGTTCGGCAACAATCGGGCTCCCGGCCCGGTGCCGGGCGGCGGGTGCCGGTCCGGGAGACGCGTGCGGACGGCGGCGGGCTCCGGGGACAAAGCGGTGGCGGCCCCGGCGGGCCCCCTGCTTGGATGCACGCCGTGACTTCTGCCGATCATGATCCCGACCGTTCCCTGCTCGACGCGATCGAGCGCTACTACGACGCCGTGCCGCGCAGCGCCGCACGGGCCGAGGACTTCGGCCCGCTGACCCTGTTCGTCCGCGAGGGCGCGGGCTGGCCGTACTACGCCCGCCCCACGCTCGGCCACCGGGGCCCGGCCGCCACCGCCGCGGACGTCCGGCGGGTACTGGGGCGTCAGCGCGAGCTGGGGCTGCCGGAGGCGTTCGAGTGGGTGGCCGAGCACGACCCCGCGCTGCGCGCCGCGGTGGAGGCCGCCGGGCTGGTGGTGCACGAGCACCCGCTGCTGGTGCTGGGCCCCGGGGACGAGCCGGCCCCGCTGCCCGGGCTGCCGGAGGGGACGCGGGTGCGGGTCCTGGCCGCGGACGCGCCGGAGCTGGCGTCCGCCGTCACCGTCCCGCACCTGGCGTTCGGCGACCCGGGCACCGGGGTGGGCACCGCCGGTGCGGCGGAGCTGGCGGAAGCCGTCGGGCGGATGGTCGCGGAGGGCTCGGTGGAGCGGATCGCGGGTCGGATCACCGCCGGCACCACCGTGCTGGCCGCCGCGCTGGCGGACGGTGCGGCGCTCTGCGCGGGCCAGCACAATCCGGTCGGCGCGGTCACCGAGGTGGCCGGGGTGGGAACGCTGCCGTCGGCGCGGCGGCGCGGGCTGGGCCTGGCGGTGACGGCCGCCCTGGTCGCGCACGCGCGGGCGAACGGCGTGCGGACGGTGTTCCTGTCCGCGGCCGACGAGGACGTCGCCCGGATCTACCGCCGGGCGGGGTTCCGCCCGTTCGCGACGGCCCTGATCGCCGAACCGGCCCCGGAGCGGTCCGGATCCTGACCTCCCCGGCCCCGGCGGCCGCAGAGGTCGATCGGGCCGCACGGGCCGGTCGGACGGCTGGCGGGGCGGTACCGCCCCGGGCGCGGGGCGACCGGGACGGGGACCGAAGCGGCGGCGGAAGGACGGGGCGGGGCGGGGACGGCGACGGGGACGGCCGTCAGTCGTCGTCCTCGTCCTCCGCCCCGCTGACACCCTCCCCCTCGGCCTCGTCCACCACCCACGCCGACAGCCGCTCGGCGACGCCCGACACCCCGAGCCGGCCCTCCCGGATGGCCCGGGCGAGGCTGCGCACCTCGCGCGCGGTGGTGGCGACGGTGCAGCCGCTGGCGACCAGGTAGGCGTAGGCGACGGCCGTCGCGAAGAGTTCGTTGGTCTTCTCCAGGGCCGGCACCCGGATCAGCTGGTGCATCAGGGCGGCGGCGCGGTCCTGCGGTTCGGGGTAGACGTCGATGTCGAAGATCTCCGCCTGGTGCCGGGTGACGGCCGCGAGCAGTGATCCGTAGTCGGTGACCTGCGGGTCACCGGGGGTGTACTGCTCGGCGGTCATGAGCAGCCACGAGAGGTCGACCTCCAGTTTCAACGGCGCACGTCCTGCAGGTCGCCCGGCTCCCCGAACTCGGCGAGGAAGGCCGTCTCGTACTCCTTCATGAACTGGGCCGCCGCGTCGACGAAGGCCCGCCCCGCCTCGCCCATGTCCTGCTGGACCAGGCGCTCGATGTACTGGTTCATGCTGATCCCCTGCTGCTCCGCCCGTTCCCGGGCCATCTCGGCGGTCGTGGCGTCCACCCGGACGTTCAGCTGCTTCTTACCCATGAATCCCAAGCTAGCGCTGAAGTGCTAGCACAACAAGGGCGCGCGCACCGACGCCGCACGCCCCGAACGAGCCCCCCGCACCCCCGCACCCCCGTAGGCCCCGAGACCCCGGCCGCCCGAGCACCCCCTGAACGCGCGACGGCCACGCCCGCGGCGAGGAGCCGCGGCCGTGGCCGCCCGGAGTCGGAACCGGAGTCGAACCCGGAGCCGGAACCGGAACCGGATCAGAACCGGGCCCGGATCAGAACTGGGTGCTGACCGTCACCCCACTGAAGTCGGTGGCGGCGTACAGGCTCACGTAGCGGTAGCCCGCGGTCGGGTTGGTCACCGTGATGCTCTGCGCGGTGCCCGGGTTGGTCGAGGAGGCGGTGAAGGCGTTCGGCGAGGCCCAGGTGTCCGCGTTGTAGTACAGGTACGCGGTGCCGGTGCCGCCGGAGGTGGTGACCTTCAGCGTGCTGGTGCCGGCCGGCAGGTAGACGTACAGGTAGTCGAGGTTGCCGGCGGTGGCGGTGCGGCCGGCGCGCGAGCAGTTCTGGCCGAGCGCGTCGGTGCGCTGGTCGGTGCAGGCCGGCGGGGTGGTGGTGCCGGTCCCGGTGGTGACGGTGACGGAGGCCGGGGTGCTGGCGGTCCGGCCGGTGTCGTCGGTGACGGTCAGCGCGACGGTGTAGGTGCCCGCGGCGGCGTAGCCGTGCGACGGGTTCCGCTGGTCGGACGAGGTGCCGTCGCCGAAGGTCCAGTGCCAGCCGGTGATCCGGCCGGGGCCGGTCTGCACGGACCGGTCGGTCAGCGTGACGGTGGGTCCGCTGACGCTCTGGTCGAAGAGCGCGGTCGGGCCGGCCGCGTAGCAGGCGCCGCCGGCGCAGGCGTCGAGCCAGGCGTCGAAGTCGGCGTCGTAGCCGGTGCCGATCCCGTTGTAGACGGCGTAGCCGCCGGGGTAGTCGCCGGTGCGGAAGCGGCCGAGCATGGCCTGGACGTCCGCCGGGTGCTTCTCGACCATGTAGCGGACGGCGAGGTAGCCCCACGGGTAGGTGCGCACCGTGTCCGAGTTGTCGTAGGTGTTCTGGAAGACGGTGCTGAGCTTGTAGGTGTGCTTGGCGGCCTCGGCCATCGCCTGGGTGTCGGTGGTGCCGCGGTAGGCGTAGGACTCGTACTCGGCGACGCCCTCGATCCACCAGATGTCGGGCACGGAGATCTCCGTGGAGAAGTTGCCCTTCATGTCGTAGATGCCGTCGAGGTAGTGCGTGTACTCGTGGTTGAGGTTCCACACGTTGGCGGTGAAGCCGTCGTTCCACGACTTCTGGTACATCACGCACACGGCCCGGTTGTTCGGGTCGGTCGGGTCCATGACGGTCTGGCCGCCGTTGTTGGTGGAGTTGCCGAAGATCGCCCAGGAGTAGGTCAGGTAGTCGGCCTGGTTGGCGAAGACCGCGAGGGTGAGGTCCTTGCCGTACGGGTTGACCGGCCCGCCGTCCTTCACCAGGTTGTGGAAGAAGGTGTCCTCACCGCGCAGGCTGGCGCAGACGGCGGCCAGGTCGGCGGGCGACAGCGCCTCGGTCTGGATGGTGCGGTTGTCGCAGACCAGTTGGGCGGGCAGCACGGCCGCGGTGAGCTTCGCCGGCAGGTCACAGGTGCCGTAGTAGGAGCACTGGCCGGGGTCGAAGGCGTTGGCCTGGTAGGCGGTGTGGACGTACAGCGGGCCGGTGGGGCCGGTGATCCGGGAGGCGTCGAGCACCGCCTTGACCTGGCCCTTGACGGCGGCCTCGACGGCGGGGCCGTCGCCGGCCATCCGGCCGAGGTCGTTGCCGGCGTTGACGTCGAGGTAGGCGTTGGCGGTGCCCAGCAGGTCCTTGTGGTTGATCGCGAAGGAGCCCAGGGCGGTGCCGATGCTCGGGTCGGCGCTGACGGCCCGGACGAAGTCGGTGTTCCAGTTGCCCCGCCACAGTGGCGCGGACAGCACGGAGTTGACGGCCTTGAGCATCTTCGGGAAGGCGTTGTACGAGGCGTCGTAGCCGTTCAGCACCTGCTTGTAGACGCCCAGGTAGGAGCCCTGCAGGTTGGCGCTGTCGGTGAGGACCAGCACCTCGGCGAGCACCGCGCCGTTGTCGTCGGTGACGTCCGTCCAGTGCCGCCCCGCGAAGAAGGCGTCGAGTCCGGCCTTGCTGGCGGCGGTGAGCGCGGCGTCGTAGGGCCCGACCGCGCCCGCGTTGTTGGACTGCACGTAGTAGCCGGCCCGCAGGAAGAGCACGAGCTGGAGGATGCCGGCGGAGTTGTTCCCGGCGTAGGTCGCCGCCAGGCCCTGGTAGGCCTTGGCCACGGTGAGCATCTGCGGTTCCTTGAAGATCCGGCCCGCGTCGGCGCCGGTGACGTTGAACAGCGTGTTGACGCAGTCCGTGGTCGAGCTCTCGAGGAAGGAGACCAGGTCGGAGCCGCTGCGGCTGCCGAAGTCGGCCGGGGTGCAGGTCTGCGCGGCAGCGGCCGTTCCCGCGCCGGCGGCGGCCGCCTTCAACGCGCCGGCCTCCCCGCTCGCGTGGCGGGCGGCGGCCGCGGGTGCCTGCGGGCGGCCCGGGGCGGGCGCGGTCTGCACGGTGGTGCCGGCCGGCTGGCCCAGCACGGCCTGGCCGAGCAGCGCGGGCGGCAGCGGTGCGGCGGCGGGCGCCACGGCGGGCGCCACGGACTCGGCGGGGTCGGCCGTGAGGAAGGCGCCCAGCGGTTGGGGAACGGCGGTGGCGGCGCCGGTGGCGGCGCCGATGCCCGCCGCCGGTGCGGCGGTGGACGGCCGGGCCGAGGGCCCGGGCGCGGCGAGCGCGGGGACCGGCAGCAGGGTCGCGGCGGTGGCACAGCCGGCGACGACGCCGGCCATGAGCGTGGGCAGGGGTATGCGAAGGCGCACTCTGGGGTCCTTCTCCGTGGGGGCGGTGACTGGACTACTGCCGAGGCATGGGGGAAGTCGACGTGATCCTGCCATCGGGCGCCGCGTCAGAACAATGTCACAGGTCATATGACATGAGGCGCGTCCGGCATAACACCGCCCCACCAGGGGCGTTCGGGGGGACGCCGGAACGAGGACCCGCCGCCCGGACCGCCCGCGGAACCGACCCGCACGCCCCGCCGGGCCCGCGACGGCCTACGGCCGGACCGGCCGGTACGTCCGCGCCGCCCAGGCCTGGAAGGTCGGCGAACCGGAGATCAGGTCCCGGTAGGCCGCGGCCGCCGCACCGAACAGCGTCTCCACCACCTCCCCGCTCACCCCCGCGGCCCGCCAGGCCAGCAGGTGGCGGACCCAGATCGGGGTCCCCGCGAGCGGCTTCACCAGCACCTCCGCCAGCGGGCGGGTGGTCGCCTGGACGACGGAGATGCCGAGCCCGGCGGCGATCATCTCCTGCAGCTCCAGCCGACCGCCGAGGAACTCGTGCACGGTCACCGGGGTGAAGCCCGCCGCGGCGCAGGCGCCGTAGAAGACGGCGTGCCAGCCGGCCCCGTCGTCGGGGGTGAGGAACCAGTCCTCCTCGGCCAGGTCCACCAGCGCGATCTCGGTGCGGTGCCGCAGCCGGTGGCCGGCCGGGAGCACCACGAAGGCCGGCTCGGTGACGATGCCGCGGTGCGCGACGGCCGGCGAGTGCCGCAGCTCCCGGCCGGGGTAGTCGACGGCGACGGCGGCCTCGGCGTCGCCCTGCTCCAGCAGCTCGACGATGTCGGAGGAGCGGTAGACGGAGCTCAGCGTGAAGCGCTGCTCGGGCCGCTGGTGCCGGGCCCGGGTGACCAGCCCGGGCAGGATCGGCGAGATCGTCGCGGCCAGCCGCAGCTCCTGGCGGACCGGCCCGTCGGGGGCCGTCGGGCGGCGGCCCAGGCAGTCGGCGCGGGTGAGCAGGTCGCGCGCGGCGGCGACCACCTCGACGCCGAAGCAGGTCGGTGCCACGCCGGCGGCCGTGCGCTCGAACAGCGGGGCGCCCAGGTGGCGCTCGATCCGGCGCAGCTGCGTACTGGTGGCCGGCTGCGAGGCACCGAGCAGGACGGCGGCCCGGCCGACGCTCCCGGTGTCGGCGATGGCGCACAGCACGCGCAGGTGCCGCAGTTCCAGCTCCATGACCCTCCCCCTCGCGCCCCGGCGGACGGCAGTGCAACAGCACACATGACATGTCGGCCGCTCACCTTCGCCCCGCGCGAATCGCCACGTCAAGCCCCTGCCGTGGCCCGGACGGCCGCACCGGCAGTCGCCTTTACCCGCGCATTGCGTCCCCCTGACCGGCCCCTGACCGGCCCCGGGCGGGCCCCGGTCGGCCTCCGACCCGCCGCCGGCCGGCGCCCGCCCGGTCACGTCCCCCGGCACCCCGCCGACGGCGCGCCGTCACGGACCCCCGCCCCGACCCCGGCCCCCGCCCCGACCCCGGCCCCCGCACCGCCCGACGCCCCCCACCAGGACGAGTGAGACTTGAAGAGTCCTTCATCTTCCGGGACTCTGAACTCTCCTGAGCTTTCCGCGGAGCGGCACCGACCGGTGTGGAGGCCGGCAATGACAGCGATGTTCGACCAGGAGCTGCGCGAGCAGCTCGCCCAGGCCCGCCGGGACCTCGCGGCGGCCCGGGCCGAAGAGGACGCCGACGGCGTCGACGCTTACGAGGGCCGGATCGCCGGACTGCTCCGGCTCGCCGCCCAGCACGGGATCGACCTCCCGCACAGCGCCGACGAGGAGGAACGCAACGAACCCTGACGGCATCCCGCGCAGGGCACCCGACAAGGACGGAGGCGGCACCCGGAGGACCCCGGGCACCGCCTCGTCGTCATGTCGGACCGCGCCGACCGCGGGTCACTGCCCGGCCGGCTCCAGGATCGCGACGCACTCGAAGTGGTGCGTCATCGGGAACAGGTCGAAGGCCCGCAGGGACACCGGCCGGTAGCCGCCCTCGCGGAAGAACGCCAGGTCCCGGGCGAGCGCCGCGGGGTCGCAGGCGACGTACGCGATGCGGCGCGCCTCCAGGCCGACCAGGTGCGCGACGGTCTCCCGCCCGGCGCCGGAGCGCGGCGGGTCCAGGACGATCAGGTCGGTGGCGGTGATGCCGGTGCGCGGCAGCAGCGTCTCCACCCGGTCGCACTCGATCTGGACGTTGTCCAGCGCGGCCAGGTTGTGCCGGGCGTCGACCACGGCCTGCTTGGCGGACTCGATGCCGAGCACCGCGCCCTCCTCGCCGACCCGGTCGGCCAGCGCGCCCGCGAACAGGCCCACACCGCAGTACAGGTCGAGCGCGTTCTCGCCCCACTGCGGGTCCAGGCCGTCCAGGACGGCGTCGACCAGGGTGTCCGGCGCCTCGGGGTGGATCTGCCAGAAGCCGCCGTTGCTGACCCGCCAGGTCCGCCCGGCCGCCCGCTCGCGGACGAAGGAGCGCCCGTGCACGCGGTGCACGTCGCCCTGCTCGTCCACCCGGGCGATCGAGACCGGCTTGTCCAGCTCGACCAGCGGCAGCTGGGCGCCGGGGCGCGGGGTCAGCACGACCTGGCGGTCCGAGGAGCCGGTCGCGGCGAACACCTCGACCGAGGCGACGCCCGGCCAGTCCCGGCCCTCGACGCCCAGCTCGGTCACGCCCTCGGCGGCGATCAGGCAGCGGTCCACCGGCTGCACCTCGTGCGAGCGGTGCTTGCGCAGGCCGACCTTGCCGGTCTCCGCGTCCACCGCGTACTGCACCCGGGTGCGCCAGGCCGGCACCTGCCCGGCCGGGAGCTTGCCGCCGACCGGCTCGACGCTGCCGTCCCAGCCCGCCTCGGCCGGGGTGAGCCCGGCCAGCTTGGCCAGCTGCTCGGTGAGCACCTGGCCCTTGAGCTTGCGCTGCCCGCCGGGGGTGACGTGCTGCCAGTCGCAGCCGCCGCACTTGCCGGGCCCGGAGAACGGGCACGGCGGAGCGATCCGCTCCTTGGCGGGCTCCAGGACCTCGACGGCGTCGGCGCGCAGGAACCGGGACGTCGTGGTGCCCTCGGTGACCAGCGCGACCACCTTCTCGCCCGGCAGCGCGTGCCGGACGAACAGCACCCGGCCCTCGTGCCGGGCCACGCAGTGACCGCCGCCGTGCGCGACCGGGCCGACCTCGACCTCGTAGCGCTGCCCGACGAGCGGGTCACCGGACGGCGTCTCGGGCCGGGCCGCCCGGGCGGTGGTGCGCAGCGCCTTCGGCGGCCGCACGGCCTGCTTGCGCGGAGCCTTGCCCGACCCGCCCTTGCCGGCCGACCGGCCCGCCGCGTCCTTTCCCGCGGAGGCCTTGCCCGCAGAGGCCTTACCTGCAGCGTCCCTGCCCGCGGCCGTCCGGCCCCCGCCCTGCGGCGAGGCGCCCTTGCCGGCCGCCGGGGAGCCCTTGCCCGCCGCGGCCGGGGCCGCAGCGGAGCCGCCACGGCCCGTCGACGGCTCCTGCGTCCGCTCGCCCGGGGCGAGCGGCGCGGTGCGCGCGGTGTACCCGTCGCGGTCGGTGGCCTCCGGACGGGACGGCTTGCCCCAGCGCGGCCGGGCTGCCTGCCCGGGCTGGGTGCCGCCCCGACGGGCGCCCTTGCCGGAGCCGCCGGAGGAACGGGGCGGATTGTTGCGGGTCACTGGGAGGAGTCCTTGCTGCGGTCGGAGGGGGCCCCGGTGCTCGGACCGGTGGCGACGGAATCCTTCGACTGTACGGCCTTCGGCGCCCGCGGCTCGCCACGGCGGACGGCACCCGGCGCGGACCAGGCCTTCTGCGGCTTGCGCCGCTCGGAGGACTCCAGCTGCCACGGCACCGAGGTGACCATCACGCCGGGCTTGAACAGCAGGCGCCCCTTGAGCCGAAGCGCGCTCTGGTTGTGCAGCAGGTGCTCGTACCAGTGGCCGACGACGTACTCGGGGATGTAGACCGACACCACGTCGCGCGGGCTGCTGCGGCGCAGGTTCTTGACGTAGTCCAGGACCGGACCGGTGATCTCGCGGAACGGCGAGTCCAGCACCTTGAGCGGCACCTCGATGCCGCGCTCGTCCCACTCCCGGCGCAGCGCCGCGGTGTCCTCCGGGTCGACGTTGACCGAGACGGCCTCCAGGGTGTGCGCACGGGCGAGCCGGGCGTAGGCCAGGGCGCGCAGCGCCGGCTTGTGCAGCTTGGAGACCAGCACGATGGCGTGCACCCGGGTGGGCAGCACCACGTCGTCGGGCTCCTCCGCGGCGGTGAGCTCGTGGGAGACCCGGTCGTAGTGGCGGCGGATGCCCTTCATCATCACGAACAGGACGACCATCGCCGCGATCGCGATCCAGGCGTGGCTGATCTTGGTCACCAGGACGACGATGAGCACGGCCATGGTCATCACCAGGCCGAAGGTGTTGATCGCCCGGCTGCGCTGCATGTGGCGGCGCTTGGCCGGGTCGGTCTCGGTGCGCAGCAGCCTGGTCCAGTGCCGGATCATGCCGGACTGGCTCATGTTGAAGGACACGAAGACGCCGACGATGTACAGCTGGATCAGCCGGTTCGGTTCGGCGTTGAAGGCGATGACGAACAGGATCGCGGCGATCGCCAGCAGGATGATGCCGTTGGAGAAGGCCAGCCGGTCACCTCGGGTGTGCAGCTGGCGCGGCAGGTAGCGGTCCTGGGCGAGGATCGAGCCGAGCACCGGGAAGCCGTTGAAGGCCGTGTTGGCGGCGAGCACCAGGATCAGGCCGGTGACGGCGGCGACGAAGTAGAAGCCGGGCGTGAAGTTGTTGAAGACGGCTTCGCTGATCTGGGCGAGCGCGGTCTTCTGGTGGTAGTCGGCCGAGGAGCCGACGAGCTGCTCGGCCGGGTTCTCGGCCATCTGGACGCCGGTGAGGCGGGCCAGCCAGATGATGCCCATGAACATCACGACGGCGATGCTGGCCATCATCAGCAGCGTGGTGGCGGCGTTCTTGCTCTTCGGCTTGCGGAAGGCCGGGACGCCGTTGGAGATCGCCTCCACGCCGGTGAGCGCGGCACAGCCGGAGGAGAACGACTTGAGCAGCAGGAACACCATCGCGAAGCCGGCCAGCGAGTCGTTGCCCGGGGTCGCGGCGAGGTGGAAGCCGGAGCTCTCGGCGGGCATGTCCTGGCCCAGCACGAAGTGCCGGAAGACCCCGTAGCCGACCATGCCGATCACGCCGACCATGAAGGCGTAGGTCGGGACGGCGAAGGCGGAGCCGGACTCGCGCACACCGCGCAGGTTCATGCCCATCAGGATCACGACCACGACGACCGACAGGGTCAGCTCGTGGCCGCGCAGTGAGGGCACGGCGGAGACGACGTTGGCGACGCCCGAGGTGGTGGAAACGGCCACGGTGAGCACGTAGTCGACCATCAGGGCGCTCGCGACGACGAGGCCGGAGTTGGGCCCGTGGTTCACGGTGGCGACCTCGTAGTCGCCGCCGCCACTCGGATAGGCGTGGACGTTCTGCCGGTAGGAGGCGACCACGGCGAGCATCACGATGGCGACGACGAGGCCGATCTGCCACGAGAAGTGGATCGCCGAGGCGCCCGCCACGGACAGCGTGAGCAGGATTTCCTCGGGGGCGTACGCGACCGAGGAGAGCGCGTCCGAGGCGAAGACGGGCAGCGCGATCCGCTTGGGGAGAAGCGTTTCGCCCAGCTTGTCGCTGCGCAGGGCGCGCCCGATCAGGATGCGTTTCGGTAGGTCAGTCGGCATAGGCACGTTAAGGAATCGTAGGGGCTCCCGAGCAATGCTCCGCCGTTTGTCCCCCCCTTCGTCGCGACTGCGTACTACGGACCGGCTAGCGTGTCGGATACGAGCCGACGGGCAACACATGCGTTGCGGGGTCGGCGCCCCACGAGAACGCTCGTCCCGGGATGCCGGGCGGGAAAGGGAGATGAACGGTGTTTGCGCAGGTCAAGAACCCTACGGGACGGGTGAGGTAGCGCCGGTGCACATCGTCATCATGGGCTGCGGCCGCGTGGGCTCGGCCCTCGCGAGAGCTCTGGAGAAACAGGGCCACTCGGTGGCCGTCGTCGACCAGGACCCGACCGCGTTCCGTCGGCTGGGCGCCGGCTTCAACGGGCGCCGGGTGACCGGCGTCGGCTTCGACCAGGACACCCTGCGCGAGGCGGGCATCGAGGAGGCCGGCGCGTTCGCCGCGGTCTCCAGCGGCGACAACTCCAACATCATCGCGGCCCGGGTGGCCCGGGAGAACTTCGGCGTCGAGAACGTCGCGGCCCGGATCTACGACCCCCGCCGTGCCGAGGTCTACCAGCGGCTGGGCATCCCGACCGTGGCGACGGTCCGCTGGACCGCCGACCAGATGCTGCGCCGGCTGCTGCCGAGCGGCTCCGAGCCGCTGTGGCAGGACCCGAGCGGTGGCGTCCAGCTGGCCGAGGTCGCGTACGACCCGGCGTGGGTGGGCCGGCGCATCGGCCTCATGGAGGAGGCCTCCGGCGCCCGGGTGGCGTTCGTCACCCGGCTCGGCGAGGGCGTGCTGCCCACGCCCCAGATGGTGGTGCAGGAAGGCGACCTGGTGCACGTGATGCTGCGCCGGGGCGACCTGACGGCGGTCGAGGCCGCGTTCGCGCAGGGGCCGAAGGAGGAGGGTCACTGATGCGGGTCGCCATTGCCGGGGCCGGTGCCGTGGGCCGCTCGATCGCGGGCGAGCTGCTGGAGAACGGCCACGAGGTCCTGCTGATAGACAAGAACCCCAACTCCATCTCGGTGGAGCGGGTGCCGATGGCCGAGTGGCTGCTGGCCGACGCCTGCGAGATCACCTCGCTGGACGAGGCCGCCCTGCAGCGCTGCCACGTGGTGATCGCCGCGACCGGCGACGACAAGGTGAACCTGGTCGTCTCGCTGCTCGCCAAGACCGAGTACGCGGTGCCGCGGGTCGTCGCCCGGGTGAACAACCCGAAGAACGAGTGGCTCTTCAACGAGTCCTGGGGCGTGGACGTCGCCGTGTCCACCCCGCGCCTGATGTCCGCCCTGGTCGAGGAGGCGGTCAGCGTCGGCGACCTGGTCCGCCTGATGCGCTTCAGCCAGGGCAACGCCAACCTGGTCGAGCTGACCCTGGCGGCCGACACCGAGCTGGTCGGCACCCGGGTGGGCGACGTGGCCTGGCCGCAGGACACCGCCCTGGTGACGATCATCCGCGAGGGCCGGGTGCTGGTGCCGGGCAAGGACGACACCCTGGAGGGCGGCGACGAGCTGCTCTTCGTGGCCGCGCAGGAGCGCGAGGAGGAGCTCGAGGACCTGCTCTCGGCGACCTCCGGCGCCCAGTAGGGCCACCACGACGAGGGCGAGGGCCCGCACCCCGGTGGGTGCGGGCCCTCGCCCTCGGTCCGTCCGTCGCCGGCTAGCCGGCCGGCTCCTCCTCGTCGTCCAGCTGCGCCTTGATCGGCGGCGGCGCCTTCAGCAGGATCTGCCAGGTGACGTACATCGCCAGCAGCATCGGCGGGATGCCGAGGGCGACCTTCAGCCAGCCGAGCAGGTTGACGTTGTGGGTGAAGTACAGCGGGAACAGGACCACCGGCTTGAGTCCCATGATCACCACCCAGGCCCAGGTCGCCTTGGTGTAGGCGGCGAAGCGGCCCGGGTTCTCCTTGCGCCAGGTGAACATCTCGCCGGTGACCGGGCCGAGCATCACGCCGATCATCGGCCAGCGCACCAGGGCGGAGACCGCCAGGGCGATGCAGTAGGCGACGTTCCACAGCAGGCCGGGCAGGTAGAAGTCCTCGGCGCGGCCGCTCTTCATCGCGATCCAGGCGCCCAGGGCGACGCCGAACACCCCGCTGAAGGCGTGCTGGACGGTCTCCCGCCGGGCCAGCCTGGTCACCACGAACACCGCGCACAGGGCCAGCGCCGCCCAGGCGGCGGAGCTGACCTGGTGGGTGATGTTGTACGTGACGATGAAGACCAGGCCGGGCAGCGTCATGTCGATCATGCCGCGCACGCCGCCGAAGGCCTGCAGGACGGTGTCGGCGGCCTCCTTGGAGGCGGCGGCCTTGCGGGCCGCCTCCTCGGCCTCGCTGAGCACGACGGCCTCGCGGACGGCCGCACCCGCCTCGTCCACGCCGTGCGGCGCGGTCGACGCGTGGTGGGCGGCGGCCAGGTCGAGCTGGGCGGCGGACTCGCCGCCGGGCTGGTTGCTCACGCTCATTCGCTCCCGTGTCCGACCGGACGCAGCTCGTAGCGGGGGTTGAACAGCACGCGGCGCCCGCGTGCGTGACTGATCCGGCCACTGGCGACCAGCCGGCGGCCCGGCTCTATGCCCGCGATCGAGCGGCGGCCGAGCCAGACCACGTCCAGCGCCTCGGTGCCGTCGAAGAGTTCGGCCTCCAGGGCCGGCACCCCCGCCCGCGGGCGCAGGGTCACCGTGCGCAGCGTGCCCGCCACGGTGACCAGCTCGCGGTCCGAGCACCCGGCGATCGGCGTGCAGCCCGATTCCGCCGCGCTCTCCTGGCGCAGCTCCTCGGCCTGCAGCTCCTCGGCCGAGGAGGTCAGCCGGCTGAGCATGCGGCGGAAACGCCCCTGCGGCTGGTCGCTGCTGTTGTCACCACTCATGTCGGAAGGGTACCGGTTTCCGTGCCCCCGGCGGCAGGCCGTGCGGCCGCCGGGGGAGCCCGTGGTCAGCCCTCGAACCGGTACCCCATGCCCGGTTCGGTGATGAAGTGGCGCGGGTGGGAGGGGTCGCGCTCCAGCTTCCGGCGCAGCTGCGCGAGGTAGACCCGCAGGTAGTTGGTCTCCGTGCGGTAGGCCGGGCCCCACACCTCCTGCAGCAGCTGGGTCTGGCTGACCAGCCGGCCGGCGTTGCGGACCAGCACCTCCAGCAGGTGCCACTCGGTCGGAGTGAGGCGGACGTCGGTGCCGTCCCGGTTGACCTTCTTCGCCGCGAGGTCGACGGTGAAGCTCTCGGTGACCACCAGGGAGTCGTCCTCGCCGGCGACCGGCTCGGCCCGGCGCACCGCGGCGCGCATCCGGGCCAGCAGCTCGTCCATGCCGAACGGCTTGGTGACGTAGTCGTCGGCGCCGGCGTCCAGGGCCTCGACCTTCTCGTCCGAGGCGTGCCGGGCCGACAGCACGATGATCGGCACCCTGGTCCAGCCGCGCAGACCGCGGATCACCTCGACGCCGTCCATGTCGGGCAGGCCGAGGTCGAGCACGACGACGTCCGGATGGCGCGCCGCGGCCAGCTCCAGGGCGCTCGCGCCGTCATGGGCCGCGTCGACCTCGTACTTGCGGGCCTTGAGGTTGATCACCAGCGCGCGGACGATCTGCGGTTCGTCGTCCACGACGAGGACCCGGGTCATGTGCGGGCTCCGCCTTTCGGGGCTGTCGGACTTGGGACTGGGGTACTGGGGTACTGCGCTACGGAGGTTCCGGGGGGCACCGGAACGCAGGGGCCGCGGGGTGCGGCGCCGGCGGTCACGTGATCAGCCGCGAGAGCGGATCCCGGCCGTCGCCGACCGCCTCCGCCGGATCCGGCGGGCGCTCGGCGGCGGGCAGGCTGACGACCATGGTCAGGCCGCCGCCCGGGGTGTCCTCGGCGGTGACGGTGCCGTCCATCGCCTCGACGAAGCCGCGCGCCACCGCCAGCCCGAGGCCCACCCCGGCGCCGCGCGGCGCGTCCCCGTAGCGCTGGAACGGCGCGAAGATCCGCTCCTTGGCGTCCTCGGGCACGCCAGGGCCGCGGTCGACGATCCGCAGCTCGACCCGGCCCGGCCCGCCCGGCTGCTGCAGGGCGTCGGCCTTGACCAGGACCTTCACACCGTCCGGGCTGTACTTGACGGCGTTCTCGACCAGGTTCGCCAGCGAGCGCTCCAGCAGGCCGCCGTCGGCCCGGATCATCGGCAGCGTCTCGGGCACGTCCAGGCGCACGGCCTCCGGCGGCACCCCGCCGAGCGCGAACGGCACCACCTCGTCCAGGTCGGTCTCCTGGATCAGCGGGGTGACGGTACCGGTCTGCAGTCGGCTCATGTCCAGCAGGTTGTTGATCAGGTGGTCGAGCCGGTCGGCCCCGGCCTCGATGCCGGCCAACAGCTCCGCCTCGTCCTCCGGGTCCCACTCCACGTCGGCCGAACGCAGCGAGCTGACGGAGGCCTTGATGCCGGCCAGCGGGGTGCGCAGATCGTGCGAGACGGCGGCCAGCAGGGCGGTGCGGATCCGGTTGCCCTCCGCCTCCCGGCGCGCGGCGACGGCCTCCCTCGCCAGCCGGCGACGCTCCAGCACCACGGCGGCCTGCGCCGCGAAGGCGCCCAGCAGGCGCCGGTCCGCCCCCGGCAGCACCCGGCCGCGCAGCACCAGTGCCAGGCTGTCCCCGACGGGGACGTCCACGTCGGCCTCCTCCGGCCGCTCCGGCGGCCGCGGGCCCGCGGCCGCCACCGTCGCCCAGGGGGCGAGCGGCTCCGGGCGCTCCAGCAGCGCCGCGCTCTCCTGCCCGAAGGTCTCCCGCACCTGCTCCATCAGGGCGGTCAGCACGCCGTCCCCGTTCGGCGCACCGCGCAGCACCGTCCCGGCCAGGGCGCTGAGCGTCTGTGCCTCCGTCTGGCTGCGGGCCGCCTGGTGGGTGCGCCGGGCCGCCAGGTCCACCACCGAGGCGACCGAGATGCCGACCACCGTGAATATCGCCACCGCCATGATGTTCTGCGGCTCGTTGATCGTGAAGGTGTGCAGCGGCGGCGTGAAGTAGTAGTTCAGCACCGACGAGCCGACCAGTGCCGAGGCGATCGCCGGCAGCAGCCCGCCGACCAGCGCCGCGCACACCGTCAGGGCCAGGAACAGCAGCATGTCGGTGGAGAGGCCCAGCCCGCCGACGGCGTTCAGCACCAGGGCCAGCACCGGCGGGCCGGCGAGCCCGATCAGCCAGCCCGCGATCGTCCGGGACCGCCCCAGGTCGGTGATCCGGCGCACCGGCACCCGGCCGCGCCCGTGCCCGGCGTGCTCGTGGGTGACCATGTGGACGTCGATGTCGCCGGCCTCCCGGGTCACCGTGGTGCCCACGCCCGGCCCGTAGAGGTACTGCCAGGCCGGCCGGCGGCTGGTGCCCAGCACGATCTGGGTCGCGTTCACCCCCCGGGCGAAGTCCAGCAGCCCGCCGGCCGGATCGTCGCCCAGCACCGCGTGGAACGTCCCGCCGAGGCTCTCCACCAGCGCCCGCTGCTCGATCAGCGCCTGCGGAGACCCGGACCCGGAGAGCCCGTCCGAACGTGAGATGTGGACCGCGAGCAGCTCGCCCCCGGAGACCCTCGCCGCGATCCGGGCAGCGCGGCGGATCAGCGTCGCACCCTCCGGACCGCCGGTCAGGCCGACCACGATCCGCTCCCGCGCCTGCCAGGTCCCCTCGATGCCCTGCTCGGCCCGGTACTTCTGCAGGTACTCGTCCACCCGGTCGGCCGTCCACAGCAGCGCCAGTTCGCGCAGCGCGGTCAGGTTCCCGGGACGGAAGTAGTTCGCCAGGGCGGCGTCGATCTTCTCCGGCGCGTACACGTTGCCGTGCGCCAGCCGGCGCCGCAGCGCCTGCGGGGACATGTCGACCAGCTCGATCTGGTCGGCCCGGCGGACCACCTCGTCCGGCACGGTCTCCCGCTGGCGCACCCCGGTGATGCCCTCGACGGCGTCGCCCAGCGACTCCAGGTGCTGGATGTTGACGGTGGAGATCACGTCGATGCCGGCCGCCAGCAGCTCCTCCACGTCCTGCCAGCGCTTCGCGTGGCGGCAGCCGGGGACGTTGGTGTGCGGCAGCTCGTCCACCAGCGCCACCTGCGGACGGCGGGCCAGCACGGCGTCCACGTCCATCTCCGTGAACACGGCCCCGCGGTGCGCCACCTGCCGCCGCGGCACGACCTCCAGCCCGTCCACGAGCTCCGCGGTCCGCAGCCTGCCGTGGTCCTCCACGAAGGCGACCACGACGTCCGTGCCACGCTGCCGGCGCCGGTGCGCCTCGGCGAGCATGGCGTACGTCTTGCCGACCCCGGGGGCAGCCCCGAGGTAGATGCGCAGCCTGCCTCGTCCCATGAGCACCATTCTTGATCCGGACTTGCCCGGCAGCCACCCCCGGACACCTGTTCCCCTCCCTGCGAGACTACGGCGTGAGCGGCGGATTTCCGCTGATCCGTGCACTGATCACACGGTTTTAGCGGCATATTGACGGCGCCCCGCCCCTCGCCGGGGAGCGGGCGCAGGTGCCTGGAAGACGTCCCGGAAACGCGAAGAACCCCCGCCGGGATATCCGGCGGGGGTTCTTCGTGAATGATTGTTCGGCGGCGTCCTACTCTCCCACAGGGTCCCCCCTGCAGTACCATCGGCGCTGTGAGGCTTAGCTTCCGGGTTCGGAATGTAACCGGGCG